>JBAZJB010000001.1:0-766449 GCA_041651575.1 Candidatus Nanoarchaeia archaeon
AAAAGATTTAAATATATAAATTTTAATCTTATTTGTATGAAAAAGAGTTTGATTGTACTTTCTTTATTATTAATATTAGTAACTCCAATTGTATTTGCTTTTTCAATAAATGATTTTTTATCAAATTTATTTGGAACTAATTCAGATAATACAAGAACTTTAGAAGCGGTTACTTATTCTTGCATAAAATCAGATGGTTCTAGTTCTAGTTATTGGAATTATAATGTAAAAGGTACCATTAGTAAAATTACAGTAACTAGTTCTTCGTTTGGTTCTAGTACTACAACTCAAGCAATAGGTTCTGATTATTGTCTTAAAGATATTGGGCAAGATACTACAGGTACTCTTTTAGGAGAACATTATTGTGCAAATTCATACACTTTTCAAATTGGTGCTGTAGATTGTTCTGATTATGGTAAAGTATGTAGTGATGGAAAATGTGTTACATCTTCAACTTCTCCTAGTGGAGGAGGAAGTACAATAACTCCAGTTACTTTATCTTCAACTATTACAACTTCTTGTGTTGGAACTAAATCAAAAGCAACTATATCTTTTAGTAGTGGAAGTGCTCCTAGTAATGGAAAATATAGTATTGATCTTTTTAAAGGAGAAATAAGTAATGCAGATCCTTCTACATCAACATATTATGCTGTAGAAGTAACAGATGATACATCAAAAGCAACCGAAACTTTTACACTTAATGAATTTAATATAAAAGTAATAGGTCCTGGAGATGTAGCTGGAAATGTACAACCATTATCTCCAAGTTATGCTTTAGAATCTGGACAAAAATATGTTGTTTGGGTATGGAATGGAGCTTTGTCAAATAAAGTAGCATTTACTGCTAAGGACTGTAGTGGAAGTGGAACAACTTCGGCAGAAGCATTTACTGTTACTGAAGATGATTGTGTTAATGCCCCTATTAACGGAGATAGTAATATTGTAAATGGTGTAGTTAGCAGAATAGGAGAATGTGGTTCTGATGGAAAAACTTTAAAATTTTGTTATAATAAAAAATTATATACAGAAACTTGTGCATATGGATGTGAGTTAAAATCATATGGGGCTTTTTGTAAAACTAAAATACCTATGTATACTACAAATACTTGCTCTTATCTTGCTAGTGACACAGGATACACAAATAGTCAATGTGTAACTTCTCCTACTCAAGAATGTGCTGTGGTAGGTTATGATGTTAATCTTGGAAGTGCTGCTGATTGTACTAAATTAGATAAAAAATGTTGTGCAAATACATCTTCAACTTCTCCTAGTGGAGGAGGAAGTACAATAACTCCAGTTACTTTATCTTCAACTATTACAACTTCTTGTGTTGGAACTAAATCAAAAGCAACTATATCTTTTAGTAGTGGAAGTGCTCCTAGTAATGGAAAATATAGTATTGATCTTTTTAAAGGAGAAATAAGTAATGCAGATCCTTCTACATCAACATATTATGCTGTAGAAGTAACAGATGATACATCAAAAGCAACCGAAACTTTTACACTTAATGAATTTAATATAAAAGTAATAGGTCCTGGAGATGTAGCTGGAAATGTACAACCATTATCTCCAAGTTATGCTTTAGAATCTGGACAAAAATATGTTGTTTGGGTATGGAATGGAGCTTTGTCAAATAAAGTAGCATTTACTGCTAAGGACTGTAGTGGAAGTGGATCTAAAGGAGTTTGTACAACAACAACTTGTTCAACTTGGACTACTTGTCAAGTTTATAATCCTAGTATAGGGGGGCAACAAATTTGTACAGATACGGCTTGTACTAATCAATTATCTTTAACTAGGAGTTGTACTCCTTCTTGTACTCCTTCTTGTGCTGGGAAATGTGGTGGTTCAGACGGATGTAGTGGTACTTGTCCAAATACTTGTACTGCTCCTCAGACTTGTGGTGGTGCAGGTACTGTTAATGTATGTGGAAGTAGTGTAGAATCAAAAACTTGTGTATTAGGATTAGGTGGAGTTATTTGTACAACTGGAAAAATATGTCTTAATACTAAACTTATTTCTGGATCAAGTGATTATCCAAGTTCATGTTGTTCATCATCTGCAGATTGTGTAACTTCTATTTGTACTCCAGAGCAAACACAATGTAGTGGAACTAATTTACAAATATGTACTAATAATGCTTGGATTTTTAATACTGCTTGTCTAAATGGTTGTGTGAATGGAGGATGTAGGCCTGCTTCTTGTCTTCAATCAGAAACTAATTGTGATGATAATATAGATAATGATTGTAATAATCTTCCAGATTGTTTAGATCCTGCTTGTGCAACTAATATTATGTGTGCTGTTTGTGATAATGATATTGATGAAGATGGAATTTGTGATGATGAAGATAATTGTATATATATTGAAAATGAAGATCAAGAAGATTGTGATAATGATGGAATAGGAGATGGTTGTGATACAACTTGTACTTCTACTTGTACTTTAGCAGATGATGAATGTATGTCTTGTCAAACAAAAGAGAGCATTACAGGACAATGTATGGAACCTGCAATAGATTATTCTGATTATACTTGTGATGGTTTAGATGGACAACCATGTTTAGAAAATCAACAATGTACCGGAACAATTGGACAATTTATTTCTGTAGCTTCATCAGATTCATTAAAATGTTGTATTGGTGGAATTTGTAGTATAACTACTCCTGTAACTGCTCAAACTTCATATGAACAAAGATTAGGAGATTGTATAGATTCTGAAGGAGATGGAATAGGAACAAGAACCATTTATACTTATGATACAATTACTGGAACTCAATTAAGTTCTACTACAGAACAATGTTCCATTGCGACTAGAACAGAAATAACTGAAGAACCAGAATATCAATGTGGGGATGGAGTATGTCATCCATTAGAAGATGGATGGTGTGATAATGATTGTCCAGGTTTCCCTTGGTATATATTAATGATTTTATTTGTAGTAGTTGTAATTGTTGGAGTTTTCATATATTGGCAATATTATGTATTAAAAAGAGGGTCTCCAATTTCAAATAAAGAACAAGAAATAAAATTAGAAGCTTATGTTAAAAAACAATTAGCAGATAAAAAATCTGAAATTGATATTAAAGATACTTTAGTTAAAAAGGGTTGGAAGAAAAACCAATTAGATTATATTTTCAAAAAAATAAGAGCCCAACAAAAGGCTAAATTAGATTTAGCTTCTAAAAAATAAAAACAAAAGATTTAAATATATAAATTTTAATCTTATTTGTATGAAAAAGAGTTTGATTGTACTTTCTTTATTATTAATATTAGTAACTCCAATTGTATTTGCTTTTTCAATAAATGATTTTTTATCAAATTTATTTGGAACTAATTCAGATAATACAAGAACTTTAGAAGCTACAACTTTCTCAAATAGAGCTTCTTGCACAAAAACAGATGGTTCAAATGTTAATTATTGGAATTTAGATATTCAAGGAAAGATTGATGCAAAAAATAGTTTGGGAAGATCTTTATTTACTCCAACTACTGGTTGGGATTATTGTGAATCTGGAGATAATACAAATATTTTAATTGAATGGTATTGTAATGGAATTTATTCTACTTCCAGTAAAGTAGATTGTTCTCAATATGGTAAAAAATGCTTTGGTGGAAAATGTGTTAATTCATCAATACCTGCGGTTAACGTTTGCGTAGATTCTGATAATGGAAAAAATTATAATATTCAAGGAAATGTTAAAGATACTTTGGGAGCAGTTTATTATGATGGTTGTTCTGATCAAACTTTATATCCAAATCGTTTAGCAGAAGCTTATTGTTCTGGTGGAAATGTTGCTTGGGATTATTATACTTGTCCAAATGGTTGTGAAAATGGAGCTTGTAAAACTTCAAGTCCAACTTCTTGTACTGTTTTGTTGAAAAATTCTAATGAAGGAGTAGCTATTTCAACTCCTGTAGGAGTTTGTTTTGAATCTTGTCATGAAAATAAAATGGATAAATTTATGATAACAAAAGTAAATTGGAATACTAAAAAAATAAATATTAAAATTTTAAGCGTTGGAGATGAATATACAGATATTGCTTTTACACCAAATGTACCAACAACAATACAAGATATAGATTCAAAATTAGTATTAAATATAGGAACAACTAGTATAACATTAACTAAAAAAGTAGAATGTTTAACTACAACTACTTGTATAGAAGATTCTTATTCTATAAATTTAAAGAAAGATAAAAGTATTCAATCTGTAGTTGGGATTGGTGGTCTTACTTATCATCATTTAAGTAATTTATTAGCAAAACAAATTTGGGTTGATGCAGAAGGAAATAATAAGGGAAATTATGATTACAAACAAACAATTAATTTTAATCCTGTTTCTGGTAAATTAGTTTATGAAGCAGATCCAAATAGACCTGGAAAACCTGTAGATTATTATTTATTTTTTGATAATAGTCTTTTAAAATTTGCATGGAATTATACTTTAGATATTGTTGGTTCAAACATTAAAATAAAAGATGCAGCAGATATAGAAGGTAATAAGTTAATTATACTTGGAAGAGAGTATACAATTATAGATGCTTTAATGAGTAGTAATAATTATGGTTCACTTGATAAAATTACTTTATTAGCAGGCGCACGTAAAATTGTTTTAGAAGATGGAAAAGAAGTTGAAGTTAATAATGTAAAAATTACAGGTACTTTGGTAACAAAAAAACTTCCAAGTGGATTAGACCAAATTACTATAACCTATGCCCCAGTAGATAAAACAAGATTAAAAGTAGGAGAATCTATTGAAGACCCTGTATTTGGTGCTTTTGAAATTTCTTTTGATAGTATGAATCAACAAACACAAACAGCAAAAGTTTCTATTAAATCTTCTTGTAGTCAAGGAGAAACTACTTGTCAATATACTCAAGTTACTTGTCCTGCATGGTCGTCTTGTATATCCGGAAGTCAATATTGTACTGCAACAATGTGTTCGGCTCTTAAAAAAACTTGTACAAGTCAGTGTACTGTAACCTCTTATACTCCTGCTCTTAATACTTTTTGTGGAACTAAAATGGTTACAACTAATTGTAGAACTAGATTAGCTAAACAAGGTACTTTAACTTGTGCTGCAGGTAAAACTTGTATTGGTAACATTTGTAAAAGGATAAAATTTGAGTCTGGAGATAATGAAATTATAGAATTACCTGATAGAACAACAATAATGAGTTTGATAAGACTCCTTCAAGGAGGAGTTATGACTGAAAGCGATTGTATTGATGTACATGGTTTTAATTTAAATTTATGTAATGATGTGGCGGGTTCAGATAATATTCTAACTAAAAGTGAAGCAGAAGCTGCTAAAAAATGTATTGAAGATCAAATAACTGGAACTCCTTTATCACAATTATCTTCAGTTTGTTTTGAATAAAAACAAAACCTTTTTAATATATCAAAATTCTAAGAAGTTATGTCAAAAATAAAATTATATGCAAAAAAAACTTTTGATTTTATTTGGTATGAAGATAGTGTTGCTTCATGGATTGTAAATGTTATTCTTGCATTTTTAATTGTAAAATTTTTAATATATCCAGGATTAGGTTTAATTTTAGGTACAAGTTATCCTGTTGTTGCGGTTGTATCGTCTAGCATGGAGCATAATTCTAATTTTGAAACTTGGTGGGAAGCTAATTCAAATTGGTATGAAAATATTAATATTAGTAAAGAACAATTTGAAAGTTATTCTTTTAAAAATGGTTTTAATAAAGGAGATATTATGGTGTTGGTTGGAGTTAAACCAGAAAAAATTAAACTCGGACAAGTGGCAGTTTTTCAAGGTTCTTTAAGAGATCCTATAATTCATAGAATTGTAAAAGTATATAATGAAAATAATCAGATATTTATTCAAACCAAAGGAGATAATAATGCTGATTCAAGATCAGATGAATTAAAAACTTCTTCAAATGCAGTTTATGGAAGAGCTTTATTTAAAATTCCTTGGTTAGGATATGTAAAAATACTGTTTGTTGATTTAATTAATGTTGTAAAGAATATAATCTAGTTACAAAACATTTAAATAGGAGTAAAGTTCAAAAATTAGAAATGTTTTTTTGTCCAAAATGCTCGGCAATTTTAGTTCCTGAACAAGGAGCAAGAAAAACTAAACTTGTATGTTCTTGTGGATATGTTTCTAAAGAGAAAGAAGCTGTTATTAAAGAAGAAGTTAAAACCAAAGAGATAGAAATCAAGCAAAGAAAAATAACTCTTCCTAAAACCAAAGCAAAATGCCCTAAATGTGGAAATAAAGAGGCATATTATTGGTTACAACAAACAAGAGCAGCTGACGAAGGAGAAACAAGATTCTTTGAATGTGCTAATTCTAAATGCACATATAGGTGGCGTGAGTATTAAAATGTTTATAGAAAAACAAATAAGAAATATTGAGGATATTGATTCTAGAATTATGACTGCAGGTTTTGTAGTTAACAAAGAAGAAAATAATTTTATTTTAGAAGATAATAGTTCACAACTAAAAGTTATTTTTGATAATACTACAAATATAATTAATATTGGAGACTATGTAAGAGTATTTGGAAATATATTACATGGAGAAGATATAACTTTACAAGCTCAAATAATACAAAATTTAAATAATATTGACAAAAAACTGCATCAGAAGTTACTAATGAGATTATAAAAAGATTTATATATTCTTTATATTTTAAATTTATATGGCTGATTTAATAATATTGCCAGTAATCACATTAGGGGTGATACTTGGATTGTATGAATTATTTGCTATTCATGCAGATATGAATTTTAGAGGTTCACATTGGCTAGGTCATGGATTGCATGCAGTTATTTTTATGATAGTAGCTTTATTTGCTGTAATGAATGTTGAATTTTTCTTGGAAATTACTGGTTTAGGCAATATGGGAATTCCTTATATAACAAATCCTTTGGTTTTAAGAATTTTAATAGGTTTAATTTTGAATATTAAAATGCATTCGACTTCAGCAGTTGTTCATGGTGGAGGATTAGCAGCAAGAGGAATGGCAGAACATTGGACACATACAACAATAATCACTATTTTAGTAATAATAATGCCTTATGTATGGCCTTTCTTATCTCCAATCGTACCTAGTTATTTGGGTGGCGGTTAAGTATATACTAAAAATACAAAATCTATTTATATAAGAAAATTTCAGTTTTTATGGGGTTTAAATGAAATTAATATTAGACGACTCAAGATATTTAAGAGAACCAATAAATATAATTTCTGAATTAGTTAATGAAGTTAAATTTAAATTACATAAAGATAGAATTGAATTAATTGCAATGGATCCTGCTAATGTAGCAATGGTAGTTCTAAATATACTAAGTCCTTCTTTTTCAGAATATACAGTTAATGGAGAAGAGATTGCAGTTAATTTGGATAATTTAAAAAATATTTTAAAAAGAGCAAAACCTTCTGATTCTGTAATTCTTGAATTAAAAGATAATAAATTACAAATAGATTTCAAAGGAGAATCTAATAGATCATTTACTTTGGCTTTAATAGATTTACATACACAAACTCAAAAAGTTCCTGAATTAGATTTCGATGCAAAAATAAGAACAAATACTTTAATTTTTAATGAAGCTATTGAAGATATGTCTGTTGTTTCAGATTCAGTTAATTTCCTGGTAAAAGATAATAATTTTATTATGAAAACAGAAGGAAATTTTTCTAATGCTCATTCAGAAATACAAAATACCAAAGAAACTTCTGTGGAAGCAAAAGAAAATAATATTAAATCAAAATATTCTCTTGAATATCTTAAAAAAATTGCTAAAGGTTCAAAATTAAGCAATGATGTTTTTATCCAATTCAGTAAAGATTATCCTTTAAAAATAGATTATACTATTAAAGATAAAGTTAGTCTTTCATTTTTATTAGCTCCAAGAGTAAGCAATGATTAAATTTATAAATTCTTAAATTTTATAGTTTATATGTCAAAAAGAGGTCAGATAACTATATTTATGGTTCTAGGTTTTGTAATTTTAATTGTAATTTTATTATTATTTTTCTTACAAGAGTCTTTAACAGAAACAATTTATGGAACAAAACCAATGCTTGATAAAAAACTTGCTTCTATAAAAGAAGAGATGCAAGATTGTATTACTGATTTGTCTAATTCTGCGATAATGCAAATGGGTAATCAAGGAGGGACTTTAACTCCAACAAATTATATGTTATTCAAAGGAGAAAAAATTTCTTATTTATGTTTTGATTTTCCAGTAACTGTTATAGATCCTACTACAGGAAAACGTAAAATTGGTTGCGAAAACCAAATGTTAGTAAGAAACAAAATGGAAAAAGAATTAAATGATTACGTAAAAGGACAATTCAATACCTGTTTTGATATTAATGCGTTTAGAAGTTCTTATTATAATTTAATTGCAGGAAAATTTGAGATTAATATTACAATAGAAGATGATTTGGTAAAGTATGAAATAACTTATCCAATAACTCTTGAAAGAAAAGATGTAAAAGTTTCTTTTGAAGGACTTGATTTTTCACAAGAAACTTCTTTAGGAGAAATACAAAATTCAGTAAATGATATTTTAGAGTTTGAATCTACTTTTGGAGAATTTGATAATGTAGGATATACTTTATTAAAACAAAGCAAGGTAGAAGTGTTTAGGACAGATTTGTATCCTGATTCAATTTATACAGTTACAACTCCAGGTATGAAATATAAATTACAATTTGCAATTAAAGGAGTAGATACTCATGTTTAAAAAATTAAAAGCAATATTTCAAATAATTGTAATAATCTTATCTATATTTACTATTTATTTGATTAATGCTAAAGAGGTAGAAGCAGTTGGATGCTGTGAAAAAATTGGAGATAAATATTGTCAGAGTCCTACTGATTCTGCAAGCTGTGATCCTTCTGGAGCTTCTGCACCAAATGTGGAATCTTGTTCTCAAGCTTCTTTTTGTAAATTAGGAACTTGTTTTATTGATAATACTTGTTCTTCTAATGTTCCAAAAGGAACTTGTGAAAAACAAAAAGGACAATGGTTTGATAAACCTATGGCACAAATTCCTGAATGTAAACCTGGTTGTTGTATAACTGGAAATAATTGTAATATTTATACAGAAAAAGAATGTAAATCTAATACTCCTAAAGATTTTGAAATGAATTTTAATAATGCTATTGTTGATGAAATGACTTGTTCTAAAGAATGTACTAAACAAGATAAAGGTTGTTGTGTTACTTCTGGAGAATGCACTTTTACAACAAGAACTGCTTGTGATAATATTGAAGGAGCTTTTAGACAGAACAAAATATGTTCTAGTTTAACAGAAGAATGTTCTCAATGTAAAGCAAAAGACCATACTGGCTGTATTGAAGATTCTGTTGGAGATTCAACTAATTTGTATTGGTTTGATTCTTGTGATAATTTGGAATATTTGAATTCTGGAGATATTGCTGAAAATTGTAATTATCCAGAAAAAAAATGTGCAGAAGATTTAACTAAACCAGGTGTTTTTGTTTGTAGAGATTTGAAATGTAGTGATGTTTGGGATAATCCTTTAATGACTGGAGATGAAGTTGCTGTAAGATTAAATGGAGAATCTTGGTGCGAATATTTATCTGGAGTTGGTCCTGCAAAAGATTTACCTGGAAGTGTTCATTACAGACATTATTGTTTAGATGGTATTGAAGGAGCTTATGGAAATTCTTACAGGGATAAAATTTGTATTTATACTAATTTAACTGATCCTGTTACAGGAATTACTATGGGCGTTGGTAATTTCAAAGAAAATAAATGGAATGATTGTTGGTCTCAACAAACTAAAACTGCTTGTTCAAATACAGATTTAAGAGATTGTGTCTGGACAGGAGAAAATGAAGAAAAAGATAAAGGTGCAGAAGGGATAGTATCTTGTATACCTATGGTTCCTCCAGGATTTAAATTCTGGGAAGGAGAAAATGCAGAATTTTGTGGAGCAGGATATATTTCAGCAGATACGCAATGGGTAAAAAATACAGGTTATTCTTGGCATGTAGAAGCAAACAAAGAAGCTTATCAAAATGATTTTTTAGTACAAGGAAATACCTTATGTAAAAGTCTTGGAGATTGTGGAGCAGATTATAATTTAGTTTGTGATTATACTAACGATGGTTTTTCTAGAGATTGCAAGGCTAAAATGGAAGGAGATCCTTATGTAAAAGGTTGTGCAAAAAAACTTGATCAATGGTTATATGGAGATTGTAATGCTTATAGACAAGCAGGAGTTGGACTGTATTTTAAATCTCCAAAAGATCTAAATGTTTGGGGAAGTGGGGGAATGATAGCTGCTTTATCTACACTGGGGGGCGTTGTTGGTGGTACCCTTCTTGTTGCGGGGATAGGAGTTATAGTTGGAGCACTAGAGGCTCTTAGTGAAGTATTCATGTTATGTGGTGCTGGAGCAGTAGGTTGTGCTATAGCTGTAGCAGTAGTAGTAATAGCCGCATTAATCTATATCATAAATGAAGCTTTTAGAGAAAATGCAAAAGTTACAGTTTCAGAATTTTGTGGATTGTGGCAAGCTCCATATGGAAGCGAAGATTGTGATAAATGTAATTTACCAATATCAAAAGGAGGATTATTAGCAGATAAAAATGGAAAAATAATTTCAGGTTATGAATGTCAAGAATATACTTGTAAATCTTTAGGACAAGGATGTGCTTTTGAAGCAGAAGCTGTTGAAGGTCCAACTTGTTACGCAAGTAATCCAAAAGATGTAGCTCCTCCAGTAATAAAACCAAATTTAGATGCAATAAATATAAGTTGTTTTTCAGGAACTTGTAATGTAAAAGATAATGGATTAAATGGATTTAATATTGAAGGAGAAATAAAAGAATATACAACAATAAAATTAGGAATTACAACCTTAGATGGTTCTGGAAATCCAACTTTAACAAAATGTAAATATGATACCAATAATACTAATTTTGATTCAATGTCTTTAGCATTTTCAGATGGAAAATATGGAAAAAATCATAATTTAACTTTATATAATTTATTAGATGGACAAGAATATAGATATCATGTAAAATGCATGAGAACAAATGGTATAGAAAATCCTGTTGATTATTTAATTAAATTTACAATACACAAAGCACCAGATACAACTCCTCCGATAATTGAATTTTTTGATCCTTTATCTGGAAGTTATGTAAAGGCAAATGCAACAGAACAAGAAGTTGAAATTACATTAAATGAAGAAGTTGAAAGTTGTAGATGGAGCAAAGAAAAACAAGCTTGGGCTGATATGACAAACGAAATGGAATGTACTTCGGTAGGAACAAGTAATACAGATCAACCAACTTGTACTGTAAAAGTAAATCCAATAAATGTTGGAGAGAATTTATTTTGGTTCTCATGCAAAGATATTTCTAATAATTCAAATTCACAAGGATACCCTGATGAAGGATATAAATTAATTGGAACTTTGCCTTTATATTTAAATGAACTAAATGTAATATCTCCTGATTGTGTTACAACTACTTCTGGATTGAATTGTTATGCAAACAATATTACTTTAGAAGCAAAAACTTCTGGAGGAGCAGAATCTGGAATAGCAATGTGTAAATATTCTCATTTAGGACCAACTGAAGGAGACATGGTGGATTATTTCTTTGAAACAAATTCAACTATTCATCATCAATTATTAATTTTAGGAACAAAAGATTATACTTATTATGCTTTATGTACTGATAGTGCAAACAATCAAGCAACAAAATCTGTTTCTTTCTCAATAAAAGTAGATACTCTTCCTCCAAAATTAGTAGGAATAAGTAAAGATATGCAATATGGAGACAGATTAAAAATATTAATAGAAGATGACAATACTGTAAAATGTGAATACTCAAATAAAGAATTTTTCTTAGGACAAGGAACAGAAATGACAAACGTAGGAAATGCTTTCTATGCACCTTGGGCAGAAAATGGACAATTAATAGGAGCTTATTATATTAGATGTGAAGATAGATTTGGAAATGAAATGCCTTTATCTGTTGTTTATACTTCTGCTATAAAAGAGTAAAAAAACTTAATCAAAATATTTATAAATTATAAAATTAGAGGTTTTATATGGATAAAAGAGGGCAAGTTACTATATTTATTATATTCGGTTTTGTAATCTTAATTCTGATTATTTTAGTTTTAAGTTTGAGAGATAAAGGTATTGGAATATCTCCTCAAAAACATTTGGATAGTAAAATTAAATTTGTTGAAGAAAGTGTAAGAGAATGTGTAGAATCTTATTCTAGAGAAGCTTTAACACAAATTGGTAATCAAGGAGGTTCTATTAATCCTGGAAAATATGTTTTATACGAAGGAAGAAAAGTTCAATATTTATGTTCTGCAATACCTGGTTCATTATTATGTTTAAATTTAATGGTTCCTACAAAAAATGTAGAAGAAGAGATAACAAATTATCTTAATATGAAGGTTCCTGCTTGTATTGATATTAATAATCTTAAAAAAGAATATGGTTTTCCAGAAATAAAATTAAATGGAAGTTTTAAAGCAGATACTATAATAAATAAAACAGATGTTTCTATAAAAGTTAATTATCCAATAACTCTTGTAAAAGGAAATACACAAGTAAGCTTGCCTAAATTTACACAAACAATTGATATTCCATTAGGAAAAATATTAGATACTACTTTTGATATTGTTGATAACGAAGCAAGAACAGGAACTTTCTTGAATGTACAATATATGTTAGCAAATAGAGGAGAAATAGAAATTTACAAAGATACTCCTTATCCAGACAGAGTGTATGTTTTAAATGGAAGAGATTCAGATTATAAATTTTATTTTGCAATTGAGGGTGCTCCATGAGTAATAACCCTTTTATAAAAAGTGTTAGCGAAAAAGAAATAAATCTTAATAAAAAAGTATTTTTATTAATTTTAGTTACTTTATTCTTAATTAGTTTTGCAAATGCAGCTGAAGTTTGTTGTGAAAAAACCATAGATAATAAATTTTGTCAATATATAGATTCTTCACAATGTTCTCCTGATGGAAAACAAGCTCAAACTAATTGTGCTTTTACAAGTTTTTGTACTCCTGGATGTTGTTTTGATTTGAGTGATGGAAGATGTTATGCAAATTCACCTCAAGCTGCATGTTTATCAAGAGGAGCAGATGCTTCTTTTGCAGGAGATCAAAATTGTGATGTTGCTCAATGTAAAATGGGTTGTTGTATTATTGGACAACAAGCAAGTTTTATAACACAAACAAGATGTAAAAAAGAAACTTCTAATTATCCTGATTTACAAATGGTTTTTAAGGAAGATGTAAAAGACGAAGCTTCTTGTTTAGCATTATCAAGATCTAAAGAAAAAGGATGTTGTGTACAAAATTCCGATAGTTGTTTATATACTACAAGAGATAATTGTCCTATAGCGACTGGAACTGAAAAAGGAGATGCAGGATTTTTTAAAAATACTTATTGTTCTGATTCAAAATTAACTTGTGATTGTACTCCTGGATTAAAAACAGGAAAAAAAGGTTGCTTAGGTGATAGTGATAATGTTTATTATTTTGATTCTTGTGGAAATCCAGAACAAGTTGCAGAAAAATGTGATTATACTGAAGGAACTACTTGTGGATTTGATAAAGAAAAAAATGATTATACTTGTCTTGATTTAAATTGTAAAAATGATTATGAAATTTTCGATGCAACAGGAAAAATTGTTATTGCTGAAGATTCAAAAATTCAAAATGGAGAATCTTGGTGTGAATTTGATGTTACTAAAGAAATTTGGGGGACTAGTTTACCTTTACTTTATGGAAAAGATCTTCCTGGTTCAAGATATTACAGAGGTTTTTGTATAAATAATAAAATGTTTGTAGAACCTTGTGAAGATTTTAGATCACAATGGTGTGTTCAAGATACTACAAAAGTAAAAGATCAAACCTATAATGTTGCTGGATGTATAAAAAATAAATTTGAAGATTGTTATTATCAAAATACACAAACAAATTGTGAAAATACTTATCTAAGAGATTGTTTTTGGACTAGTCTTTTAAATGAAAAAGGAGAATTAATTTATGAAGGTCCAAATGGAGCAGCATTAGGAACTTGTAGACCTTTAGTAACTCCAGGAAATAAATTTTGGGAAGGAGAAGGTGCAGATAGTTGTGCTGCAGGATCAGAAGAAGTTGTAGTAAAAATATATATAAGTGGATTAGCAAAAACCTTTGGAAATAATGAGTTTATGAAGGGATTAAATGATTTCACAAGAGCTATTTCTTTAACTGATGCAGGAAATACTGCTAGTGGATTTTGGCAATTCTTTACTGGAATTAAAGAACTTGGAAAAATAGAATGTTTGGAAGGATGTCAATATCTAACAAGAGAAGCTTTAATACAACATAATAATATGTGTAGAACTTTGGGAGATTGTGGAGCAGATTATAATATTATAAAAGATTATAATTTAAATTCATTTTCAAGAAATCCTATGAGTAAAGTATTATTAGAACAATGGGAACCTCTTTTAAAATCAGCAAGATGTGGAAATAAAAAATGCGATGAAAATTATGGAGATACAGGAATTACTGTTCAAGAATTAGATAATTGGATTTTACCTTATCAGAAAAAAGAAGCAGATTATAATTTAGATGCTAGAAAAAGTGGAAGTGCTGCTTTAACAATACTTGGAACAGGAGTAACTAATGGTATTTGGGATATGGCATTTATGCCTTGGGCCGGTAGAATTGGTATAGGAGGAGTAACCGCTATTGATTATGGAAAACAATTTGCAAGATCAGTTGTTCCTTTTGGAGATATTTTTAAATTATTTGGTGTTGGAAAAGGTGCTGCTGAAACTAATGGCGGTAAAAAAATTACAGAAAAGATTTTGAGTACATTATTTAAAACTCCAGATTGGATGTATAAAAAACAAACTCTTGGAAGTTTACTTGATAATAAACAGTTTGTACAAAATGGTGCATTTACAGATGCAGGTGAAAAATTATTTGAAGGATTAAAAGGTAATGAAAAATTTAATGATCTATTTTATGTTGGGGGAGATGGAAAAGATATTTTAAAAGATTTTTCTGTTTTTGAAAAAGATTCTTCTTTAGAAAAATTAAAATCTGTAGAATTAGATAAATCTTTTTTAGAAAAAAATGATTTACTTAAACAAAATGCCGCAGGTAAATGGATGCAAGGGGTTAATATTATAAAATGGGTATATGCAGGAGTTTCTCTTTATGATGATTTAGGATCAAGCACACACGATGTAAAAATAACTTTCACATGTAGTCCTTGGCAAGCTCCTCTAACAAGTAAAAATTGTGAAGATTGTAATGCTTTAGATGATAGAGAAAATAGAAAATGCTCTGAATATACTTGTAAATCTTTTGGACAAAATTGTGTATTACTAAATGCAGGAACAGGAAATGATAGTTGTGTAAGTCAAGATCCAAGAGATGTTAAACCTCCATTTATAACAGTATGGCAAGAAGGATTAGGAATTTACAAAAATAAAGTAACTGAAACTAGAAATGTAGGATACAAATACAATGAAGATATTCCTGCATATACAATATTCCCAATTGCATTAAATACAAGCGAACCTGCAATATGTAAAGGTTCTTTAAACAAAACATTAAAGTTTGATGAAATGCCAGATTTTATTGGTTCTACTTTATACGGATATGATCATTTACAATTAATGGCATTGCCTAATCAATATACCTTAATAGTAAATGGAACTCCTGCAACACCAACAGGAAATACAACTATGAATGGAACAGTAATAGATCCTTTAGCAACTTCAAGTATGGTTCTTGTACCTGGAGGAACTTTTATAATTTATGTTAAGTGTAAAGATTCTTTAGGCAATGAAAATCTTGCTCCATATACAATTAAATTTTCAATTAAAAAAGGACCAGATACAACCCCTCCAATAATTGAAGGATCAAGTATAATTTCAGAAAGCTATGTAACTTATGGAATTAATGATACTAAGGTTGATATTTATGTAAATGAACCAAGTGATTGTAAATGGTCTGTAAGAGATCAAGATTATGAAAAAATGGAAGGAGAAACCTCTTGTAAAAGAACTCCAAATGATATTGGTTTATATGAATGTGCAGCAACAGTCTCTCCAATTGTAAGTGGAATTGTAAATAATTTCTATTTCAGATGTAAAGATCAACCTGGAGTTACAGAAAAAAATAGAAATGTAAATTCACAAAGTTTCAAATTAACATTAAGAGGTTCAAATCCATTAATCATAGATTCAATAAAACCAGATAGTGGTTCAGAAATACATGATTATAATTTTACTTTAAGAGTTGAAACTTCAAAAGGAGCAACTTTAGATGGAAAATCATATTGTTATTATGGTGAAAATAAAGAAATTAATTCAATGATACAATTTTATAAAACAAATGCAAGTGTTCATGAACAAGTTCTAAGTCCTGTAAGAAGAGATCAACCTTATACTTATTATGTAACTTGTGTTGATTATGGAGGAAATATGGCAAATGCTACAACTAGTGTAAAAGTGCAAAAAGATTCTAAAACTCCAGAAATAATGAGAGTATACACAGATGATTCATTCACTCCTCCACATTTAGTAATTATACTTACTGAATCTGCAGATTGTCAATATAAATTAGAAAAAGATTTTACATTTGGAGATGGAACTGCAATGGCTTCAGATGAATTAAAACGTGAAGCAGTATATGAACCTGGAGCAACTTATTATATTAAGTGTAAAGATGCAAGTAATAATATGTTATCTTACTTATTCCACGCTTCTTTAATTTAAAAATGAAAAAAGGACAAACAGAACAAATTTTTATTTATATATTTGCAATAGTTGTAATAGCTGTTTTAATATTTCTTGGATTAAAATTCTTGGGATATATAACTGCTACTTCAGATAAAGTAGAATTTGCAAATACTTTAACTGCAATTCAAAAACATATTAATGTTGCTTATAATTTAGCTCCTGGGTCTGTTATACAAAGACAAATTGCAATTCCTAAATCAACAAAATTTATTTGTTTTATAGATACAGATAATGTGGACTATTCAAAAATTACAGATTCTACAGCAAAAAATATTATACAAATGAGAATAAATTCAGGAGAAAAAGATAATTTTTATTATCAATTAAATGTTAAAGGTAGTAATAATGTAGATCAAAGGATTTTTGAAAAATTAAAAATTAGTAAGACTTTATATTTAACTCCGGAAGCTGGAACAATTACTATAAAACTAGAAAATAAAGGGGATTACGTTGATATTTACTTCTAAAAAATCACAAGGTCAGTTTAATTGGGTATTTATAATATTAGCAGGAATTATTATTCTTGCTTTTTTTACAAATTTTACAGTAAAATATATTGATTTACAAAATAAAAAAGATAATTCAAAAATAGCTGCAGGTATAGATAATCAATTACTTGAATTGCAACAAGGTTCTAGTGATTTACAGACAGAAATAGAAAATGTTCCTACTTCTTACAAATTTGGTTGTGATACTATGGATGTAGGAAATTATCAAAGACTTTTATTAGATAAATTTGTTTTTGGACCAAAAAAGGTAGATACTAATTTATTAGTTATTTATATGTTGAAATGGAATTATCCATTTAGAATTGCAAATTTCTTTTATATTTCGGATAAACAACCTTATTATTTAATTTATAATTCAGATAGTGAAAATTTTGTAAGATCTTTGGATTTACCAAGTAAAATGAATATACAAGTTACTTCGGTAATGCCTATACAAAAAGGAAAAAAAATTATTTTTACAAAAAATCCTTCTGGAAATGAAGTACAAATTATTCCAAAAAATGGAGATTGGGAAAATGGAAATGTTTACATCGATAATAAAAAATATCCTTTGTTTGGTTTGCCTTCAATATATGCAGTAATTTTTTCTGATAATTATCCTTGTATATTAGATAGAACTTTAGAAAAATATAAAGTTGTTTTAAAAGTATATCAAGAAAAAACTTTAATGTTGGCTCAATTAAAAAGCAATTGTAACTATGATCAAATATATGCAAGATTAAAACAAATGGAAACAAATATTGATAAAAAAGAGTATGATAAATTAAAAGAAAATGTTAATTTATTAATAGAGCAAAATAAAAATTTAGATCCATGTCCACTCATATTTTAACCTTTTAAAAAAAGGTTAGCGAAAAATAAAAAATGAATAAAAAAGCAGACGTTCAAATGCAGGAAACGATAATTGTAATATTTATTTTTATGATATTACTAGCTTTTGGATTAATGTTTTTTGTAAGGTATAATGCCATGGTTGCACAAGAATTGGGGAATTATGATAGGACTCTTAATTTTTATAGCATGGTTTCTGTATTTCCAAATATTCCTGAGGTTAAATGTTCAAATGCAGGGCAAGATTTAGAATGCGTAGATATTTTAAAATTAATTGCATTTAAAAATAAAGGAGAATTTGGTTCAATAGCTAATATTACTATTTATCAAATATATCCAGTATTATCTAATGGTAATTTAGAATGTAATTTAAATGCTTTAAAATTAGAAAAGAATTGCACTATTTATTCTGTTTTAAATAATGTGCCTATGAGATATAATTCTAAGGAAATACAATCAATGCCTGTTTCATTATATAATCCTTTAACAGGAGAACATGCTATAGGAAAAGCAGTTCTGGAGCTTTACGGATGAAAAAGTCACAAATAGAAATGTTTGGTTTGTTAATCTTAGTAATATTAATAGCTGTTTCTTTAGTTATAGGTTTAAGGTTTATGATGACTCCTGATGATAAACAAGAAATACCTCTTGAAGCCAGAATATCTAGCCAAGCTATAAATTTACAGTTTTCTCTATTAAAATTAGATGTATGTGAAAATACTGATTTTGAAGATGTTTTGATCAAATGTTGTGCTAATGAGAATATTTGTAATGAAAATGCTTGTAATCTTGCTAAAGGTATAATAACCACTGTAGTCAATTCAACTTTCCAAAAACAAGGCACTACTATGACTTTTTCAAAATATAATAATCTCTGTTTGAATGTTAGTCAAGGTAAATGTGAAGAGTATGTAGTTGAAGATTATCCGGTCGTAGAACAGCAAACTATCTATAATTTTAAGGTAATTGTATGTAAAAAGTAAGGTTTAAACGCCTTTTAAAGCATAGTTGATAATAAAACCTCTTAAAATCCAAAAGTCTAAAATCAATTTAAATAGGGTTATAAGGCTTAAAAGTAACTTTTTCCAATTGATATATATATTGTAGTGAATAAATGTTTATATATACCTTTTTTTTTAGAAATTTAGTTTAGTTAGGTTAGTTAATAGCGCGCTATAGTATTTTTTTATCGTATACTATAGTTCTTAATATCCTAACTAGAACAATACTAACTAAAAAAACTTAACTAACAAAAAAACAAAAAAAATATTACACGCGGAGGTGTAAACAAATGAGTTTTGCTTCAAAAGCAATCCGTAGAGCAGCAGCGATTACAACAGGTGCTGTTATGATGGGTGCTACAATTTCAGGAGCATTAGCAGTGACTCTTAAGGATTTCCCTTCAGAGTTTAAAGACGCATTAGTAGTTGTTGGAACTACAGCAGCTGGGGCAGACGATGCAGCAGCAGCAGATATATCAGTTAAAATTCCAGCAAGTGCAAAGACTACAACAATCAGCGGAGATAGTTTTGAAATAAAACAATCTGGTGATGAATTTAACTTAGGTCAAACCGTTTATGGTTTAAAAACAGAAGTTAATTACAAAGATTTAGATTTATTAGCAAAACAAACTTGGTCTGATTCAGAGGGTACAAACTCTGGAGATTATGATTACAAACAGATTTTATCTTTCTTTGCAGTAAACAACGTTACAACAGGAACAGGTACTGCAGCTTGGGTATATAATCAAGACCCTGAAAGAGACAATAAACCAATAGATGATTACCTATATTTCGATAACAGTCAAGCAAGAATGGCTTGGAATTATACTATGGATATAGTAGGTTCTGAAGTTAAAATTAGAGACGAAGCTGATATCGAAAATACAGTATGGTCAATACTTGGAAGAGATTATACAATTGTAGATGCAACTACATCTAATACATCATATGGTACTCTTGACAAAGTTACTTTATTAGCAGGAGATGTTACAGCAACTCTTGTACAAGGAAGTACACAAGCAGGTGTTACTATTGTTGATGTTGATGAAGCTGAAACAAAATGTGTAATTGAATACCAAGGTAAATCCTATGTTGTTAACAAAGGAGAAATTAAAACAATGTCTGATGGTACTTTAATCGGTATATCTGATGTAACAGCTATACACGAATCAGGTGCAGGTTCTGATATGTGTGAAGTTTCAATCGGAGCACATAAAATTGTTTTAGAACAAAACAAAGAAGTTGAAGTTAACAACGAAAAGATTACAGGTACATTAGCTGTATTAAATGATGCAACTACTGGATTTAATAGATTATGGATTACTTATTCCCCTGAAGATAAATTAAGATTAGCTTCTGGAGAAAATATAGAAGATCCTATATTCAATGCTTTCAAAATAGTATTTGATGGTGTTGTTGAAGAAACAGAAGAGATTATAATTGATCCAGTTGGTGACGAAGTTCATTTAACAGTTACTAACAAGAATGATGAAAAATTAGATGACTTTACAATATGTTGGTTAAACTCCACTAAATCTATCGGTGATAGAAATTTCTTGTGGGGAGAAGATTATGACAGACCATTCATATTTAATGAAGGTAGAGTAAACGTTTCCAATACAAGTATGGGCGTAGAAGGTCTAAAACAAATGAAAGGTATTAGATTCTTAGCAGCATGGAATAAAGAATCAAATATCTATGAAATTTCAAGTATAGATACTTCTGCAAACGAAACAGATATTAAAGTTATAGAAACTGGAGATCTGTATTCAGATATTTCCTATACTGAAGGTTCGATAAATACTATAAGTGATATTAATACAAATATCATATTAGGATTTGATCAAGACGGACACGCAACCGGACAATATGTTAACTTTACACATCTTTCAGATGGGTACGGTATGTATTATTGGACAAAGAATGGTGGAAACATATCTTTTGGTAATTCTACTACTGCAGCAGTAAGTCCTGCTAGTATAACTACACCATACACCCAAGATGACCAAGATAACTGTTCCATTAAATTTGGAGAAGTTGATGAATCCAAAGAATCAGGAATTCATTTAAAATTGTTAAACTTCACATTTTTATGGGATGCAACAGACGATGAAGTTGAATTCGCAAAGTATTCTGTTGATGGTTCAGCAGATGCTAGAATAGGTTCGGGTGCATATGCTCAGAAGACAAGAGATAATAGTGATGTAAGAACTATGAGAACTGAGTATGGTACAAAAGTAGATATAACTACCAAAAATGATGGTATTGCAACTATTTACTATCCAGATGAAGCTTCATATGCTAAAGTAACTATTGCAGCATCAGAAGCAGTAACTGGAAAACTAAGTTCAGTAACCCCTGTTCTTGAAACTGAAGTAACTGACAAAGCAGCACAAGATTTAGTATTAGTTGGTGGTCCATGTGCAAACGGCTTAACCGCTAGTTTTACAGGAGAACCTACTGGTGCAGGTTGTGCAGCAAACTATAGAGCTGGAGAAGCATTATTAAAATTATATAATAATGGTGCTAATGTAGCTTTAATAGTAGCTGGTTACAATGCGCAAGATACAGCAATGGCAGCAAAAGCTTTGGCTGACGGATCAAAGTTACCAACCGCTAAAACTGCAAAAGTTACTGGTGAAAGCTTAGAATTAAGCCAAATTACCGTAGCAGCTGAATCATAAGTGAATTATTTCACTTTTTTTTCTTTTTTTTCTTTATTTTTTAAAAACAAAACATTTTTATTCTAAAACTTTTAAAAATTTAATATGGGAAAAGAACCTTTTTATAAAAATAAAAAATTATTAGTATCTTCTATAGGCTTATTTATGATTTTAATAATGGTTTTATCTGCATTAAATATGGGCAGTAGTAATGAAAAACAAGAAAAAATAACTTATAATAATTATAAATTTACAAAACAAGATAATTATTGGGTTTCTTATATAAATAACCAATATTTATCTTTCGAATATAATCCTTATGAAATAGAAAATTTAACTTTACCAAATTATAATTTTAATTTAGATAAATATTATATTGCCTATAATCCAATACAATTAACTCAAGAAATGCAAGTAATGCAAATTCTTAATTATTGGTTAAATTATTTTAATACAAAACCGACTGTAGCTTGTTATGAAGAGAAAGGTTGTCCGGATATACCTTTAATTGATTGTAAAGAAGATAATTCCATAAAATTAATATACTCAAATCAAACAAAAGTTTATATAGAAGACAAATGCTTTGTTTTACAAGGTACTAAAGAAGAACAAACAAAATATATTTATAAAATTGTTTATTCATTATTAGGGGTTATTCAATGAAAAAAAATACAATATGGATGATAGTAATCTTTTTAATAATTGTTTCTGTAATTGTAGCTTCTACTATTTATTATATTGCAGAATCCAAAGATAATACAATATATTCAACTTATAAAGGTGTTAAAGGAAATTATAAATATTTAATTAGTAATAAGGGCGGAATTATCTTATATGATATTAATATAAATGTTTATAGAAATGGACAAGCTTATCAACATGTTTTATCAACGAGGTATAGTCCAGAACAAGTTGAAGATGTTCCTTTTGATGATGTAAGAGACAAAATAATAAAAGATAATACTACAATGATATATTTATCTCATGATCCTGATTTTATTGTAGACTCTGGAAAATATTCTGTTTTAGCTCAATTAGAAATAAATAGAGTTACTGGTTGTGATGTAACTGGAGTATGTTTATTTGGATTCCCAACTAAAAATGCAGTAACTAAAGAAAGAGAAGATTATACTAAAGTTGGAATATTTGAAAAAAATTGCGATGATGCAACTATAAATGAACCGGTAGTAATATTACAATTTGGAAAAAAGAATAGAATTTATGAACAAAAACCTTATTGTATTATTTTAGAAGCAGAGACAAAAGAAGATTTATTAAAGGTTGCAGATAAATTTATTATGCATTTAGTAGGAATCTTCTAATTAGAAAGATTTTTAAGCAAATTCTTTTTATTTATTATAATGAATTTTGAGCAGACCTGCAAGGCAATAAAAGAGGTAAAGATTCAGGGTGCAGAAAATGTGGCTATTGCTACAATAAAAGCATATCATATGAATCCAACAAATAGTGCAATTAGAAAACTAGTTTCTTTAAGACCTACTGAACCTTGTTTAAGAAATGCTTTAAATTTTGTTAAAAAAGATACAAAAAATATTTCAAAAGCATTAGTACATTTTGAAAAATCAAAAGAGCTAATAGCCGAGTATGGTTCAAGATTAATAAAAGATAATTCAATTTTATTTACACATTGTCATTCTGGAACTGTTATTAATGTTTTTAAGAAAGCAAAACAAGAAAAGAAAAAATTCGTAGTTAGAAATACAGAAACAAGACCCTTATTTCAAGGAAGAATTACTTCACTAGATTTATTAAAATTAAAAATACCTAATACGCAATTTATAGATAGTGCAATGAGACAAGCTATTAAAAAGTGTGATGCTGTTTTTCTTGGAGCCGATGCAATTGATTCTTCTGGAAAAATTTATAATAAAATTGGTTCTGAATTAGTATGCGAAACTGCAGAAAGATTTGGAGTTCCTGTTTATATTTGTACAAATTCCTGGAAGTTTGATCCAGAATCTATTTATGGTGCAGAAGAAAAAATAGAATTAAGGTCAAGAGAAGAAGTATGGCCTAAAGCACCTAAACAAATAACAATTATGAATCCTGCTTTTGAAAAAATAAATCCTAATTTAATTACTGCAATAATCTCTGAATTGGGGGTTTACAAACCAGAAAGTTTTATTTATGAAGTTCAAAGAGCATATCCTTGGATGTTCAAAAAATGAAACCAATTATTTCTTTTGATTTAGATGAAACCTTAATACATGCAAAAAAAAGTCATTGGTTGGCTTTCAATGATGCTTTTAAAATTTATAATTTGCCTTATGTTGATTATTCTAAACTATCTAAATTTTTAGATGGAAGAACCGCCCATGAAGTTGTTAGAACTTTATTTCCTAAATTAAATAAAAAAATTATAGATAATATAGCAAAGATGCATAGGAGTTTAGTTGCAAAAAAATATGCAAAAGATGCCAAATTAATTCCAGGAGTAATAAAAACTTTAAAAACATTGAGAAAAAATTATACTTTAGTCCTTGCAACTAATTGTACACATTTAGAAGTTAATTCTTTTTTCAAGGCAATAAAAATTGATAAAAATTTGTTTGATTTAATCATTGGTAAAGAAGATGTTAAAAGATCAAAGCCTTTTCCTGATGAAATATTAAAAATACAACAAAAATTAAAACAAAAAGTTTCTTTTCATGTTGGAGATAGTATTTATGATATTATTGCTGCAAGAAGAGCAAAAGTAAAACCTATATCTGTTTTAACAGGAGTTACAAAGAAAGATAAATTACAAAAAGAAAAACCTTATAAAATAATAAAGTCTATAGTATATTTACCAGGAATATTAAAAGAGGTGTAATCGTGAAGTATTCAGATTATGTAAATACAAAATACAAACCAAAAAAGGACGATTTAGTTTGTGAATTCTCTTTTGAATCAAAAAAAGATATGAAAGAAGCTGCAGGAGCAATAGCCTCTGAATCTTCTATAGGGACTTGGACAGAAACAAGTACAATAAAAAAATATATGATGAAATTAGCAGCAAATGTTTATGATTTAAAAAAAACAGGAAAAAATTCTGCTATTTGCAAAATTGCTTATCCAAATGAACTTTGGGAATTAAATAATATGCCTGGAATTTTATCAGGTATTGCAGGGAATATATTTGGTATGAAAGAAGTTGAAGCTTTAAAATTAGTTGATGTTCATTTTCCAAAAAATATAACACATAGTTTTCCAGGACCAAAATATGGTATTGAAGGTATAAGAAAAATTGTGAAAGTAAAAAATAGACCTTTAATTGGAACTATAGTAAAACCAAAAATTGGTTTAAATTCTAAAGACCATGCAAATGTTGCTTATCAAGCTTGGCTCGGTGGTTGTGATATTGTAAAAGATGATGAAAATTTAGTTGATCAAAAATTTAATAGATTTGAGAATAGATTAAAAGAAACTATGAAATTAAAATGGAAAGCAGAAAGGGAAACAGGAGAAAAGAAAATTTACATGATAAATGTTACAGCAGAAACTCAAGATATGTTAAAACGTGCTAAACTAGTTCAAGATTATGGAAATGAATACCAAATGGTAGATATTTTAACTGTTGGTTGGGCAGGATTACAAACTTTAAGAAATAAAAATTATAATTTAGTTATTCATGGACATAGAGCAGGACATGCTGCTTTAGACAGAGTAAAAAATCATGGAATAAGTATGAAAGTTATTGCAAAATTATCAAGAATAATTGGTTGTGATCAATTACATATTGGAACTTCTGTAGGAAAGATGTTTGAAACAAGAGATGAAGTTATGGATAATGCTTATGCTTTACAAGCTGTAACTCAAGAAATGCATGGAATTAAAAAAACAATGCCTGTTGCTTCAGGAGGATTACATCCTGGAAATATTCCTGCCTTGTATAAGTTATTTGGAAATGATGTTATAATGCAAATGGGTGGAGGAATACATTGGAATCCACTTGGTACTAAATATGGGGCAATGGGAGCTAGACAAGCTCTTGAAGCTACAGTAAAAGGAATTCCTTTAGAAGAATACGCAAAACATCATCCAGCACTACAACAAGCTCTTATATATTTTAGAAAAAAATAAATTTATTTTATAGAAATTGCTTGTACAGGACAAGTATCTGCTGCTTCTTTTTCACAAGTTATTTTTGCAACTTTTGCTTTTTTAACAAAAGCTTTTTGAGAACCTTTTAAATCTTTCATCTCAAAATTATCACAAATAGCAGCACAAGCTCCACATCCGATACATTTGTTAGTGTCTACCTTTATTTCTACCATGTTTTTATTTGATTTTTAGGATTTATAAAATTATCTTTTTAAAACCCTTTATAAATTTTTATCTTGTTTAAAAGTATATTTCTATTATAGAATTGTTTAATAAAAGAAAGTTAGAAGTTTAGAATATGAATAAAAGATTTAGACCTAGTTGGGATGAATTATTTATGTTTCAAGTTTATGTTGGAGCTATGCGTTCTAGTTGTGTGCATTTACAGACAGGAGCTTTAATTGTTAAAGATAAAAGAGTAATTGCTTCTGGTTATAATGGCGCTCCTCCTACCATAGAAAACTGTTTAGATCAAGGGTGTAGAAAAGATGAATATAAAGTTAAGTTTAATAAAAAAGGTACTGGGACTTGTCGCGGAGCTCATGCAGAGATGAATGCTATGAGTCAAATTGCAAGAAAAGAATTAAAAGGAACAACACTATACTCTTTATATTTTCCTTGTTCTGCTTGTGCAAAGCAAATCGTAGGAAATGAGGTAGCAGAAGTAGTTTATTCTAAAATGTATCAAGACCCCGATTCTTTAACTAAGGAATTATTTATGGAATCTGGAGTTAAATTAAGACAATTAGAAATTGATATTGAAAAATATTTTAAAATTTTAAAAGCATTAAATAACAGGGAGGTGTAAAATGACAGAAACAGCACAAGATTATAATACTTTACATAAGAGATATGAAGAATCTTGTTGTGTATGCAAAGAGTATAAGATTGAACCCGATGTTGCAGAACAAAAAGGTATTCCTCATTGTATTATACTTGGTCGACTATATTTTCCAGATATGAATACAATTGAAGAAAGCGGGCTTTTACAAAAAATTTTTGAAGAATGCGATAAAAAAAACTATTTTAAAGAGCTATAATCATGACACTTAAATCAATAAATCCAAATATTAACCTTTTAGGTTATGGTCCAACTATTGAAGTTGATGGTAAGAGAATTACTCCAGAACAATTAGTTGCATTTTCTTCTATGATAACTTACAAGGATAAGGATGCTATTGATATGATAAGGGCCGTTTTAAATTCTGAAAAAGATATAGATAAGGTTACTTTAAATTCTTTAAAAAAATCTGTTGCAAGAGGACATGCTTCATTATCAACTTCGGTAGGACTCTGGGTATTATTTAATGGAACTTCTAAATTTGTGGATTCTTTATTTACCGGTGCAATCTTTTCAAGTAGTTTAATGCCTAGTGGAAGAAGAATTCCAATTGATTTAGAAAATATAGTTGCTCCAGATAGTATAATTAATGCAGATGAAAAAACAAAAAGAATTTATGAAACTGCAGCTACAAATAATATAAGTTTTTATTTAGATTTAATAGATAAAAAAATTCCTAAAGAAGAAGCAGCAAAAATAACTCAATATGGTTTGACTGCCGGAGGATTTGCATTTTTACCTTTGGAAACAATATTGGCTGATAAAAATGAATTTATTTCACAAGGAGAATGGACTCCTAAGGAAGCATTTGATATAATAAAAAAGATAGAAGATAAATTTGGAGAAATTGGAGTGGAGAATTTATATAATCTTAGACAAGGTGCAGCAAGATTTACAATACCTCATGTAAATATTTTTACAAACCCAAATAATAATTCACATTTGGGAGATTTATTAAATGGGCGGGAATGTTTAGGTGGTCCACATATTGAACTAAAATATTTCGAAGAAAAGGATAATAAACATTTTTATGATGAATTAGAAAAATTATCTTTACTGAAAGAAGAAATAACTAGGTCTCCAGAATCAGTAAAACTAAGATGGCCAGAGTTGTTAAGAAAAAGAAATGAAATAATTTCCGCTTATAAAAATTCATTAATGTTATCTTCTTTATCTAATCCTTCATGGAGAGTTTGGGGAGAAATAAAAAGACATAGAACTTTACAACAACAAGTAGAATCTGTTTATAATGCAGTAGCAAGAAGCTCTAACCATTTAAAACCTTACAAACAAAAAATTAATCAAGGAAAATTAACTGAATGGGATATTTATAGAGTAAATGATGTATTTGTAATTCCAAAAACTTTCTTAAAAGAAGAGAATAAAGATTTGTTAATAAAGTATACACAATTATTTTCAGAAGCTTTAGATGCTTATCATACTTTAGTTAATAGAGGAATACCTCCTTCTGATGCAGTATCAATAATCCCTAGAGGGATTAGATTAATTGTAGATAAAAGATTTGACCTGTATAATGTACTTGAAGGATATATTCCATTAAGATGTTGTGATACTGCTGAAAAAGAAATGAGAAAAACTACTGAGATAGAAATTGAACAAATAGAATCTTTACTTCCAGATTATTTAACTAAACATATTGGTCCTAAATGTGCAAGTGTTGGACATTGTTTAGAAGCAGAATCTTGTGGTAAAGTACAAAAATATGTTAATTTTAAATACGATAAAAAAGTACACGAATATATTCATTCTTAAAAATTTAAAATAATTTGTTTTTATCAGGGATTACATCCCATTCTTTTGGCCAGGTATCCCAATCTTTAGGATATTCAAATGTATCTAGATTATAACCTAATTTTATTAATTGACTTTGTGAAGTTTTTTCTCCATGTCCTTTTCTTTCTGCATCTTCTTGTGCAGCTATAATTCTCTTAAGTTTTTTCTCCCCACCAACACTATCAAGATAGTCTTTTGAACTCATACAGAATTTTTCTAAACCTTCATCTCTCATTCTTATTATTTTTCTATCATAATTATTATTATCCAAGTATAATCCATATATGTGTAAGGAATCTGAAGTATCAATATAAGAACCAACTTTGACTTCTCTTTCAAGCATATTTGAAATCTTTGCTGCAAGAAGCCGATGCAATCTATTTTGTGCAATATTATTTTCATTCCAAGCTTTTATATCATCTCTGCTTCTCCACATTGTTAAATAATTTAAGTATAAATCTCTTTCATGCTCTACAAATCTTAGTTGTCCATTTTGGAAACATGGAGGATCTTCTTGTTCAATAATTACATCTTGTTTTGGATCCCATATGATAAAATAATAATCTCTTCCAGATATTCTCCCTTTTTCCTTATAATCTTTTTTTATCCTTGCTAATACAAAAGGTATCTGTGGAGCAAACCTTTCATTGTAAGTATATCCCCAATGCGTATCATTAGGATTATTAGGATCTTTTTTCCAATGATTATGGATACCATGAGTAACTTCTAAAATATAAATCATTAAACCTTGTTGATCATCATGCAATCCAGGAGTGCAAATCATAGGTTCTTCATTTGGATGAGTTACTTCTACAGTAATATGGGCATCATAACCTAAACTTCCTCCTTCATGGTGTTTTGGAGTTTGTATTCTGATTCCTTGTTCATAACAAGCTATTGTTGCTTTGTAAAAACCTTCTGCAATATTTCTAGCTTTGATATTTATTGTAGGAATTCTTCCAATTAATTTTTCTTCCATTTAAACCTGCACTTCCTTTTTTCCTTCTGTAGAAACTCTTCCACCTTGCCATTGGCCCCTGTAAGCAGAAATATTTTTTCCAGTTTCAAAAAATAATATGTGAGCTATTCTTGCTCCCATTTCTAATTTAAAATCATTTTTTCCCATATTAGACATTCCAAAAGTTAGTTCTCCACAATAACCTGGATTTGCAGTAGCAGTAAATAACCCAATTCCAGATCTTTGCAAAGTTGATCTTGGTCTAAATATAGCGGCAATATCAATTGGTAAATTTACTTTTTCTATGGTTTTTACTAAAACAAAATCTCCTGGTTTTAATATAATCTGTTTATCTTGTCCATATTTTGCAATAGATTCTGTTTCTGGAGTATGTCTTTCAAATTCTCCTAAGAAAGATTCTCCTTCTTTTATTTTGTAAACTTCACCTAATCTTAAATCAAATCCTGCTCCTTCTGGATTTTGTAGTTCCCTATCACATAAATTTTCAACTAATTTATTATTTTTAACTAATTCCAGAAGTTTTTCAGTTCCTATCATTTTAACCCCAATTCATTTTTGAATATTCTTTATATAAACATTGTTGTAATATAAATTGTATAATTAATTATGTATTTTTATCTTATCTTACAGCTAGGCAGTATTTCTTTAGCTGCTTCATAACACTCTTGCATTAATTTGTCTGGTGTTTCAGGAAATTCTTCAAGTTTTTTATCCAATAAACCTGTTTTAGCAGGGATAAATTTCTGTAAAAAGTATTTATTTTCTTTATCATTTGAAAAGATACAAGAATCTATAAGTTCTGCTGTGTTTTTAATTTCTTCTGGAGTTAAAAAACTAATTTCTCCATTTCTTCTTACTATAGGAACTATTGTTGTTCTGAATTCATAATTTGGAAATTGAGTAACAATTGAAATGGATTTTTCTATTCCATCTCTTGTATCAAAATGTTCTCTTCCAATTAAGTCTGCATAAAGATGTGTTGGACCTTTTACATCTAAAGAAATATAATCTACTAATTTATTTTCTAATAATTCTCCTAACATCTGATAATTAGAACCATTTGTATCTAATTTTATTGGTAATCCTAATTCTTTTTTTAAATCTTTAAGAAAAAAAGGTAAACCTGCTTGTATTGTTGGTTCTCCTCCAGAAATTGTAATTCCTTTTATGAAATCTTTTCTTAATTTTATCATATTCATAAAAGTTGTAATATATTCTTTATTTAAAATTAAATTTTTATTAACTAATTCTGGGTTATGACAGGCAGGACATTTGTAATTACAACCAGAACTGAACAATACTGGACCTAATTTTCCAGGATAATCAATTGTACTTTCTCCAAGATAACCTCCAAAATTCATTTTAAACATAATCTATTAATTTTTCTTGAACTGCTACTTTTACTTCTGCAGGTTTAATTAAATCACTTCTTCCACCTTTAGTACCATAAGCTACTGTTTTTTTCCAATAACCATTTTTTCCAGCAATAACTAAACTTGGAACAGTATCCAAAGGAATTCCATATGTTGCTGCAAGTGCAATATCTTCTGGTTTTAATTTATTTAAATGTAGAACTTTATAATCTACGTTTCCATCAATTTGTAAATCTGTTAAAACTTTATGAACATTACTTTCTAAATTATCACAAGTTTGACAACCTTCTTTTCCAAATTGGTATATTGTTAATTTTTCATGACCATTCGGATTATACAACCAAGACATATCTCTTCCTTGTTTTCCTGCATAAAATTCTTGTGCCTCTCTTCTTGCTTCTTGTATTAATTGTTGTGAACTATTCCATTTTGGAACTCTGCTATAATAACCAACAACTCTTGTTACTTCTGCTAAAGTATCTTCGTTTAAAGTTTCGGCATCATGATTTGAACAGCTATCAGTAATACACAATTCTTTTTTTCCAGGCATGACATTTCCACAAATATCACATTCTGTATAGGTTGGTGAAAATACTAATTGTGAACATCTTGTTTTTTCTAAAGTGTTTTTTACAATTTGTTTTATAACTTCTTTATCTGGTCTTTGTTCTCCTATGTATGCATGTATAATGGCTCCAGATTCTATCATATCATGGAATTTACTTTGACCAACAATCCTATCAGTTAAACCAATTTCTGCTTCTGGTGCAAAGTGTATTGCATTTGTATAATATGGATCTTGTTCTGTTCCTTTTACAACTTTTTTTGCTTTTTCATAGAAATGTTTTAAATCAAGTTTAGCTAACCTTCTTGTTGCAGATTCAGCCGGAGTTTCTTCTAAAGTAAATTTAAGTCCTGTTCTTTCTTTGAATTCTTGAATATTTTTATACATATGCGCAATTATTTGTAAACCTAAATTATAAGCTTCTTCATTTTCATGTGATTGTTTTCCTGTTATTGTTTGAACTGTTTCATTTAATCCAATAATTCCAATAATATATGTTGATTTTTTCAAGTTAATATATGGAGTTCCATCATCACTTGGTTTTCCAAGATTTCTCATTGGACTTCCATCTGTATCTAATAATTTTTGCATAAATTCTGCTTTTTGTTGATGTGCTTTTAATGCTAAATCCATTGCATTATCTATTTCTTTTAAAGTTCCTTCTAGAGTTTTACCTTTATAAGCAGTTTGTGCTAAATTAATTGTAACGTTTTGGAATCCACAGAATCTTAATTTTTCTGGGTATTTTAACATTGAATGATCTGTAATTTTTTCTTTTAATCTGCAACATTGAGCTAGTACTGCTTCTTGTCCTCTGTCAAACATAAAGTAAATTGAACCATTTTTAGCAGCAACTTCTGTTGCGTAATTTATTAGTTCTAATTGTTTTGGATCATTGAATGAATTATCATTCACATGCAAGTCACATTTTGGAAAATGGAATGGTCTACCATCTTTATCTCCTTTTTCCCAAATCTTCATCATTGATTTTGCAAATTTCTGGGCGGTCTCTTCAAAGTCTCCATAAGTTAAAATATGTCCTTCTTTTAAGTTTCCTTCAAGTTTTGAATCATCTGCGTCTCCAATTCTTTGATCATTCGGATCTTCTTTGTTTTCAAATCTAGGGATATCTTTTACTGATTCAATTGTTCCATCTGGAAGTTTAACCATATATTTTCCTCCAGGACCTATTGCAGGAACGGCTTTCATATATTTGGGAACTTCTGTATGAATATTGAAATCAATGAATAAAGTTTGACCTCCTCTTGAAAATGCGTTTTGTGAAGAAGCAAAAATTAAATTTTGTGCAGTTTGTTCATATTCTGCTTCAGGTAAATCTCTTAGTTCTTTTTTCTCTGAAATTTTTTCAAAATATTTTTTCTTTTTATCATTGAGATCTAAAGTTATTTCTCCTTGTGAAATTAATTTTTCCAAATCTCTTTTTTCTAAAGACCAATCTTGCCCGTTTAATTTTCCATGTACTACCTTTACAGGTCTATTTAATAAAGGGGCATAAAATATATTTAAAAATCCAAATCCTAAAGCTCCAGCATAATGGGCTTGCATTGAAGCTAAAAAAGTTTGTATGTGTTGATTTAAAATTACTGCAGAGTTCGGTGGATTTGATTTTGATTCAAGATTAGCAAGTACTTTTCCTAAACCATATTTTTTTTCATATTCTACAGAGTGTGTAGAACAATAAACTCTGTCAATATATCCGAGATCATGTAAATGAATAATTCCTTTTCTATGAGCATCCGCAATTTTTTTTGTAAAAACCTTTCTTAAAGCCAAAATTTTTAATGAGTTTTCAGCAATTCCTAAATTTACTGCTTCTGGATTGTTTGATGATACATTACTATTTTCCATACTTTTACTAAAAATTAAATTTTCAAGATCTCTGGGAGGCATGCCTATAAATTCTTGTTTTAATTCTTGATCTTCTAATCCTTCATCGAATAAACATGTATCTACCATATTCCTAATAGTTTTTGTTCTAAATCTTCTAATATCTGCCCTTAGATATAAACCAATAACTGCATTTTCTGTTTTTTTTGCAATTTTAACTGCAAGATTTCTTGAAAGATCTGTTTCTTTTAATAATTGTTCAACTATTCTTTCCTTATCCCAAGTTCCTATTTCTTCTTTAGAATCAGATTCTATCAATAAAGCAGTATCGGTAGTATTTGTACCTTGTTGTTTAATTAAAGCCAAAGTTTTTCTTACTTCTGTTCTTTCATCCCGATATTTTTTATAAGCCTCAGCAACAGAGGGATAATCTTTTTTAGCAGAATCTATAATTATTTCTTCTACACTAACTTGTTCTGGACGATCATTTTCATTAGGATATTTGTTTGAAATTTCTTGAATTGTAGTATCATATATTTCTTTAATTATTTTTTCTGTTTGGGCTAATTTATTTTTAGGGGTTATTGCTTTAACTGCTTTACGAATAGCTCCTTCTATTTTTAAAGGATTATAATCATCAATTTTTCCATCTCTTTTTATTATATGATCTACCATTTTATTCCTCTTTTATAATTTCCTTAAAATCTTGAACGTCTTGAAAATCTTTGTAAACAGAAGCAAATCTTATGTAAGCAACTTTGTCCATTTTCTTTAAGGTTTTCATAACCATTTCTCCAATGGACTTGCTTGTAATCTCTCCGCCTTGCTTCAATAATTTTTCTTCAATCTCATTAACATTCTTTTCAATGTCTTCTCTTGAAATTGGTCTTTTTTCACAGGCTTTGACTAAACCTTGTTTTAATTTTTCTCTATTATAAGGTTCTGTTCTGCCATCTTTTTTAATAACATTAACATCAAGTTCAATATGTTCATAAGTAGTAAATCTATTTTCGCATTTTAAACACTCACGTCTTCTTCTTATTGTATCACCAGATTCTCTTTTATCTGTAACTTTTGTTTCAATGTGTTTACAATAAGGACATATCATAATAACCACTATATATTGTGTTTTTAACTATTTTACATACAATAGCTTGTATGTTCTATTTCTAAGACATATTTCATATTTAAACATTTTTATACTAAAAGATATAGATTGAAAACGTTTTATTGTAGATACTATATTTTTTAGGAAAATTATCAAATTTATACAAAAACATTATAAACTTAGTTTCATTATTTGATTCATGCCAATTCAATCTTTAAAAAGTACAATAGAGCGTTTAACACATACTCTGAAGAATATTGAAAAAGAAAATTTAGTTTTAGAAACAAAAAAAGAAAATAAAAGTGATTTTTTTGATTACAAAGCCAAAAAAACTTCTTATTATTTAAGTTCTGTTGATTCTGGAATAAAAACTATAAAAAGTTCTCTACCTGAATTAAATGGTTTAATAAGATTTGACAGAGACAATGAAAGATATATAGAAAAAGCAAAAGAAAGTATAGATACTTTAGAAAAATTATATTCTAAAAAGGATATTACTTTATTAGTTAAAGAATTAAAATTATTACATTCTACTTTAGGTTTTATTAATATTCCAAAGGAATTAAAATTTAATTTACCTAAAAAAATTCCAGATGAAATAAAATCTGAAGTTTATGCAGATATATTAGAAATTGATAAGTGTTTTAAGTTTAAATGTTATAGAAGTGCTATAATCCTTTGTTCTAGAGTTTTAGAAACTGCATTGCATAGAAAATATTATGAAATTACAGGAGATGATTTGCTAGAAAAAGCGCCAGGTATAGGTTTAGGAAAGATAATTGCTAAGTTATCTGAAAGAAATATCCCTTTTGATCCAGGTGTTACACAACAAATACATTTAGTTAATCAAATGAGAATATTTTCTGTACATAATAAAAAAGAAGCCTTTAATCCTAGTGAAAAACAAACTCAGGCAGTAATATTATACACTTTAGACTTATTAGAAAAATTATTTGGATAAGAAGATTTATATATTTTAAACATCAATTAAATAAAAAAGAGGGTAAGATGAATTTAAAATTTATTAAAATAAAGGATTATGTTTCAATAGCTTTAGTTTTATGTATATTATATATATCATTTTTGATAGCAAGACCTTATCTTATTGCTTTACTTAGTGCAGGAATATTAGTTTATATTTTTAATCCAGTTTATAAAAAATTAGTTTTTATTGTAAAAAATAAAGATGTTGCAGCAAGTATAATGACTTTAAGCATTTTATTGGTAATTATTTTACCTTTAATCCTTTTAATACAAATATTGTATGTAGAAGCATTAGCTTTTTATCAATCCGGAGGGTTTACAAGTATAGTTAGTTTCATAACTAATTTAATTGGAACTAATTCTATAATTCAATCTTTAGATTTAAACAATATTTTAAAAGAAGCTTCACAGTATATTTTTCAAATTGTTTCTGAAGTAATAATAAAATTACCTCAAAAATTGTTAAATTTATTAATTTCAATATTTGCAATGTATTTTTTATTTAAAGATTCAGATGTTTTATTAGAAAAGACCAAGAAGTTTATTTCTTTAAAAGACAAAGAAAAAATATTTTCACAATTGCAATCAACTATACATGCAATAATCTATGGAACTTTTTTAACTGCTTTAGTTGAAGGAATATTTGCAACAATTGGATTTTACATATTTGGAATACCAAATGCTTTGTTTTGGGGATTGATAGTAATTATACTGGCAGTAATTCCTTTAATTGGAGGGACAGCAGTATATATCCCTGCAGTCATATGGTTGGCTTACACTAATAGTATTTTTGTTGCAATTGGACTATTAATTTATTCAATTATTTTTATTAGCGGAACTGAAAATTTATTAAAACAATTAATAATAGGTAAGAAAGCAAATTTACATCCTCTAATAATACTAATAGGGTTATTTGGAGGAATTAAAATATTTGGGTTAATAGGTATTATTATTGGTCCATTAGTTTTATCTTGTTTGTATGTAATTGCAAAAATTTATATTAAAGAATTAGTTTAAAACAAAAATGAAATTTAAGATAAAAGAGGTTAAATTAAGTTCTGGCGGTCCTTTAATTGGAATTTTAAATAATGAAGATACTTTAAAATTAGATTTAAGAGCATTAGATAGAATTAAAGTTAAAAAGGATTCTAGGGAACAAGTAATTGCTATAGATATTGCTAAGAGTAAAAGAAATATTTCTCCAGGGCAACTTGGATTGTTTGATGAGGTAATGGACATATTAAAATTAAAAGATAAAGATGAAGTTGAAATCAGTATAGAACCAAAACCACTTTCTCTTGAATTCATTAAGAAAAAATTAGATGGATTTACTTTAACTAAAATGGAAATTGATGAGATAGTAAAAGATATTGTTGAAAATAAGTTAACTGAAATTGAAATTACTTATTTTGTCTCTGCTTGTTATAGAAATGGAATGAGTATTTATGAAAGTGCTTATTTAACAGAAGCAATTGTAGCTCATGGTAAAAAATTGAATTTTAAAACATATCCTATACTAGATAAACATTCTCTTGGTGGTGTTCCTGGTAATAGGGTTACTATGATTTTAGTTCCAATAATTGCTGCAGCAGGATATATAATACCTAAAACAAGTACAAGATCTATAACTTCTTGTTCTGGTACAAGTGATACAATGGAAGTTTTAGCTCCTGTTGAATTCCATGTAGATGAGATTAAAAAAATAGTTAGAAAGACAAATGGAGCAATGGTTTGGGGTGGAGTATTAGAACTTGCTAGTGCAGATGATAAATTAATAAAAATTGAAAAAGTATTATCTTTAGATCCTGAAGGTATATTATTAGCTAGTATTTTAGCTAAAAAGAATGCAGTTGGTGCTACACATGTAGTATTAGATATGCCTATAGGTAAGGAATGTAAATTAAAACATAAAAAAGATGCAAGAAGATTAAAAAGAAAGTTTGAGTTATTAGGTAAGTTATTAGGTATTAATATTAAAGCAGTTATTACAGATGGTTCTCAACCTGTTGGTTATGGTATTGGACCTGCATTAGAAGCAAGAGATGTTTTATATTTATTACAAAATAATAAAGAAAAAATGCCAAAGGATCTTAGAAAGAAGTCTATACTTATGGCAACTAATTTATTGCAAATGGTCGGAGTTAAGAATGCAAATAAAAAAGTAATTGATATTTTAGATTCTGGAAAAGCTTATACAAAGATGAAAGAAATAATTGCGGCTCAAGGGGGTAATCCAAAGATACAACCAGAACAAATTAAAATTGGAAAATTTAAATATTGTGCTAAGGCAAAACAAGAAGGTTCTGTAAAAGAAATTTCAAACAAATATTTAACTAAAATTGCAAAAGCAGCAGGAGCGCCAACTGACAAGGGAGCAGGAATTTATATGAATGTTAAGTTAAATGATAAAGTTAAACAAGGACAAAATTTGTTTACTATATTCGCTGAGAACGAAAAAAAATTAGAGTTTGCAATCAAGATTTATAACAACTCTAAAGTAGTTAACGTCGAAAAATGAAAAAAGTCAATAACAGAAACATTTAAATATTAATTATTTTTAGTTTTATTAATCAAATAAAAATATTAATCAAACAAAGGAGATTCGAGGTGCAAATAAATGAATAAAAAAAAGATTGTAAATTCCGTTCTTATTAGTTTTTTAGTCTTAATGAGTTTATATTTTGTTATTGGTGGTGGAATTATAGAAGGAGATGGTAAACAAACTTTCTATAATGTTTCTGATGCAGCAGGTAATATTGAAGGAGCAAGTGCTTGGTGGAATATTAATACTAATTATACTGTTAATTTTTCAGGAGCTGTAGCTGGAAATAGTAGGGCATTATATTTCAACTTTACAATTAATCATACTAATGTGGCTGCGGCTGCAGTTAAATTTAGTGGAAACATAACTAATGTTACAATAAACTTTACAGATATGTTTGAAGTTGCTACTGCTGGAGCAGCATCAAATTCAACTTGTGATTCACAAGAGACTGGAGGATTTATAGCAATTAGAACAGGTGTAGGTGAATTAGTATTCCATAATAAAACTAATGGTGGTTTAACTAATCGTAGTGGTGATTCTGGTTTAGGATTTGATAATTGTACTTTTTGGGTTAATGTATCTGTTAATGGAACAGGATTAAGAGGAGCTAATGCTGCTTTAGAAACTACTGGCAGTATTATAATTAATGCTTCAAATTCAAGTAGAACTGGTTCAACAGTTTTAACATTTACAGTTGGTGTAGATGCTAGAGCTCCAAGAGTTACAACTATTAATGTTACTGATGGAACTGTTGTTTATGCTTCAACTGCATTAGCTGCAGGAAATTCAGCATTTTTCAATAATGATTCTAATTTTACAGTAAGTGCTACAATTTCAGATGCAAATATAAATAAAACAGGTAATGCAACTACAGGTAATGTAACTATATGGTATAATTTTACTGGAGCAGCTACAATTGGTATGGGTAGTAATTCAACTAATATGACCCTAGGCACATGTTTTATATCTGCTGGAGTAGAAAGTTGTTCATATAGTGCTGTTATTTCAAATCTTTTTGGTGGAAGAATGAGTGTTGGAAGAAATGTTAGTTTTATAATTGTAGCAGCAGATTACTTTGGACAAACAGGTAATGATACAAACTCACAAAAAGGGTATAACTTTACTATAAGGAACACAGCAAGTGTGCCTCAAATAACTGTTCCTACTGAAAAAATAATTGTATTTAGGGATTATGCTATCAGTTGTGATGGTGATACTAACTCTACTATCGTAACTGAAACTGGAACAGGTACAACTATATGTCAAGGGGCTAATGCTTGTGCAGGTACTTTTACACCTACTACATCAGGAGCTATGACTATACAATGTTTAACTACAGATGCAGCAGGAAACCAACAATTGGCTACACAAGATATAAATGTTTATTCAAGAAGTTCAACAACTGGTTCAAGTAGCGGAGGAAGTTCAAGTGGTACAGTAACACCAACTCCAACAGCAATGGATATTTCAAAAGAAGCATCAACTGCAGGATTAAGAGCTGGAGATTTACAACCATTTACTTATGATGCAGCTTCACATACTATGAAAGTTGATTCAGTTGGATCAGGAACAGTTACTGTTACAATTGATGATAAAGTAACAACAACTTTAGAACCAGCAAAATCAGTAGAAATAGATATAACTGGCGATGGATCTAAAGATGTTAAATTAACTTTAAATAAGATAACATTAAACAAAGCAGATATTACTTTAGAAATGCTTGCTGGTGCAACTTCAACACCTACTGAAGAACAAACAACTCAAGGAAAATCAAGTTTAACTTGGTTATGGGTAATGTTAGGAATTGTTGTAATAGCAGGTGTAATCTGGGCAATAATTGCTATGAAAAAGAAATAAAATCTTTTTCTCTTTATTTATTTTTTTCTAAAAATTTATTTTTAAAAACCTTTTTATATTTTTGCTTCTATTAATTTTTATGTATCCGAAAGTATTAGTAGGTTGTCCTACATCAAATCATAAGGAATATTGCCTTAAAGAGTATGTAATTGGGGTTAAATCATTTAGTTATCCTAATTATGATGTTCTAATAATAGATAATTCTGAAGATGAAAATTATTATAATAAACTAAAAGAACAATTACCTACAATAAAAGATAAATGGATAGAAAATGCCAGAGATAGGATAGTACATAGTAGAAATTTATTGAGAAAAAAAGTTTTAGATGAAAATTATGATTATTTTTTATCTTTAGAACAAGATGTTATCCCCCCCAAGGATATTATTGAAAGATTATTAAATCATAATAAAAAAGTAATAAGTGCATTATATTTTAAATTAGGAAACGATAATAAAACTCTTTTACCCTTATTATTATTAGAAGATAAAGATTCGCAAGGTAGAATTGTTTATAGAAGAGCTAGTTTAGATGAGGTAGAACAAAATAAACTGTTAAATGTGGCTTGTCCTGGTTTAGGTTGTATGCTAATACATAGATCTGTCTTAGAAAATGTTGAATTTAGATATGATAAAAATGAAAAAGGATTTGATGATGTTTTCTTTTGTAAAGATGCAGAAAATAATGGATTTAAAATATATTGTGATACAAGTATAAAATGTAAACATTTAGTTTCTGGAATGGATTGGAATAAAATAAAAAAATAAAATGTTACCTAAAATATTAGTTGGATGTCCTACATCGATACATAAAGAGTATTGTTTTGATAAATACTTAAAAGGAATTAAAGATTTAACATATAAAAATTTTGATGTTTTATTAGTTGATAATTCTGATACTCTTGATTATTATAATAAAATAAAAGATAAAATTAATACAATTCGTTTTGAACCAAAAATGATAAATGTTAGGTATAAATTAGCAGAATCAAGAAATTTAATTGTAGATAAGGTATTAAAAGAAGGATATGATTATTTTTTATCTTTAGAACAAGATATTGTTCCTCCAACAGATATAATTGAAAGACTTTTAAAACATAACAAAGAGATTATATGTGGAGTTTACTATAATTATTTTAATACTCATCCTCCAGGAATTAAACCTGTTTTATTTAAGAAATTTAATCAAGAAGATTTAAATAATTTATTAAAATCTGATGATATAAATTATGCTGCAACAAAGAAAGAAGTTATTGAAAAAAACATTAAAGATCCTAGTTTAATAAGAACTAGATTTACTAATGAAGAACTTCAGGAACCAAGATTAATTGAAGTATATAAAACGGGTTTGGGTTGCATTTTAATTCACAGATCTATTTTAGAAAAAGTGAGATTTAAGTGGGATTTGAAATTAGAAGCTTTTGATGATTTTTTATTTTGTGAAGATGTACAAAGAGAAGGTCATAAAATATTTTGTGATACTTCTATGAAATGTATGCACTACCCTATGCCTTGGGAAGGCATTATAAAATAAAACGCCGAGAGCAGGATTTGAACCTGCACATCCTTTCGGAAACCAGCTTTCTAGTTTTTGATTAAACTTTTTTTAAAAGTTTATCTCAAGGCTGGCGCAATACCGGATTATGCGATCTCGGCATAGATTATACAAAAATTTTAATTTTATAAATGTGTTGATTTGTGCAATCACAAAATATATAAAGTATATTCGAATCAAAATTACTAATGGTACTTGAATCTTTCATTAGTCCTATAAAAGCGGAAAAGAGGCCTTGGGAACTATTCTTTTTGGGTTTCTTATATGCTAGTATTGCTATGTTTTTGAGCTTATGGATATTTGAAAAACAAACAAGCTTAGTTATGGTTTTTTTAACAGTTATAGCTTGTACTCCTCTATTATTTAATGCTATGAGATATGAAGAATATAAAGATATTAACATAAATTCAGAAACAAATAGACTAAAAGAACATTATAAAATTTTAAAGGTTTTAATATTTTTATTTTTAGGTTTTTGTGTTGCTTTTTCAGTATGGTATGTATTTTTACCTTCTGCTACTGTTGATTCTATTTTTTCAATTCAAATGCAAACTATTAATACTATTAATTCAAAAGTTGCAGGAAATGTTCTTTTAGATTTACCTATTTTAGAACAAATATTTTTAAATAATATTAAAGTTTTATTATTTTGTTTATTTTTTGCGTTTTTCTATGGAGCAGGAGCAATTTTTATATTAACTTGGAATGCATCTGTTATATCTGCTGCAATAGGAAATTTAATTAGAATTAATGTAGCCGAATATGCCAAAGAATTAGGATTTTCAAGTATGTGGGCTTATTTTAGTATATTTTCAGTAAGTTTTTTAAGATATATGATACATGGGATTCCTGAGATTAGTGCTTATTTTGTGGGTGGATTGGCAGGAAGTATAATTTCTGTTGCTACTATAAACCACGACTTCAGATCTGAAAAGTTTAAAAATGTATTATTAGATACGATATGTTTAATAATAATAGCTGTAGTTATTTTAGTTATAGCAGCATTAATGGAAGTGTATTTAACACCTAGATTATTTTAAAAATGGAACATGAACATAAAAACCTGGAAATAGAGAAAAGAAAAGAAGATTTTTTGAGAAAGATCAAAGAGAATAAAAATGCAATTAGTTATATAATTTTAGCAATAATAATTTGGTTTTCTTATTGGTTAAGAACTTTAAATGTTAGTTTTTTAAAAGATGTTACAACCGGAAAATATATTCCTAGTGAATTAGATTCTTTTGTTTTTTTAAGATATGCTAGAGAAATAATAGAAAAAGGATCTATAATGGCTCATGATGTTTTAAGATACTCACCATTGGGTTTTGATACTGGTCAAGAAGCAAATTTATTATCTTATGTTGTTGCTTATATGTATAAATTTTTACATATTTTTAATTCAAATATTACTTTAGAATATGTTGATGTTATTTATCCCGCAGTATTTTTCTGTATATCTTTGGTAATATTTTATTTGTTAATTAAAAAAATCTTTAATTCAAATGCAATTGCTTTATTATCTTGTGCATTTTTGTCAGTTATTCCAGGTTATTTATATAGAACAATGGCTGGATTTGCAGATAAAGAAGCATTAGGTTTAACTTTTATGTTTTTAACATTCTATTTATTCATTTCTGCATTCCAAGAAAAAGAATTAAAAAACTCTTTGATATATTCTGGATTAGCCGCATTATCAACATTTTTTATGGCATTGGCTTGGGGAGGAACAAGTTTCGTATTTTTAATTGTAGGTCCATTTGCTTTAATAGAAATATTTTTTAGTAAATTTGAAGAAAAAGATATATTTGCATATTCTTTGTATACTTTATTGTTAACTTTATTATTAGTAATATTCGCTCCAGGAAGATATTCTTTAGATGTATTATTTACCTCAGTAACTTCTGCTATTATGTATCTTGCATTTATAGTTGGAGCATTATACTACTTTATTTATTATAAAAATATTTTTAATATTAAAGAAAAATTAGAAAAGAAATTACCAATAAGTTTATTCTGTTTCCTTGTAACTTTTGTTTTTGGTTTAATATTTTTATTGATTTTTATGAGATCTGAATTATTAAATGAAATAACTGGTTTGTATTTGTCGTTAACTAATCCTTTTGGTTATAATAGGTGGATATTGACTGTTGCAGAAAGCCATCAACCTTTCTTTAATCCTGATTGGATTAGCCAAATGAATATTTGGTATATACTCTCCTTTATTGTTGGATCTGTTTTATTATTTTATAATATGCTTAAACCTTTAGGAAAGAAAGTAAAAGAATTAACCTTACTATATACCTTATTTATTTGCGCATTTATATTTAGTAGATATTCTGCTAGTTCTACCCTAAATGGTTCAAATACCTTATCTTTATCCTTATATCTTGGTTCTTTAATTATCTTTTCAGGAATTTTAATTTATTCTTATCTAAAAACCTTTTATAAAGACTATAATTTATTTTTGAAAATTAAAGAACTAAATAAAAATTATATTTTCATGTTTATTTGGGTTATTGTTATGGTAGTTGCTGCAAGAAGTGCTATTAGATTATTAGTAATTTTAATTCCTGTAGCTACTATACTTGTTTCGTATTTTGTTATTAATTTAATTAATTATTTTAAAGAAAATGAAAAATACAAAAAAAATAATTATTATTTCTGGATATTATTAATAATAGCAGGTATAATCTTATTTTTTATTTTTGTACCTTTTACAAAAGCGGTTTATTTTCAAGCAACACATTCAGGTCCTGCTTATAATAATCAATGGCAAATAGCAGGAGGATTTATAAGAAATAATACTGCTTCTGACGCAGTATTTGCACATTGGTGGGATTATGGTTATTATGTTCAAGGTGGTTTTGATAGACCAACAATCACAGATGGGGGAAATTTTATTTCTGCTTGGAATTATTATATGGGAAGACATGTTTTGACAGGGCATTCTGAACAAGAAGCTTTAGATTTTTTATATCCTCACAATGCTTCATATTTATTAATTATTTCAGATGAGATTGGAAAATACCCTGCTTATTCAAGTATCGGTGCTGATGAAAATTATGATAGGTATTCTTGGATTCCTACTTTTACTTTGGATGAAAAAAATGTACAAGAAACTAGGAATGAATTGGTTTATGCTTATATTGGAGGAACAATGTTAGATAAAGATATAATTTATAATGGAATTGTTTTACCAAAAAATATTGCTGGAATTGCAGGATTTTTAGTTCCGATAGAAAAAGACAACCAAACTTTTGTTAAATTTAATCAACCTACAGCTGTAGTTGTTTATAATAATAACAGATATGATATTCCTATAAATTGTATTTTCTTTAATAAAAAAGAATATACTTTTAATACTACTAATGGAATAAATGGTTGTTTGATGATAATCCCTACAATAACAGGACAACAAGCAAATATGATGGGAAGTTCATTGTATCTTTCTCCAGAAGTAAAACAAACTTTATTTACTCATCTTTTCTTATTTGGAGAAGAATCAAAAAACTTTAAATTATTTTATAGCGATGAAAATAATTTTCCATTAGCAGTATATACCGGATATGGTTTATTAGGTCCATTAAAAATTTGGAAAATAAATTATCCTTCAGACATACAATATAATGCAACTTATAATAGAATAGAATTACCAAGTGAAAATATTTTAAAGGTTTAAAATGAGAGTAATACTTATTTGTTTAATTTTAGGATTTTTATTAACTTTGTTTAGTGCTAAATATGTTATCAATTACTTAAAAAAAATAGATATTAATGTTAAAGATCTAAATAAAAAGAATACGCCCTTAGTCCCAATTTCTGGTGGAATGATGGTGCTTGGCGGGGTTGTTTTTAGTTATTTAATATTTATTTTTATACAAACTTTTATCTATAGTAATCCTGCATATGTTGTAAATATATTTGCAGTTTTAACTACTCTTTTATTAATAACTTTAGTTGGATTTATAGATGATTTATTAATTCATAAATCTAAAACTGAATCAAAAGGATTAAAACAGTGGCAAAAACCTTTACTTACTTTATTTGCTAGTATTCCATTAATTGTAGTAAATGCAGGAGATACAACAATGTTTTTACCTCTTCTTGGAAAAATTAATTTTGGTTTATTATATCCTTTGATTTTAATTCCTATTGGGGTTGTTGGTGCAGCAAATATGGTTAATATGTTTGCAGGATTTAATGGTTTAGAATCTGGATTAGGATTAATTTATACGAGCATGTTAGGACTTTATGCTTATTTTCATGATTCTTATTTAGGATGTTTAATAGCAATTGTTACTTTTGCTTCATTAATAATATTTTATTATTATAATAAATATCCTGCTAAAGTTTTGCCTGGAGATTCACTTACATATTTATTGGGTGCTAGTTTGGCTTGCATAGCAATTATAGGTAATTTGGAAAGAGCCGCTTTAATATGTGCTATACCTTTTTTTATAGAATTTATACTAAAGGCAAGAAATAAATTTAATGTTAAAAGTTATGGGTATTTTAAAGATGGAAAAGTGAAATCTTATTATGATAAAATTTATTCAATACCTCATATATTTACTAGAACCGGAAAATTTACAGAAAAACAGATTGTTTTATTTTGTTTATTGATTGAATTATTTTTCTCTAGTTTAATTTGGTTAGTATAAAATGCACAAAAAGATTATAAATTACATAAAAAATGAAGCTATTTTTAAGGGGAGCATAATTTTATTAATTTCTACTGGAATTTTATATGTTTGTAGCTATCTTTATCATTTTTATACGGGAAGAGTTCTTGGACCAGAACAATATAGTATTATTGGAACATTATTTTCTCTTTTATATATAATTTTAGTTCCTAGTAATACTATTCAAATGAGTATAACTAAGTTTGTTTCTGAATTTAAAACAAAAAAAGAATACGGAAAAATAAAATATTTATTAGTTAAATCTTTGAAGAAACTATTTTTTTATGGGGTTTTATCTTCAATAATTTTTATTGCAATTAGTCCCTTTTTAGCTAAATTTTTAAAAGTTCCTTTAATTCCAGTAATAATTTTAGGTATAAGCATAGTGTTTTCTTTATTAATTCCAAGTGCAAGAGGAGTATTACAAGGCTTACAATCTTTTAAATCTCTTGGAATTAATTTATCTATAGAAGGATTTGGTAAAATTGGATTTGTAATTTTATTAGTGAGTTTAGGATTTGGAATCAATGGAGCAATTTTTGCTTTAGTTCTGTCTTCGCTAGTAGCATTTTTAATAATTTTAAAACAATTAAAACCTATTTTTGCATATGAAGTAGAACCATTTGAAACAAAACAAGTATATAATTATTCTTGGCCCGTATTGATGACTTTCCTATCTTTGACTTTAATGTATTCAATAGACTTATTATTAGTTAAACATTTTTTTAGTAATATAGATGCAGGACATTATGCTGCTTTGTCTTTAATAGGAAAAATATTATTTTTTGCAACATTCCCAATTATACAAGTAATGTTCCCCTTAGCATCTGAATTAAAAGCAGAAAAATCAGAAAAAAAACATTTATTACATTTGTTGTATAAATCTTTAGGAATTATTTCTTTGATAAGTTTTGGAATAATAACCCTTTATTTTCTATTTTCAAGATTGATGGTAACTATCCTATTTGGAAATGATTATCTTAATATCTCTCCTTTAATTGGATTCTTCGGAATTTTTATGTTAATTTATTCATTAATTTATTTATTTTCATTTTATAATCTCTCTATAAATAAAACTAAGTTTGTCCCAATTTTAATCCTTTCTAATATAATAGAAGCTATTTTTATTTGGTTTTATCATCCTTCAATTTTACAAGTAGTTTACTCATTGATAATTTTAAGTTTCATAACTTTAATATTTATAATAATGTATACTAAATATTCAAAATAAAATGGTAAAACTATCGGTAATAATTCCGGCTTATAACGAAGGAAAGAAAATATATTCAGATTTAAAATATATTCTTAATTCTATAAACAAAGTTACAAAAGATTTTGAATTAATTTTAGTAAATGATGGATCCAAAGATAATACCCTAGAAGAGGTTAAAAAAATTAAAGACAAAAGACTAAAAATTTTAAATTACGAACAAAATAAAGGTAAGGGTTATGCTTTGAAATATGGTTTTAATAAAGCCAAAGGAAAATATATTACTTTTATGGATGCAGATTTGGATATAAACCCAGGATCTTTAGAAAATTTCTTTAAATATATGGAATTTTATAATGCAGATATTATTATAGGAAGTAAAAGACATCCTCAATCAAAAGTTCATTATCCTATATTAAGGAGAATATTAAGTAGGGGTTATCAATTGTTTAATTTTGCCTTATTTAGATTAAGTGTTAGTGATACTCAGTCTGGTTTAAAACTTTTAAAATATGAATGTGCTAAAGATTTGATGGATAGGGTTATTGTTAAAAAGTATGCATTTGACTTAGAATTGCTTGTAAATGCGAAAAGAAGGCATTACAAGGTAGTTGAAGCCCCTATAGTCTTAGATTACAAATTTGAGACTACGATGAATTTAAAGGCAGTTATAGGCATTTTTATGGATACTTTAGGCATAGCTTATAGAACTTATATCCTTAGGACTTATGATAAGTAATTTCAAAAGGTTTTTAAATGTTTTATAATAAAGGTATTTATGCAAGTCGTAATTTTTTGTGGGGGTCTTGGAACAAGACTAACTGAACTAACTGAGGAAATACCAAAGCCTTTGATAGAAATAGGCGATAGGCCTGTTTTATGGCACATAATGAAAATATATTCTTATTATGGGATTAATGATTTTATTCTTTGTTTGGGGTACAAAGGGGATAAAATAAAAGATTACTTTTTAAAAAGTTCATTAAGAAATAATGATTTTTCTATAATTAATAATAAAATTAATTTACATACTAAAAATGAGGAAAAATGGAATATTACTTTTGTAGATACTGGAGAAAATGCTACTAAAGCTGAAAGATTAATGAAAGTTAAGAAATATATTCAAGGAGACAATTTTTGTGTTGCTTACGGAGATGATGTTTCTGATGTAAATATTTATGAATTAATTAAATTTCATCTTAAACATAAAAAAATAGCAACTATAACTGCCGTTCAAATAGCTAATCAATATGGGGTTTTGGAATTTAATGAAGATAAATTAATTACTTTATTTAAAGAAAAACCTTTAATGAAAGAGTGGATAAATGGGGGATTTATGGTATTTAACAAAAAAATATTTGACTATATCAAAAGCGGATTTGAACTTGAAAAAGAGATTTTTGAAAATTTATCAAAAGATAAACAAATTTATGCTTTTACTCATAATGGATTTTGGAAAGGAATGAATATAATAAAAGATACTAAAGATTTGAATGCTCTTTGGAGAGACGGAAAAGCTAAATGGAAGGTGTGGAAATGAATTTTTGGGAAGGTAAAAATATTTTTGTAACCGGTGGAACTGGTTTTATAGGGACTTGGTTAGTAAAAGAATTAGTAGATAAAGGAGCAAATGTATGTTGTTTAGTAAAAGAATATCCTAAAGAAAGTAATTTTTTAAGTTTTAATTTAGATAAAAAAACAAATTTAATATTTGGAGATATGTTAGATATTGGTTTGATTAAACTTTGTTTAGAAAAATATGGCATAGATACTGTTTTTCATTTAGCAGCACAACCTTTAGTTCAAATTGCTCTAAAAAATCCATTAGAAACAATAGAAACAAATGTAATGGGTACTCTAAATATTTTAGAATCTTGTAGATTAAATCAGAATGTTAAAAGAATAGTTGTTGCTTCTTCTGATAAAGCTTATGGTTCAAGCGATAAATTGCCTTATGATGAAACTTTTTCTTTAAAAGGATCTTATCCTTATGATGTTTCTAAGTCTTGCACTGATTTAGTAGCACAAGCTTATGGAAAAACATATAATATGCCTGTAGCAATTACAAGATTTTCTAATGTGTATGGTGGAGGAGACTTGAATTTTGATAGAATTATTCCTGAAACGATTAAACACATATTACATAATGAAGAAATTTTAATAAGAAGCAATGGAAAGTTTACTAGAGAATTTTTCTATGTTAAAGATGCAGCAAATGCCTATATAACTTTAGCAGAAAAAATACAAGAACTAAATTTAAAAGGAGAGGCTTTTAATTTTGGAACAGATAAACCAGTTATTATACTAGATCTTGTTAAAAAAATTATTGAAGTTTCTGATAAAAAAGATTCAAAGATAAAAATACAAGACATTGCTAAAGCAGAAATAAAGGACCAATATCTATCTTCGGAAAAAGCTAGAAAAATATTAAATTGGGAGCCAAATTATTCTTTAGAAGAAGGATTAAAGGAAACTTATATTTGGTACAAAAATTATTTTAAAAAATGATAAAATTTTCTATTATAATACCTGTAAGAAAAATAGGAGAATATGTTCACGAAGCTATTCCTCATTTTAATAATCAAACTTATAAAAATTTTGAAATAATTGTTATTTCTGAAGCCGATGAAAATGTTAAATTTCCTAAGACTAAAATTATAAAGGTTGGACAAGTTCCTCCTGCAGAAAAAAGAAATACAGGAGTTATAAATGCAAAAGGAGAAATCTTAGCTTTTATAGATGATGATGCTTATCCAGAAAAAGATTGGCTTGAAAAAGCATTAAAAGATTTTGAAGATAAAAATATTGTTGCTGTTGGAGGTCCTAGTTTGGTTCCAAAGAATGCAACTTTTTTCCAAAGAGTTTCTAACAAAGTTTATGAGTTAAGTGCAACAAAAACCGGAGATAGATATGGAAAAGGAAAGAGAAAAGAGATAGATGATTGGCCTACTTGTAATTTTTTTGTAAGAAAAAAAGATTTTGATGAAGTGAAAGGATTTGATTCAAAATATTGGGGCGGAGAAGACACACAAGTATGTTATTCTTTATTAAAACAAGGTAAAATGATTTATGATCCAGAACTTTTAATTTATCATCATCCTAGGAAAAGTTTAAAACAACATTTGAAACAAACTTTCTTTTGGGGTATGTGGAGAGGATTTTTTATGAGAATACATAAAGAATCTAGACAATTATTATTTTTTATCCCAGCCCTTTTTGTTTTAGGTTTGTTTTTTGGATTAATATTCTCTTTATTTTCTAAATTAATAATGTATGCTTATTTAGTTTGTTTATGTTTATATGGATTGTTTTTATTAACGATTGGAATAAAGACAAAAAGCATAAAATTATTTTTTCCAGTAATGTTTTTGACTTTTTTAACTCAAATATCTTATGCTTTGGGTTTTTTAAAAGGAATTTTATCTAAAGATGGCCCAATTAAAAAAACCTTAAATCCTTCGGAGAAGTTAAAAATATGAAAGTATCAATAATACTTCCTACTTATAATAATGAAAAAACAATAGATGAATGTTTAAAAAATATATTCGAACAGAATTTTTCTAAGAAAGATTTTGAAGTTTTAATTATTGATGGGGGTTCTACAGATAAAACCTTGGAGATTGTAAAAAAATATCCTACTAGGATATTAAATAATTCTTTTAGAATAGAAGAAAGAGCTAGAGTACAAGGAATTAAGCAATCAAAAGGAGAAATTTTGTGTTATGTTGATGCAGATAATTTTATTTTAGATAAAGGTTGGCTTAAAAAAATGGTAAAACCATTTGAAGACAAAGAAATAACTGGTTCTGATACTTTATATTTTACTTCCAGAAAAAAAGATAGATTAATAACAAAATATTGTGCTTTAATCGGGGGAGATGATCCAATTGCAATTTATTTAGGATTGCATGATAGATTTAATTATTTTAAAAATGATTGGACAAAATTTCCTTATAAAATACTAGAGAAAAACGAAATTTATACAAAAGTTCAGTTAGATCATAAAAAGATTCCTGCTATGGGTTCGAATGGATTTTTATACAGAAAGAAAGATTTAATTAAAATTAAATATGAACCCTTTATTCATACAGATATTATTTACAAATTAGTAAATTATGGATATGATAAATTTGCAAAAGTGGATACAGGAATTATACATTATATGTTTGGATTAAGAGATTTTTTTAAAAAGAAGACAAGAAGAATGAAAAGAAGAAATAATCAAGAAGTTAAAATAGAATATTCTGATTATGGTTTGACTAAATTTGATATAATTAAGGGTTTATTATGGGTTGCTTTGATTTTACCTGTATTTTATGATACTATTAAAGGATTTATTAGAAAACCGACATTAGCTTGGATTTTACATCCTATTGCAACATATGGAACCTTAATTTTATATATCTATTACAATAGTTTAAGATTATTTAAATAAAATGACAGAAGTATCTATAATAATACCTAGTTGGAACAGAAAAAATGATCTGAAAGAATGTTTAGATTCTATTAAAAAGCAAACTTTCAAAAATTATGAGGTAATTGTAGTAGATAATGGGAGCACAGACGGAACTTTGGAATTGTTAAATAAAAAATATTCATTTGTTAAAGTAATTACTAATAAAAAAAATGTTGGTGCAGCACAAGCGAGGAATCAAGCTTATCAAATTAGTAAAGGAAAATATTTATGGTTTTTAGATAGCGATTCAATAGTTTTAAGTAAAGACTGTTTGAAAACTATGCTAAAAATTTTGAAAGAAAATCCTAAAATAGGTCAGCTTGGGGGAGAAAAAATAACTCTCGGAAATGAAACAAAAATAAGAATTTCAAATTCTGCTATAAATCAAGATGGTACGTTTTTATATCTAGATAATTGCAAATTAAGGGAAACAGATTATATTGCAACTTCAAATTGTATTATGTTAAAAGAGTTATTGTATAAATGCAGAGGTTTTGATCCAAGATATATTTATGGATATGAAGATAATGATGTTGGGTATGAAGTTTCTAAACTTGGTTATAAAAATTTCGTTGATGATAGATGCTTAGTTTTGCATAAAAGAGCAATTGCTGGAAGAGTAGGGACTTTTTACAGATGGCATAAAAATAGAATAAGATTTTTATTTTTAAAAAAGAATATTTTGTTTATAATATTTTTACCTATAATTGATATTTTTATAACCTTAAAATTATTACCAAATAGAATACAAGAAACTAAGAAGATAAATCTTAATGAAGTTGTTTCTCTAAGAAAAGAAAATGCTAAAAAACATTCGAATTTGTATAAAATAGTTAACTTAGGATTTAATTATAGTTTTAATTGGTTATTAGGATATTTATGGAATATTGTTTTTTTACCGCAAACTTTATATTTAAAGATTAGAAAACCAAATTACTTAAAATGAAAACAAAAGCAAGAGAAGGATACTATGGTATAATTTTGAAATTACCTAGATTTGTAAGAAGAACTTTAGCTAGAACTATATATACTTATAGTAAATTTCAATTAAAAAGATTAAAAACTCCCCAAAACTTGATTTTTTTTGTTACAGATAGATGTAATTTAAATTGTTCTCACTGTTTTTATGCTAAACATTTAAATAGAAAAACTCAAGAAATGTCCTTAGACCAAATAGAGAAAATAATAAGATCTTTAAAGAATAGATTAACTTCTATAGTCTTAACTGGTGGAGAAACTTATTTGCGTGGAGATCTTGTTGAAGTATGTAAACTATTTGATAAGATCAATCATACTAAAAAAATAACTTTAGCTACAAATGGTACTTTACCCGATTTAATTTATAACAAAACTAAAGAAATTTTAGATAATACTAATTTAGATATTGCTGTACAAGTATCTTTAGATGGTTTAAAAGAAACGCACGATAAAATTAGGGGAGTAAAGGGTACTTTTGATAGAGTTATAGAAACTGTAAAAAAATTAAAAACCTTAAATAATTATAAGAATTTTAGTTTAAGTTTATCCACTACAGTTTGCAAAGAAAATTATAATGAAATTGAAGATCTAATAAAATTTGTACAAGATAATTTAAAAGTTTTTCACGGATTACAATTTGTTAGAGATTCTCATAAACACAGTTATAATATTGATAAAAATATATTAAGTGATTTTACTGCTTCTAATACTTTGTCTTTACAACAAATGAAAGAGATGAATAAAAAATTAGAAAAATTAACTTCTGGAATGAGTAGTCCATTATTATTAAAAGTTACAAATATATTCGATGATAATGCTATTTCCATACTGGAAAATAAAAAAAGATTAATGGATTGTTTGGCTGGAAAAGTAGATGGAGTTGTATTTACAAATGGAGATGTTTCTTTTTGTGAATTTACAAAACCCTTTGCTAATTTAAAAGAGTTTGATTATAATTTTTATAAACTTTGGACTTCAGAAAAAGCGAATATAATGAGAAGCAAATTAACCAATTGCGTATGTATACATCCTTGTAATATGATTAATTCTATGAGATATGATTTAAAATCTATAAGAAAAATATTTAATTGTTAATTATTTATTATATTTATATAATATTAACATTGGTTGTGTTTTTTGTTCGTCTGCAAAATAAGCTTGCACTGGAGTTAATTGATTTCTATGTTTTTCTGCATAAGTATAAGCCCATTTTGGAGTAAATACTGGTTCAAATATATGTATGATAAAGAAATCTGGATTTACTTCTTTAACTTTTTCATCAAATAATGTTTCGGTTATGTTTTGACAGGATTCATTATCTACTATTGCTCCCATTTTATCTACACAATTTGTATATTCAGTGGCATTTGTACTAAACCCATAAGTATATCCTTCAGAATAATAAGCAATTTGTACAGTGGAAGCAGTCATTATTTTTGGTATACCCACAAAATTTTCTTTTATCCATATTCCTGCTTCTTTTTCTTCTCCATAACTTCCAATTTTCATATCAATTAATTGGTTTGTATGTGTAAAATGTTCATAAAATCCTCCTCCTACGAAAATTAATAATGCCACTATTGCAATTTCTTTATTATATTTTTTTAAATAATCATAAATCAATAAAGTCCCTTTTGCAGCTATTATAAAAAGAGCAGGCATCAACATTAATAACCAACGATCAGTTGCTGATTTTACTATTACTATATATAAAAATAATTGTAAAAAGGCCCATATAAAAACAAAGAAATCTGAATCTAATTCTTTATTTTTTCTCTTTAAGAATAAATCAAATCCTAAAACCAAATTTATGAAAGTTATTAATCCAATAAATACAGCAACAAGCCAAACTTTTTCTAACAAAGAGGGTATTAAAAGCATAATATCTTTAAACGCAGTTGTAACTGGAGTACCCATAGAAACTGCTTTACTTCCAAAATAGAATTGAATTGCATTTAAAATACCAGAACCAAATAAACTAGCCATTATAAAATAAAATAATAATAACCCTATTCCAATTATACTTGCTTTCCAAATTATTTTATCTTTTAATAAACTAAATCTTTTAGTTATAAACAGATAAAATATACAAGTAAATGGAACCATAGCTAATGGGAATCTAGTTGAAAATCCTAAAACACCAAATAAAATACATAAATATAATCCAATTGGTTTTTCTTTTTTAATATACCAAGACCAAAAGAAATAAATGGAAAACATACTTAAACATAAAGCAGGAATATCTGTAAGTAACCTAAAAGTATAAAACATTTGTACCCAATATACAGACATCATTAATCCAGCAATTAAACCTACTTTTTTATTGTATAAATCTCTTCCAATAGCATAAGTCAAATAAACTGTTATAATAGAAGGTATAAATAATGTGAAAAATCTCATTATTATTTCAGATAAATTTAATTTTAAGAATAAGGCCCATAACATTGGCATTAATAATGGCCTAATTCCAGAAAAATGAGCCCACCATTCTTGTGTCTGCCAATTAAGCAAAAAACCTTTAGCTACTGCAAGATAATCTCCTTCATCCCACCATATAGGTTGCGCTCCAAGTTTAAAGAAATAATATAATCTAAATAACGTAGCAAAGGCTATTAAAACTATTAATAACTTGTTTTGATTGTCTTTAAGAAATTCTTTTATATTCCCTTTTAATTTCTCATTATCCATTAATATTAATAAAAAATTACTATTTAAAAGCTTTCTTGTTAAGAGATACTTATATAAATTTTTTCCTTTATTATAATCTTATGAAATTTTTGGAAAAACCTAAAATATTACTAATCGTACCTCCTATAAGGGGGAATATTAATTCAGGAATAGAATTCATAAAAGTTCCTTTAGGTTTAGGTTATTTAGCAGGATTTTTAGAAAAGCACGATTATGCCGGTTGCGTTAAAATTCTTGATGCACATGCAGAAGGTCCTACTATAAAAATATCAGATAATTTATGGTATTCTGGTATGTCTATGGAAGAAATTAAAAAGTATTTACTTAATTATCAACCAGATATTGTTGGAATACAATGTTCTTTTACGGTTTATGAAAAAGATGCTTTTGAATTAGCCGCTTTAATTAAATCTATTTCAAAACAATTGAAAAAAAATATTTTAGTAGTTACAGGAGGAGCACATTCTTCTGCAAATCCAGAATCTATTTTAAAATGTAAAGATATTGATATGGTTGTTAAGGGTGAAGGAGAAGTTACTTTTTATGAAATTGTTTCTAAATATTACAAAAAAGGAAGTTTGTTTGATATTGAAGGAACAGTTTTAAGACATGAAGGACAAATAAGATATAATAAACCAAGAGCTTTAATTAAAAATTTAGATCAAGTTCCATTTCCAGCAAGACATTTGTTAAAAATGGAATTATATTTGAATCATAAATTAAATTCAATAGGTACAATGAGAAAACCTGCTACTGATATTATTACTTCAAGAGGTTGTACAGGAGATTGTGTTTTTTGTTCTATAAAAACTATATGGGGTAAAACTTGGAGAGGTAGAACTGCTAAAAATGTTGTTGATGAAATTGAAGAACTTGTAAATACTTATGGAGTTAAACAAATTAGAATACAAGATGATAATGTTTCTTATAATAAAGAAAGAATGAATCAAATTTGTGATGAAATTATTTCTAGAAAATTACATAAAAAAATAAGATGGGATACTCCAAACGGAATTGCTATATGGACTTTAGATGAACCATTACTTAGAAAAATGAAAAAATCTGGATATTATAGAATTGCTTTTGGAATTGAATCTGGTTCTGAAGATACAATTAAATTCATTAGAAAGCCGATTAATTACGATTATGTTAAAAAAATAATTAAAATATGCAACAAGGTTGGTCTTTGGACTATAAGTCCTTTTATTATTGGTTTTCCATATGAAAATATGATAGATATACAGAAAACAATAAATTTTGCTAGTCATTCTGGATTAGATTTTGTTTTGTTTTATATTGCACAACCTTATGCAGGAACTGAATTGTATAATATTTATGAAAAAGAGAATTTAATGCCAAAAGGAATACAAATGTCTTCTAGTGTAGAATCTACTAAATATAATACAAAATATTTTGCTGCTCAAGATTTAATTAATTTAAGAAATATGGCTTACAAACAATTTTATAGATCTAGAATGAAACATTATTTAAATCCTGTAAATATTTATTACTTTTTTAAGAAATGTAGGAATTTAGAAGGATTTATACATATTATGAAAATGTTAAAGTCTCTTGTAAATTTAAATTTTTATAAAAGATGAATTATATTAACTTTTTATTTTTCTTTAATTTTTTTACAAAAGGAACCTTACTAGTAACTAAATTTTGTGTATTAGTATCTAATAATATTTGTAAAGAAGGTTCAGATTGTGGACAAACATAATAAGGATCTGCAATCAAGTTTTTTATACAACTTAAATCAGGTATTTCAAATAATCCATTACCATCTAAATCCATATTTGAACAATTATCTTGATCTAATGCACATCTTCCTGTCAAATTATATGAATTAATAACCAAACTAGTTAAACAACTTATATCCGGTATTTCTACTAATCCATTACCATCACAATCTCCAGGCATAGCAAATTCTTTAGCTGCGGAATGTTTTAATCCAGTTATAATATATTGATCTGCAGTTTTAGTACAAGTATAACCATTATGACTACTTCCAGTACAATAAATTCTATATTCATCTGGACCTTGACAGTTTTTAGTTATTTCGTCAGGATTATTAATAAAAGCATCTTTAATACAAATATAATTTAGGTTAGTATTTAATAATTTTCTATCCATATACAAGGTTTTAGTAGCATTATTTTGTAATTCTAATCCTCTTACTATTATGAAAGCTTTAGTTGCACTTGCTTCTTCTCTTTCCACTGAAATATTTGATAAATTTAATATTGCTTCTGAAAAATTATAATCAAATTCTGCTACAATATCATTTGCTTGTTTAAAAATAACATGTAAATTTCCTTCATAAGTTTGATTTAAATTAGTTGAATTATTTATTATTACAGTTGTATTTCCATCTTGAGTTTCATTTCCTTCAATATTATCACAAGCATCTCCAACACCATCATAATCTGAATCTAATTGGTCTGGATTGTAAACATTTGGACAATTATCCTTATCAGCAATGATACTATCATTATCTTCATCTGAAAAATCTTTTGCTACATTACTTATTCTTACTTGATCTATTAATCCAATAAAACCAGTTTGTCCATCATGAATATTTCTTCCAATAGTTTCTTGAACCCAATTTCTAGGCCAGTTAACATCACTATCTTTTAAACTTTCATTAATTAAAACAAAATCGTAATAGAATCTAGCTTTAGTTCCATTATGAGTTAAAGCAACATGATGCCATTGGCTATCCGCATAATTTGTATAATCATATAATGTAGCCCAATCACTAAAATCAACTGAACTATAAATATGGCCATTAATATATAATATAGGATTACCTAAATCATCATGATCATTTAATCTTATTAATAAATCATCATTAGGATCTGCTCTATGTCTATATAAATCAGAACCAATATTATACCCTCCTTGTGCTTGGCTTGTTTTGAACCACATTTCTATTGTAAATTGATTTTGTACTCCATCAAAAGGAAGAGGAATATTTACATAATTAGAACCATCAAATTGTAATGCTTTACCAAATTTTCCTCCTGAAACCCATTGTGGATTATTTATTAAATTTCCATTTTTATGGTTTGGAGAAGAATCATAAGCAGTATATCCTAAACCTTCATCAAAACAATATAAAGCAACTGTATTTTCATCAGATACACAAGGATTAACAAAATTATTAACTGTTACATTCCATTCTATTGTGTCATTTAACATTTCTTCGTCTGAAACAACCGCCATTAAATTATAATTTCCTGCTTGAGTATCATTCGGAAAGAAAATATAATTAAATTCTGTTGAAACTAGATTATTATTTAAGTACCAAGCATAACTTAATGTATCTCCATCAATATCGGAGGCAGTTACATTAAATTCTTGTGAAGTTTTTTCTTCCATTGTAAAAATTAAATTTTCTGGAGAGTAAGAATTAATTACTGGAGCAGAATTTGAAGGAGCACTAAATTCTCTTGCAATATTACTTATTCTTACTTCATCTATAATACCATCACAATAAAAAGGTCCTGAACCATGATTATGTTTTCCTATTTTTACTTCATTACTATTGTCATTTATTGGTATTTCTGTTGCATTAACTTCATTATCTAAAACATCATTTATATACCATTTCCATTTTGTTCCATCCCAAGTCAAAGCAATTTTATACCAAGTGTTTAAATTAATAGTTTGATTAGATGAAAAATATAAACCCGTTCCCATATGAGCACCAATTTTTGAATTTGGAGGGTCTACAGCAATTATAAAATTTGTAAGACTTTCTGTTCCTTTAGAGATAATTATACAACCCCCAGCTGGAGCAACATTTCTTATATAAATATAAGATTCAAAAGTTCCTTGAGGTAAATTATTTAATAAATAAGGACTTATAGAAACATAGTCATCAACACCATCTAAATCTATAGAAGAATTTGTTATAAATGGACTATTATTACTCCAACTTACTCCATTCATTAATGTACCTGCATAATTTCCTGTTTCATCATAAGCAGTAATTCCGGATTCTTCATTAAAATGGTATAAAGCTAAAGTATTTGCGTCAACAGAATATTCTTCAACTGCATTTACAAATCCAATTATAAATAATAAACTTACTAAAATTAATATTATTTTTTTCATTTAGCTAAACCCCAAATATATATACTATAGTATCTATTTAATATATATAAACCTAACTATTTTGTACTTTCAATTCTAACCCAAGTTTTTACTTTTATCGTAAAGCAAACCGTAAAATTGTTACTAAAGTAAGATTTTATGAAGGCCAAGGTTTAGAAGATTTTTTAAAAGAACTTAAAAATAAAGCTATTTAATCTTAATAACAAATTTTATAAATAACAAAATATTCCATTAAATTAATGAAAAAGGGTGTTGATACAAAGACTATTATTATTGTAGTTCTAATTTGTTTATTAACGATTGTAATAATTTATGGAATAAAAATTGGTTCTTTTTCTAAAAATGCTAATCTACTTTCTACTAATCCAGAACCAACAACGATTTTAAATAAATATCTTATTGAAGAAAATAATGCCCCTCTAAATATAAATAACGAATATAATAACTACAATATAGATTTAGTTGTAACTCCAAGAATAGTTTGTGTTGATAGTGGTGCAACAATAAGAATTACATCAAATATTATAAAAGGTATTTGTACACTATTTAAAGATACAGGGTCTGGATACAAAAATTATAAAGATATAAACCTTAATTCTGATGGATACTATTCTGAAATTGTTACTATTGATGATAGAGGAGGAATGACTTTTAAAGCTAGTTGTTGTGATCTTGAAAAAAGATGTAAATTATCAAACGAAGAAGAATTAACAATAGAAAGATGTGAAATCACTGAAGAGCCTAGTTCAACTAATATTAATACTACTGCTTCTTCTTCTCAAAATTGGGCTTGTTGTAGAGATGCAGCATGGGTTCGTTCATGTAAAACAACTTGTGCTGTAGGAGAAACAACAATAGTAAGTGGGTTTGGTTCAGAAGCACTTTGTAATGTTAGTTGTTTAGGAAGTACGCCTGAAGAACCAGAAGAACCAGAAGAAATCCTTACTCAAACTTGGGCTTGTTGTAGAAGTTCAACAAATACACGTTCATGTAAAACAACTTGTGCTGTAGGAGAAACAACAGTAACAAGCGGTTTTGCATCAGAAGCTATATGTAGTGCAAGTTGTTTGACTGGATGTCAAGATTATTCTTATTTAGAGCCTCATGAAACAGGAATTCAATTTGATATTTTTGGTTGTTGTAAATCACTTTCTACTAATACAGAATATTGTGATGCTTGTCCAAACGGGGATTGGACATCAATACTTAATGAAAGTTTTTGTACCGGTACAAAATGTTCAAGTCAAATAAAAGATTGTAAAGATGTAACAGAACCTGGACTATGTGCATTTGGAAAATGTATTGGTGCAGAGAGTTATTGTACAGATTCAGAATATGGGTTAGGATATGCCCACGGAGTTTATAAAAGTTCATTAATATCTCCAAATACAAGTGGTTGTTCTTTTTTTGCAAATAATTATTGTATTTCACATGGAAGTACAACAAGAAATTCAGTTTTTGAAAAATCAAATTATTGTTGTTTTATATGTAAAAATGAATAAAGGTTTATTTTGTACTCTCAATTCTAACCCAAGTCTTTTCAAAGCTTAATTTTCTAATTCTAACATCAATAAAGATTCTTATCCATAAATACAATCTTAAGAATATTAAAAGTTTAGTCCAATATAATTCTTTTAAACTTTTAGGATATCTTAAAACATTAAATACACCAGAAGCTTCCTGTGAAAAGGATCTCATTGTTTTTTCAGAGAAAAATTCTTTTAATTGTTCATATCCACCAGTGCTTCTTTTTTTCTGTTTAATCCAATCTTTAAGGTTTTCAGGATATTTAACATAAACTTCAGCCATAGGTGCGTAATCTATCTTATACCCTTTATTTCCTATGAATCTAGTAATATAAGCATCGTCACTTAGTATATTTTCAGGTATTTTTTTAACAATATTCTTAATAGCATACAAATACCCAGAACAAACAATAAATTTATTCTCATTAACTAGTTTAATTCTTAAATCATTTCCAATATCCGTTAACAAATGACTTACATAACCAAGAAAATTATTCATGGGATTCATAGAAACAGGTCTTCCAGATACAGCACCAACTTTTTTAGTTAATTTTTCAATTAATAAATTAACAGAATTTTCAGAAACAAAAACATCTCCATCTGTTAATACTAAAATATCACTTTTTTTAGTTTTTTCAAATACTAAATTCAAAGCAGTTGGTTTTCCTTTTCCAGGATCTTGTAAAATATTAACTTTATACTTTTTAGCTACATTTAAAGTTTCTTTGTCAGGAGCAACAACCCAGATTTCATATTTTTCTTTAATTTTCTGCTTTTGAAAAGCTTCAATAGCACGACCAATGGTTTTAGGTTCTTTATATCCGGTTATTATAATGGAAATCATTTTTCTCCTACAAATATTAAAGCATATCCATATTTATTTAAGAATTTAGTATCCATAAATCTTTCTTTTAAGTGTAAACCTAATATTTTTAATGGATTCATAATTAAAAAATGGTAAAATGTATTTAAAAAAGAGCTTCTTATGATTTTATATTTAGTAATACTTAATTTTTTACTAATAGCTAACAATTCTTTTTCAGAATAAGGAATTTCAAGACCATATTTCCATAATCCAACCAAACTTGTCAAGGATTTATAGATTCTGTAAGGGAAAGATTTAGTATTTGGTACACTAAGTATAATTATTCCATTTTTAGCAATTAAATCATAATGTTTTTTAATAACTTCCAGTCTTTTTTCATCTTTGAAATGTTCAGCAAGTCCAAAACTTAAGCAAATATCATATTTTCCTGGTTTTAGTTCAAACAAATCCTTTCTTTCTAGTTTTACCTTGCATTTAAATTTAGAATATAATTTTTTAGCTTCTATTAATGCAAAATCAGATTCATCTATTAAAGTAATATTAGCTCCTTCCAAAGCCATTAACAAAGACATCTCTCCACGTCCTGAACCAAGCTCAACTATTTTTAAATTTTTAAAAGTTCCAAAATTTAATAGTATTTCTTGTTTAAGTTCTTTCCAAAAATGAGATTTTTTTAGATTATTAATTATTAAATCATCATTAAACTTAGTTTCCTGCCAATATTTATCCCAAACTGTCATTTTTCAAATAATTTTTGATAAATTTTAACCAAATTACTCCATAAATATTTCTTAGCCTCTTTTTTAGCATTATTTTGTATAGTTTTATTGCCTTTTATATTCTTTTTAATTAAATTAGCAAGTTCTTGATAATCTCCAATTTTAAATAATAATCCTGTCTTTCCATTTCTTATTATTTCTTTTCCTCCATCGGTTTCAGATGAAATTACTAGTTTACCCCGTGACATAGCTTCTAGTAATGCTTGAGGCATAGCTTCTCTTTTAGAAGGAAGAACAAATATTGTATGTTCATCAATTAATTTAATTTTATTTTTTAAATTATAAACTGGTTTTAATATTTTTACATTACTAGTTAATTTTAATTTTTTTAAATAATCTTCTTCTGCTGGACCAACAATATCAAAGTTTACTTCAGGTAATAAGGAAGCTGCTTTTAATAAAGTTTCAATATCTTTTACAGGAGCAATTCTACCTAGGAACAAAACATCTTTTTTAGGTTTAACTGCTTTTTGAATAAAATATTCCTCAGGTATACCGTTTGGAATGTAAATTATTTTTTCATAAGAAATACCTAATTTTTCTAAATAAGGAATTTCCCATTTTGTTACTGCAATTATTTTATCAAACTTTTTCAAAGCTCTTTTACCAGATGTTAAAGGACTTACTGCAGAAATATTATTAAAAAACCAAGTTGCTAAGTTTAAAGGAAACCTTCTTTTAACATTGAAAGGAGCATGAGTAACTAAAAAACAAGGAATGTTTAATTTTTTACATAAATTTACTGCTTTTATAGAATGATGATGCCAAAGATGTGTTATGACTACATCTGGTTTTAATTCCATAAGTTCTTTTTTAAAATCAAAAGAAGTAGGATTGCCGGAAAATATTTTTGTTGCAAATTTTGGCATGCCATAAAAAACATTTGTGCTTTTCAGCCTTTTAATATTGACTTTATCTAGATAATCTTCAGATTTTACTGTTTTACCAGAACCTTTTTCTATGTTTGAAGAGAATACAGTTACTTGATGGCCCAGTTTAATGAACTCTTTACTTTCAGATAATACTCTTGTCCATACTCCACAAGCGCCTGCAGAGAACTCTGTAATTTCAAGTATTTTCATAATAGAATAACAATTTTAAGGTTTAAAAATCTTATTAAATAAAGGTCTTAAAAGCCCCATAAATTTCTGTTAATAATCTTCTTTCTTTTATATCTTTAAACAATCTTCTTACTAGATATTTTGGTCTAAAGTAAAAGTCTTTGTAAGCTTTATGATAGTATTTTTCTAATATTTCCCAAGATAGATTTGGATGATTATAAATATTTGAAGCACTATGGAAATTATATTTTGACCAATCTTTGGTTTTTATAATGCCTTGTTTGTCCCATTCATAAAATAAAGGTGTGCTTGGGAAAGGGACTGTAATCGTAAATTTAGCATAATCTGAATTAAGATCTTTTGCAAATTTAATGGTTTGTTCCATAGTTTCTATTGTTTCTCCAGGTAATCCTAACATATAAAATGCAACTGTTTCAATTCCAACTTTTTTACATAAATCAAAAGCATATTTTATTTGTTCTAAGGTTTCTCCTTTATTTATCTTTTTTAATAGTTCAGGACTTCCAGTTTCTACACCTAAATAAATAGAATAACATCCTGCTTGTTTAGCCTTTTTAATAAATTCTTCATCAATACAATCACATCTTACTCCACAAGCTAAAACCCAACCAAATTTTTTATTTAATCCTTCTTGTATAATTAAATCACAAATTTTCTTTGCTCTATCTAAGTTTGTAACAAAATTATCATCCCATACATGAATTTCTTTAAATCCAGAATTTAACATATGTTTTATTTCAAGTATAACTCTCTCTGGAGATTTATATCTAAAGGTTCTTCCAAAAATATCTTTATTACAATAAATACATCCATATACACATCCTCTTGAAGTTTCTATTGGACCAACTGGCTGTTTTCTTGTAGTTAATTTACTTGCTTTGTATTTTTTTAAATTAAATAAATGCCAGGCAGGTAATGGTAAAGAATCTAAATCTTTAATCAATTCTCTTCTTTTATTAATTTTTATTTTTCCTTTTATTTTGTAAGCAATTCCTTTTATTTTAGCTAAAGGTTTTTTAGTTATTATTTCTTGTAAAGTTTCTTCTCCTTCGCCTATTACTCCTATGTCAAATTGAGAATTTTTCAAGGTTTCTTCTGTTAAAGCAGAGATATGCACTCCTCCAGCGATTGTAATTATTTTTGAATTAAAACCTTTTACAATCTCTGCTATTTGTTTTGCTTCTTCATACAAGGGAGTAGTAAATGTAACTCCCACATAATCTGGATTAAAATATTTTAAGGTATCTTTTAATTCATTTTCTGGAGCTAAAGACGTTGCTAAATCTAAAACTTGTACTTCTACTTTGTTTTTTTCAAGAACTCCAGCTAAAGATGCAAGAGAAATCATAGGCATTTCTGATACAGCTGCTTTCAATTTTCCAGTTTTATAAATCTTTACTGAACTATGTGGGTTTATTAATAAAAATTTCATTTTCCCATTATATATTTTTTGAACATAAGTAAAATCTCTTTTAATTGGCTTAAAGTTAGATTTTCTATAACAAATCTTATGAATATTTTTGGTCTTAGGTAAAAACTTAATATAGCTTTTCTTTGTAGTTTTTTAAGTTCCTTTATGTTTTTTAAACCTTGTGGAACTAAAGAAGGTTTTGAATATTCACATTTATTTAGGTCTATACTTGTTAATTTTCCTTGTTTTTTTAGGTCATAATAAATTTCAGAACCTACTAAAGGTTGGAATAATGAAAAACTTGCTCTTTTGAAAGGTAATTGTTTAGCAATTTTAATTGTTTTTAAAATATCTTCTCTTGTTTCTGTTGGATAACCTATGATAAAGAATCCTTGGGTTCTTATTTTTAATTTTTCTGCTAATTTAACTATTTCTTTTGCTTTTTCAAGATTTAAAAATTTCTTCATATCTTTTTGTATTTTTTCTGACCCGGATTCTATTCCAACAGCCATAGCATAACAACCAGATTGTTTCATTTTTTTTAGTAATTCTTCATCAAGAGTTTCAATTCTTAATCCATTTGGACACCACCAAGGTAAATTTATATTTTCTTGAATTAATAAATTACAGAATTTCATTGCTCTTTCTCTATCTAAACTAAAATTATCATCCCAGATTTGGAATTCTTTTATATTATAATACAATTTTAAGAATTTTATTTCTTTGATTATATCTTCAGCACTTCTAAATCTAAACTTTTTTCCAGATAATTTTCCAGCACAACAAAAGGTACATGAAAAAGGACAACCTCTTGAAGTTAATATGCACCCAGAAGGAAATTTCTTCATAAAATACATCTTTGGATACTCTTTGAATTTTAATAATTCATAATTAGGAAATGGAATATCATCTAAATTTTGTATAAATAAGGGATTATTGAATTTCATTTTATCATTTTTCTTATAACCTAATCCAGGTATTTTAGTAAGATCTTTTCTAGATTGTAAAAATTTACAAAAACCAAGTTCAGCTTCTCCTACAAATACAAAATCTACATTTGGATTACAAAGGACTTCTTCCGGTACATTAGAAACATGGGGTCCTCCAATAACTGTAATCATTTCTTTGTTAATTGCCTTGCATATTTTTGCACATTCTAAGGCAGAGTTAATTTCTAGACTAAATGCAGTAATTCCTACAATATCTGGATTTTCTTTAATAATATATTCAGCAAATTTCTTAGAATCATATTTTTCTTTTAAACAATCTAAAATTTTAATATCTAAATCTTTAATCTTTGATTTGCAGTAAGTTGCAAGGTATCCAAGACCTAAAGGAGGCAATATTACATGTATATTTGAATAAGGTTTAACCAATAAAACTTTCATTTTAATCAACTATTTTATAATTCTCAAAGTCTTTAATTTTTCCTCTCCAACCCGAGTTTTTATTTATTAAGAAATTTGCAGCCTGTAAACCCATATCCATGCAATGATCTATGTTATTATAATTGAATAATCCTTGTCTACCATTTGTTATCAGATTAGATATTCCTGCAAATGAATCTAAAATAACATTTACATTTTCTCTGAATTTTAAATCATAAACTGGATATGCTTTGTTTATTTTTATTGAAAAATATTCAATTACATCCTGGCTTTTAATTAATTTTATTTTTTCTAAGTCATTAATAACTATTCCATATATTTGTTCATCGTTTAATTTTGATAGTTCTTCAGCTCTTGTAGGACATAATTCAACAATTAAAGCAGTTTTGTCTTTAGGGCAACAAGATTCTGAGAAGTTTTTTTGTTCAGATATTCTAGTAAATACTAAATCTTTTTCAGGATAGAATAACCAATTATCATTAAGTATTTTTTCTCTGTTTAAGATTAAATAAAATAAGATTGCCGGTCTATATTTTAAATTTTCAGCAGTAAGATTTACTTTTTCAAAAGTAGGTTTTATTAATCTTGGAAGTTCATCTATTGGTATAGTAGAAATAACATAATCTGGTTTTCTTTTTAATGTTTTTCCTTTGGATTTTATACTAACTTCAGTTATTTTTCCATCATTAACTTTAATTTCCGATATTTTAGAGTTAAAAGTTATTTTTCCTTTATTCTTTTTTATTTCTTCTGCCATTCTATTTGATATTTCTACAATTCCATTCTTCGGGTAATAGAAATAATCGGCACTAACAGCAGGATTTTTTTTCTTAATTATCATTCCCATAAGCAAAGATAACATAGAATTTATTGAAACTCTAGTTTTAGCTAGTTCCCAAGACAACTCTTTTGGATTTCCCCATACTTTTTCTGCATATGGTTTAAAAACTAAATTATAAACTCCTTTCCCGAACCTATTTACAATATAATCTTCATAACTTATTTCTTTTTTGCTAAAAGTTGTTTTTATTTTTGTTGTTCCAAATAATAATCCTGCTTTAATTCCTATTAAAGGATTCATTTTTAATAAAATATCCAATAAACCAATAGGATAACTGTAATATTTTCCTTTTAACATAATTCTAGATTTCTTTTTAATTTCTATTAAATCTGGAACTAAATTTTTAATTTCTTGCATTATATTTGGCATTTGAGTATAAATTTTATGTGGTCCATAATCTAAACTAAAATCTTTATGTTTAAATGAACCAGAAACTCCGCCAAGAGAACCTGTTTTTTCTACGACTTCTACATTAAATCCATTTTTAGAAAGAAAGTAAGCACTGGATAATCCAGATACTCCTCCACCTAAAATTAAAATATTTTTCATTTTTTTCTAGCTAATACTAAAGTTTGTCCTAACCAATAAGGAAATTGTATATTCTTTAAATGTAAAATTCCAGTAATTTTATCTCCAACTTTGTATAAAAAATGGTTGTAAGCATCCATTCTATAAATTAAATAGCCTAAGCTTAATTTTTGGAAATGTTTTTTTATTTTTATAACTTCAAAACCAGAAGCATTTAACATCTTTACAATAGATTTTTTATCAAAGTAAAATAAATGAACACTTAATAAGAAAATCCATCTTTTTCCCATTAATCTTGAAACTAAACTTCCAATATCAGGATAATTAACAACAAGTAAACTTCCAGGTTTCATAATTCTATTAACTTCAGTTAAGGTTTTTTTAGGATCTGTTACGTGTTCTAAAACATCCCATAAAGTTACAGCTTCAAATTCATTATCCTTAAATCTATTTTTTTTATCAAATATTGTTCCAGATTTTATTGGAATTCCATAATTTTTTAATCCCCATTCACAAAGCCATTTGTTTGGTTCTATTCCTTCTACTTGCCATCCATCGTTTCTAGCAACTTTTAAAAATGAACCTCCTGCAGTTCCAATATCAAGAATTTTTCCTTTTTTTGCATATTTATTTATTAATTTTAATGATTTCTTGAAAGTTAATTCACGTCCTTTTGCTTGAGAAATAAACATTTCATCAGAACCTTCTGAATACCCTTTTACAATTTCATCATCAGTTAATCTTGGATTTACAAATTTTAATCCACATTTTTTACATTGTACAATCTGTTCATTACCAATTACATTGCTTGAGGAAGCATATTTTTTTGTTAAATCAACTTTCTCTTCTTTGAGACATTTATGAATTACTTCATAATCCCAACTTCCACACAAATTACACTTTATATATTCCATATTAACCCCCTAATTTACGAATCTATATTTTAACAAAGCCCAAACAGCTTCAAAACCATCCTTTATTTTTATTTTTTTACCTTCATCTAAACTTCTTGGATTATATTTTATAGGAATTTCATAAATTTTATGTCCTTTCTTTCTTACTTTTGCAGTAACTTCTGGACAAAATTCAAATCTCACACATTTTAAATCAAGATTTTTTATTACATCTGATTTGAAAACTTTATAACAAGTTGGTTCATCTGTGATTTTGGCATTGTATAATATATTTGTTAAAATTGTTAAGGCTTTTCCTCCCATATAATATTCGTAATAAGCACTAGTATGTTTTCCTTTTAAATTTCTCATTAAATTTCCTAAGATTCTTGAACCATATACAACAGTTGCTTTTCCTTCTTGTATAGGTTTTACTAATTCATAATAATCTTCAGGGTCATATTCTAAGTCTGCATCCTGTATAATGATTATATCTCCTGTTGCTTCTTTTATTCCGGATCTTATTGCCATTCCTTTTCCATAATTCTTTTCATGAAATACCTTTTTTATGTTTTTAGACTTTAGATTTTGTAACCATTCTCTTGAGCCATCTTTACTGAAATCATCTACTATAACAATCTCTTTATCCATTTTAACTTTGTTTATTCTTCTAAGAAGTTCCTCTATTGTTTTAACTTCATTATAAAGTGGTATAATAATAGATAATTTCATATTTGTAAGATTACCTTAAGATTTATAAAGATTACTTTGCGCCAGCCTTCCATTCATCATGTAATGGCATTTCTCTTGTTATTTCATAGTTTAAACCCTTTCCTATATAATAAAAGGCCCTATATGCGTTATTGGTCTGATTTAAACAGTATAATTCTCCATTACTATAGTGATCTAATTCTAAATTTAAAGAATTACAGTGATCTGACATCATTGTTTTATGTGAATAATGTAAATATGTTGCTCCACTTATAAAAATAATAACAATCATAAAAATACCTATTAATAACTTTTTTAAATTAATATTTTTTAAGTTGATATTAGTTCCAGAATCTTCTTCTTTTCCAGATTTATCTTTTTTAAGTAAATAAATTAAATAAAATGGAGTAAATAAAGAAAAGAATATAGAAAAGTATAATATTATATGCCCCAATATATCTAAAATTCTATAAAAGAAATTATGAATTTGATATTTATCATAAGAATCTTTGTAATAATTCATAGGATAATAAAACCAATCATGGGTGCTAGTAATATAATTATAAATTGCGGGTTTTGATAAAATAATCATTTTATAAACATTGAAATAAGTTTCTCCTGTTTTTTCATCATAGTTTCCACCGCCTTTAAATGTAGTAACTAATTGTGATTTTGATTTGAAGAAATTAAGTATCTCTTCGCTAGTTTTATTTAATTCACCGTCGGTAATTGTACCCCAACCACAATCATCCCTTGCACATTCAATATAATAAACAGGAGTTTCTGTTTCTTTACCCGCAAGATTATTTAAATTATTATTAAAATCTGCAATGTACCCGGATTCTATGTAATATTTATCATTGAACATCCAAGCAATTCTTCCACGATATATTCTTGAATCAACAAAAACTATTGCATTATCTTCTATGTTTTCTCTTGCATAATCCCTCATTTGTATATTTGCACTTTTGCTTGTTAAATATTTACTAATAGGAGAACCGATAGGAATAAAGAAGATATTTGCGATTAAAATAATTAATAACATCAAAGGTAATATATTTTTATAATACTTTTTTGTTTTTTCTTTTATAAATGTTAAAGTAGATGCAGCAAATATACATAATATTGTCATATAAGCAACAAAATGGGTTGTTAATAAGGCAGATCCAGATTGTATTAAAAAGGGAATAACCATAATAATTACTAATATATTTTTATAAATTCTTTCTTCCTTATTTATATAAATTAAAATTATCCCCAAAATTCCAAGAATAAAAAGAATTGGGTCTAATCCAAATAAACTATATTTTATCATACTCCATGCACCAACCATCATATTTATAGGAGAAAAACCTTCATCAAATCCAAGTTGTCCTGCATAAACATCTTTATTTATATCGAAGAATTTAGCAAACATAACATCGACTACTCCTTTATCATTATATAATAAAAAATTATAAATTAAAATTGGACTGAATAAAAGAAGTATTAACAAAGTAAATTTAATTCCTTGTTTCCAATCTTCTGAAGATAATATTTGTTTTTTATCTTTTGCAGTTTTATATTTATAATAAAAATATGCAATTCCAAACCCTACTGTAAAAAATAATGCAATGGATTTTATTAATGCAGCAATTCCAATCATAACTGCGGCCATATAAGATAATTTTCCTAATTTTAATTCTTTAATAAAGAAATATAATGCTAATAATAAGAAGAACATCATAGCAATATCCATCTCTATTAATGTATATCTTACTGTGAAAGCTGAAATTGCAAGTAAAAAAGAGGAGATTACTGCAGTTTTTTTACTAAATACCTCTTTAGTTACAAGATATAAAGCTAAGATAGAAAGTGTTCCAAAGAAAAATGATAAGAATCTTGTTGAAAATGCAGTTACACCAATAATTTTCATTATTAAATCTGTAAGATAAAACCATAATGTAGACTGAACCATTGTTCCTATAGCATTTGTAGAAATAATATTAATGGCATGAGGACCGTGTACCATTTCATCCCCTAGAAAAGAAACATTATTTACAAAAAGATAACGTAATATTACTCCAAGTAAAAAAATAGGTATTAGCCATTTTATAGAATTCTTTGAAAAAACAAAGTCTATAATACTCTCTAAAATTGGTTTTTTTGTGGTTTCCATTAATTATCTTATGAGAATATATCGATTTATAAAGATTATGAATTAAAATATTCCAATTAAGAACTTTACCTTTTTAAAGGTGATATAACTAAGATTCTTTTTTACATACAACCAAAACATAAGTAAATCCATCTCTAAAATTAAAGTGGGTACGAACCAGTTTTAATTTAGATTTAGATATAATTCCTTTTAATTGTTTTAAGGATCTTATTTTTGTTATCTCTTTTGGAAAGAAATGAAATTTCTCTTTTTTAAATAGATTTATGAAAAACTCACATATTCCCAAAAAAATTTCTGAACTTCCATAAACAGGGGGCCAAAATAAGAGAATATTACTCTCTTTTTTAGTAACCTTATAAAATTCATTAAGAATTTTTATTATATCTTCTTCATTAAAGTGTTCCATAACTCCTAAGTTCCATATACCATTTATAGAATTCTCTTTTAGTTTTGTATCAAGAATATCTGCTTGGATAATTTTATCTATTTGGGGTATTTTTTGTGCTTCTTCTAATGCAGGTTTAGAAATGTCCAGGGCTATTAATGTCCTATTATGTTTTATTATTTTACTTGAAGTTTGAGATGTTCCAGAACCCATTTCAACAAATATTCCTTTTTCTGGGAAGTATTTTTCAAAATAATATCTTACTGCTTTAGCTATAATAAATTTTCTATAAAATTCTAAGATTTTACCAAATATATTTGTTTTTTTATTTACACTATTCCAATGATTATCCCATTCTTCTTTCATTATTATATTGTTAATTATCTACTTTATATAGGATACTATTTATTAATAATTTTAAATAACCTAAACTCATCCTAAACCTAAACTTACTTTTACCATGCAATCTATATTTGAATGTTATCGGAACTTCAATAATCCCCATTTTCATTTTTTGAGCTATTAGTAACATTTCTACTAAAAATTCAAAATTTTTAGATTTATATTCTTTATACAATCTATCTATTGCTTCCTTTTTATAAATTCTAAAACCAGAAGTCTTATCTTTTATATTAAGCTCCGTAATTATATAAAAAACATAATTTGTAAGGCCACTTATTGCTCTTTTCCATAAAGGTAGAAATTCAACTTTTCCTCCTTTTATCCATCTAGAACCTATGACAATATCATAATCTTCTGCTTTTTCTAATAAAGAAGGTATTTCTTCGGGTTGATGATTTAAATCCGCATCCATTGTAATAACATAATCTGCTTTTTCTGAAATGTTTTTGAATCCCTTTTTAAAATCAATTCCCAATCCTTCTGGAGATTCAGAATAAATTATTTTTATATTTTTATTTTTAAGGCCTTTTAATTCATCTAAAGTTTTATCTTTTCCTGCGATTGAATATATAATCTCATAGTTATAATTTTCTAATATTTTAATTAATCTTTCTGTTAAATTTTTTATATTCTTTTCCTCATTAAGCGCGGCTATAACAACACTAATGAATTTCTTTTTTTTAATAAGCTTTGAATTATTGTTCTTTTCATCCATCGTTAAAATTTGATTTATTTTAAACCTCGGTATTTTTTATATATTTTTTCTTCTATTTGAATATATAAAATTAACCAAAAATTCCTGTTAAGAATTTCACTCCATTATAATTCCTTTTAATATCATTTATTGAACGTATTCTTGAGATTCTCCTTAGTATATATCCTGGTCTTAAATAGAATTTTTTAAATGCTAATTCTTGTAATTTTTTTAATTCTTCAGCGTTTTTATATCCATTAGGTAAATAAGAAACTTCATTAAATTTTTGCCATCCTTCTATAATCTTCCCTTCTCTTTTAGCAATATCATAAAGTTTTGTTCCATATTCTGGGTAAGTAAATATAAATCCACAAGTATCAAGTCCTAATTCTATTGCAAAATTAATGGTTTTCATTCCCTTTTCAGGAGTTTCTCCAGGCAAACCTAACATAAAAGAACCTCTTATTTCTATTCCTAATTTGTGGCACCATTTACAAGCTGTTCTTGCTTGCTCAAGGGTAGTTCCTTTATTTATTACTTTTAATAACTCTTCATCTCCAGTTTCAAAACCAAAAAATACACCCCAACATCCTGCTTCTTTACATAATCTTAACATTCTTTCAGTAACATGATCTACTCTTCCATATGCAGACCAAGAAATTTTAATTCCTTTTTCTTTTATTAAATTAGCAAATTTTTCTATCCACTGTTCATTCAATAAAAATTCATCATCTAAAAAATCAACTTCTTTTATACCATAATTCTTTTGTAATAAAAGAATATTTTCTATTATTCTTTCTGGACTATGTCTTCTGTAAATATTAGCATTTACACCTGCTTCAAAACAAAAAGTACATTTCTTCCAAGTACAACCACGTGAAGTAACCATAGATATAGCCGGTAGATTCTTATAAGCATCTGATAATGGACAATATAAACTAAAATCTAATAAATGCCATGCAGGATTTGGTAATGAATCTAAGTTAATTAAAGTTGGTCTTTTTTCTGTGAAATATACTTTTTTATTTTTTCTATAACTTATTCCTTTTATTTTTGAAAAGGGTTTATTATTTTTAATGGATTCAACAATTTCAACCATTGTTTCTTCTCCTTCTCCAATACAAGCTACATCTAAATCAGGATTTTCATTTAGGATTTTATCTGGAAAACAAGTAGTATGTGGTCCTCCAAGAACAATAATACCTTTGAAACTTTTTCTAATTAAAGGAATTAAATCTCTAACATTTTTATAATGTGCATTTGTTATAGATATACCAATTACTTCTGGATTTAAAGACATTATTTCTTTTACTGTTTCTTCATTAGATAAATTTCTTGCTTGAGCATCAAGTAACTTAACAGAATGACTATATTTTTCTAAATTTGCTGCAATGAAACAGAGACCTAAATTAGGTAATTGACCTACCCTAATCTTACTCTTTGAGCCATATCCTTCTTTTATAAAATCATAAGGAGGAGTTATAAGTAAGACTTTCATATTTTTTCTCCTTTCAATTTAAGTTTTATTTCTAGGCATATTTTCATTTGTTAGACAATTATTTAACTATTTAAAAACGTTTGTTTTGTTTTTAAATAAATTTCTAAACCTTTTATTTTAGGTGCAATTTAAATAATTTTCTATAGATACCGATTATTTTATAAATAGATTATAATCTTTATTCAAATGGACCTTTCAATTATAGTTCCGGTTTATAATGAAGAGAAAAGAATACAGCCTTTTCTTCCAAATTTGATAGATTTTTCTAAAAAAAACTTAAAAAATTATGAAATTCTCTTAATAAATGATGGATCTAAAGATAATACGCTGAATGTTTTGAAAGAACTTATAAAAAATAATAAAACAACAAAAATAATTTCTTATAATGAAAATAAAGGAAAAGGTTATGCTATACGCGAAGGCATTTTTTCTTCTAAGGGAAGCAAAGTTATGTTTATAGATGCCGATGGTTCTATAATGCCTGATCAAATTCCAAACCTTGTAAAAGAATTAGAACATTATGATTGTGTTGTCGGTAATAGAAAAGATAAAAATTCAAAAGTAACAACTTCAAGATATAGAGCTTTTACACAAATTTTATTTAATGGAATAGTAAGGGTTTTATTTTGGACAGGAATAGATGATAATCTGTGTGGTTTTAAGGGTTTTAAAAAAGAAGTTGCAAAAGATTTATTTCAAGAAATGTATGATTATGGATGGATATTTGATGTAGAATTATTTTATAAAATGAAAAAGAAAGGGTATTCATTAAAAAGGATTCCTTTGGTATGGACACACGTTGATGATTCAAAAATGAAATTTACAGATCCTGCTTGGATGTTTATTAAATTATTAATAATCTTAAAATTAAGACTTAAAAAATGGTAAGAATAGGGAATCAAAATTATAGTTTTAAAGAACTTTGGAAAATTAAGAAATCTATTTTTCTTGCTGTAATCTCTCCAAAAAAGTTTTATAATTTTTTTAAAGTAAAGTACTCAGAATTTAGAAAAAATACAAAAGTTTCTGGTCTTCCTTATTCAACTTTCATAGAAACGAGTTCTTTTTGTAATTTAAGATGTCCTATGTGTTTGAAATTGCAAAAAAATTCTAAATTTGATAATAAAAATATGACTTTAGAGCAATATAATGAAATAATGAAGCAACTTGGCCCAACTATGATGACATTAAGGTTGTGGAACTATGGAGAACCTTTGATTAATAAGGATATTTTTGAAATGATTAAGTTGGCTAAGAAATATAGAATTTTTACTGTACTTTCTACAAATGGAGTATTAATGACTAAGGAAGTTTCTAGAAAATTACTTGAATCCGGATTAGACTTTTTAGTTATTTCATTTGATGGAGCTTCAAAAGAAACGTATGAAAAAAACAGGAAACAAGGAGTTTTTGAAGTAGTATTAAAAAATGTACAAAATTTCATGGAATTAAAAAAACAAATGAAGAAAAATAACCTTTTGGTTTCTATACAGTTCATTATTATGAATACTAATGAAAATGAAGTTGAAAAAATAAAAGAAATTACTAATAATCTTGGTGCAGATAAATTAATGTTAAGAGTATTAAATGTTGTATCTAAAAAAGGTTCTGAATTACTTCCAAAAAACAAAAAATATGAAAATCTTGAGCAAGAACCAGAAAAAAATCTTAATTTCTGTTCAAATGTTTGGGAAGAGACAGTAATTAATTCTACAGGGATTGTAACCCCTTGTTGTATGGATGCGGCAATTGAATATCCCTTTGGTAATGTTTTTTCAGAAAGTTTTAAGGATATATGGAATGGTCCAAAATATTTAGAATTTAGGAAAAAAATACTTCAAAATATAAATCAAATTAAAATTTGTAATGCTTATTGTTATAAAAAGGATAATAAAATTAATTTTATAAAATAATTATTTCTATATTGTTAATATTATAAAAGCTTTTGTAAAATCTTTTGGTAATTTAAAACTTTTATATTCCTAATTCATATGATTGCCTTACTTTGTTTTAATGCTTCTTTATAGTTTTTAAATACTTTTAATGCAAATTTAATTGATATACAATCAATAAAATCTGGCAAAGTTAATTTTAAATTTTTCTTTGAAATATTTTTTTGTATAGCTGTTTTAATAAATTTATCATACCATATACCAAATTTATCCTTATCTATTTTATTTGTTAGTAATACATCTGGATTATACTTTAAAATAGTTTTATGTTTTTCATCATAATAACTTTCTTTTATTTTTTTATGTTTTATTGCGTACTCCCATAAATCTGTTCCAGGTAAGGGCGTTGTTTGATATATTTGCACTAAATCTATTCCAGGATTTAACATAAAATCAAAGCTTTTTTGTAAATCTTCTTCGGTTTCATCAGGATTTCCTATCATAATATATCCTACTACATTTAAATTATATTCTTTACAAAGTTTTATAGCAGTAAGTCCTTGAGCAACTGTTACTGTATTCTTTTTTAGATATTTTAATACTTTATCAGAACCGGATTCAAAACCAAAACAAACAGTTTGAGCATTTAATCTCTTTAATAAATCACAAATTTCTCTGTCAATTATATTTGCTCTGGCATAAATCTCAAAATCTATTTTTTTATTTAATTTCTTTTGTTCTAATAATTCTACTATCTTTCTAAATCTATCTTTATTTGCAATAGCTAGATCATCATATATTGAAATATGTTTAACTTTATATTTTTTATATAACATTTCTATTTCACTTACCACATATTCAGCAGAATGCCATCTTACCTTATTAAATAAAGTATTAGAACCGCAGTAAACACAATGATAAGGACATCCTCTCGAAGTCATTATGGTCCCTTTTTTCCCAATTTTTGTACCGATTCTTCCAGGAACTAAATAGAAACTTTTCATTTTTAATAATTCTCTTGCGATTGGGGGAATAGAATCTAAAGGTTCAATTAATTCTTCTCTTGGTGTTTTTATTAATCTTTCATTATCTTTAAAACAAATACCTTTTATTTTTTTTAAATTTTGTAAATCGAACTTTTTATTTTTATCGTATTCATTTAATAAATTCAAAAATATTTTTTCTCCTTCTCCCATAACACCAATATCAAAATTTGTTTTTAATAGATCTAAAGGTTTAATAGTTATATGTACTCCTCCCAAAATTAAAGGAGCTTTTGTTATCTTTCTTAATTCTTTAGCTAATTCTTTAGCATCATAAAATTGTTCACTTACAGCACCAATTCCTATTATGTCTGGTTTATACTTTTTAATGGCTTTAATTGGGTTTTCTCTGTCTATTATTTTGATATCTTTAAAATTACTATATTTTTTAACATAGGAAGCCAAATAAGATAATCCAATTGGTGGTGCACCAAATACCTTTTCTATATTAATTAGAGCTATTTTCATGGATTATGATAAAGACAAAAAGCTTTTATAACTTTCTCCTTATAATGGTTTTATGAAAAGAAATCCAAAAGTCTCTATAATCGCCGCGGCTTATAATGAAGAGAAATACATAGGAAAGTTGATAGGTTCAGTTTTAAATCAAAATTATAAAAACATAGAAATTGTGATAGTTGATGATAATTCTAAAGATAATACTTATAATATTATAACAGCTTATTCTAAAAAACATAAGAATGTAATTGTATTACAACAAGATAAAAAACTAAGAGGACCTGGAAATGCTTGGAATTTGGCAGTAAGAAAAGGAAGTTCTGGAGATATTTTATTTTTTGAAGGTGCAGATACAATTTTAGCTAAAGATTATGTTGAAAAAATGATAGCACCAATAATTTCTGGAGAGGTAATTGGTACTTTGCATAAAGAAGAAAAAATAGCTAATAAAAATAAGATTCTTGCTAGGGCTTATGGAAAAAGAATTTGTGTTGATAAAAATAATGAAGGAATAATATTTGGGGCTATAAGAAAAGATAAATGGGAAGAAACAGGAGGGTTTGATCCTTCTTTGGGATATGCAGATGATCATACTTTATATTTAAAATTAAAAATTAAATCTAAAGGAGTTGATGCAGATATTTATCATCATAATCCAGAAACTTTAGCTGAAATATGGAAACAATATCTTTGGATTGGAGCTTCAACTAAAATTCCTTTTAAAATCTTGATAAGTTTGCCTGTTTTTCCTCTTTGGGTTTTATATAAAACTTTGAAACATTTAAAAGAAGATTTTTATTTACCTTTTATTCTATTTTTACCTTTCTTTTATACAATGAAGTATTTTGGATTTTATTTTGGTGTATTAAGAAAATTAATTTTCAAAAATATATATAGATAAAATTATTTTTTATAAAATTCTTTTATTTTATCACAAGTATAATCAATTTCATCTGTTTTTAATGTTGGGAACATGGGTAAAGATAATATTTCATTGCTTACTTTTTCTGTTACTGGAAAATCTCCTTTTTTATAACCTAAATCTTTAAAGCAAGGTTGTAAATGTATTGGAACTGGATAATGTTTTCCTACAGAAATTCCATTTTCAGTTAAATATTTTTCAAGTTCATCACGATTTTGTGTTCTTATAACATATAAATGATAAACATGAGAAACATTTTCATTTTCTTTAGGAGTTATTACTGGTTCTAAATCTTTAAGTCTTTCATTATATTCTTCAGCATGTTTTCTTCTTAATTCATTCCAACGATCTAACACTTTTAGTTTAGTGTCTAACACTACTGCTTGTATCGTATCTAATCTACTATTTGTTGGAATATCGTTATGTACATATTTTTTTTCTTGACCATAATTTCTTATTTTTTTTATTCTTTCAGCAACTTCTTTATCATCTGTAGTTATTGCTCCACCATCTCCATAACAACCTAAGTTTTTTCCTGGATAAAAACTGAATGCAGCAATATTCCCTAGATTTCCTGTTTTTCTACTATAAAATTCAGCACCATGTGCTTGACAAGAATCTTCTAATATTAATATATCTAATATTTCTTGTTCTAATCTACGTATATCTACTGGTTGCCCATATAAATGAACGGGAATTATTGCTTTAGTGCGTTTTGTTGTATTTTCTTGTATTTGGTTTATATCCAGGTTATAATTTGATTCATCAATATCAATTAAAATCGCATTTGCTCCAACACCTATTATAGCACCTACTGTTGCATTAAAAGTATTTGCTACGGTTATTACATCATCTCCTGGTTTTATATTATTAACTTTCAAAGCCAATTCTAAAGCAGATAATCCATTTCCTACACCTATACAATATTTTACCCCGCAATAATCTGCAAAATTCTTTTCAAATTCTTCAACACCTTTTCCAAGAATAAAATCTTTATTTTCTATAACTGTTAATATTTTTTCTTTATTTATTTCTTCTATGCTTCTTCCATCTATTTTAGTTTCTCTTTCGTCTCTTCTTAAATCTCCAAATGGAACTTTCATTTTAAATTATGCATAAGAGCAGCATATTTTTTGTCTCTTACATCTCCAATTATTCTTGCAGGATTTCCAACAACTACTGAATATGGTTTAACATCTTTAGTTACCATACTTCCTCCACCTATAAAAGAATATATTCCTATTTTAATTCCAGGCCTTATTATTGCTCCTCCACCAATTGTAGCATTATCTTCAACTACAACTTCTTCTAATTTCCATTCTCCTCTGGAAGCTTTTTCTGCTGTTGGAAACATGTCATTTAAAAAAGTTGCTCTAGGACCAACAAAAACAGAATTTCCTATTATTGTTCCTTCTGGAACGAAAACATAAGATTGTAATCTACAATTATTTCCAATTCTAGCATCTTTTTTTATTTCAGAATAACTTCCCACTTGGGTATTTTCTCCAATAATACAACCATATAAATTACAAAAGTGCCATATTTTAGAACCTTTTCCAATTACAACATCATCAGTTATTAAACTATTTTTTCCAACGAAATAATCTTTACTCATCTTAAAATAACCTCCAATCCATTTCTTTTTTTTGATTCTTCTGCTGCGCTTAATATTTTTACTATTTCAAGTCCATCTCTTCCATCACTTCTACATTGTTCTGAACCATTTATACAATTAAAAAAATGATTTAATTCTTCAAGTAAAGGTTGTTTTGATTGAATTTTTGGAATTAATATATCTCCGTCTCTTGTTGCTGCTTGAAAATCTCCAAATTCTCCACTTATTGGTTGATAATCTACTCCTTTATTATAAATGAAAAGTTTTTCTGTAGGTTGAACATCATCAAATAAAACTGCTTTTTTAGTTCCACCAACAACAAATTTTCTTTCTTTTATTGGATGTTCCCAATTAACATATATTGTAGTTAAAATATTATTTGGATATTTTAAATTCAAAGAAACAATATCATCTACTATTTTATTATGAGAAACTCCTTGATAACTTACTGAGATGGGTGAATTTCCTATTAAAAAATTTGAAACATAAATATCGTGTGTTGCTAAATCCCAAAGAGCGCTTACATCTTTTCTTATTGGTCCAAGACCTACTCTTTTTGCTTCTAGATATCTTAAACTTCCTAATTCTCCTGATTCTATAATCTTTTTTAATTGAATTACTGCAGGATTATATTTGAAAATATGGCCTACCATTAAAACAACTTTTTCTTTTTCTGCTATTTTTATTAGTTCTTCTGCATCGCTAACATCATCAGTTATTGGTTTTTCTACTAAAACATGTTTTCCGTGATTTAAACAATCTTTTGCAATATTATAATGCATTTTTGTAGGAGTAGCAATTATTACAGAATCTACTTTATCAAGAATTTTAGAATAATAATCAATTCCTTTTTCTTTTAATAATTGGGCAGGCAATCCTTTTGAAGGAATTGGATCACAGATATACTTTAAATCGACTTTTTCTGAATCTCTTAGGCTATTAACATAATTCTTACCCCAATATCCACATCCGATTAATGCTACATTGTTCATTTTACAATCTTTTAGACTTTAAATAATTTATAAATGTTTCTATCGGATAGTAGATAAACCTTATGAATTTAATTTCTATAAGAATAACATTTAAATATCTTTAAATTTGTTAATTGGTTATGGAAGGAAAAAAAGAGACAGTATACTATTTCGGTTTAACTTTTATATCTAAATTTATAACCTATCTTTTATTACTTATTTTAGCTAATTATTTTTATATTTCAGAATATGGTAAAGCTTCATTTGCTTTGGCAGTTTTTAATATAATCTATTTTTTTATGTTAATTGGTTTACCGGATCTATTTGTTCCATGGTTTATACATAAAAAAGATGTAAATTCGGTATTTTATTTTTTAGTATTATTAACTGGAATTTTTACTGTTTTAGGACTAGCTTTTACACTAATTTTTTATCCTTGGATCTTACCTTTAGCAATTTCACTTCCATTTTTATTAGTATATCTAGTAGGTTATTCTATCTTTAGAATTAAAAAACAATATCATCTATTAAAAATTTCAGATATACTTTTTATTTTCTTAGTCTTTATTTCAGTATTTTTCTTAAAAAGTTATGGTAAATTTGGAATTACTTTAGGGTATAGTGTTGCTTATATTTTAACAAGCTTCTTTATTTTTAGTTTAACAAGAAAAGAAATATTTGGTTTGGCAAAAACTTTTAAATTAGATTTCAAAGCTATATTTCTTTATTTAAAAAAAGGTTTGTCTACAGCATTAATAATTTTGTCTTATTTATTCATAGGTTGGATAGATACCGTAATACTTGGTGCAATGTCTACATTCGATAATGTTGCAAGATATAATATCTCTAGTCCAATTGCAAATATATTAACCATAGTTCCATTGTCTTTATCTATGTTTTTATTGACTAGGATATCTGAAGTTAAAAAAGAAAAATTATCTTTATCCATTTTTAATAGGGCCTTAAGGTTATCTACTTCTTTTTCATTACTATTGGGAATAGGAATTTTATCTTTACTTAATATATTATTAAAAATATTTTTTAAACAATATATGGATATTGGAATATATGTAACCTTGCTTATGATTGGAATATTCTTATTTTGTATATACACCTTAATTGCTACATATTTATCTGCTAAGCTTACTCCAGAAAAAACAGTTTTACCAATAACAATTGCTGCATTGTTAAATATAATATTAGATATACTTTTAATTCCAAATTATGGTTTGTTAGGAATTTGTATTGCTACCCTGATTGCTCATACTGTTGCATTTATCCTTTTATTATCTAAAATGAAACTATTAATTAAATATTTTTATATTATTCCACTTTCTGTTTTATTACTTATTGCTTTTTACTTGGGATTATATGGTTTAATTTTAATCCCTATTGTAATATTATCTTTGTTTTTGTTTAAATTAATAAACTTAGAAGACTTAAAAGTCGTAAAAGGAGTTATTTTTAAAATTTTAAGAATTTAAACCAAAACTATATAAATTTATAATTCTTTTATTAATGATGAAAGAAAAATTTATATTAAGTATATTGGTTTTTTATGTTTTAATTCTGTATCCTTACTGGTTATTATATAATTTAGTTGGTTTTCCTTATTATTTTTTTATAAGTTTGATTGGATTTATAATTTTTGTTAAATTACTATGAAACAAGAAAGAATATTTTGGATATTTGTAATAATTTCAATTTTAGTACATATTTATGCAATGACATTTCCATTAGCAACACTAGAAGATGAATCTTTTCATGTAGAAAGAGCAATTTATAGTACACAAATATTGGATCTAATCAATCCTTTAGTACTTACATTTTTAATTTTATTAAGCATAGGCTTTTTATTTCTTTTATATAAATTATATTCTAAGAAGGTTAATTATTTTTTATTGGTTTTAATTCCAATAGCTATAATCTATTACTTTTTAATTAATTATTTTGCAATTAGATTTAGCACAGCCCAATTTGGTAGTCTGGATTTGAATAATTTTTCTTGGTTAGTTAGATATGGTTCTATAGGCACAGTTGTTTATACTTTACAACTTTTTGTTTTTGGATACAAAGAATGGGCAATGCGTTTGTTTCCTTTAATTTTTTCTGTTTTAGCTTCTTTTATGATGTATAAATTGGTACTTTTATATAAAAATGAAAATTGGGCCCTATTTTCTGCAATTTCTTTATTATTCATGCCAGGATTTTTTTATTTTGTTAATATAAGTCAGCCAACTACAGGGGTTATTTTCTTTACTTTAACATCATTATACTTTTTACTGAAATATGTAAAACAAAAAGAGCAGAAACATTTGATTTATATGACTTTATTCTTAATTTTAGGTTTTCAATATAAAGAAACTTTCTTTTTAATATACGGGATAATATTTTCTTACTTAATTTATTTATATTTGATTAAAGAAAAGGATATAAACTTTAAAAAAATACTAAAATATATTTTTTTAAGTTTAATACCTTTAATTTTATGGTTAATTGTACAGATGAGATTTAATGCAAATCCTTCTGCAAGCAGAATTTTCTTTTTAGATTCAAGTTTATTTACCTTTACAAATTTTTTTAGGTATATTATTCATTTACCAGAACAAGTTACCTTACCTTTAACAATATTGTTTTTAATTTCTCTTCCTTTTATTAGTTATAATATTTTTAAGAAAAGAGACCAATTATCTTTTATTTTTTTAGTTTATTTTTTAATTCATTTTGTATTTTTTACAAAAGACAATCTTAGAAATTTTATGGTGGTATATAGGTATGGAGCAGATTTAATTCCTCCTGTTGCTTATTTATCTTTTTTCTTTTTAGAAAAGTTTGATAAAAAAGAGATAATTAGGTTTTTATCTTATGGATTAGTTTTATTTTTATTAGTATCAAGTTGTTTTTTGACTTATAATCATTGGGAAAAGAGATTTATTCCTATGGATGGAACTTTTTCTTATATAAAAGAGAATGTCCCCGAAGATGCTAAGATATTAAAAACAATGGCTCCAAATCCTTATAAATTTTATATGGGGAAATATGAATTAAAACAAGAATTTAAACATGAAGTCTGGAAAAATTCTTCAGAACAGAATATTACTAATTTGTATTCTTTTATGAAAAATAATAATTATACTTATTTTATATTCCCAAATCCGATAATAAGTTATCAAAGTTATTGGCCAACCGATTATGGGTGGGTTACTTCTTGGGTATATAAACCTGAATTAAAATTAGTATCTGTTTTAAATGAATCTTTATTGTATAACTTAGAAATTAATAATACTTATTTTGATATAGTCTATCGTGAAGAATTAGGTCCTAATGCCTTATATTTAATAAAAATTAGATAAATTTATATATTTTTCATTAATACTCTGAACTATGAAAACAACTCTTATTTTTCCTCCATTTGAGAGAGAAATCAATGATAATCTGCAAATAAGCACAGTTAAGAAATTTGCAGGAGTCCCTGTACCTTTAAGTTTAATGTATATTGCCGCTACATTAGAACAAGCAGGTCATGATGTTACCATTCTAGATGCAAATGCTTTGGGTTATACAAAAGACCAAATTATTTCTTATCTTAAAGAAAGAAAAGTAGAAGTTGTAGGTCTGACTGTAACTACATTAACTTATCATAAAGAAGCGGCATGGATAGAAGCCATAAAAAAAGAACTTCCTGATGTAACAATGATTGTTGGAGGAAAACATGCCTGGTATTATTCTAAAGAATTACTAAAAAATAAATATATAGATTATGTTTTTGTTGGAGAAGCAGATAATTCTATTGTAGAATTTGCAAATGCTTGGGATAAAGATCAGAAAAAATTAAAAAAAATAAAAGGGGTTTGGTCTAGAAATGGAAATAAAATAATTGATAATGGAATGTCAGATCCCATTACAGATTTAGATTCTTTACCTTTCCCTGCAAGACACATGTTACCTTTAGGAAATTATTGTACTTTTATAACTAAAAAACAAAAGTTTTCTACTATGATTACAACAAGAGGATGTGTAGGAAGATGTACTTTTTGTGATGGTCATTTAGATAGATATAGGGCAAGAAGTGCAGAAAAAGTTGTACAAGAAATGCAATTAGCTTATGATATGGGTGTAAGAGAAATAGAATTGTATGATGACGCATTTACAATAAATAAACAAAGAGCAAGAGATATATGTGAAGGCATCAAAAAAAGAAAATTAAAATTAAGATGGGATATGAGAACAAGAGTTGATATGGTTGATGAAGAAATATTAAAAATTTTAAAATCTGCAGGATGTTGCAGAATTAATTATGGTATTGAATCTGGAGATCAGGGAATTTTAAATTTTATGAAGAAAGATATTACTCTTGAGAAAGTTGAAAAAGCAGTTTTATTAAGTAAAAAATTAGGATTTGAAGTTTTTGGTTATTTTATTCTTGGATGTCCTGGAGAAACTGAAGAAACTTTGAAAAAAACAATTGAATTCTCTAGAAAATATCCTTTTGATTATGTTCAATTTACAAGAATGGTTCCTCTACCAAGAACAGAGTTGTATAGACAATATATGGAAGAAAAAGGACAGGATTATTGGTTAGAATATACTCAAGGTCAACATAAAGATGAACAAATTCATTTAGTTGGTACGCAGTTATCTGAAAAAAGAATAGAAGAGGCAGTTAAAAATGCTTATAGGGGATTTTATCTAAGGCCAAAACAAGTTTTAAAAACTCTTTTACGTACTAGATCCTTTGGTGAATTGAATAAATACATTAGTGCAGGAATTAATTTTGTATTTAAAAAATAAGGTAGTTTTAAAAACAGTAAATTCTATAATAAGGTTTAAATAATTTTCTCTTCTACGAATATTAATGGTAAAAATAGGTATTATTGGGGGTTCTGGGTTGGATAATCCAGGTTTATTAACTGAGTATAAAGAAGTTAGTGTAAAAACTCCATATGGATCACCAAGTTCTAAATTAGTTTGTGGAAAAATAAATAACGTTGATGTTGTTATTTTATCCAGACATGGAAAAGATCATACTATCATGCCTACAAATGTAAATTCCCAAGCAAATATTTTTGCTCTTAAAAAATTAGGTTGTACTCACGTAATTGCTACAACTGCTTGTGGTTCTTTAAATAAAAAAATAAAACCAGGAACTTTAGTATTGCCTAATCAATTTATTGATAGAACTACAAAAAGAAAACAAACTTTTTTTGAAAAAGGAAAAGTATGTCATATTTCTATGGAAGAGCCTTTTTGTAAAGCTTTAAGATTATTAATTGGACAAACAATAAAAGAATTAAAATTAAATTATCAAACTGATAAAACTGTTGTTACAATTGAAGGTCCAAGATTTTCTTCAAGAGCAGAATCTTTAATGAATCAAAAATTTGGAGGAGATATTGTAAATATGTCTACTGTTCCTGAAGTTGTTTTAGCTAGAGAAGCAGGTTTATGTTATCAAGCTATTGCAATGGTAACTGATTATGATTGTTTTATGGAACATAAAGAAAATGTTAGTTGGGAACAAATTTCTAAAATCATGAGTAAGAATGCAGACAATGTTAAAAACATATTAGTTAATGTTATTAATAAAATAAATTATGATCACTGTATTTGCAGAGACTCTTTAAAGAGTGCGTTGGTTTAACAACTGAATACAGAACAAGTTATATTTAAATTAGGGCAAGTCAATCCTTTTTCATTAGAATCTATTTTTTCATTACCATTTAAATCTACATTAAATTTATTGTTACAGAAAATTTCTTTTAATTCTATAGCGGGATAGGTTTCATATTGTATACAATAATTATTACACCTGTTTGTTACTTCTGGAAGATTTAATGGATATTCTATAAAAGTTCTAGTCTTACTATGGTCGATAAATCCAATAATAAATAACCCTATTAAAATAAGAAGCATTAAAATAACAACAATTAATATTCCTTTTTTCATAATCTATACAAACTTTTAACCTTTATAACTTTTTCTTAAGAGTGCTTTGGTGTAATTATTTTTCTTCTAAGGCATAAGTACCATTTAACATTTTTAATTTACCGTTTTCAACATACCTTATTCCTGAACCATTTTCATTTACTTCTACATAAGAATTATAAATATCTTTTTCTAATATAACTTTACCATTACAATCAAAAAGAGTAACATGATAATTTTTTTTATTAAAATCTCTTGATATATCATTACTAAAATTACTACAAGTACCACAATTTTGGTTAAAAGTAAAAACCAAAGCGGCTAATCCTGTCAATGCAACTTTTGCTAATTTATTCATTTTAATATATAGGTTATAGTATATAGTTATTTATAAATCTTTTGTTTATTAAAAGACTAAGTTTATATATAACCCTCTTGGTATGGTGTAAAATGAAAAAGATATTATTAATTTTAAGTTTATTATTTGTAATTGGTTTAGTAAATGCTTCTAATGAAACCTTTAAAACCTCTTTTGGTGAAACAACTTGTGTTGAAAATGATTATAATTTTACTGAATGGTCTAAATGCGTAGAAGGTGGAAAAGCAGTAAGAAGTTATACTTTACTTGATAATCATTGTAGAGTAAATGAAAAAGTATATGTTCCTGAAATTGAAAAAGATTGTTTTTATATTACTGAAGAACCAGTGTATAAATCCATAGAAAATATTACTGAAGAAGTTGTTGTAGAAAAGGGTTTCTTTTTTAGTATTTGGGATTGGATTAAAGGATTATTCTCTTAAAAGGTTAGATTTATATATAGTAAATGAATAAAAAGATTTAAATACTATTAAATTGAATAAATAGGTAACCTATATACTTAAGTATGTAGATTAGGGGTAAAAACAAAAATGAAAAATTTAAAATTTATATTAGGACTTTTTATTCTATTAGTAATGCCTTTAACATTAGCTCACCCTGTACTTATGGGAGACTGTGATGGAAACGGTGTTCTTGAATTACCTGATTATATGTGTAATGAACTTATAATGGCAAATCAAATTACTAAAGCAAATTGTTATATTCCAGGTTGTATGAATTTTGATTTTAATGGAAATAAAATACTTATTGAAATTCAAGATTATACAACTTTTCAGCAAGTATTTGTAAATCATCAAATAATATATTGGATTCATGATTTAGATAATGATGGATTCGATTCAACTGATGCAACTGGTGCAATAGTAGATTGTAATGATGGGGATGCAACAATATATCCTGGCGCAACAGAAACATGTAATAATGTAGATGATAATTGTGATGGTTCTATTGATGAATCTTTAACAATAGCAACAGTAAATATTCTTGGAGAGTGTTTAGCTAATACTCAAACTTGTTCAGCAGGAATATGGTCTGATGATTTAACCAATTATATACCTGTAGCAGAAATTTGTGATGCAAAAGACAATGATTGTAATGGTCTAATAGATGATGGATTAGTATTTTCTAATTATTATGAAGATATTGATGCAGATGGATATGGAAATTTAGCAGTAATACAAAATGCTTGCGCATTAGTACTTAATTACGTTTTAGATAGTACTGATTGTATTGATAATGATGGAAATATACATCCGGGTTCAACTATGTGTGGATCTATAGATTATAATTGTGATGGAATTGTAGACGCTTGTCCAGCAGTTGCTAGTTCTAGCGGTGGTGGAGGCGGTGGCGGAAGTTCAAGAGGTAAAGTAAAACCAGTTATAAATACAGTAACACCTGTTGTTCCAACTCCAGTTATAGAAGAATCTAAACAAGAGCCTGTTCAAGAAACACAAGAGAATAATTTAATTACAGGTGCAGCAACAACTGATGCAGAAAATAGTGGAACAAGTGGTTTAACCATTGGTTTAATCCTTTTGGCATTAATTGTAGTAGCAGGTTTATTCTATTGGAAGAAATCTAGATGATTTCTTTTAATTTTTTTCTTTTTAAATAACATAAGGAAAGTTTTAAAAGGTATTTAGTTTTACATTTAAAATGAGTTTAATCACAAAAATTGAACAAAGTTTAATTGAAAAACATCTATTGTATAATTCTGCTAGGGGTTCTGGTAATGGAGAAGAAGTTCAAATAGTTCATTTTAATGTTTTTCCTCAAGTAGGTTTATACAATTTAATTCATTTACACTGTTTTTTTAATTATGTAAGAAAGGATTTGGAACCTACTACAGAAAAAGATTTTGATATAGAAGAAGGTAAATTAATTTTAGGAACAATGAACTTTCAAGAAAAGTTAGGAATTTTAAAAGAAGTAACTACTAAAACACCAAGTATAAGCTTAAGAAGTAAAGACTTTATTCACCTTTATCCAAGATTAAAAACGTTGGAAAGACCGGTTAAAACTTCTGAACAAAAAACTCTTTTATCTTTTCTTAGTATTGATTTATATCCTAGTAAGTTAATTTATGCAGATTTATTTTCTGAAAGAAAGAAGGAAATAACTGTAAAAGATCTTAAAAAATATGAATCAGAAGAATTAACAAGGTTTATGAAAGGGTTACATATTTCAAAATATGAAGCAAAACAGATGCTCAGAAATCAAATGGAGTTTATAGGTATAACCTTATAAAATTCTCTTAAGGAAACATTTAAATATAAATTCTATTAATAAATAATATGTTTGATTTAGCAAAAACATTTTTAGCAATTGGAATTGCAGTAATTTTTGCAATATTTATCGGTTATGGACTTCATGTTGTTTATGAAATTCCAACAGCGTATAGTTCTCATAATAGTGAATGTTCTAAGACATATAAATGTGAACAACAAATTTATGATTGTCAAAAACAATATACAAGTGATAGTGGAATGGCAAGAGATTGTTATTCTAGTGTTCCACAAACCCCCCAATATAAAACCTGTCAAGAAAATTTATTTAAATGTAATGAAGAAGCTACTAAAAAAAGTCCTCAGTATATTCATTCAAGAAATAGTTTTTACATTTTAATACTTATTGGAATAATTACTATAATAACTGGTCTTTTCTTATCAAGTTTAGAAGGAATTGGTTCTGGTTTGATAGGTGGAGGAGTTTTAGTTGTAATTTGGTCTTTATTTTACACAGCAAGATATTGGTCTACCTTGCCTAAATATCTTAAATTAGCTGCATTAGGAATTGTTTTAGTAGTCTTAATCTACTTTGGTTATAAAAAATTAGAAAGTAGACAAACAACTTTATAAATTCTTTAATTTAAACTTTTATTAACTGTTTATTCTCTAGAACTTCTAAGTCTTGAATTAATAACTTATTAAATAACTCAATCAATTTTTTTATGGATTCATTTTTAACATTTAGTTTATACAATTGAGCTCTTCCAATTGCTCTTGTTTTAACAACCATATTATTTTTTATAAATTTTGGAAATAGTCTATGAACTGTTCTCCAGCTTACCCCAGAGTTATTTGCAATATCTGTTAAAGAATAATCAAAATCTTTACCTTCTATTAAAAATTCCAATATTCTAGTTGTAGGATTATTTCCCATGAACTCTCTAAATAGTGTATTTTTCATTTTTTTTCAATTATAGCTTTTATTAAAGACACAAATTTTATTGCATTTTCAATTGATTCCTTCGCATAAGGGATATTTGCATTCGAATTGATATTATATGTAAATCTGCCTCTTTTCTTTTTTTCTGAATAAAAAATGTTTAAAAGAATTTCAGCTTTTTCTGCTTCTAGATCGTAAATTTCTAATAAATGCCTGTCAATTTTACCAGAATCAACGAGTCTTTTAAATTCATCATAAGTTTTTTTATGTTCTTCTGGAGCAGCGGTTTTTATTTCTTCCAATAACAAATAGGCTTTTGCTACGTAAAAAATAGCATAATAACATTCTGAAATAACATCATTAAAAAAGGTTTGATTACTTTGTAATTTAAGAGTATTTTTTAATTCTTTATTTATAGATATATCAAAATTTGTTTTTGCAAGAATAATTTCATTTTCAGCTCTTTCAAGATATAATTTAACCATTGAATCCATTTTTGATAGCCTCCCTTATTAATTCATAATAAATATATGCATTCTTTAAGATAATGTTGGATTTAAATATTTCCTTTCCATAATTCTCTTTTTCATCAAGCAACATTTCTATAATATCTTTATTATTAAATACATATAAATGTATTTTTGGATAAAATAATAAAGTTATATTTTCAACAAGTTTTTGAATATCTATTGCTTTTTCATGGTCTGGAATTACTATAACTAAATCCAAATCAGAACTTTTTGTTGCTTTACCTTTAGCATAACTTCCTGTAACAATTAAAAGGTATTGAGAAATCTCTCTAATAGACATTAATTTTTCATAGTTTGGTAATTTCTTCTCCATTGCTTCTTGTTCTTCTAAAAAGGATAGTTGGGCTATTGACTGAATTGTTAAGGGTAACGAGATAATATTAGAACTTCCAATTTTTTCTGATTTTAAGATATTATTTTTTTCAAGATATTTTATAGCTTCATAAACTTTAGGATAAGCTTTATTGAGTTTTTTTGCTAGTTGTAATATACTTGTTTTTAGAAAAATATCCTTTCTAAACAAATTTAAGATTCTTAGTTGGTTTTTTAACATATTTGTACCTTTTTAGGTATAACATTATACTCTTTTAGGTATATAAATCTTTCTTTTTTAAAAATGGTCTAATTTTATATATACTTGATTATTCAAATTAACATAGAAAAATGTTAATAGATGCACATTGTCATTTAGATTTTGAAGAGTTTGACAAAGATATAGATTTAGTTATAAAAAGATTTCCAGGCATAATAATCCAAAATGCAGTTAGTCTAGATTCTATGAAAAAATCATTAATAATAGCAAAGAAATACAATAACGTTAAGTTAGCATTTGGTGTTTATCCAACAAGAGCTTTAGAATTAACTGAAAAAGACTTTGAAAAAGCATTATCTTTTATAAGAGAAAATAAAGACAATATAATTGCTCTAGGTGAAATAGGTTTAGAATACAAAGAAAGTCAAGAAAGAGAAAAACAAATAATTAATTTAAAAAAATTACTAAAATTGGCAGAAGAAATAAAAAAACCATTAATAGTACATTCAAGAAAAGCAGAATTAGAAGTTCTAGAACTATTAAAAAATTCAAAAGTAAAAGTAGTACTACATTGTTTTAATGGAAATACAACCGCAGTAAGAACGGCTTTAGAATATAACTTTTATTTTTCAGTACCAACTAATATATCAAATTCAAAAAACTTAAAAAAATTAGTAAAAATAGTTCCTATAGATAGAATTCTAACAGAAACAGATGCTCCTTATTTAAGTCCAATAAAAGGGCAAAGAAATGAACCTTTGAATGTTAAACATACAATTAAAGTAATTTCAGAAATAAAACATATTACAGAAGAAAACGTAGAAGAACAAATATACAGGAATTATAAACTAATCTTTGAATAATTTATCATAAATTTCGTCTTTGGGTATTTCTTTAAATTGTCTTAAACCTAATTTTTCTAATTTTATTTTTCCTATGGAAATTCTTTTTAGTTCTTTAACAGTATAACCTAAAGCACCAAACATTCTTCTTATTTGTCTTTTTTTACCTTCTTTTATAGTAATTATTACTTCTTTAGGACCAATTTTATGTGCTTTTGCTGGTCTTGTTCTATAATCTTTATCATCCAATAAAATAGTTACTCCTGTATCTAATCTTTTTAAATCCCAATCTGAAATATCTCTATCTAATAAAACTTGATAAGATTTTTTAATATGATTTTTTGGATTAGAAATTTTAGAAGCTAACATACCGTCATTAGTTATTATAATTAATCCTGAAGAATCTACATCTAATCTCCCTACAGTAAAACAAGATCTTCTTGTTGCTTCATCAACTTTTAATTCTTTTTCTATGATATTATAAATAGATTTTGGTTCGTTTTTCTGACAGCTAATCCTTTTTGGTTTGTTAAATAAGAAATATACTTTTCTTGCTGGTTCTAATCTTTCTTCATTATAATAAACATTGGTTTCTTTTGTATCAACTCTATAATTTGGATTGTTAATTATTTCAGTTCTAATTTTAATTTCATTATTTCTTATAGCTTTCATTACCTCGTCCTTAGTCCTAAAAGCTCCTGATTTGGATAATACCTGATGTAACCTTAATTTTACCATTTATTTATAACCAAATAATTTATTATATTCTTTGTGGTCCATAATTTTTAAAACAAATAAGAATATAGTAATGGTATCTCCTTCTATTGTATAAAGCATTCTCCAATAATTTGATAATTCTACCCTATATAAATTTTGAATTCCCATTTTTTTAAATTCAGAAGGAATTAGTTCTTTTTTAATGGGATCTCCATATTGCGGATTTTTCTTTAATATATCTTTTATTCTATTAAAAGAATTTAATATGGATTTTGCTTCTTTATCATTGCTTTTTTTTAATTCTAAATAAGATTCTTCTGCATCTCCTTTTAAAAGTATTTTTACTTCTTTTCCAAAAAACATTTTAAACCTCTATAGTATTTTTTAACATCTTTTTTAAATGTTCTGGTTCAGAATAAATCCATTGAATCCCCTTTGGCCCATAGATTATTTTTCCACTTTTCCAAAGATATTCTAAAATGAGTTTAAGAGTTTGATGCATTATTTGTTTTGGAAGCCTTTTTTTTAATTCAGCTATAGAAATAGGAATATCATTATTTTTCTTTAAAAATTCTTCAACCATTAAAACAGTATTAAGATTAGGATACCTGAGTATAATATTATTCTTCTTTTCTATTAGTTCTGTTTTTTTAAATTCAAGTTTTTGCATTTTATTTATATCAACTGATACTTATTATATATCAAATAGTATATAAACCTTCCTGTTTTAATACAATAATTTTTATAAATAGTTATACCCTTTTAAATTTATGCATAAAATCAAGGAAAAAATAAGAACAGTACCTCACTGGCCTAAACAAGGAGTTATGTTTAGGGACGTTACAACCTTGTTAAAAGATGCTCATGGTTTTAACTATATGATTGATAAATTGCATGAAAGGTACAAAGATTCTGGAATTGATATTGTAGTTGGGATTGAAGCAAGAGGTTTTATTACAGGTTCTGCATTAGCTCATAGATTAGGAATTGGTTTTGTACCTATAAGAAAAAAAGGTAAATTACCTGCAGAAGTTATTTCTGAAGAATATGCTTTAGAATATGGAACAGATAAAATTGAAATTCATAAAGATGCAATAAATAAAGGAGATAAAGTTTTAATTGTAGACGATTTGATTGCTACAGGGGGGACAAGTTTTGCTGCATGTAGATTAGTTGAAAAACTTGGTGGAGAAATTCTTGAATGTTCATTTATAGTAGATTTACCTGAACTTGGTGGAAAGAAAAAACTAGAACAAGCAGGTTATAAGGTTTTTAATTTAGTTGATTTCGAAGGAGAATAATGTCTTTTCAACCACATTATTAAAGAAATAGCCCTCATATTCCATACTTCTGTTACGCCTTTAACTTGTTTCATATAAATTGCATTTACTAAATCAAATAACATATGGTAAGCTATACCTATAATTACACATAAAAATATTTCAGAAAAGAAACTTAATGCTAAAATTAAAATATGAAATTCTATTGTATGAAAAATATGTAATAAATCCCTATCTTTTCTTGGGTGAGGACTATGATATTCATAACATTTTTTCAAAGAAAAAGATTTGTTGTGAAAGATGCACCATAAATAATGGTCTATATCAAATATCCAAGCAGAGAAAAATATAATTAAAGTATTTATTAGAGAAACATCAAAATAATTATATAAAATAAAACAAAAAGGTAAAGTTACCAGTATATGTATTAAGGGTATCATTTAATTTACCTTTTTCTTCTTTTGGTTATGCTTTCTTCTAAGTCTTCAATTTTTTGTTCTAGGATAAATATTCTCCTTAAACCATATAAATTTCCTAGACTTAAACCTAGAATTAAAAGCAACAAGTATGTATTCCCATCCATTACCATTAAATCACCTCTAATTAATATAAGAATTACTTATTTAAAAATCTAACGTTTTAATTTTTATGAACACATTTAACTATTAAATCAGAATTATGTTCTTCTATGGTTACTTTTTCTAAATCATTTATAATTAAGTCATTTCCTGCAACCATATATTTTACGTTTCCATTAAATATCTTAACTTCTTTACATTTTGGAAATTCTAATATTTTTTTAGGGCAGTCAGGACTTTTATGAGGATCATTTACATCACATAGTTCGATAAAAGGAGTTAATTTTCCAAGTTTTAAAAAGTTCTTTTTCCTTCCAATTATTGCAGATTTTGTTTTGTATTCCATTTTAATCTTCTAATAAGTTTTCTATAATAACTGCGAATGCAGGCCTGGTTATAAATACTCCTACACATACACCTATTATAGTCATTATAGCAAAACCTCTTAATAAACCTGCTCCTGCGAATAATAAAGGCAACATAGCAGCTACTATTCCTGCAAAAGCAGCAAATATTATACTAAATGCAGATTTTATTCTATCTTTCCAGTTAGTATAAGTTTCTTTTCTTAATCCTTCGTCTGTAATAATAATTTGATCATTAACGCCTGTACCAATTGCTGCAATAATACCTGCTATTGCTGCCATATCCATACTGTTTTTCATGAAGGCAGCAACACCTAACATAATAAATATCTCAGATATTGAAATAAATATAATTGAACCAGAAACTTTCCAACTTCTATATCTTACTAATATAATTAAAGAAACAGAAACTATTGCTAAAATTCCAATTAATAAAGTATTTTTTACAAATTGTTCTCCAAGTAATGGGCTAATTGAATCTAATTTTACAATGTTTAATTTTGTTGGTAAAGAACCGGTAATTAAAACTGTTTGTAAATGTTTCATTTGTTTTTCTGCTTCTAATATTGCTTCATTTCTATCTTTTCCAACTCCAGGACCAGTGATTGAAATATCCATAGCAACTTTTCCTTTTAAGTCTCCCATAATTTGTAAACTATCAACTTGTTTATCGTCTAAATAAAAGTCTAATTTTTTTTCAAGAACTTCAGAACCTTCTGGAGTTGTTATTAAAGGTATTTTTGAAGTTACATCTGCAAATTTCTTTGCTGCAGCTTCACTTAATTTAATTGCAAATTCAAATTTACAAAATTCAGATCCATCTTGGTTTGTAGAACAATCTCTAATTCCAGAACAAGTACCATCATTTCTACATACAAATTTAATATCTTCTTGTCCTCCACTAAATACAGTATCATTTCCAATTTTAGCTTCGAATTTTCCTTGTTGTCCTATTAATTGTCTAACTTCTTCTTTGGATGCTCCTGCAACTTCAATTAAAATATAATTATTTCCAAATAAATCATTAACAGGTTTTAATTTAATATCAGATAAACCATAAACATTTAATCTATTTTCCATAGTTGCAATTAAATCGTCTCTTTCTTGATCAGAAAATTCTCCTTCAGGTTGTATCAATACTCTAGTTCCTCCTGCCAATTCTAAACCTTTTTTAATATTAGAAAATGGTTTGTCAGCAACAGTTAATCCTGAATAATTTGTTTTCATAAAAGCATATTCTCTTTTATCTGTAGAAAGTCTTATTATTTCTCCTTCTTTTATCGAATCAAGAGCTTTAGAATAATCTTGTAAATTAGTTATTGTATTTCCATTTACTGCTTTTATAGTTTCTAATTTAGTTTGTACCAAGGTTGGAGCCGGACTTGCCATACCTGCTAAATAAGAAGTACTATTAAGTTCTACAGCTTTAATTACAACTCCTTCTTTTCCAAATTGAGGATTTATTGCTATATATGAGAAGATTACGAATAGTAAAAATACAATTACTTTCCAACTTTTGAATATTTGTTTTATTTTCATTAGTTAATACCTTTTTTCTTACAATACCAAGTTATTATTCCTGCATTTGTTAAGAAAGTTGTAAATACATCTGCAATTAAAGCAATTAATATTATTGTGAACATTTCTTTAATAACAACTGAATTACTGAATATTATTGCTATTGTTAAAGCCGCTACTGCAGTTAGTAACATTGTTAATCCTGTTTTCATAGCATTCCACATTCTATCAAATATTTTTCCTTCGTGTTTTTTTAATGCTTTTGTTGTCAGTAATATATCTGTATCAATACTATAACCTATAATTAATAAAAATGCAACAATACCTGCACTTGAAATTTTCATACCCATTAAATTGACTGCTGCTAAAGCAATTACCATATCTCCAAATGCTGCTTGTATAACTGCAAGACTTGGAATAATATTTCTAAAAGTTGCAAATACAACAATACCCATTAATATAAAAGCAAAAAATAAAACCATTAATAATTCTGAGTAAAAGGAACTTCCTAAAGAAGAACCTGTTTCTTCCATAGAATAATTTTGATCATCTAAAGTTAAATCTAATCTTTTTTCTAAATAAGATTTTAATTCATCTGAGGTTTTTCCTGAAATTTCTACTAAAATCCCTATTTGTTTTCCTGTGCTTAAATCTGTTAATGTTCTTACAGAAGCATCTACTAATTCTTTTTCAATTTCAGCAGTATCAACTTGTTTTTCAGTATAAATTGTAGCAGAAATACCTCCTTTTAAGGTAATATCTTTGTTGATTATATCTCCTGTCTTATAATAAAACCCTATAATACTGACTAAAGATAGAGCTACAACTATTAAAGGTAAAACCATTAATAACTTATAATGCTTGTTGTAAAACTCTTCTACTTGCTGTTTTATCATATTTATATTGAAATTTAATGATTTAAAAACATTATGGAATTGCAAAAAAGGTATTCTTACTAAGATTATTATATATATCTCTTAGCTCTTTTCTTTCAGGCATATCTATATATTCTCCATATTCGGGATAATAAAATTTGGCCATTACATTAACTCCAATTATTGTAGGATTTGTGTCGCCCCAAATATATTCAATCTGCTCATCTGCGTCTATATTTGATTTAGGGTTATACTTTTTATCCCAATTATTATGTTTAATATTATCTTTTTCTAATTCTAAAAGAATATTATCTAATACCTTATCAAGAATTTTATTAAAAATTAGTTTGTCTCCTGCACTTGGTTTAAAAGGTTTAGGGCATTTATTACCAATAAAACTTATTCCATTAGCTCCCTTCATATAATAAAATACATCTATGGTTTGTGCACACTCACACATTCCTTTCAATATTTTTTCCCTATAATAGTCTTTATTCATTTATTAGAAGATAAAAAGATTTATTTTAAGTCTTTTGTTTTGTCGTTTATTGTTTGTTCAAGTTGGTTTATTTCTTGTTCATTCACTTGTTTTTTCTCTTTTTTTATATTATCTAATAATTTATAAGTTCCATCATTTTGTTGTAAAAAGATGAATTTAGTTCCAGCTGTATTTGTAACTACTATATCTGAACTTCCTTTATTAGATAAATCTCTAACATAAGCACATTGTGGTTTAGTTATATATTGAGCAAGGTTTCCACCTATACCCACTCCTGCCATTAAACTAATTACTCCTACTATTACATAATTTGATTCTGACATTTTTTTACCTGCATTTATTATACAAATATCGTATTAATTAATATATAAACCTTTCTATTTGTAACTACTATTAAGTTATATAAATATCAATAATAAACCTTTAAAAAGAAATACTTTTTCCATAAAGAATGATAGAAGTATTAAGACTGTCTCATAGAGTGTCTAGAGACCCTAGAATTAGCACTCACGTAGCTTTAACAGCAAGGGCTTTTGGAGCATCTAAAATATACTATTCTGGACAAAAAGACTCTAATGTAGAAGATACTGTTAATAAAATAACTGAAAATTTTGGTGGTCCTTTTGAAATAGAATATGTAAAAGATGCATTAAAACTAGCAGAAGAAAAAAAGAAAAAAGGTTTTTTTATAGTACATTTAACAATGTATGGATTAAAAATACAAAAAGAAATAAAAGACATTAAAAAACAAAAGAATATTTTAGTTTTAGTTGGTTCTGAAAAAGTATTGCCTGAATTTTATAAAATTGCAGATAAAAATATTGCTGTAACAGGACAGCCACATTCTGAAGTAATGGCTTTGGGATTGTTTTTAGATATGTGTTTTGATAGAAAAGAATTAGATAAAAACTTTGATAATGGAAAAATGTTAATTATACCTCAAAACCTAGGAAAGAACGTTAAAAAGCTCAAAGAATAAATTTATAAATAATAATATTCTAAGTTATATATAAAAAAGAGGGTGTTTAATGAATAAAGTATTAGGTAATATAATCTTAATTTTTCTTGTTTTAATTCTATCTTCAGTTAGTGTAATTTCTTATACTTGTACAGAAACCGATGGAGGAAATAAACCTTACACTTATGGAGAACTTACTTGTTTAGAAACAGGCACTTGGATTTTTAAAGATAGTTGTGATTCTGCTACTAATTTAAGGGAATGGTATTATCGTAGTGATATAAAGGATTATTCTACTGCAAATTATATTTGTAATTGTATATATAATCCAACTACTAAAGCTTCAACATGCTCTCAAGGATCTATTACTGGTTGTAGTAGTGGATTATGTGATACTAGTTTAATTGGTACTGGTGGAGGAACTGGAACTTGTACATATACCTCATCAACTTGTCCAACTTGGTCAATATGTGCTTCTGCAAGTCAATATTGTACTGTTACTAATTGTAATTCATTAACTCGTTCTTGTATAACAGGAACTTCTTGTCAATATATTCCACAAACTTGTCCAACTTGGTCAGCTTGTTCAGGAAGTTCTCAATATTGTACTGCTCCAAATTGTAATTCATTAACAAAAGCATGTACTTCTGGAACAACTTGTGCTTATACTCAAGTAACTTGTCCAACTTGGTCTACATGTTCTGGAAGTTCTCAATATTGTACTGCTACAAATTGTAATTCATTAACTAAATCTTGTACAACTGGAACTGGTACAATAACTACAACAACAGGTTGTGTTTCAACTTCAGAAACAGAAGATACAGAAACATTATGTGCTAACAATGTTGATGATGATTGTGATGGTTCAATGGATTGTGCAGATAGCGAATGTAAAGATTTTTGTGCAACAACTTCAATTAGTCTTTCAAAAAATCCAACAATAAATATTTCTTTAATAAAAAATTATGGTCCTGGAGAAAAAATACAAGGTTTAATTAGTTTTAATAATTTAAAAGGATTACCTAGTCCAACAAAAGTAATAGTAGAAGTTGGGGATAAAAGAATAACAAAAAATTTAATTGATTTATGTAAAAATTGTATTACTGTCAAAGAATCTTATAATCTTTCTAATAAAGGACAAAATATTCCTGAAGAATCTAGAATTATTGAATTTTTAAAAGCAGACACTATAACAAAATATGCATTAGTTATACCTCAAGCAGGAGTTAATGATATACAAAAAGCAGAATTTAGTTTAACAGGTATTGCTAAAAATTCTTTTTATCCAAATTCTCCAAAATTAGATTTAAATCAAGCAGATGGAAAATATGATTGGGAATATACAGGTCCTTTGAAATTAGATGGTTCTGGAGCAGTTATTTATCAAAAAATTAATTCAGATTATTTAGCTTCATTAACCCCTTCATCAGAAACCTATAAAATTTATGGTGGAGAAAGATACGAATATTGTGAAAGAGTTAAATTACCTAAAACAAAAAAATATTTGTTAGAAGCTTATGTTAAAAAAACTTCACAAACAGGTGGACAATTAAACTTTAGAATAAGACATGATGGAGCTCTTGGTTATTCTACAGAATTTGATGATAAAGAAGGAAACATTAAAAATTTAGAATGCACTGCACAAGAACCTTCAACAAGTTATTCTTGGAAATCCTGCGAAATAGATGTTTCTAATGTAGATTTAAGTGAAGAATATAATTTAATTTGTGTTTATTCAAAAGCAGATAATGATGAAGCTGCTTATTATGATTTAGCAACAGAAGATTATTCTTTAATAAATAAAGGATATAAATGTGATCCTGAAAATTGTGTATATGCAGAAGGTTTTGATTATTTTATAAGAGCTTATTCTGCTGCCTTTGATCCTAAATTTAGTACAACAGAAAATGTAAATTTAATAAATTCCTTTTCCGAAGTTCAGTGTAATTATATTTCATCAATAGATAATATTGTTAATTGTATCTTTCCATTGACTTTTGTTTCTAATTCTCAAGGAAAATTACAATTGACTAATTTAAATTTAGAATATGGAGGAAGGAGTAGTTCTAAACTAATAGGAGTTAATTATATTCCAGAAACATTAAATTATGCTGGATCTTTGAATTTAACAAGTAAAGATTTTATTAATTTAACAACTCCACTATCTGAAGGAGATTATAATTTAAAAGTAAAATTGATTTATGGAACATCACAATATGCTTCAAAAGAATTTGAAATAGAAGTTTTTCCAACACCAAGTGCTTCTTTAGATGTTCCTGAAACCGGAATTGTAAATACAGACATACCTTGTAATTTTAGTATAGATAATTCAACAGGATTTAAATTTTCTTGGAGTTTTGGAGATGGAAAAAATGCAACTATTAAAGAAACAAAACATAGTTATGATAATATTGGATTTTATAATATAACTTTACAAGTAACAGATCTTAATGGCGTTGTTTCTACTTTTGAAAAATCCATAGAAATTATTTCAGCAGAACAAACTTTGATTACTTTGCTAGATACTACAAAGTTACAATTAGATAATGTATTACAACAATTAAATTCTTTATCTGGAGATGTTTCTTCTGTAATAACTACTTTAAATTTAAAACAAAAAATAAATGATGCAAAACTTGCTGTTGATGGATATAATTCAGAATATAATTCTACTTTAATAATGACCGGAGTAACAAAAGAACAAAAAATTAGTGCAATATATAATAAATTATTAACTTTGAGAAAAACTACTGTTTCACAAATTTCTATTTCCAATTTTGGTTTTAGTCCAAAGTTATCTATGCCTAATCAAATACCTGACCAACTATTTTCTTCAGTAAGTGATATAGGAACTGCTAAGAACGATATTTTTGCAATACAAGATAAAATAGAGGTAACTTCAAAAGCTTATTTAGTTAATTTACAATATCTAGCTGGAGAACAAGAAACTTTAAGATTGGTTAAGAAAACAGTTTCTGTTTCAGATATACCTCAAGGTTCTTCAATAGTAGAATATATTCCTAAAGAAGTAGAACAATCTATAACTGATAAAAATATTTTAAGTTCAGGATTTACTATAATTGCTGCAGATCCAATTATAAGTTGGCCTGCTTCTTCATCAGTAGAAATAACTTATAAATTAAGTTCTGGAGATTTAGAATCTTTATCAAAAACAAGAACTTTCTTATTTGTACCTATTACAGAAGAACCTGTAGAAAAATATACTTGTGGAGACAATAAGTGTGATTTAGGAGAAGAAACAACTTGTAAAGCAGATTGTGAAATAAAATCTCCTACATTATTTTATATTTTTACTATTGTATTAATAATTATTGTATTGGGTGTTGGAGGATATTATTTATATGAAAAATATGGGAAAAAATATCCTTTTGTAAACAAAGAATCAGAAATAAGATTAGAAGCTTATATTAAAAAAGAACAAGCAAATAGATTACCAGACATACAAATTAAAAGTATTTTAGTTAAAAAGGGTTGGAAAAAAGAACAATTGGATTATGTTTTCAATAAAATTATAAAAGAAAAAAAAGCTAAACTCAATAGAAAATTGAAATAAAAAGGTTTAAATATTTAAATTCTTAATTATTAATATGAAAAGAGGAGTATTAATTATATTTTCTTTGTTGTTTATTTTGTTGAGTGTTAATTGTTTTGCATTTACTATTTCCGGGCATACTCTTTATAATGGTGACCCTTTTTCTGGGGTTAAAGTTAATATTAGTTGCCCTCCTTATTATTATGAAACTGATTCTGATTATTTAGGAGATTATAGTATTACTGACAATATAGCGTGTCCTAGTTATTATTTAATTATCGCAGAAATTATTGATGAAGATCCTACTGATTCTGAAGGCACTTCACTTTATACGGCTAAGAAGATGAGTTATCCTGGAAGTAATCCTGTTAGTCTTGATTTAATTATGTGGATTGATATAGATAATGATCATTATACAATTTTAGGTTATTGTGCTTCTCCTTTATGTACTTGTCCTGGAGATCCAAGATGTAGAATGGATTGTGTTGATACTCTAACTAATGATCCTGCAGGTTGTCCAACTTTAGTAAGTGGTTGTACATCAGCAACTTCAGCTTGTGCAATTTGTATAAATCCTGGCGCAACAGAAATTTGTGATGGAAAAGATAATAATTGTGATAATTCTATTGATGAAGGAGGAGTATGTCCTACAATAACTTATTATTGTAATACTGATAATGATGGTTATTTTAGTTCAACCGCTTTAACTTGTAATACTTATAATTGTAAACCTACTTCTTGTCAACTTACTGCAGGAAATGATTGTGATGATACCAAATCAGATGATCCTACGGGTTGTCCTGCTATTAAAACCTCTTGTATTACTTCTACTTCAAAATGTGCTATTTGTATAAATTCTGGAGCAACAGAAGTTTGTGATGGAAAAGATAATGATTGTATCAATGGAATTGATGAAAATGTAAATTGTGGTACAACTTTATGTACGGCAGCAAACACAATAGGTTCATGTTCAAATATTTGTGCAGGTATATCTGGTTGTTCAACTTGTATTCCTATATGTACTTGTCAAACTGGATTTTGTGATCAAGATAATAATATGGCAAATGGTTGTGAAATATCAACAACAGAAATTTGTAATAGTATAGATGATGATTGTGATAATTCTATTGATGAAGATTTAACAAGGTATACCTATTATCAAGATTCTGATGGAGATGGATATGGAAACTCTTTAGTTAATGTAACTACATGTGATTCTACTCCTCCAACAGGTTATGTAACGAATGATGATGATTGTGATGATACTAATCTTAATAAAAATCCTGGGGCAGTAGAAATATGTGAAAATGGAATAGATGAAGATTGTAGTGGTTTTGATAAAACTCCTTGCGATTGTAATGACATTTCTAATTCTGAAGCATGTTTAAATAATAATGATTGTTACTGGGATTTTAGTGCTAATAGTTGTTTTGATTGTGCTCTTCCGCCTCTTTGCGCAGTATTTGGTTTAGATGAAAATTATTGTGAATCTAGAAGATGTGGATTACCTGTATGTGTATGGGATGATACTATTAATCCAAATGAATGTAAACAAGATGGAAATTGTGGAGAACATGGTGGAGATTATGATAGTGATGGAATTTGTGATGATGCAGATAATTGTGTAGATATTTATAATCCAAGTCAAAATAATGAAGTATGTATGTGTTCGCAAGTTACAAATCAACCAAATACTCTTTGTGAAGATATTTTTGGAATAGGAACAATTTGTGATGAAGAATGTATTGGAGGTTGTTTTATTACTTCATCAGATTCTGCAACAGGAAAATGTTGTGTTTATGGAAGATGCGGTATTTCTAGTTATACTTTATCAGGAACTAGTTCATATGAATTAAGAAATAGCGAATGTATAAATGCAAATGAAGAAGGAATAGGAACAAGATGGGTTGTTAAATTTAATCCCGCTACAGGAAATCAAATCGGAGAATCTTACCAAGAACCTTGTGCAATTCTTCCAAAACAAAAACAAGTTCCTTTTTTCAGTTTAATTTCAGCAATGTCAATAGTATTTATTCTAACTTTATTCTATGTATTTAAAAGAAAATCATTTTAAGAATTTTTTAATTTCTGCAAATACAAAAACACTTGAAGATATTAATAAAATATATATCCAATCTATTAATTTTAAGCTTACAATTCCAAATAAGCTTGTACCAAAGTAAATTACAATTATTTGTAATAATATAGAAATTCCTAAAGCATATAATAATTTTTTATTCGTAAATAATCCAACTTTAAATACAGAACTTTCGCTTCTTGAATTAACTGCATTAAACATTTGAAACATCATTAAGGTAGAAAAAGCCATTGTTCTAGCATATTCTAAAGTATAATAGAAATTATACAATTTAAATATAAATAATGTTCCTATTGCCATTAATATCGCAATCAAACCCATATGTATTATATTGGATTTATTAAGAATACTTTCTTTTTTCTTTCTTGGAGCTTTAGACATAATATCTCTTTCAATAGGCTCTAATCCTAAAGCTAGAGCAGGTAAACCATCTGTAATTAGATTTATCCATAATATTTGGATAGGTAATAACATTAGAGGCAATCCAATTATAGTTGCAATAAATATAGTAAATATTTCTCCTAAATTACAAGATAATAAATAAGTAATAAACTTTTTAATATTAGAATATATTCCCCGTCCTTCTTTTACAGCAGCAACAATAGAAGCAAAATTATTATCTAATAATATCATATCTGATTCTTGTTTAGCAATATCTGTTCCACGTTCAACTGCAATTCCTATGTCTGCTGCTTTTAATGCAGGAGCATCATTTACTCCATCTCCTGTCATTGCAACAATATGATCTTTTTCTTGTAAAGCTTCTATGATTCTTAATTTGTGTTTTGGAGTTACTCTAGCATATACAGAAATGTCATCTACTAAACTTTTAAAATCTTTTTTAGATAGTTTATTTAATTGTTCTCCTGTAATTACTTTTCCTTTAATTCCAACTTGTTGTGCTATTGCTTTTGCAGTTTCTTTATGGTCTCCAGTAATCATAATAACTTTAATTCCTGCTCTTTCACACAAATCTATTGCATCTTTAACTTCTGGTCTTGGAGGGTCTATCATCCCCATCAATCCAACAAAAACTAAATTTTCTGGTTTATCTGTTTTTGAATAAGCAAAAGCAAGAACTCTTAATGCTTTACTTCCCATATTATTTAAAGTTTTTAATATTTCTTCACGTTCTTCTTTTCCAAACCATTTTGTTCTTCCATTAATATAATAATATGAACAAAATTCCATTATTTTTTCTGGAGCTCCTTTAAAATAATATACTTCTCTATCTTTTATTTTATGAGAAGTTGCCATGAATTGTTTTTCATTAGCAAAAGGTATTTCTTTTATTCTTGGATAAGGTTTTATGTTTAAATTAGATTTTGCTACAACATTTAATAAGGCTAATTCAGTAGGATCTCCGGATTTGTATTCTAAATCTGCATTATTACATAAATAAGCAACTTGCATTAATGGTTGTAATTCTTCTGTGTCTATTTTTCTATTGTTATAAATAAAATCTCCTTTAATATCATAACCTTCTCCTGTAACTTTAATTAATTTATCATTAACAAATATTTCTTTAACGGTCATTTCATTTTTAGTTATAGTTCCTGTTTTATCTGTGGCAATTACTGTTGTAGAACCTAAAGTTTCAACAGCATTTAATTTTCTAATTAAACTATTCCTTTTTAGCATTCTTTGCAATCCTAAAGCTAAAGTAATTGTTATTATTGCAGGTAATCCTTCTGGAATTGCAGCAACAGCCAAACTCGTAGAAACTAAAAATGTATCAATTAAATTTCTATTGATATAATAACCTATACAAAAAGTGATTAGACAAATTAATACAATTGCAATTGAAATAAAAGTTCCTAATTTTTTAATGTTTGTTTGCAAAGGAGTTTCTGTTTCTTTTATTGTTTTTAAAGAATAAGCTATTTTTCCAATTTCAGTTTGTATTCCTGTTTCAACAACTACAGCTTTTGCATGCCCATATACACAAGTTGTAGAAGAAAAAATCATATTTTTTTGATCACTTACAACAATATCAGAATGTAACTTATCTATAATTTTTTCTACAGGTAAAGATTCTCCTGTTAAAATGCTTTCATCTAATTTTAAATTAATTGCTTCAATTAAACGAGCATCAGCAGGAATATTGCTTCCTTGTTCAATTAAAATAATATCTCCTGGAACCAATTCATCAGAATTTATTGTTTTTTTAATTCCATCTCTTATTACATTTGCTTTGAAAGCTGCTAATTTTTTTAATGCTTTTAATGCTTTTTCAGCTTTGTATTCTTGTACAAAACCAAGTATAGAATTTAATAATAATATAATTAGTATTAATACAAAATCACTAAATCTACCAATAAATAAAGAAATTAATGCTACAATTAATAAAATTATAACTAAAATATTTGTAAATTGTGATAAAAATATTTTTATTGGTCCTTTTGATTCTTTAGCTTTTATAGAATTTGGGCCATACTTTGCTAGCCTATCAGATGCTTCTTTTTCGGATAATCCTTTAGTTAAATCTGTGTTTAGAATACCCAACACTTCTTTTGTGCTTTTATCATAAAAAGGCATGTCCTATTATAATATATTACAATTTAAGAATTTTACTTTTTAAGCTCTAAATTTATCTTTTCTTCTTTTTTCTTTAATACGTTTAAATACTGTATAAGCAGCTTGTCCGCCAGGTATAAAGCTAGATAAAGCCTCTCCACCTATTTCTAATATTTCAGATTCTGCAAAAGAAGTTTCTGTTTTTTTGTTTTCTAATTTACTTGAATAAGTTACTTCTTCTGTTAATCCATCTACAAAAATAAATCTTTTTCCTCCTTGAGGATAAGCAATACATTCAAAAATATAGATAGGATGGAAATATAATATTAATTTTTCTACAGAAATTTCTTCATTTAATACTTTATCTGCATCTACAGGATGCATTATAGCTTGTAAAATACTTCTTACTATGAATTCTGCTTTAGTTTCTATAGCATAAACTTGTGTACTTTCATTAACGATTAAATCTTCAATTTCTTTTATCCTTCTGGTTTCAAAATTCAAATATTTTTCAAATTTAGTATTATTTTTTAGGTCTTCTGGTTTTTTATGTTCTATTGTAGCATCTATTAACAAATCTCTTTCTTTTTTTACTTCACATATATCTGTTCCATTAATGACTAAAGATTTTCTTTTTTCTCCTTTTTCTGCATCAAATCTTTCTTTATCAATAACAAAACTTTTAACTTCTTTATCCACATCTACCCTATATTTATTTTTTCTTTCATATTCTATATACGAGAATGCATTAATATGCCAGAATGGATAATATCTTTTTAACATACCAACAACTTTAATCTCTTCTTGTCTACCAAATTTTCTAGCAATACCATGGAACATACCAAAGGCTTTTTCTTTATTTTGTTCGGCTAATTCTTTAGCTCTAGCTAAGTTGATTTTATCCAAAAAAAACCTTATTTCTTGCTTTTTATGTTTTACAGATGGTTGCATTTTATCTCTTTAAATGAATTTTAGTGTTTTTAAAATTTTCTAATTGCAAAATAGGGGTTTGTAACTCTAGAGCAATAATACAAAAACTTTATAAAATAAAGAATTCTTAAGAATAAAAAGAGGTGTTTGATGAAATATAAGAAAGTTAAGGTTTCTGAAGATAAATCTAAAGAAGAATATAAAATAGCTTATGATTTTGCTGTTAAAGCTTATAAACAATTTAAAGAGGTTATAAAGACAGTAATTCTTTTTAACCCTACAGATAATACTTTAAAAGAAATTAATATTATAATTATCGTTGATGATTGTACAATAGATTGGGATCAAGAATTAATAGCCTGGTATAGGGAAGAATTAGGAAAATTAATTGCTAAACAAAAATATGCTACTAAAGTGCATGTAAATACAGTTACTTTGTCTGCGTTTTGGGAAGAAGTTCGCGTAGGAGAACCATTTATAATTAATGTTTTAAGATATGGACAAGCTATGCTTGATTTTGGTGGCTTTTTTGAACCATTAAAAGTTTTATTAGCAAAAGGAAAAATAAGACCAACTCCAGAGGCAGTTTATACTGCTTTACGTAGAGCTCCTGATAGTCTTTCAAAAGCTAGATATAATATGCTTGCTAGTGTAGAAGGATTGTATTGGAGTATGGTGGATTCAGCACATGCTGCATTAATGGCTTCAAATGAAATTCCTCCAAGTCCAGAACATATTCCAGATATGTTAAGTACTATTTTTGTAAAACAAGGAAAAATACATAAGAAATATGTCGAATGGTATCATGAACTTCAAGATCTAGCTAGAGGTATTTCACAGGGAAAAATAATTTCTGTAAAACCTGAAGAATTAAATGAACATTCTAAAAGAGCAGAAATCTTTGTAAGTACTATGTATAAAATAACAGATAATTTGTTAAAAAGAGAAAAAATAGTTAAAATAGAAAAAAAATAAATTAATGTTGTGCTTGTGCTTTATACACATCTAAAAGAGGCACAGTTAATTTCTTTAAGTTTTCTTGTGAACCATAAACTTCTTGTATCAATTCTTTATTTAATTGATATTTTCCATCTTTACATTTCACAAATTTACTTCCTAAGTCTCTTTTAGCTAATGCTGTTTGATAAGCATGTAAATCATTGTAATTTAATCCTAAACTTAATGTATTATACTTTAAGTTATATTTTTTTTGTAAATGAGCATCCATTTCGCCAGGTATTTGGTCTTTTTCAAGGTTTTTTAAGTGATCTAAAACAGCTTCAGCTTCTACAACAGCTTTATCGGCTTTTTCACTTTTCTTATACTCATCTGAGATTTTTAATTCACTGAAATAGTCTCCAAATAACTGATAAATATCTTGTTCTATTTTTTCTGTAAGAGCTTGTTTTTCTTCTGGAGTTTTTCCTTTTTCTATTTCTTCTTTTCCTTTTTTTACTAAATCTTCTAAGTGACCTGCACTAATAGCAGTATAATCTTGTAATATTTTTGGTGCATATTTAGCTAAGAATGCATCTATTGATTCAGAATTTTCTTTTAAATAACCTTCTGCTTCTCCTTCTATACGTGCATCTGTAGCATTTATAAATAAATCAGGCATTTCTCCATTAGTTTTAAGTTTTGATAAAGTTTCAACAAAGTGTTTATCGGAGAATTTTTTCTTACCTTTTTTAACTTCATTCATATATTGTCCAATTTGATAATTGTTGTTAGTAAGAACTAGGCCATCTAAATATTCCCTGTTTTGATTTTGTGTTTCTGACATTTTGTTTTTTATCCTCAAATTTTATATATTCTAGTAGTAGAACTTATTTATAAACCTTTCGCTTTTGTAACTACCTGTAGGTAACAACTTATAACCTTTTTAAAAGGGTTTTAAAGGAGTATAAACGCCGAGAGCAGGATTTGAACCTGCACATCCTTTCGGAAACCAGCTTTCTTGCACAACCTTTCCAGGTTCGCCTTACTTCGAGGTTCGCCTTACTCTATTAGTAATCTGGCGCAATACCAGGTTATGCGATCTCGGCATATAAATCTAAAGAAATAATTGCTTTTAAAATTATCTATTTCAGAATTTTTCCCATAAATACAATCTAAAAATTCTTGTTTCTGTTAAGTTAGACAACATAATACTTTTTGCATAAACATCTTTATTATTAGGTATGAAGTCATTTTTTATATCTGGATTACAATTTGTATTTTTTTGATTACATACTGTAAAATTAAAATCAAGAGTAACAAACTTTTTTGTATTATCTTTTATAGTAGCATATAGGTTTATTCTATTTGGGTCTGTAGGATTAAATGGAACGTTTAATGGGGATTCTAATACATTTTTTCTTAAAGAACTATTCAATTCTATTATTTTTAAGGTATTTTTTTGAATAGAACTTAATGTATTTTCTTTTTGACTTTCTTTTGGAGTTAATATAGTCATTATAAAAATGAAAGTAAGTAAGATTGCAATTACTGCTTCTACTGTCCTTATGTATGCTTTTTTATTCATTTTACCACGCCATTATTGTTATTGTTATAGACTCTAATTCTCCATTTTGTTTTAATATATAGTTTGGTATTTGTCTTACAAATACATCTGCGCTTGCAGGAGGAATCAAATTTTGTGGGAATTTATTTTCTCCTATTTGAATACTAAATTCTTTATTTGGTGGGAAATTCCATTCTGTTTTTAAATCTTCATAATTCTTTCCAAATAATGAATTAATTTTATCTCCACAATTTCCATCATCACATATTCCTTTAATTGTTTCAGCAATTCCATACTGATAATTTGTTATAGGAACAATACAATTACCACTAGAACCTCCTCCAGCAATATTGAAATCTAGAGAATTAAATATAAAAAGTTCATCGTTTGTTGCAGGTAAATTTCCATTTATTAAATAAGAAGCTATATTAAAATTTAAATAATCTCCACTAATTGAAGAAGCTAAAATAATACTTTTGGTTTTACTATAAACTTTTGTGTTTTTATCTAGCCATTCAAATGGAAATGTTAATTTTGCTGCAACTGGATCTCCACTACATTGCCCCCCATCTAATTTAACATTCAAAGGAACTTTGGTAATTTCCCAATTAATGTCTTTCATTAAACCATCTTGAACTAAATCTAATAAAACAGATCCTTTATACAATGGATCAATTCCAGGTTTTAACATTACTATAACGAATAGAGTATATACCATAAATAAACCTATTGCAAGCATCCAATCTAAATGATGACCTATTGCTTTTTTATTCATATAACACCTACTGCTATTGCTGGAGTCCATGATACTGTTGAAATAATCAAATATCCAACAATTACAAATATTAAACTATGTTTTACTCCATATTTTAATTCCCCTTCTGAAAATTTTCCAATTAATAATCCCGCAAATAATCCTTGTATTAATACCATCCAAGTAAAGGTATTTGCCATAATTTTTTCATCTAATTTTGCAGTTGAACTACTTCCTAAGGAAATTCCAGGAACTCCGGAAATAGGAGAGCCACCCATACTTAATTCTTCTCCACCTAAATTACTTATTTTTGGCATAAGATAAACTTGCATCATTAACATTATTGCAATAAATATAAAAAAGATAATGTATCCTTGTACAACTTGTGAATATACAGAAGATTTTCTTTCTTCTTTTATTTTCTTAATAGAATATACTGAATTGCTTACTGCTTGTAACACCTCTGCCATATTACCACCTGATTTTTCTGCTTCTGTAACTATAGAAATAGATTTATTTATAACTTTATTCCTTGCATCGTTTGCAAATACTTCTAGAACATCATCTAAAGGAAAACCCCATTCTATTTGTGCAGCCATTTTTTTAACATGAGGAGTTAAAGCACCATAATCTTCTGTTGAAATTTGTATAATTGCTTTTGGAATAGGAATACCAGATTTTACTGTTTCTACTAAGGCTCTTACAAATTCTAAGAATTTTGTTTCTATTTCTTGTTGTCTTTTGTTTTCAGCTAAAAAATCTAGGAAGAATTGTATGCCCATTACAACGAATCCAATAATTATTACAGGTTTAAACCATCTTTCATTTAAAAAATAGATAAAATTAATTATAAGAATCAATATTCCTATTATTATAAATAAAATATGTTTTGATTGAAGTTTTATTTCCATTTTATATCTCAGTTGCTGTTAAATTAAGGAATGCTATGAAACCTACGTTTAGTATAGGTAAAACTAAAAAGGTTCCATATTGAGCAATGACTGTTGCAGTTAATCCTCCTACTGCTCCTCCAATAACATTAATGATTGCTAAAGTTGTAATAAACAATAAAGGTGCAGCAATTAATATTCCTGTATAAATATCTGAATATGTTGCAATAGATTCTACATATTTTTGTCTTTCTAATTTGTATGTTGAAAGAGCGTCTTGTGCTTTTGTTTCTAAATATGTTTTTAAATCTCCACCTGAATTAACTGTTGATACAATTCCATTTAATAATTCTCCAAATTCTGGACTTGGGCAAGTTGATGCAACAGATTTCAAAGCAGTGCTTAAATCATAACCAAAAATATTAATATGATTCATTATTTTTTTAAATTCTGTTTCTAATTCAGGATATTCTTTGGATTGTATTAACAAACTGAAAATATTTATTGGTGGAGTACCTGAGCCAGCAATAGCTGCCATATGAATAATTGCAAAAGGTAGTTCTGATTTAATTTTTTTCCTTCTGCTATTAATATTTGATTTTGGATAGAAGAAAAAAAGGATTACAGTAAAAAATAGAGATAATACTCCTAAACCTAATCCATTAAGAATATTTTTTAATATAATTGAAAATAGAATTGTTCCTACAAAAAAAGCTAAAATACTTGAAAATATCATTATACTTACATAACTTTCAGAAAGCATATTTAATCTTATTAATTTTAAAGAATTAAATAAAGGTTTGAACAATTCTGGAAATTTTCTTAGTAAAAGAAGAGTTATAGGTTCTACAAATCTATTTGATATTTTTGCAAATTGGTTTGGTTTGTATAAAGTATATGGAACTACTGCAGGTTTTGATTTTACTTTTTTATAATTTTTAGCAAATTTCTTAATATAAGGATTTATTTCAGGATTTTTTTTCATATTTCACCTAAATTACGCCGAATTGCTTTAAAACTTTTTTTGGATTTCTTGCATATTCATTAATTACTGTTTGAACTTGTTTATAATCAAAAATTTTAGCTTTGTACATAGCAACTAATAGTTTCGTTCTTAATTGGAATTCTTCTAATAATCTTTCTTTACCAAATCCAAATTCTTCTGTTAATTTTTTAAAAGTATAACTATCTGTTTTAAAGAAAAAAGTATCTGTATTAACATCCCATTTAAATGGAATATTAATTTGTGCTTGTCCTGATTCTCCTACAGAAATAATTTCTTGAATCATTTTTATTCTTCTTACATCTACATTGTTTACTTTTGCATGTCCAATAACACAAACAACATCAAGGGATTCAACTAAAGTTGCAGATAAATTAATTGGGGGGCTCTCAAGTCTTTTTATCATACTTTCTACATCATTTGCGTGCATTGTACCCATTGATGGATGTCCTGAGCTCATTCCCTGGAATAAAACGAAAGCTTCTTGTCCTCTAATTTCTCCCACAATTACATAATCTGGTCTTTGTCTGAAAGATTCTTTTAATAAATCAAATAAAGTAACTTCTCCATATTTTTGGCCAACAATATTTGCTAGACCAATACCTTCTCTAGCTACACTTGGTAACCAGTTTTCATGTTCTAAATTTAATTCTCTAGTATCTTCTATTGAAACAATTCTAGCTTGAGGTGGGATAAAAAAGGCTAATCCATTTAAGAAAGTTGTTTTACCTGAACCTGTTCCACCAATGACCATAACATTAAATTCGTGTTCAATCAAAATCCATAGGTATGCTAAAATTTCTGGGCTTACTGTTCTCATATCAATCATTTTTACAGGGCTCCATGGCTCTTTAGTAAATTTTCTTAAAGTGAAAGTAGGTCCTTTTGAAGAAATGTCTGTTGTATAAGTTGCATTTACTCTAGATCCATCTGGCAAAGATCCATCTAAAATTGGATTTGAATAAGAAACATATCTTCCTGCTTTTTGTGCTAATTTTTCTACAAAAGAAATTAAATAAGGAAATTCATTAAATGTAATATTTGATCTTAAATTTCTATATTTTCTATGTACTATATAAACTGGACTCTTTATTCCATTACATTCAATATCTTCTATAAAATAATCACATAATAAAGGTTCAATCTCATTCATACCTACAAAATCTCGATAAACATAATACATTATTTTTAAAAAAGTATCATTAGAAATTTTTAATCCAAGTTCTTTTAATAAAGTTTTAATATTTCTTTCTAAATATTCAATAACTGCTTCTCCTTTTTTAATACTAATAAAACTAACATTGATGAATTCTTTTACTCCATTTTCTAATATTTTTAGAACTTCTTTTTCTCTATCATCTAATCTTGGTTCTATTACTTCATAAATAACATCGCCTTCTTTTGGATCCCAATGTATATGAACAGAAGCATAAGGTTCAATTAAAGGATATTGAATATCAATTTTTTCTTTGTTTGGAAAATCAGGTAATACTGGAAGTTTTTCTATACGATTTATTTTGAAAAGAGTCTCTTCTTTTATAGAACTATCTACTTTTTTATCTACCTCTTTTTTTCCAAATAACTTAAACATCTTACCTAATTTAATATAAAAATTGTATATATAAATAGGTTTCGAATTTAGAAAATTGGTAAAATTAGGCTTTTTATATGCCCTTTATTGATATTTTGCCTGCATCTTCGTTTCTTATAAGGAGATTATATTTTCCTGAAAGTGTTTTTAAATCTGTATTTAATCCTGCTAAAGCGTTGGTATAATCTAAAGTTAATGTAATTTGATATTGACTTCCTTGTTTTATTGTAGATATTTTTATATTTCCTTCTGTTATTGTTGAACCTTCTTGAGATGCAATGTATTTTGAAGGACCAGTCCAAGTTATTTTCTTTGGTGCTATTGTTGGAGGATTATCTGCTCCTGTGGTTATACTGAATTCTCCTCTTTGTATTTCAATTGAAGCTGTTCTTTGTGCTCCAGGACCTTCTCTTAAAACGTCTCTTATTGTAGAATCTATTTTATGCATAACTTCTTTTGTTTGTAAATAAGTATTTCTATCTCTCATTTTATTTATTGCTGGTGTTGTTGCCGCTAATACTACTGCAAGAATTACTACACCAAGAGCTACATAAATTACTGCTGAAATCCAAATATCTGCTTTTTTGTTCATGTTCGTTTATATAAAAAATAAAAAAATAAAAAAAATAAATTTATGCTATTGTTGCTTCTGCTGCTACTCCAACATCACAAGGTTTTGTATCTGCTCCAATTTTAACTTTTGGAACTACTAATACTTTATTTCCTGCTTTTATTATTTTACTATTTGTTAAGTTCCATTGTTGTATTGCTGCACCATTCCAACTTATGTTGGTTAGTATGTTTATATCTTTAGAACCTAAAATAGGTATAGCATTTGTATTTGTTACATCTGCATCAACTGTTATCCTTTCGGTAGTTGTTTCTATTAATACAATTGCACCTGCAACTTCTTTTTCTGCATTATTATTTGCTATTTTTATTGTTAAATTGCTTAATGCTCCATCTACAGGTTTTTCTAAAATTGCACTAGTAATTTCTAAATTCATACCCATACAAGCAGTTTGTAAGTTTACTGTTTTTTCTTGTTCAGCTGTTAAGTTTTTAACAAAACCACCTGCCCATTGCAAGACAACTGCAGCTAAAACTATAGTAAATCCAATTATCAAAACTGTTGCGATTAATGGACTAATTGCTTTCTTATTCATTTTTCACCTCCGTTATCATTTTTTATTAAATATCAACTGTAACTTTTTTCTCAGCACAAGTTCCAGTAACTCCTTGTCTTACTATCATTGGCATAACATCTAATTTACCTGTTTTTCCTGGAAATGTTAAAGATTTTTGTTCTCCAGGATTAAAAGATTCTTTTTCTACAAGACTTTCTCCATTACTTTGAACCATTATTCTTATGCCATTAAATAAAGCAGTTCCATCGTTTTTAATTTCAAGAACTGCATTTCCATTTATTTTTTGAGCACTTAATATAATTAATGAAATTTGAGTTGTACAATCAGTTTTAATTTCATTTAAAGCTCCATCTTTTTGCATTTGTTCTCTAATAATACTTCCATACCACATCCAAATTGCAACAGCTATTATTACAGTGAAACCAATTAGAAGTACTGTAGCAATTAATGGACTGATTGCTTTTTTATTCATTAAATCTTCTCTTTTTATTATGGACATTTTCTAATACTCTTAATCTCCTTTAATTTAAAAACCTTTTCATTACAAATTATATTTTTATCTTCTACATGGATTATTGGAGTAATAATTATTTCTAAAGGTTTTAAAGTTAAATCTAAATCATCATCGGTTGCATCTTCATCATTTAAACCTGCACTTAAAGATAGAAAAGCATTTACTCCTGGATTGATAACATTAAGTTTAGTAGTTCCTTCTGAATTACTTGTAATTGAAAATTGTTCATCTTTTTCTAATTCATCTAAATCAGTTCCTTGTTTTAGATATAGTGTAATATTTACTATGTTAAAAGAACCAGTATTTTTTAATGTAAAATTTAATATTTTGGCATCATTCAAAATTTTATAACAATCTAATTGTGCATTAATACTTGTATCTGGACAATATAAATCTGAACCTTTTTCTATATTACTTACTTGTTCTCTTGTTTGGTTTATTATATAATTAGAAACGAAAACTCCAATTACAACTGTAAATCCAACTAGCATAACATACGCAATTAATGGACTTATTGATTTTTTCATGGTGTTTCTATTACCTGTACTTTTACATTATTGTTGTCTTCACTTTTTACTATGGCATTAAAATTTTGATTTCCTATTTTATAAAAGACTCCTGCTATTTGTAAATAAAATTGTCCAGTAGTTAAGTCTACATTTCCAGAATTTAATTCAGAACCAAAATTAGTTACTTTTGTTGGAATTGTTTTAGTAAATTTCATTCCAGCCACATCTAAACTTAATTCATTAACTGTTTTACTAGTATCAGAAAATAAACTATCTGTACAGGAGGGTTGTTCTGTAGAAGTACATATCCAAGTAATATCTTCATTTGGGGTTGAAGATTTTTTACCTAAGAAATTACCTACTTTGAAAGTATACGCATTTTTAGTTTCTTCATCTTCTAAAGGATTGATGCTTCTATAAACATAAACAATTCCTAAACTTGGATCAATTGATTGAGCATAATTAGTAAAATTTTTTGTAAAATCTTCTAAAGCTGTTTCTACATCCTCATTAGTTAATATTGCTTCGTTAACAACTTTTGGTGTTTCTTCAGCATAATTAGCAGACAAATCTGGAAAATCTTCTAATAAAATTCTTTCTTCATAGGTATTTACTCTAGAAGATAATATCAAAATTACTCCACAAAGTATTACTGCTATTAAAATAAAAAATTGACCTCTTTTATTCATTATTATTATACTCCTTTAGTCCTTTAATAATTTTTCTACGTCTTTAAAAATGACTTTAATTGGCCTTTCACCATTAACTTCTTTTATAATTCCTAATTTTTTAAAATATTTTATAATGGGGGTTTCAAATTTCCTATAAACTTTTAATCTTTCATCTATTACACATTCATCTTCTCTAACTTGTAATTTTGTTCTATCATAATCACAAATGTTATCGTGTTTTGGTTTTAAAAATTTAATATGATACGTACGTCCGCATTTAGGACATTGTAATCTTCCTTTTAATCTTGATTTTACTGTTTTATCAGAAACTTTAATCAAAATTGCTTTGTCTATTTGATTATTCTTAATTAAATTTTTAGCTTCTTCAAATCTTCTTGGAGAACCATCCAAAACATAATTATCTTTTGGAATATTTTTTATTAATAAGTTATTTACTAATTTATGCGGTGCTAATTTTCCAGAATCTAATATTTTTTCTAATTTTTTATCTTTTCTTGCTGCTTTTCTTAAGATATTTCCAACAGTAATTCTCTTTAAATGATACTTTTTTTCTAGAAGTTGAGCATAAGTTCCTTTTCCAGATCCAGGTGGACCTATTATTGCTAGTTTCATTTTACCTCTTTTTAATTTAAAAGAATTATTCAATTATATAGTTTTCTATTAACCGAAGTATTGGACTTTCTCTTTTTTCTCTGAGGATTCCCAACCTTTTATCAATTTTTCAAATATTTTTTTAATTTTGTCTTTATTATCATTCCAATCTTGGTAAAATTCTTTTATGAATTTGGCATTTTCTTCTTCTTTTGATTCTATTTCTAAGGAAGCAGATCTCCTTTCAAATATCATCATATGACTTAATAATTTTGAAATGTTTTCTTTTTCTACTTCATCAAAGAAATTATTTTGTTTAATAGAAACAATAACTCCTGGATTTGGCATTAAAACTGCCTGTAAGTTATTACAAACAAAAATTAATTTTTCACTCATTCTTCTTCTTATAACATCTAATAAAAACTTTTCATTTACATTTTCTAGATTAACATTAGATAATTCGAATTCCTTGTCCAAACTATTAAAATCTGATAAACTATACTTTGTTTTGTATTTACTATATTCTTTTTCTAAGTTTGTTTTTTCCATTTTAAAGGATTATAAGCCCCGACCGGGAATTGAACCCGGGACCTCTTCCTTACCAAGGAACTGAGCAGTTTTCATCAAACTAGTGCTCTACCGACTGAGCCATCGGGGCGCTTTTAATAAAATCTACCTTCTCTTTATTTTTTAAAGGTATGTATTTTAATATTTTATAGAAATCCTTTTTATGTATATAAATCTGATGGTAAACATGATTATTATACTTCCAAGGGCAAGAATGATAAGAAAATTTAAATTGTTTAAACATATTATCACAAAATTTAGCTAAATATTTACTTGCTGTAGAAAGCCCAAAACCACTTCCCTTTTTACCTCCGTCTGTATCTAATAATCCTGTAAGTAATGGGGCATAATACTTTTTTGGTAAATTTGGAATTTTAGCAATTTTTGCTTTTTTACCGGTGGTAATTCCTTTATTTTTTAAGAATAAGTATATCTTTTTGGATTCTATTGGGCAATTATATAAAATTTTTCTATCTTTCTTTTTTCTAATTTCTAATCGCGGATTTATATTAAATAATCTAACAAATAGAGGAATGTATACTTCTTTACAGAAATTTAAAGAATTACAGAAAAAATAAATAAGGTGTCTTTTCTGTATTTTTCCATTTGGTCTTTTTGTAAATGCTTTAGGTAAACTTCCGTCCCCTAAAATTAAACCACAAAAATAAGCTAAATCATTATTCCATCTTTTTGGTAAAATTATATTTTTATTTATGCTCATACCACTATGGTGCTTTTTTTATTTATAAATCTCACGCACACCCGTTTGCAAGTTGCAATTTGTTGTAATATATATTTTGTAGAATATACTTTTTATAAGAAAAAATAAGTGTGGGAGAAGGGATTTGAACCCTCGCAAGCACTAAGCTACTGGATCTTAAGTCCAGCGCATTTGACCGCTCTGCCACTCCCACATAATCCAAAAAAGAACTAAAATTACTTATAAATATTGCTATTTATTGATTATATTTAACCCTATTATTTTCTTATTTTTAATATCAAATACTAATAATTCAGAAGGAAATTCTTTGTTTTTTAAACCTGTTAATGTTGCTAGTTTTTCAGCTTTTAAGGTATCTATTACTATAGAACCAGGATATTCGGCTTTTGCTATGTTTTTTGCTATTTTTATTTTATGTTCTTCTATACTTTTGAATTTTAATAATTCTCCTTTGTAAACTTTTTTTAAGCATTCTGCTTCTATTTTTATTATCTCTTTTCTTGTCTTTGGTTTTTTCTTTTTTTCCATAGATACTTTTAATTTAGCATAATATTCAACTATTTTTGTTATTTTGTTTATTTCTTCTTTTTTTAATCTAATGAATTTTAACCATTTTGTTCTTGCTGGAGAATTTAGAAATATTAACAATACTTTCTGATCTATTAAGAATTCCCTTGCATCGCTTGGAGATTCTTGTTTTAATTTAGAAAAACTAACCTCTTTCATTAATATTAAAAGAATTCTTTTGTTTTTATAGGTTGTGGTGATAAAACTTTAATCTTAGCTCATTAAAAACCTTTAAATAATCAATTTATTTATTAAATATATGAAATTAAAGAGGAAGATGTTTTTATTATTTACCTTGGGATTAATAGTTATAGGATTAATGTTATTCTTACCAGCAGGTTCTTTTAGTTATTGGCAAGGTTGGTTATTCATAGCTATTTTATTTATTCCTTGTCTTTTTGTGGCATTATATTTTTTAAAACATGATCCAAAACTTTTAGAAAGGAGAATGAAATTTAAAGAAAAAGAAGTTCAGCAAAGATTAATTATAAAAATATCAATTTTAATTTTCATTATAGGCTTCTTAATTCCAGGATTTGATTATAGATATCATTGGTCAAATGTTCCAGTGTTTTTAGTTATTATTTCAGCAATTATTGTTTTAGTAGGATATTCACTAGTATTTTTTGTTTTTAAAGAAAATAGTTTTACTTCAAGAACAGTAGAAGTTTATAAAAAACAAAAATTAGTTAGCACAGGACCTTATGCAATAATAAGACATCCAATGTATTTGGGAGTAATTTTAATGTATTTATTTATGCCTTTAACTCTTGGATCTTATTACGCATCAATTTTTTCAATCCCAATGATTTTTGTAATAATTTTTAGAACTTTAAACGAAGAAAAAGTTTTGTTAAGAGATTTAAAAGGTTATAAAGAATATATGAAAAAAGTAAAATATAGGATAATACCTTATTTATGGTGAGATGATGAGAGACAGTATATTTAATAAAGATTTTTTTGAAATATTAGGAACACAACTAGTTTCTGTGATTGGTGGATTAATTGCAGGAACAATGTTAGCAATATATACTGATAAGGTTTTTTTAATTCCAGGTATGTTAATTCTTATACCAGGTTTACTAGAAATGAGAAATAGTATAGATGGTTCATTTGCTTCTAGATTAAGTGCAGGATTATTTTTACATGTAATAAATCCTAAGCATACAAAAACAAAAATAATAAAAGGAAATTTAGTTGCAGCATTTTCTCTTGGAATTGTCGTTTCATTAGTTCTTGGTTTGGTTGCATTCGGATTTAATTATTTCATATTAAACTTATTTATGCCAAAAATAATTTTGATACCTCTTATTGCAGGGATTTTTGCAAATTTAATCGAATTACCTTTAACTTTGTTTACCACTTTGGCTTTATTTAAAAGAGGATATGATCCAAATAACATAATGGGGCCTTTCATAACCTCAACAGGAGATATAATAAGCGTTATTTCGTTGCTTGTTACATTATTCATACTATGATTAATCACACAAAAAATCACAAATTGAAAAGAGAACTAAAGAAATTAATAAAAATTAAAAGACATAAACATCATCCTTTATTGCATCGCATTCATAAAAAGCATGGAATATCCCATAAAACTCTTTTTTATATTAAAGAATATGGAGCTCATTCGCATGTCATTAATGTAATTATGAAAGAAAGCATTTTGATTCTTATTTTAGCAACTTTGATGAGTGCGTTTGGTGGAATTGCTTTAGAAAAGATGAAAGAAATTTTTCTAATTATAATTCCTTTTGTGATATTATACCCTACTCTAAATGGAATGATTGGCAGTTATGGTTCAATTATTTCGTCTAAATTTGGAACTATGCTTCATCAAGGAAAAGTAAAAGATGGTTGGTGGACAAATAAAGAACTTAGAAAATTATATTATCAACTAATTACTATTGCCTTAGGAACAGGAATCCTTAGTTCAACCGTTGCAATAATTATAGCTTATTTTTCAAAATATGTTATTACTTCTATAATTATATTAAAAATATATGGAATTGTTTTATTAGATGTTTTTATTTTAGTAAATATTTTATTTACAATTTCAATATATGCAGGAAGATATTATTTTAAACATCAAGAAGATCCTAATAATTTTTTAGTGCCTTTAGCAACAGCAATAGCTGATTTAGGAAATGGGCTTATTTTAGCTGGACTTATATTTTTATTATTCTGATTTATTTATAGGGAATGTTTTTTCAACAAACCTCTTTATAATTTCTTTTGCAGTTTCTAGAGACTTATAAGCGTGGCATTCGTAAGGAGTCTTTATAAATTTAGATCCTTGTTTTCCAAGAGTATATGCAGAAACTTGTTCTTCTAATCCTTCTTTGAATAAACATAAAATGGGTTTGCCTAAGCTTACTAGATCAGATATTTCTCCACCAACACCTAAGCTAGGATTACTTATCTCGAAAATTCCACAATCTGCTCCTAAAATCCAGTTGTAATCTCTATCATGAATATCGGTATTTGTTAATTTAGCTTCACTTTTTTGCCAATCCCCTGTTTGATGCCTTGACATTAATAGATAACCTAATTCTTCAATAATATCTGGAAGTTTGGCTAACTCTGTTTTATCTACTACGCCATATCCTCCACGCATTGAACATCCAAAAAATACTTTTACCATAAAAATTAAATTGCCTCTTTATTTATAAACCTTTCTTTTGTTATCACTTTAAAGAAGTTATTATAACTCTAACCTATTTTATCTTAGGTTTGATTTTTGTAGTAATTGGTTTAAAGATTACTCGTAAAGTTAACAAGAATTAATTATTCTGATTTTGTATTAGAATTTCCTATGTTTGTGGTTCTAAACTTTCCACCGTGTTTGTAAGGATTGTACCTTCTTTTATTTCTTTTTTCTTTTCTTGATTTTCTATAGCTTGCACATTCAAAATCTGACATATTTTTACTAATGTTTTCTAATATATAAAATTATTTAAATTAAAAGATTAAGTTAATGGTATGAGAAATAAAACTCTGATGAAACTTGTGTTGTTTGCTTTTTTAATAGGAGCAGGTTTAATTGGTTATAGTCAGAAGAATATTTCTCCTATGGCTGTTCTTGAGCAACCAAAAATAATACAGGAAAATTACAAATATATGCAAGTTTATTTTTGTGAAACTGATGATTGTGGTAAAATTCAAGCAGATTTAATAAAAAACACAGAAAATCCGGATTGTGCCTTTTATGATATTGATTTGGAAAATATGGTTAGTGAATTATCTAAGAAAAATTATAGATTAGTTACAAATGATCATAGTAAGATTAGTTTAGAACACAAATTTGATACTAATAAAGCTTTAATGCATGACAAATTTTGTATTTATTCAAATAATACCTTTTCTTCAGGTTCTTTTAATCCGAAAGAAGCTAGTTTGTTTAAAGATTATAATAATTTAATAGTAATTCAATCAGATTATCTATCTCAGAATTATAGAGATGAATTTGAAGAGTTATTTTCTGGAATATTTGGTTCTGGAGCTAAAGTAAGATATCCAAAAGTACAATATGGAGATATTTTAATAGAAAATTACTTTTGCCCGGAGGATTCTTGCCAAAAACACGTTTTAGAACAAATGGATAAAGCAAATTCTAGTATTTATGGATTATTATTTTCCTTTACAGATAGTTATATTGCAGAAAAATTAGTTGAAAAGAAAAATCTCGATATTAAATTGGTTGTTGAGAAACAAAGGATGAATATGCAATATGAAAAGTACAAATTCTTGAAAGAAAATGGAATAAATATAAAAACAGATTCAAATCCTTATTTACTTCATGATAAAGTATGGATAATTGATAGAAAAATTGTAATAACAGGAAGTTATAATCCAACTGCTTCTGGAAATACTAAGAACGATGAAAATATATTAATAATTCATTCTTCAGAATTAGCTGAAAAATTATTAAAAAGATTTGATTCTATTTATTCTAGTGCAAATTAGAGTTTTATACCTTTTAAATACGATATAAAAATATTTATAAACGCGTATACTACACTATTTATTATGCATAAAAAGAGGGTAAGAGATACTTTTTACTTTTATACTTCTAAAAGAGAAAAAGGAAAAGTCAAAAGCGTTTACTTAGGTACTAATTTCTTATCTGCAAAGAAAAGAGAACTAGAGTTACAATTTAATAAGTTTAGTATACTACAAACAAAATATGTATTAATGCTTTTAATTTTAGTACTTTTATTATCTGGATTTTATTTTATGGGAAATTATACTGGATTATTTATTTCTAATGAAACAGGAGAAACTTTTGTAAATGAAACTGAAGGTATTACTTTAACTGAACCTTCAAATGTTTCTGAAACCATAGCAGAAACTAATATAACAGAAATACCTGAAGAAATAATTCTTGTAGAAGAGATTATAATCCCAGAAGAAGAACCAGAAGAAAGTTTTACCTTACAAGATTTAATTTTAAATAGGGGCAATGGACTACAAACTAATTTTACAGGAATAACTCCTGCAAATAATTCAATTCAATCAAACACAAATATATTTGTGAATGTTTCAAGCAGTGATGATGGAGATCATTATACTTTTTTGGATTTTGATAGAGATTTGGCTTTATGGATGACAATGGATGATGTAAATGCTTCAACAGAGCCAACTGATTTATCAATATATAGCAACAATGGAAGCAGACAAGGAAACGCAGCACAATCTGCTTCTGGACATTTTGGAAAATCATTTAGTTTTGATGGTACTGGAGATTTTGTTGCTATAAAAAATGCAAATATTCTTAATCCGGCAGATAGATTAACTATTTCTGCTTGGATATATGCAAATGAATGGGAAACAAACCGTTGGGAAGGAACAATTGTTGGAAAAGATGATTGGGCAGATGGAAATGCTAATGGTTATGTATTAAGAACAGGAGATAATGGTAGACTTTCTTTTGCATTTGGAAAGGGGGCAGCAGGATGGTCAGAAATACTTTCAGATCAAATAATGGCCATAGGAACTTGGTATCATGTTGTTGTAGTATTAAACAATACAAATATGAGTTTATTCATAAATGGAACAATTAAAAAAAGTGCATCTTTACCAAGTGTAACAACTATAAACCCCTCTTCATATGCTTTAGATATAGGTAGAAGTACTTTTGCTACAGATAGATTATTCAATGGATTGATAGATGAAGTTTTAATTTTTAATAGAAGTTTATCTGATCAGGAAGTTTATGCCTTGTTCAATGCTTCATCAAATAATTATTATAATAATTTTACTAATCTTATTCTAGGAACTCATACATTTACTGCTTATTCTGTTAATAGTTCTGGAGTAAAAAATCAAACAGAACAAAGAATTGTAAGAATTATAGAAGAAGCAAATAGGCCTGCAATAGATTTTGTTGATCCTACTCCAGGAAATGGAGCAAATACTTCAAACACTTCTGTTGAGATTAATGTTTCAATAGCTGAACAGAATTTAAATTCTTTAATTTATAATTGGAATGGAACTAATTTTACTCTCTATGATAATACTTTGGTTCTAAGATATAATTTTGATAATAGAAGTGTATTAGGAGAAAATTCAACTTATGTTATGGATATGAGCAATTATAGTAGCAATGGTAGTTTAATTGGTCCTCCAAATTTTATTACAGCTGGACGTTATGGTTTAGGATTAAACTTTTCTGGAAATGCTCAATATATTAATATAACTGATAACCCTAGAATAGATGTTACCAATAATTTTACATATTCTGCATGGATTAATCCTGTAGGTTATAATGCTTGTCAAGGAATTATTAGTAAATATCATGTAGGTTGGGGAAATGGGCCTACCTTTAGATTAAAATGTGCTGAACCTTATAATACAATTGATTTTAATGAATTAGTTTCAACAAAAGTTATTGATTTGAATACTTGGACTCATGTTGTTGGAATTATTAAAGATGGAGTGGCATATGTTTATGTAAATGGAGTGTTAGATGCTTCTGGAGCTCCAGGATATGCCGTTTTAGATAATGCTCAACCATTAATGATAGGAGTAGATTTCTTTGTTAGTCCAAGATATTGGAATGGTTCTCTTGATGAGATAAAAATATGGAATAGAAGTTTAACTGCAGAAGAAGTTTATCAAGATTATGTTTCAAATTTATACAAATTTAATTCTACACAATGGTATTTTTATATAAATCAATCACAGAATGCTACAACTAATTTAGGTTATGGAAATTATACTTATCAAGTTTTTGCAGAGGATAAATTTACACTTTCAAATCAAACAGGACAAAAATTAATTAATCTAAATAATAATATCCCTACTTTTTTTAATATAACTTTTTTTGATAATGTAACAACTAGTTCATATGGAAAAGCAAAACAATTTAATGGTTCTGTGGCTATTGGGGATTTAGATTCTGGACAAAAATTAAATATTTCCTTTTTTTGGTATGAACAAGATTCTATAATCATCTCTAATAATACTGCAGGTTCTAATATGAGTAATATTACTAATGGAATAAATGGAACGATGTATTACACAACACAAAATTTAACTGCATTAAATTACAAGCTGGGTTATAATTACTCTTTAGGAATTTACGTTTGTGATGGATTTGGATGTAATCAATCCAATTCAACTAGATTATTCATTAATAATACATTGCCTTTCTTTAGAAATATTACTTTATATGATAATGTAACAACCACTTCTATAGGGAAGGGTTATTCATTTAATGCTTCAACTTTTATAGAAGATGCTGATAATGATAAATTAAACATTTCATTTTACTGGTTAAAAATAAATCCATATTCTATAATAAAAACTTCAACAAATAATGCAAATCAAAACATTACTAATGGAAATAATGGAACAGAATATTATTCTAGTATTAATTTAACTTATTCTGATTATGAATTAGGATTTAATTATACTTTTTTAGTTCAGGTTTGTGACAATTTATATTGTAATACTAGTAATTGGTCAACAAGTATATTATTTATTAACAATTCTATGCCTACAAATGTTTCCTTATTTACTCCAAATAATGATTCAATAACAGGAACTAATAATACCAATTATAGTTGGTATAGTTCTGTAGATTTAGATGAAGATATACTAAATTATATCTTAGAAATTGATGATGATATTAATTTTGAATCTATAGATTATTATTCAGATTATATCGGTAATTCAACTATAATAAGTAATAAATCTCAACAATTAACAGATGGAGTGTATTATTGGAGAATTATTACTACAGATAATTATTCTAATTCAACAGTATCAGATATAAGAAAATTAACTATAGATACAACAAGTCCTAATTTAACTATATTATACCCTATGAATAATTCAGGATTTTATGGTAATGTTACTATAAATCTAAATATAACAGATAGGAATAATATAACTAATTGTACTTTAAATTTAAACAATCTATTAAATATAACAGAAATATCAATAATAAAAAACATTACAACCAATATTTCATTATACAATCTAAATATATCTAAATATAATTATACTATAAATTGTACAGATGTAGCAAATAATACTATTTTAAGTGAATTAAGACAATTTTCAATAATCTATACAACCTCTTTTTCTGGTGAGACCACTAATATGAGTGCTGTTAATGTATCAAATATATCAGATTTGACAGTAGAAACTTCTTCTAAAGGAAAATTAGTCTTTAAAGAAAATATAGATTTAAGCAATGGAACAGATTTAAGTTCTTACATAACCATTTCTTCAAATTACATAGAAATTAATTCAACAGCCTATCCTGAATTAAATAAATCTGCTAATATTACTTTATATGGAATTACCTATTCCAATCCAGAACCATTAAGAAATGGTTTGACTTGTCCAACAACAATTTGTCAAGAAATAAGTTATTCTGGAAACGTATTTGTATTTAATGTAACTCAATTTACAAGTTATTCTGCAGGAGAAACCGCAGTGTCTGGTGGACCTGGTGGCGGAGCAGCAGGTGGTGGCGGAGGCGGTGGAGCTGTAAAAGAAAAAGTAACTTATGAATGTACTAAAAATAGTGATTGTTCAGAAGGGTATACTTGTTATGGAACTAAATGTGTAAAATTATTCGACGTAAAGATATTAGAAATTCAATCTCCAATTACTTCAACAGGATTCTTTGATTTAACTTATTATATAAAAGGAATGGCAAATATTAATGGAGATGTAATTATAAAATTTTATCTAGATAAAAATGGAAATATAACAGAACTTGGAAAAGATACAGTTTACTTTGGAAACTTTGAAGAAAAAACAGAAAAAACAAAGTTATTCTTACCAAGTTATCTAGAAGGAGTATACGACTTTAATGTAGAAGCACAATTTGAAGATTATTCTGCTAGCTCTTTCAGAAAGATAGAAATAATAAAGAAAGAAAATAAAACAGAAATTCTAGAAAATGGAAAACCAATAGAAATGTCTAGTTATGAATACTTTAGATATTCTGTCTGGCCTATACTAAAAATAATAATATATACATTAATTATTATTGCAATAGTTTTCCTTGGAATAAAATTACTAACTAAAAAAAGAATTAAAAACATAAAGAAAAAGTTCTTAAAAAGATTACATAGAAAATACAATAAAAAATTAAAAGTGTTTAAAAAGAAATTAAAACGCTTAATAACCAAGTATATAACTTCTAAACTCTAAAATCATAAACCTTTTAAATCCTAGATATTAAATACTATTAATGTCAAAAGAAGTTTTATCAAAAGAGAAAAAGGCCTTATTATTTGGTAATGAGTCAGTTGTAAGAGCTTGTTTAGAGTCGGGTGTAGGCTTCTCGGCTTCATATCCAGGAACTCCTGCTTCTGAAATAGGTACTGTATTGGCAGAAGTATCAAAAGAAACAGGATTATACTTTGAATGGTCTACTAATGAAAAAGTTGCTTTGGAAGCAGCAGCAGGTGCCGCATTTTCTGGAGTAAAATCAATAACTGCAATGAAACATTATGGTTTAAATGTAGTTTCAGATTCATTATTACCTTTAACATATTTAGAATGTCCTTTAGTAGTTGTTGTAGCAGATGATCCAGGATGTTTTAGTTCTATTGAAACAGAACAAGATACAAGATGGTATTCTAAAATGGGTTATATTCCTATGTTAGAGCCAAGTTCTCCTGAAGAAACAATGGATGTAACAAAAAAAGCATTTGAAATTGCTTGGAAATATAAAATTCCAGTTATAATAAGATTAACAACAAGAGTTTGTTACACAAGATCAATAATTAATTTAAGTAAAATACCAAAAATAAATTCTATTGGAAGATTTGAAAAACCAATAAATTATGAAGGTTCTTGCAGTCATACTGTTTTAGGTCATGAAAAATTATTAAATAAAATAGAATTATTAAAGAAATTATCTGAAAAATCTGAATTAAATTTTACTGAAGCAGGAACAGGAAATGTAGGAATTATTACTTCTGGTGTTTCTTACAGATATGTAAAAGAAGTTTTTGATGATTTAAAAATTAAATTGCCTTTATTAAAAATAGGTATGAGTTATCCTATGCCTGAAGAAAAAATAAAGAATTTCTGTAAAAAATTAAAAAAAGTTTTAATCGTTGAAGAAGTTGATCCTATAATTGAAAACGAAGTTAAATGTTTAACAAATAATTTAGAAGTTCATGGTAAAGATTTTTTATCTTCTGTTGGAGAATATAATACTGAAATTGTTTTAAGTGGAATATGTAAAATATTAAATAAAAAATTCCCAAAAGACATTGAAAATATAGGTAAACAATATAATAATACAGAAATAGAGCCAAGAATTCCATTTTTATGTGCAGGTTGTCCTCACAGATCTACATTTTATGCTATTAGAAAAGTAATTCCAGATGCTCCAAAATTAGGAGATATTGGTTGTTATTTATTAGGTTCTTGGAAACCAGAAAAAATAGAAGATATAATTGTAAGTATGGGTGCAGGAATAAGTTTAGCTCATGGAGTTTCAAAATCTACAAATAAAAAAACAGTTGCTTTTATTGGAGATTCAACATTTTTCCATGCAGGTGTTCCAGCATTATTGAATTTAGTTTATAATAAATCAGATATTTTACTAGTTATTTTAGATAATAGATGGACTGCAATGACTGGCCATCAACCTACATTAACAACAGGAAGAAATGCAACAGAAGAAGCAAAGATAATTGATATAGCAGAAATTGTTAAAGCTTGTCAAGTTGATAATTACGCAAGTGCAAATGTTTACAACATGAATGAATTATTAACTACTGTAAAAGATTTATATTCAAAAAAAGGAGTTTCTGTTTTGATTGCTAAAGGAGAATGTAAGTTAGCTTATTTGAGAAGATTAGCAAAAGAAAAGAAAAATTATTTCAAATTTGAAGTTTATCAACAAAATTCAGACTTAAAAGAGCTTGATAATTTTAAATGTCCAGCAATATTCAAAGAAAATGGAAAATATTCAATCGATGCAAATTTATGTTGGGGTTGTACTGTTTGTAAACAATTAGCACCTAGTTCAATAAAAATAAAAACACAATGAAATCAGATATAATAATAACAGGATACGGAGGACAAGGAGTTTTAACAATTGCAGAAGTGATAGCAAAAGCTGCTTTAAGTCAAGGATATAATATTTCACAGACAGAATTACATGGACTTGCTCAACGTGGAGGTTCTTTACAATGTCATATAAGAATTTCTGATAAAAAAATAAATTCTGAATTAATTTTGGTTGGAAGTGCTGATTTAATAATAGCTTTAGATCCTTTAGAAGCATTAAGAGCTTGTTATTGGGCAAATCCAAACACAACAATCTTAATTAATTATAAAACTTCTAAACCTTATCTGGTTGAAGAACTTTCTCCAGAAGGATTAATAACTAAAATTAAAAAATTCTCAAAGAAAATAGAAATTGTAAAAGCAGACGATATCGTTCAAAAGTTAACAGGAAATATTATGGACGCAAATACTTATATTTTGGGTTATGCTTTAAAGAAAAAGATTTTAATTTTGAATAAAGATAAAATTTGGAAGTCAATAACTGATAAGATTAGACCAGAATTCATAGAAAGCAATAAAAAGGTATTTGAAACAGCATTAAAATAATTTTTAATAGGGGGTGAAAAATGTATTCGGAAGAGCAATATAAAAAAGCATTTGATTTGAGAAAAGAAGGTTTTACATATAATGAAATAAAAGAAAAACTTAATCTTTTATCACTAAACGCAGCATATGGTTGGATTAAAAAAAGAAATCTACCGCGCGGATCATTTTTAAGTTCTGATGCTAAAAAATTATCTCCAGAACTGGCTTATATTTTGGGGGTAATTCAAGGTGATGGATATGTTTCTATTAGTAGAACAAAAGGCTGTGCAAAATTAGAAGCAAAAGACAAAGATTTCGTAAAAAATTTTAAAAATAAATTAAGTAAATGGTCCGGACAAAAATCTTATTTTAATCTAAGAAAAGACAGAAATTTATATACGGCAACGCTTAATTCATTAAGGGCATCACAATTTCTTAAAGATTTTAATATTTATAATTTATCTAATACTAAAAAAGATATAAAAATCTCTTTTTTAAGAGGGTTATTTGATTCAGAGGGGGGAGTATCAGGTTATAATTTAAGCACTCCTAGAACTGCTACGAGATTTATAGCTTTTTATAATACAGATAAAGATTTAATATTCCTTGTTAAGAATATGTTAGAATCTTTAGGAATAAGAGTTCAAAATATAGATAAAAGGATTAAAAGTGGTTTTTCTACTAATACTCTGCTTTTTAGACTTAGGATAGGTGGAAAAGAGAATTTAGAAAAGTTTAATAATACTATAAGGTTTTCGATAAAAAGAAAAAATAAAAAACTTGAAGAAGTTTTAAGGAGTTATAAGAAAAATGTTTAAAAAATTTAATAAATTTAGTATAATTTTCTTATTTATTATTCTTTTATTTACTCCTTGTTTGGTTATGGCTGAACAGAATGTAGACTTATACTTCTTTTACGGAAAATCCTGTCCACATTGTGCAAATATGGAAGTTTTTTTACAAGATACACAAAAAGAATATTCTAATTTAAATATTAAAGAATTTGAAATATATTTCAATGAGAAAGATAGAGAATATTTACAACAATTAGCAACAGCGTATGGAACTAAAGTTGAGGGTGTTCCAACAATTTTCATTGGAGATAAATTCTTTGTAGGAGAATCTCAAGAAGTTAAAGATGGAATAATAGAACAAATACAGAAATGTTCTCAAGAAAAATGTGAAATAAAACAAGAGCAACAAACAGGAATATGGGAAAAATTAACAATACCTGCGGTTATTTCTGCTGCTGCAGTTGATTCAATTAATCCATGTGAATTTGCAGTATTAATTATTCTATTAACTACAATTTTAGTTGCTGGAAAAAAGAAAAAAGCATTATATGCAGGATTGGCATTTAGTGCTGCAATGTTTTTATCATATTTAGCAATGGGTTTTGGTTTATATTCCGCAATACAATATTCTGGAATTACACATATTATTTACATAATCGTTTCTGTATTAGCAATTTTAGTTGGATTATTTAATTTGAAAGATTATCTTTGGTATGGTAAATGGTTTATCATGGAAGTTCCTTTATCCTGGAGACCTAGAATGAAAGGTCTTGTTAAAAGTGTAGCTTCTATTCCTGGTGCTTTTGGTATGGGTTTAGTAGTTAGTTTATTTTTATTGCCTTGTACTTCTGGTCCTTATATTGTTATACTTGGATTATTGGCTAAAGCAGCAACAAGAGCAAATGCAGTTCCATTATTATTACTTTATAATTTGATATTTATTTTACCTATGTTGATTATTACTCTTGCAGTTTATTTTGGAATTACTACAACAGAAAAAGCAGAAGAATGGAGAACAAGAAAATTAAGAACTTTACATTTAATTACAGGTTCAATTATTTTATTATTAGGTATTGTAATGTTAGCCAGTGTTATTTTTGGATGGCTTTAATTTTTATTAACTAGTTTAGATAGTTCAGCTATATTTTCTGGTTTATTTCTTTTTTTAATATGGTGTCTTAGTCCCTCTATTATTACAGGAAGTAAAGAAACAAAAATTATTCCAACAATTACTGCACTATAATTTTCTCTTACAAAAGGAAGATTACCAAAAAAATAACCTAAAGAAACAAAACCAGTTGCCCACATTGCAGCCCCAGTTATATTATAAAAACTAAATCTAGAATATTTCATTTTTGCTATACCTGCAACAAAAGGAGCAAAAGTTCTAACAATTGGAACAAATCTAGCAATTATAATTGTTTTTCCACCATATTTTTCATAAAAATGATGAGTTTTATCAATGTATTCTTGTTTAACATATTTTTTTCTTATTAATAAATTTCCAACATGTTTTCCAAGGTAATAGTTTATTATATCTCCAAGTACTGCTGCTAAAGTTAATACTATAACTAAATAATAAGGATTCAAAACTCCTTGTGCTGCTAATGTCCCTGCTGCAAAAATTAAAGAATCTCCTGGTAAAAAAGGAGTAAATACAAATCCTGTTCCTAAAATTATTAAAAATAATAAACCATAAATGAATGTTCCATATTTAAACGTCCACACTATTAAATTATCATCCATATGTAATACAAAATGAATAATTTGTGAAATTATCATATTTCTTACTTTTAGTATAAATATATAAATTTATGCTATCAAAATGCTTATAAACTGTAGAACTCAACTTAAAGTCTTGAGGGGTGCAAAAAAGAGGTGATTACTCTTTATTTATTCTAACAAAACTTTTATAAACAATATATACATACTTTTTCTTAATGAAAAATGTTGATGAATTAAAGAAATTTTCTGTATATCCCGTTATTATAACTTATTACACTACTGGAATAGATACAGCTATTGCTGCTTTTCATAAAGAAGCTTATAATGTATTTGAAAAAACTGAAGAACTTGCTATTAAAAAAGCAACCACTAAATTTAAAAAAGAATTCCCAGATAAAACAATTGATAGAATTGGGATAGGTATAAGCACTAGATTAGAGGATTGTTTATTTTAAATAAGTTTTAATTCTATATATCAAAACTTTTATAAACAATTTAAACTAATTAAATCTTAAAGAGGTGTTAAAATTAAAGATAGAACTTTATTACTTGAAGCAATAGCTACTATCACAGGATGTGTTATTGGAGCAGGAGTTCTTGGAATACCTTATGTTGTTGCAAAAGCAGGATTTTTTACTGGTTTAGTTGATATAATTTTAATAGGAATTTTAATTTTAATACTTAATTTTTATTTAGGAGAAGTTGTTTTAAGGACAAAAGGAAAGCATCAGTTAACTGGTTATGCTAATAAATATCTTGGTGAAAAAGGAAAATATTTGATGTTTTTTGCTTTATTGATTGGAGATTTAGGTGCATTAATTGCTTATTTGATTGGTGAAGGAAAATCTTTATCAACTTTACTTGGAGGAGACCCATTATTATGGAGTTTTATTTTCTTTGCAATTGGATCTTTTTTAGTATACAAAGGAATTAAAAGCATAGCCGAATCAGAATTTTTAGTTTCAGGTTTAATTTTAGTAATAGTTGTAGTAATAGGGATATTTTCATTTAGTCATATTTCAACTGCAAATTATACTGGATTTGATATTAAAAATATTTTTATTCCTTATGGAACTGTGCTATTTGCTTATTTAGGATTTTTAGCAATACCTGAAGCTCACGAAATTCTAATAAACAAAAGAAAATTATTTAAGAAAGCAATTATGATTGGATTAGCAATTCCTGCAGCAGTTTATATTTTATTTCCTTTAATTATTATAGGGGTTACTGGAGTAAATACAACCGAAATTGCAACAATTGGATTAAGTGATCACATCGGTAAAATTGGTTTTGTTCTTGGTAATTTATTTGCTGTTTTTGCAATGTTTACTTCATTTTTAGCAATATCTTTAGCATTAAGAGAAGTTTTAAATTATGATTTCAAAGTAAAAGAAGATTTATCTTTTTTATTTGCAACGTTTTTACCATTATTTATTTTTTTGATTGTTAGAAAATTTGCTAGTTTTAATACTGTTTTAAATTATGCAGGAGCTTTATCTGGTGGATTTACTGGATTAATGATTTTACTTATGGCAAGAAAAGCAGAAAAACTTGGAGATAGAAAACCAGAATATAAAATAACTAAAAATGTCTTTGTAATGGGGGCAATAGCAATAGCATTAATCTTAGGAATAATCTTTGCAATAATATAAAATGTTATGGATAATTTATTCTTTAGCTTCTGCTCTTTGTACTTCTATTTCTTATTTGCTTAGGAAAAAAACTTTAATAAAAGAACATTCAATTCAGTTTTTAACGGTTTTTAAATTCTTTGAAGGAGTATTTGTTTTATTATTAGTTCCTTTTGTAAATTTTAATTTACCCATTTTTGTATATGTATTACTATTTTTAATTTCTTTAATAGGATTAGAGGCAGATATTTTTGATACAAAATCTTTAAAACATTTAGAAATTAGCAATGTTTTTCCTTTAAAGAATTTAAGTCCTTTGTTTTTAGTTATTATTTCTTATATTTTCTTAGGTGAAAAATTAGTTTTATTACAGATAATTGGAATTATTATTTTAATCTTTGGAACTTATGTTTTAGAATGCAATGGTAATTTACTTAATTATCAATATTTTTTTAAAAGAGTAAAACATTCTAGATATTTACAATATGCTTTTTTAAGTTTAGTTTTGGTTTCATTTTCGGCAATTGGAGAAAAATATACTTTTAATAAACATCTAGTGGATCCTTTAACCATTTTATTTTTTATATATACTTTTATGGCAATTGAAATGTTGATAGTTCAAATATTCTTTCCAAAAGAGAAAGAGCATAAGAATCCAATCAAAGAAATTTTTGATACTTTAAATAGGGCAAGATGGCCAATTTTTGTTTCTGCTTTATTTGGATTACTTGCAGCAGCTTTTTATTATTTAGCAATACAAATTGCACTAGTTTCTTTGGTAATACCTCTTAAAAGATTATCTACATTAATAACAACGGTTTTAGGTGGAGAATTCTTCAAAGAAAAAAATTTATTCTTTAGAACTTTAGCTTGTCTTATTATGTTATTTGGATTATATTTGATAGTTCATCCTATGATATAAAACTTTAAATATTAAAAGAATTTAATTATAATATGAAAAAGAGCCTGATTTATGCGTTTGCTTTTTTATTCTTAATGAATTTAGTATTTGCTCTGGATTGGTCTAATATTACTGCTAAAGACTTAGGGTTTATAGATGCTGGACAAAAAGTTGTAGAAAATGGTAAAACTATTACTTTGGTAAGTACTGGAGGAACAAAAGCAATATTCAATGTGGATGGAGAATTAAAAGCAATTACAACAGATGGAGTTGTTTCTGGGGTTTGGATTGCAGTTGATGGAGTATTTGATGATCCTGCTAGAGCAATGGTAAAAATTTATGTTCCTTTTAATTGCGGAGATGCTATTTGTGATGATAATGAAAGTTATAGAAATTGTTGCACTGATTGTAATTGTAGTAAAAAATCTGAATCATGTATTTCAAATCAATGTTCTGATAAATCTTTAAACAAATGTGAATTTGATTGGGATTGTTCTGATAATATTTCTTGTACAAAAGATACTTGTGAAGGAAGTCCAGCAGAATGCAAATTTGTTAAAATAACCGAATGTAAAAAAGCAGATGGTTGCTGTCCTGCAGGATGTATTTACCAATATGATAAAGATTGTCCAAAACCAGACCAGTGTAAAACAGATGTAGATTGTGATGATAAAAGTCCATGTACAATAGATTATTGTGCAGGAGATCCAAGAAAAGTATGTATTCATAATTCTACAGAAGAAGGTTGTGGATTAGAAGGAAAATGTGTTCCTATAGGTAGTATAACAAATAAAACTTATTGTGAAAATATAACTTGGGTTGAACAAAAACAAGATTTAGAAAATTGTACAAAAAGTTATGAATGTATTAATTCTTGTTCTAATGGAATATGCAAACAATTAGGTTTTTTTGATAAAATAATTAGTTTCTTTAAGAATTTATTTTAATAATTTTTTTAATATTTCTTGAACTTTATGAGGTTCTGCTTGTCCTTTAGTAATTCTCATAACTTGTCCTGCAATAAATTGTAAGGATTTTTCATTTCCATTTTTATAATCGTCTGCTGCTTTTTTATTCTCAGAAATTGCTTTCTTACATATTTCTTCAAGTTCTTTTTCAGAAGAAACAACTTTAATTCCTTGTTTTTTAACGTATTCTTTTGGAGAAAATGGTTTTTCTATTAATTGTTCAATAATTCTTTGACCGACTTGTTCTGTAATTTGTTTTTTCTCAATTAATTCTAATAATTCAATCAAATGTGTTTCGTCAATTTCTAAATCGTGTAAATCTAATTTATTATAAGCAACAACTCTCATTAATTCACGTTTTAACCATTTTGCTGCTAATTCTGGATTAATTTTCTTAGCAACTTTTTCAAATAAATCTGCAAGTAAATATTCTGAAGCAATTACTTCTGCATCTTCTTTTTTAATATTATAAATTTTTATATATTTTTGTATTTTTTCATGAGCTAATTCAGGAATATCTTTTTTAATTTCTTTTAAATAATCTTCAGTTAAATCTATAGGGACTAAATCAGAATCTAAGATATAACCATAGTCTTCTTCTTGTTCTTTGCTTCTCTGGAAAGAGGTTATTCCTTTGTCTGAATCCCAACCTCTAGTTTCTCTTTTAATTTTTTGACCTTGTTTAATCATCTCTTGTTGTCTTAGAACTTCATAATTTAAAGCTCGTTCAATTTCTTTAAAACCAGTAATATTTTTTATTTCAACTCTTTCAGAACCTTGCATTGAAATATTTGCATCAGCTTTTATGATTCCATTTTTTTCATCAAAAATACCTAAATAATTCAAAGTTGTAATTAGTTTTTTTAAAAATTCTCTTGCTTCTTCTGGGCTTTCAATTTCTGGTTCTGTAACTATTTCTATTAAAGGATGTCCTGATCTATTATAATCTATTAAAGTTGAACTTCCTTGATGAATTAAAGCAGCAGGATCTTCTTCTAAATGTATTCTTGTTAAATTAATATTTTTCTCTCCTATATTTATTACTCCGCCATTTCCAACAGGCATTTCATATTGTGTAATTTGATAATTCTTAGCCATATCTGGATAGAAATAAGTTTTTCTTGAAAAAATAACTTGTTTTGCAATATTACATTTTAAAGCTAGACAAATTCTTAAGGCATAATTTAAAGCTTTTTTGTTTAAAACAGGTTTAGAACCTGGCATTCCTAAACAGATTTCACAAACAGAATCATTTGGATTTTCTCCTTTATTTGTACATCCACAGAATAGTTTGGTGTCTGTATCTAATTCCACATGTACTTCTAAACCTATAATTGTTTTCATTAATCCAACTAAATTACTTTAGTTTAAATATTTTTGCATAGTGATTAATAATAAAAAAGAATTAAAATAAAAATATAAGAAAGAGTTTATTCTATACCTGAGTCATCATCATCAATTGGTTCTTCTGTTGTATCATCGTCAACACCATCTGAACCAAATTCGTCTTCAGCATCCAATTTTAATATTTCTATTGACATTGAATAACCTCCCTACCTTTTTATGGTTACTTTTTCGTTAAGTTAGTCATTTAAAAACCTTTCGAAATAGATTTTTAAGAAAGATTTATTAATTTTCTTATATCTCTAAACTTATGAAACCAGAAGACTTTGAACAATTTAAAAGTAGCATATCTTTCTTTTATTACGATTATATAACTCGAGAAATAATGCAAAATGAAGATCATAATGCTTATGACTTTTTAACACAAAAGGCTATAGCAAGTTTAGATACTTTATTATCTAAATATGACCTACATAATACTCAAATTCATCAATTCTTTAAAGAGATTATAAGCACAAAATTAAAAGATTTATCTAACTGCTACGAAGGAAAACTATATTGTGAAGAAGAAATGCGTAAACTATGGAAAGAAACAAATGAATTAGCAGAAAAAACTTCTTTATTTATTAGTTCTCACCAAAATACTTTGATTTCATCTACTCTTTGATAAGGATTTATATCTATTTTATTAATTGAATCTTGTTTTCCTGCTAAGTGTTCTAAAATACCTTGATATGCAATCATAACACCTTGATCCCCACAGTATTTCAAAGGAACTTGGAAAAATTTAGCTCCTCTTTGTTTACACATGATATCTAACATGTTACATAATCTTTTATTTGCTGCAACTCCACCAATTAAGACTGCTTCTTTTTTTCCTGTATGTGCTAGAGCTCTCTCAGTAACTTCTGTTAACATTGAAAATAAAGTTTCTTGCATTGAAAAACATAAATCTTCTTCTTTTGCTCCTTTTTTGAATTTATCAACCGCACTTGTAACAATTCCTGCAAAACTTAAATCCATTCCTTTTACAACATAAGGCAATTCAATGAATTTTCCTTTTTCTGCAAGTGCTTCTATTTTTGGTCCTGCAGGAAATCCAAGTCCAATACCCCTTCCAAATTTATCTAATGAATTTCCTAATCCAGAATCTAAAGTTTCTCCAAAGATTCTAAAATATCCTCCTTCTAATGCAATAATTTGTGTATTTGCTCCCGAACAAAAAACATAAACTGGATTTTTTGCTTTTGTAAATAAATGTCCTGAAGTTAAATGAGCAACAATATGATTTACTCCAATTATTGGAACATTTAACTCTTTAGCGATTTCTTTTGCAGCTAACATTCCAACTCTTAAAGAAGGAGGTAAACCTGGACTTTGAGAAAATGCAACTAAATCAATTTTTTTCTGTCCTGATTTTTGTATGGCTTCTTGAATTATTTGTTTTTGTAATTTTTCGTGATGTCTTGCCGCTTCTACAGGTATTATTCCTGTTTCAGAAGTATACATATCTCTTACATCACTTAGAATTTCTTTTTTTGAACTAACAACAGCAGCACCAAATGTATGGGCAGTAGATTCTATACCTAAACAAATAATATGGCCTTTATTAGTTGTCGTTTTCATATATTTTTTCTGCTGCTATCCAATAACCAGATTTACCTTTATTTAATATTCCTTTTACAGTAACATTAGAACCTTTATCAGGCATGAATTTGGATTGTATTAAAATATAAGTTTCATTATCTATTAAAGAAAAACCAGAAGCTTCTATACTTCCTACTTTGTTGTTTACTTGACCAAGAACCTTTACTGTTTTATTTATATATTTATCATCTTTTACTTCAGAAATTGGTTTAACACAACCAGATACTAAGAAGATACTTAAGATTAATAAAATAATTAAGATTTTTTTCATAGTTTTCTAATAAACAATATATTTTTAAAGCTTGTGAAAATAATATAATAAGTGTATTGTATTCTTTCATAAGTGGTAAATAAACGAAAGGTTTAAATATAAACTTTATATTAAGTATTTACATTAAAAAACCTAGAAGAAAAAAATGTCACAAACAATAAAAATCAATCTTTCAAGAAACGAACCAGAAGCCGAATCTAAGAAATTAGATATTCAAGTAGAAATTAAAGATGAAGTGTTATATGTAACTGGAATTCCTGATGGGCATAAGCTTGAATATGCAGCTTGGGATGCTGAAACTAAATCAAAATTCTTTATCGTTCATCTACCTAAAGAAGATTGGGATTATAATTCTTTTAGATTACATATTGGAGAAGAAAAACAACTAGTTGAAGCACAAGTCCAACGTACAGAAAGATTTAGAGATGGTGGGACAACAAATATAGATTATATTTTAGACGGTAGGCAAGGAAGATTACATTTTCCAACAATCCTAGAAAGAGCAAACCCAACAAATACTTACAGAGGAAAAACTGTTGAGTTAGAGAGTTTAATCTAAACTTTTTGGAAATAAAAAATTTAATAAATCTGAGTTCTTTTAAATAATATGCTTAATTTGGAGATTTCAAGAATCTTCTATGAAATAGCAGATATACTTGAAATAAAAGAGGTTGAATGGAAACCAAGAGCATATAGAAATGCAGCTCGTTCTATTGAGTCTTTAACAAAAGATGTAAAAGAGATTTATAAAAATGAAGGATTAAAAGGACTACAAGAAATTCCCGGGATTGGAGAAGCTTTGGCTTTAAAAATTGAAGAATATATTAAAACTGGAAAAATACACGAATATGAAAAATTAAAAAGCTCAATGCCAAAAGGTTTTTCTGAATTAATGAATGTTTCTGGATTAGGACCTAAAAAAATAAGAAAATTATACAAAGAATTAGATATAAAGAATGTTTCTGATTTACAAAAAGCAATACAAAAAAGAAAACTAGAAAATCTATATGGTTTTGGAGAAAAAACAGAAGAAAACATTTTCAAATCCATAGAATTATTAAAAGAAAGCAAAAAGAGATTTTTACTAGGAATAGCTTATCCTATTGCAACTTCTGTTAAAGAGAAATTACAAAAGTTAAAAGAAGTTAATCAAGTTGAAATTGCTGGTTCTTTAAGGAGAATGCAAGAAACTATTGGAGATGTAGATATTTTAGTAACTTCTGCCAATCATAAAAAGGTAATTGAAACCTTTGTTAAATTTCCTGAAGTTAAAAGAATATTAGCTAAAGGAGAAACAAGAGCAAGTGTAATATTAGAAGAAGATATTCAATGTGATTTAAGAGTTGTAAATCAAAATCAATTTGGTTCTGCTTTGCAATATTTTACAGGAAGTAAAGATCATAGCATTGCTTTAAGAAAAATTGCGATTAAAAAAGGATACAAATTATCTGAATATGGTTTATTCAAAGGAAAAAAAGTAGTTGCTTCAAGAACAGAAAAAGAAATTTATAACAAATTAGGTTTTCCTTATATCGAACCTGAATTAAGAGAAAATAGAGGAGAATTAATTAAAAAAATACCTAAAATAATTTCTTACAATGAAATCAAAGGGGATTTACATATTCATACTAAAGCTACAGATGGAACTGCTTCTATTTTAGAAATGGCAAATGCAGCAAAATCTTTAGGTCATGAATATATTGCTATAACAGATCATTCAAAATCAAGTGCGATTGTAAATGGCTTGTCTGAGAGTCAATTATTAAAACAAATTGAAGAAATTAAAAACCTAAATAAAAAAATAAAAGGAATTAAAATCTTATCTGGTTCTGAAGTTAATATTTTAAAAAATGGGGATTTAGATTACTCTGAGAATATATTAAAAAAATTAGATGTAGTTTTAATAGGAATACATAATGGTTTTAAAATGTCAAAACAAGATATGACTAAAAGAATTTTGAATGCTTTGGACAATGAAAATGCAAATATTTTAGTACATCCCACTGGAAGATTATTAAATCATAGAATTCCTTACGAAGTTGATTTGAATAAAATATTCAAATTTTGTTCTGATAACAATAAAATCCTTGAAATTGATTCAAGTTTTGATAGATTAGATTTAAATGATATAAATATAAAAAGAGCAATTGAAAATGGAGTTAAATTAGTTATAGATACAGATTCACATTCTGTAAAATCTTTAAATAATATAAAATACGGTATTGCACAAGCAAGAAGAGGTTGGTGTACTTCAAAAGATATTGTAAATACTTTACCTTTAAATAAATTATTGAAAGAATTGAAATAGAAACGTTTTTAAACTAAAATTAGTTATATTTTATATTAATCAAAGGGGGTAAAAATGGCAACAAAAAGTGTTAAAACTTCTAAAACCGCATTAGGTTTGGATGAAAACGTAGAGGGATTGCTTTGTTATGTTTTGATTTTTATTACAGGTATTGTTTTTTTAATATTAGAAAAAGACAATAAGTTTGTAAAATTCCATGCATTGCAGTCGTTGTTAACATTCGCAGGATTATTTGTTGTTACAATGGTATTGTTTATGATACCTATTCTAGGTTGGTTAGTTGGTATGTTACTTGAAATACTAGGATTTGTGTTATGGATAGTGCTAATGGTAAAAGCATTCCAAGGCGAAAAATTCAAATTACCTGTTATAGGTGATTTCGTAGAAAAACAAGTTTACAAATAAACTTCTTCTTTTTTTCTTATTTTTTTAAATAATTATATATAAATATTGATGGAATAATTACTGCTGCTATCCAAGTTGAATACACCATTGTTCTTTTATCATATGTATTCATAAAAACTTTTAATTTTAATTCTTCAGTTAGTTCAACATTTCCTAATTCTTTTAGCTGGGAGTTATACATCGCAATCTCTCCAATAACAGGTATTGGACTATGAGCTAATATTTTTTCTAATTTTTCCATATTTTTCAAAGAATATATTTAATATTTAAAGATTTCTAAAGACCAAAAGTCTCTTCAAATTCTTTCATTTTTTTGAATTTACCAATGAATTCAATACCTTTTTCTGTAATAACTAAATATTCATATTCTTTATTATTAACTTTTTGAACCATTTCTTTAACTATTAACTCTTCTAAATAAGACTTCATTAAGGTATGAGAAAGATTGGACTTATACATTAAATGGGTAGGTTTAATCTTTTGCTTTTCAGCTATAACATTTAGGATGTCGTTAATGATTTCAATCCTTGTTCGCTTTTTAGACATTTTTTATTCTTTGAACCCCCAGACTTAATCAACCCCATAAATACACGCAGTAATACCAGGTATCCTGCTAATTGTAATAATTCTCCGCCAATATATAAATATTTGGTATATTGGCTTATAGTAAATAAAACTTGACTAAAAGCGATTAAAGCAAAAGATATTGCTAATAATTTTGTATTTTTAATTTTATTTTTTGAGTAATTTTTAATATAATAATGAGCTATTGTTCCTGTAAATATTAAGGTAGTTATATGGAATATATAGTATGCATTATTACTAAAAGCACTAGTTACTATAATTAAAAATATTGTAAAAAGAGTGTTTTCTTCAGATTTTGTTATGGCTAAATAAAACACATAAAATCCAAGTAATATTAAAAATTTATAAAAGAAATACCCAATAATATAAAATATTTGAGAGGCTTGTAAACTTTGAAAAGTTAAAGTAAATAAACCAAAATCTTGCGTTTCAAGAATTTTATAATATACAATAACATTAGTTAATATTTTTGCTATAAATGCAATTCCAATTAAACCAAATGCAATAGCAAGATCTTTGTAAGATTTATTTTTACAAAATTTATATAATTTATAAGCATAAAAAGCAATTGAAAATAGTACTATTGCAGATATAAATTCAAATATTACAAAAGAATAACCATTAAACCAATGAGGTATAAATGCGAAAGAGACCATTTTAATTACTTTTCAATTAAGTCATTTAAAAAGCTTATGAATTTTGTTTCCAGATTTGTTTTATTTAAAATGTCTTCATAGGGTATTTATAAAGGATTTTCATCTCAATTGATATGAAGTTAAGTGCACCTCGTAAAAAAGAGTTGGGTGATTTTTACACCTCCATAAAAGACAGTGAGTTAAGATACCTCGAAATACTCCGTGTGAAAGAAGAAAAAAAACTACACTGGCTTAAGTGATTACCCTCCTTCTTTTTTCTTTTTTAATTATCTTATTCAAATAAACTAGAGATTTCTTTTCTTAAATGTAAAGGATATTCTTTTAAATTGGGATCACTTTGCCTCAAAGAAACAAGATAATCATAAGTTTTTTTAACTCCACTGCCTCCTCCTCCAAATGGATAACAATTATTTAACCATTTATCTAATGCTATGAAATTAATGGGATAATCTTTACTCTTATGAAAAGTTTTATCTTTGCGTTGTGCTAGACCCGTAAAAATTTTTGTATATCCTACTTTTTTAAGAATATTAACAACATCAGTTAACATTTTTCCTGTATGAAAACAGACATCAAATACCATTATTTTTGAATTTTTGTCTGAAGATAATCTCTTATAATTAATATTAAATTCTTCCACTATTTCTTCTATCCTTTCATGAGAAGCACATCTTCTTGGATTTATAAAATACATTTTTGGAGAATCAATATTCGGAAATTTTTTCTCCCAAGATTTTTTTAATGCAATCCACCCTTGTCTTGCAGAACGATCAACAAATACGACATTTTTAATTTCATTTTTATAAAGATATTCAGCTAGATTATTTCCAATTTGAATAATATTATTTCTCTGTTCTGGGGTAAGTATCGGTTTCATAATAAAAAAGAATTAATGCCCTATATAAATTTATCTATATTAACTACATTAAAGTAGTACTCTTTTTATAGTTATATATAAAATTAAAAGAAATGAGCCTGCGGAGATTTGAACTCCGGACCACCGGCTAACTTAGCCCAAAGGTATTTGGACCTGATTTGGTCATATAAGACCGGTACTCTAAACCAGGCTGAGCTACAGGCTCACAGCTCATAAAGAATTTAGTTTTAGTTACTTTAAAAAGTTTTTTATATAGCTCTTTCTTGGTATTTTTATGTTAATCGGAATTGTTGGCAAGCCTTCAAGTGGTAAATCTACTTTTTTTAAGGCAAGTACATTAGCAGATGTAGCTATTGCTCCCCATCCTTTCACAACAATAAAACCAAATCATGGAATAGGTTTTGTAAGAACAGAATGTCCTGAAAAATTTTTCAATGTTAAATGTAATCCTAGATTTGGTTATTGTCTTAGCGGGATAAGATTTGTCCCTGTTGATTTGTTAGATGTAGCTGGTTTAGTTCCCGGTGCACATGAAGGTAAAGGCCTTGGAAATCAATTCCTAGATGATTTAAGACAAGCAGACGTATTAATTCATGTAGTTGATATTTCTGGAAGTACAAATGAAAATGGAGAATCTGTTGATAAACTATCATATAATCCTTGTAAAGATATAGAATTTTTAGAAGAAGAAATTAATTTATGGTTTTATAATATTCTTGGAAAAGGTTGGGATAAATTTGTACGTCAAGCTAAACAAGAAAAAAGAGAAATTGTAAAAGCTATTGCAAAACAATTATCTGGATTAAAAGTAAATGAAGATCAAGTTGAATTATCTATTAGAAATTTAAATTTGAATAAAGAGACTCCTGAAGCTTGGTCTGAAAATAATTTACTAAGTTTATGCAAGGAATTAAGAAGGTTATCAAAACCAATTATAATTGCAGCTAATAAAATAGATGTTTCGGGTTCTGAAAAATACTTTGAAGAAGCAAAGAAAAAATTCCCTGGATTGTTAATAGTTCCTTGTTCTGCAGAATCTGAGTTAGCTTTGAAAGAAGCAGCAAAAGCAGGTCTAATAGATTATATTCCTGGATCAATGTCTTTTGAAATAACCGACAAAGGCAAGAAAGTTTTATCAGAACAACAACTAAATGCTCTAAATTTCATTCAAAAAAATATTTTAGATAAATACAAAAGCACAGGTATACAAGAATTATTAGATAAAGCAGTATTTGACTTTTTAAAATATCTTGCAATATTCCCTGGAGGAATGAAGAAATTACAAGATTCTGAAGGAAGAACATTGCCAGATTGTTTTTTAATGGAACCAGGAACTACTGCTCTACAATTTGCTTATAAAATCCATACTACAATAGGAGATACTTTTGTAAAGGCAATGGATGTTAAAAAAAGAATGGCTGTAGGTAAAGAATACAATTTAAAATCTGGGGATGTAATAGAGATAATAACTTCTAAATAATAATCACTTTAAAATAAAAACATTTATAAATAAATTCTATTTTATTTTCATATGACAAAAGGCAATCTAGCCCAAATTACTAAAACTGAATTTTCTAAAGTTAAACCTATGGCTTGTGGAGAGACAATATCACACCCTTATACTGCACAAAATATTTTAGAAGATCAATTAAATTTCCCCCAATTTCATTTTCCTTTAGACAAAGTAGATTCAATTTATTCTGATAGAATGAAACAATGGGATAGAGAAAAATATGAAAAACTTTTAAAAAAATATTTTAATAAAGGAAAGGGATTTTCTTCTAATATGAAAAAAACAAGTAAATTCTTAGAAGAATATTTCGGTATTAAAATAGATGGTTTTAGGATAGTTCGCTTTACTAATGTTAGTAGTGGGTATCCTGTTTGGAGATTTGATATTTATACAAGAGGTAAAAAATCCCCAAAACAAGAAGTATATTCTGGGCAAGAAGGACCTTTGATGGAAAAAGTTTTCCAACCTTTAAATTTTGTTTAAATAATAACCTTTAAATATTAGTTTTTATAGATAATTATAACTAAAGAGGTGTATGTTTGGCAGGGTTTATAGAAATTAGAAATCTTACAAAGATTTTCGGTAAAAATACTGTTCTTGATAATTTAAATCTAGAAATTCCTTATAATAAAATATTTGGTATCATTGGTGAAAATGGTTCTGGTAAAACAACTCTATTAAACACATTAATTGGATTTTTAAAACCTGAAAAAGGTACTATTCTATTTCAAAGTTTAGATATTTTTAAAGATATGAGGGGTGTTGAAACAAGATTTGGTTTTGCAACTCAAGCAGGCTCTTTTTACCCTAAACTAAGTGTTGAAGAAAATTTATATTATTTTGGAAAATTATATAGTATTCCAAGAAAAGAATTAAAAGAAAGAGTTAGAAAGTTATTAGATTTAGTAGAATTAACTTATGCGAAGAAAACTCTTGGTGGTTCTTTATCTACAGGAATGAAAAGAAGATTAGATATTGCTTGCGCTTTAATACACAAACCAGTTGTACTAATCTTAGACGAACCAACTGAAGATTTAGATCCTATTTTAAGAAAAGAATTATTAAATTTAATAAGAAGAATTAATGAAGCAGGTACTACGATTATAATTACTTCTCATTTATTAGAAGAAGTTGAAGAATTATGTGATGTTATTGCTATTTTACACAAAGGAAAATTATTGAAAATTGGTTCTCCTGTAGCAATAGAAAGAGAATATGGTAAGAATGAAATTGTAAAATTACAATTAGAATCAAGAAATTACCAAGCTTTTGTTAAAAAAATAATACAAGCTGGAGGAAAAGTAGAAGATGTTGATTACGAAGGAGAAAAGATTTTGATTTTCACACCAAAAGGAGAAGCTCTTTTGAATATTATCATGAAATTATCTAGACAAGGAAGAGAAAAAATAGAACATGTAAGCATAGAAAGAATGTCTTTGAATATTATTTTTGAATCAATAGTAAGAGGTGAAAAAGGTTTAATGTCTTAAAATGATAGGAAGTATTATTTCAAAAAACTTGAAGATTTTAATTAGATCTAAGACCTCTGCTTTAGTAGTTGTACTTGGACCATTATTATTAATTTTATTAGTTGGAATGGCTTTTAATTCTTCTGGATTAAATGATGTAAGACTTGGAGTTTATACAAGTGCGCATTCTGATTTGACAAATTCAGTTATTGAACAATTAAAAACAAAATTTTCTGTTTATGAAGCAGAAACTCAAGATAATTGTATTAATGGAGTTAAAGCTGGAGAATTTAATGTTTGTGCAGTTTTCCCTCCAGATTTAAAAGTTACAACCGCAGATAATATAATTTTTTATGTAGATTATTCAAGAATGAATTTAGTGTACAATATAATTGATACTGTTTCTTCACAATTAGATATAAAATCCACTGCATTAAGTAAAGAAATGACTGGAAATATATTAACTAGATTAGAAAATGCAAGAGTTTCTCTTGTAGAAAAGAAATCTGCTTTAGAAGCAGCCTCTTCTAATACAAATCAAATTAAAAATAGTTTAACAGAAATGTCTACTTCTTTTAAAGGATCAGAATTGATGGAAATGGAAAATATTTCTTTAGAATTTAAAGAAAATAATTTAACTGGAACTTATGCTACTAGTATTAAAAATACTCTTGAAGAAACTCAAGACATATTAAAAACTTCAACAACAAAAATAACTGAACTTGAAGGAATTGCAACACAAAGTCAAGAAGATTTAAGTTCTCTAACTACAGTTGTAACGAATATAATAAATAGTGTTTCTGGTATAGAAGTAAAAGATGCAGAAAATATTGTAAGTCCAATTAAAACTAAAATAGAACCTATTACAACACAGGGAGCAAATTTAAATTATTTATTCCCAACTTTATTAGTATTAATTGTAATGTTCGTATCTATGTTATTATCATCTACATCTTTAATAAATGAAAAAACAACATATGCTTATTTCAGAAATTTCATAACTCCTACTTCGGATTTTATTTTCTTATTAGGTAATTTCTTTTCATACTGGATAATTGTATTAGTAGAACTATTGGTTATAGTAGTTGCTTCATTATTCTTCTTTTCACAATCGTTTTTATTAGCTGCTTTATTTTCATTTTTAATTTTGGCTTTAAGTTCAGTTGTATTTATATTAATTGGAATGATAATTGGTTATAGTTTCAAATCAAGTGAAACAAGCAATTTAGCTTCAATATCTATAGCAAGCGTATTATTATTCTTTTCAAATACAATATTACCTTTAGAAAGCTTACCTTCTTGGGTTAGAGATATAATCTTATTCGTAAATCCATTTGTATTAACAGAATCTGCATTAAAGAAAGTAATTTTATTTGGGTCTCCAATAAAGGAACAATGGCCTGTATTCTTGATTTTAGTTGGGTTTGCATTTATATTAGGATTCTTTGCTTATATTGCTAATCAAGCAACCAAGAGAAGATTATGATTATATTTTTATATAAGTAGATATTTACTTTAAAGGATTAAACATGCCACAAAAAGTACATGCAGCACATATTCTTGTAAAAACTGAACAAGAAGCTAAATCAATTCTAGAACAAATAAATAATGGTGCAAGCTTTGAAGCTATTGCTATGGAAAAATCTTTATGTCCTAGTAAAAAGAAAGGCGGAGATTTAGGCTGGTTTGGAAGAAATCAAATGGTAAAAGAATTTGAAAAAGCTGCATTTGAAACAGCCCCAGGAAAATTAGTTATAGTAAAAACACAATTTGGTTGGCATATTATAAAAGTTTTAGAGGCAAAATGAAAAATATAGTTACCCCTTGGGAAGTCAAAGGAAATATAGATTATGATAAATTAATAAATGAATTTGGATTAAATCATTTAAAAGAACTTCCAGATGTTTTTGAAAAAGAAATTTTATTCAGAAGAAAAGTTGTTTTTGCCCATAGAGATATTCAAAGAATTTTAGAAGCAGTAAAAAACAAGAAAAAATTTGTTATGATGACTGGAATGATGCCAACAGGAAAATTTCATTTAGGTCATTTAATTGTAGCAAAACAAATGGTTTTTTATCAAAAGTTAGGAGCTAAAGTATATATTGCTGTTGCAGATCTAGAAGCTTATAATGCTAGAGGACAATCTTTAGAAGATAGTAAAAAAATTGCAGAAGATTATATTCTTAATTATATTGCTTTGGGTTTAAATCCAAAAAATTGTGAAATTTATTTCCAAAGTGAAAGAAGTAAAGATTCAAAAAAATCAAATTCTTATTACAGATTACAAAATTTATTAGCAAAACATGCTACTTTTAATGAATTCAAAGCAGTATATGGTGAAATTAGTCCTGGAAAAATGTTATCTTCATTATTACAAGCTGCAGATATGTTGCATGCTCAATTACCTGAATTTGAAGGTCCATGTCCTGTATTAATTCCAGTAGGTTCTGACCAAGATCCTCATTTAAGAATAGCAAGAGATATGGCTTTAAGAATAAAAGATTTTAAATTTATCCAATTAAGTTCAACATATAATTTATTTATTCCAGGATTAAGTGGAGGAAAAATGTCTGCTTCAGATCCTACCTCTTATATCTCTCCTACAGATAGTCCTAAAGAAGTTGAAGCTAAAATTAAAAAATATGCTTTTTCAGGAGGACAATCTACTTTAGAAGAACATAGGAAGAAAGGTGGAAATCCAGATATTGATGTTAGTTTCCAATATTTACGTATGTTGTTTGAACCTGATGATAAAAAACTAGAAAAAATATATAATGATTATAAATCTGGTAAATTATTATCTGGAGAATTAAAACAAATTGCTATTGATAAAATAAATACTTTCTTAAAAGAACATCAGAAAAAAAGAGAATTAGCCAAAAAACAATTGAAATCTTTTTTTAAATAAATTTTTAAAGCCTTCTTAGTATATTATATACTGTAATAGATATATTAAAATAGAAAGCTTTATAAATAACGGGTTCTACTCTGTAGTAGTGATTTCAATCAAAACGAGGAACAAAAATGAGTGATAGAGAAGAAAAAATGATAGTACAAGAAAATTTCATTAAGAAATTAAGATCTGCATTTAATCTAAATATTTACGAAGTAAAAATTTGGACAGCACTTTTATCAAAAGGTGTTGCAACCGCAGGTGAATTATCTGATATTTCTGAAGTTCCTAGATCAAGATCATACGATGTTTTAGAATCTCTTGAAAAGAGAGGCTTTGTAATTATGAAATTGGGTAAACCAATAAAATACATTGCTGTTAAACCTGAAGAAGTCTTTAGGAGACTAAAGAAAAAGGTTTACGAAGAAGCGGATGTTCAATTAAAATCATTAACTGGAATAGAAAGTACAGACCTATATAAGGAATTAAGTTTACTGTATAATGTGGGAATCAAACATGTTGACCCTACTACAATTTCAGGATTTTTAAAAGGAAGAACAAATATGTATGATCATTTATCAACTTTGATTGATAATTCTAAGAAATCAGTTAATATTGTTACCTCAGCACCAGGTTTAATAAGAAAATATAATAATTTAAAAGAATCTATTAAAAAAGCTGCTAAAAGAGGAATTGATATAAGAATTGTTTCTCCTGTTACTAATGAAAACAAAGAAATTATAAAAGAATTAAGCCAATTTGCAAAAATAAAAAATGATAATGGTAATTCAAGATTTGTTACAATAGATAATGCAGAAGCAGTTTTAATGTTAGCAGACGATGCTACAATACATGAATCTTATGATAATGCTATATGGGTAAGTTCACCTTATTTTGTTAATTCTTTAAATTCTATGTTTACTAATCTTTGGAAAAAACAGTAAGGTTAGACAATGAAGACTTATAAAAAAATATTAATGGCAGGACTTGCAGCTTTAGTTTTATCTACTGCTAGTTGTTCAATTACTACTATAGCCAACACAGAAAATAATAATCAATACAACTCTTATTCTTGTACTAAATATGGTTATGATAGTATGTGGTCTCATACAGTAGGGGATATATCTGCTATAAATGGAAAAAAAGAAGCTAAATTTAGTGGGAATAATATTCGTTTTAATAATGGTTATAATTCTATAAGATACAAAAATATGTCCGGACAAGAAGCACTAGATGCAATTAATGCATGTACAAAAGCTCTTGATAATCTTCCTAAGGAGAAACAATAAAAATGGCAGAAAGAATAAAAGATTATTTTGTTTATGCTGCAATAGGTATTGCAAGTATGACAATCTTAGCAGACTTTGGACTAAAATTATATAGCTATGGACAAAGAACAGCTCTTAAAAAAATTCCTTCACAACTTGAAATAACTATTTCTCGTGATAAAGATTTTGCTAATGTAACCTTACATCCAAACAATGGAGAAGGTTACGATATTTCAACAAATTCTTCTAAACCTACAAAATTGAAATGTGACTTACAACCTAAATTTAAATGTTACTTATCTAAATAAAAATGAAAACTTATAAAAAAACAGGTCTTGGAATTTTAGTAACAGCTCTTGCAGCTACAATTTTTGGATTATCTGGTTGTGATTTTAAATTAAAAGGTTACACTCCTGAAGAAATTGCTGAAAAACATTTAAAAGAACGTATTCCTATTGAGCCACTTTATATGTATAGTTATGCTAAAAGGACACATGGTGGAATTGTAAGTATAGTTGATAGTACACATACTAAAAAAGATTTTGATAATGATGGAATAAATGATCTTTATATGGTATGTAAAGATGGTGCTATAATATCAAGGTTAAGTAAAGATCCAAATAATATTGCTGGTTCAGACCTTTGGTATGATGTGGGTAAACAATAATTTCTTTTTAACTCCAAAGTATCATCAAAAAGCTTATAAATATTTGAAGTTCTTTAATAATTATGTCAGAGGGGTTAAAGGGGTTATTAGATGTTCTCTTTAGTATTTTTGGTAAACAGAAGACTATTAAATTAGGTATTTATGGGCCTACAAACGCAGGAAAAACAAGTATTGCTAATAGAATTTCTGAAGATTGGTTAGGAGAGCCTTTAGGTTCTGTATCTGCAGTTCCTCATGAAACAAGAGAAATCCAGATGAAAGAAAAAGTTACAGTAAAAGCTGGAAGAAAAGCTTTAACATTCAATTTGATTGATACTCCTGGAATTGCAACAAAAATTGATTACAAAGAATTTTTAAAATTTAAATTAAATTCAAAAGTTGCAAAGAAAAGAGCAAAAGAAGCAACATCCGGAGTTATTGAAGCAATAAAATGGTTAGATAATATGGATTGTGTTTTAGTTGTTATGGATGCAACAAAAAATCCTTATACTCAAGTTAATTTAACAATCATTGGAAACTTAGCAGCAAGAAAAGTTCCAGTGTTATTAGTTGGAAATAAGATTGATTTAAGAAAGGCAAGCCTTAAAAAGATAAAAGACGCTTTCCCACAATATGATGTTGTTGGAGTGTCAGCATTAAAAGGAACAAATATGGAGGATTTTTACAAATCAATAGTAAAACTAGCAAGATGAAAACTTTAACACTACAATTTTTACAACACCATGAATTGGATAGATTGGATGAAGAAGAAAAAGTAAATAAATTATTAAGCATAGTAAAATCTAATAAAATTCTAGTACTTGATGGAAGATTAAAAGCAGAGGAAGAAGCAGCATTAATAAAGATGACAATGGAACAAATAAATAAAAGATTTAAGGGTATAGAAATTGCTACATTAAATCCAAATACAAAAACAGTACAAGGTTTGAGTAAATTAAAATTAGATATGGCTTCTTTTTTACTCGGAAGGAAACAAGGATTAACAGTTATAGGTCCTGCTTCAATTGTAAAAGAAATGAGGAAAGATCCTAATAAGATCCTGTTGTTCACAACAAGAAAATAAAATGCACCAATGTGTTAGATGTGGAATATCGTACCCCGATGGTTCCCAAGAATTGTTAAAAGGTTGTACATGTGGTAGCAAATTCTTTTTTTATATTAGAGCAAAAGAGATAGAGGAAGCTAAATCAATAGCCATAGATTTGACTAAAGAAGAAAGAGTAGAAATTGAAAAAGATATACAAGCCTTTGTAAAAGATAAAATTGAAGATGATAAACCTGTTGTTCTTGATATAGAAGCTATAAGAGTTTTAAGACCGGGTCAATATGAAATTGACTTGACTAAATTGTTAAAAAAACAACCTTTGGTTTACAAATTAGAAGATGGAAAATACATAATTAATTTAGATTATGCTTTTAAAAACGCTGGTGAAGAGAAATAATTAAATTTTTATATTCTTAAATTAGCTATATTTTATGGAAAAAGAGGTAAAAAACAATATAATTGGTATTCTAGATAAATCTTACAAAGCAATTCTAGATAAAGATATTAAATTGTTAAGAGATTTAAGTAATCATACTTTACATAGTGCTTCCATAGCACAAGATCCAGATTCTATTTCTGTTGCAGTAATGGTTTATTCATTTTCAAAAATATTTGAAAGAAATTACAATGAATACAAAGATTGGGATAAATTTTATTCTTTAACCAAAGATAATTTAAAATTATCAATAAAATATTTGAGAAAAAATGATTCTGAAGCTTATGAAACTGCTATGAAAAATATTTTATATGGAATTTCTAATTTAGATGAAAAATTAAGAGATTACATACAAGAAGTATTTGAAGAAGCAAAAATTAACAAAGCTTCAAGAATTTATGAACACGGAATTTCATTAGCAAGAACTGCAGAATTATTAGGAATAACCCAATGGGAATTAATGAATTATGTAGGGACTACAGGCATTTCAGATGTTCCATTATCAAGAACAATTTCAATAAAAGAAAGAATGAATTATGCAAGAAAGGTGTTTGAATGAAACCAATTATATTTGATACAAGTCCATTGATAAATCTAGCAATGAATAATTTACTGTGGACTTTGAAACCATTAAAACAAAAATATAAAGGAGATTTCTTAATTCCGATGCCGGTAAGACAAGAAATATTAGATAAACCTTTAACCTCAAAAAAATTTAAATTAGAAGCTTTAACAGTTTTAGAAGAGTTTAATGAAAATATTTTAAAAGTTCAATGGAATCCAGAAATAGAACAAAAAACTAAGGAATTATTAGAAATTACAAATAATATTTATTTTTCTAAAAATCAACCTATAGAAATTATGCATGCAGGAGAAGTTGGAGCAATAGCTTTAGCTTTAGCAACAGAAGCAGAAACTTTTGTAGTAGATGAAAGAACAGCAAGAATATTAATAGAAAATCCAACTAAACTACTTGAATTATTAGAAAAAAAATTACATACAAAAATAACAGTTAATAAGAAAAATTTAGATTTATTTAAACAAAGGGTTAAAAATATAAAAATTATTAGATCTACAGAATTAATGTTAATAGCTTATGAAATGGGTTTGTTTAAAGAATTTGTAAAACCAAGTCCTTTTATTAAAAACATTACAAAAGAGTTCGTAGATGGGTTATTATGGGCTTTAAAATTACACGGGTGTTCTATAGCTGAAGATGAGATTAAAGAAGTAGTTAAAACATATTGATAATATTTATATATTATTAAGTTCTTACTATTATATGGCTTATTACAATAAAGAGAACGCAAGAGCAAAATATAAAGAGTGGGTTGAAACAATGCTTGAAAAAGCTTCTAAAACTGAAGAATCTAAGCCAAATACTTTAGATAATGTAGATAAAACTAAATTAAGAAAAGTAGTAAAAGAAATAACTGGTATGGATATGGATTAATTCTTTAATAGAAAAGTTTATATATTATATAGTTACTTTAGGATAGTAACAAAATGAAATATAAAAAGAATTTTGGTTTATGGATATTAATTTGTCTATTAACAATTTTGGTAGGAATATTACTTATTTTAGAAGAATCAAGTTTACCTATTTTACAAATATTATTAATTTTAGGACTAGTTATGATATTTACTTCAATTTTAATATTTAGAGAACAAAAAATATTAGTTCCAAAACCATTATATTTGGAAACAAAACCTATACAGAAAGTAAAATCTATAAATACAGAAGATGCTTTTAAAAGTGAATTAGATAGATTAATTAATGATACCAAGAAATCTATAATTTTAACAGATAATGTTGAAAAGCAGTTAAATCATTTAAAAGACAAAAAGAAAAAGTAAAATTGCTAAACTAAATATTTAAATACTTTTTAATTCTAATTTTATTGTTGGGGATGTAGTTCAATGGTAGGATATAAGGCTCCAGCATTGGAGCGATGAGTCGAAAGACAATGATATAAATCAAGGTGAGATAAGTTATCGCTTAATGAAGTCACCTTAAGACCAGGGTTCGATTCCCTGCATCCCCACCATTTTTATTCTTAAAATATGTTACCACTAAAGAGATGATACTATAGAAAGTTTTATATATTAGTGTGATAAACTAGTAGTAATATAATATTTTAATATAAAATGGCATTTAAAAATGTTTTAAAATGGTTAGGTATAGGTTTGCTTGAGAATGCTATATTGGGGGTTATTACAGCAAGTGCGATAGCAGGTTTGGGTTATGTTAAAGGTTATCCTTTAGTAAATTCTGCAATAAGCTCATTAAATCAACAAATAGTTAAAACCGAAAAATCTCTTGTTAATTTAGATATAGATCCTAAAAATTATGATCTTTCAAAATATAAGAGAATAGGATTTAATTCTTATTGTTTACAACATCCTGTTACCTGCGTAGAAGATTATTTCGAAGGAAAAGCTTTACTTAGTAAAATTAAAGAAAATGCAATAAAAGAAAATAATTTTAATCAAAATGTAAAGAAACAAAAAGCAATAGAGGCAGAAGTAGCTAGAATAGAAGCATTAAAACAACAAAAAGAAGCTGAAAGACAGAAAAGAATAAAGAATTGTGAATATAAAATTGATCTATTAGAACAAAAAGTTTTAGGTATGACAACTGAAGAAGAAGTGCAAATGTATCTTTCAGATAAAATTCCTTATTGTGATGATCTTTCTGATGAAGATAATATGCTTATTAGAAAGCAATTTGATCAAATTTATAATAATGCTAGTAAAAGAATAAATGGGAAACCTTATTCAACTAATTAAAACTCTTTTTTCTAGATATTTTAATGTTCTTACTTTATAGTGATATAAAAACGAAAGGTTTATATATAGTAATCCACTTTGCAGTAGTTACATAATGGGGTTAAAATTAATATAAAATGAAGAGTTTTGGTAAAAAATATTTAGTTCCAGTATTAATAGCTGCATCTATAATTTCTGGTTCATATTTGCCAGGTAAGACAAAACAAGCACATGCACAACCTACATCAATAACTCAAACTTATGAGGGAATAAGACTTTCTCCTGAAAAAAATTATTCTGAAGAACAAATAAAGGCTTACAACTTAGCTACAAATATAGATAGTGCAGAATATGATTTAGCACCTCAAACAAAATATGTTCAAGAACAACCTGTTGTTAATGAAACTCCCAAACAAACTTCACAAACTTGTGATGATGTTCATTATAGACATCCAGGAAGAAATGGATATAAAGTTTCAGATGGACCAACATATACTGATTCAAAAGGAGAATATTTTTTCGTTGATGAAAATGATATTGCAAAAGTTTATGAACAAATTTCTGAAGATAATCCAAATACAAAAGAAGTTTATTTTGAAGTTGATGGAGAATCTTTAAATCGTGATAATTTAGAAGGAGTTTTAAAAACAAAAGATGCTTGTTACAAAGTCCCTATTATAAATAAAATCGCTTCTTTCAAAAATATTCCTAAAAATTTAACAGATTATATGGTTGCTATTGATTCAGGTAATGAAAGATTAGCTTCTTATCAAGATTTTGATAAACTTAGTAAAAAAAATTCTACTTATAGAGGCGGAGCTTCTAGCAATGGAAGTTCCGTTCTCCCTCCCACTCAAGATCAGACAAAAGGGAGTCAAAATCAAAATGGAAATAATGGAACAGGTTCAACTGGGCAAGGGTCTACACAAGATATTTCTAAATTCCCGATATACTGTGCTGAAAATTGTACTGCACCAATACAACCATTAAGTTCTAGTTATGGAAAAACAAAAGCTAATGTTGGAGATTGGGTTGTATTAAAACCAGTTAATCCAGATCATAAAATAATTAGAGAAGATCCAATGAATTATGATGGAATAGAACATTCTAAAGCAGGTAATAGTGTTGTATTAAGAGCACACCAACCTGAAAAAGCCTCTGTAAGAATTGAATATTCAGATAGTGGAAAATTAAAAAGTGCTACTGTTGGATTAGAGTTTTTAATAAATTCAGGATATCCTGGAGAACCTACAATTACCGAAGATAATTTAACAAACAATAAATCAAATTCAAATACTCATTTTAACGGAAAAGTACACACTTATAGATTCCCCGTTTTATCAAAAAAATCAAAAGATTGGACAGCAATTATTCAAGAAGAATATGCTAAAGGTAATTTATCCACTTTGTTAGTAAATCAAAATCAAGGATTTAGCATAGATGCAACAGGCGGTACACCTTATTTATGGGAGATAAATAATCCAAAAGTAGCAGCACAAATAAAAGCTGGAACTATAAAACTTAATGAAATTAATCCAAAGGATTTTTCTAAAGTAAGATTATTTCAAATTAGTAAAAATCATTACGAAATAAATCAAGAAGGAGAAACTAGTTTAGAAAATAAAATAGAAAATGCCTCTTGGGGAACTGGAAAATATGTTAAAGCAATGGGAGATTTTTTAAATGATTCAATTATTAGGATGCCTTATTATGCTCAAGAAACTGGAGTTCAAAAAGATAAAAAAAATTCTTATATTTATGCAATCGTAGGAAGAGATGCTAACGGAAATTTAGATATAAATTCTTTATTATTAATTGAAGCTGGTGCAAGACCTGTAATAGAATGGGGAAAAGGGTTTGGTGCAGGATTTGTAGCGGGTGCAGGAGCAAGTACTGTTGTTAGTATTGCAACATCTCCTACTAAAGTTATAACTATAAAACAAGCTCTTGAAATGATTGTTAGTTTAGAACCTGCAGAAACAATCCCAACTATAACCGGAGGTAATTTATTAATCCCAAAATAAAATGAAATTTTTAAAATATCTTTTAATATTTGTATTGATTATAGCTAGTGTTTTTGCTGCACAATATTCTAATACAATAACAATGGATCAATCAAATTATAATACTCAATTTTATAATTGTAATTATGATAACAAATGTTCTTTTCCAAGTTTAGTTTCTGAAGGAAATACAGCTGGAACAAGTACCATTTTTACCTATTACGATGATAAATATTATGCTGAATATTTCTTTAAAGAAGGATATTTACCACAAGGATTTGTTGTTAATAAATATAGTGGAACAAATAATTTTAATTTTGCTAAAAAAGATAGTTGTCAATCAACAGTAAATACTGTTACAGTTTCAAATATGTATCCTGAACAAGGAGATATGATTACAATAAATACTAATGTAAATAGTGCTTTGCGTTTTACATTAAGTGGTCCTTTATTTAGGCCAGATAATTATAGAAATTTCTTTGATGCAGATACTAATGTTGTATTAAATATAGTAGATACGCACGGAAATATTATTTATACAGAAACTAAATTTGTTAAAGTATATGCAGAAACAAATGAAAATGTACAATTTACAATAAATACTGCAGGTTTACAAGGAACTTATACTATTAGAATACAAACCGATGTTATTGATTCAATGTGTAATCAAAATACAAAACTAAGTTCAACAAATTCAGCAAATATTCATGTTGAAGTTCCTGTACAATTACAAAATCCTATTGCAGAAGCAGGTTCAGATCAAATTGCTTGTTTAAATGAAAATACACAATTTTCAGGTTTAGGAAGTTCTGATGCAGATGGAACAATTGTTAGTTATGCTTGGAACTTTGGAGATTCACAAACTGCAAATGGAGTTATTGTAAATCATATTTATACTCAAATTGGTGAATATACAGCAACTTTAACAGTAACTGATAACGATGGATTACAAAATATGGATCATTTACAAGTTATAGTACATGATTGTAATAGTGAAGTATATCCAATTGCAATTGCAGGACCAGATCAAACTATTTATGTAAATCAATCAGTACAATTTAATGGAAGTGCTTCTTATGATTTAGATGGATACATTGCTTCTTATGAATGGGATATTAATGGAGATAATATTATGGATTTATTTGGTTCAAATCCTACTTATATTTATAATCAAACAGGAACTTATTTAGTTACTTTGTTAGTAACAGATGATGATGGATTACAAGATACAGATATTTTACAAATAATTGTAATACCTACAAATCAAACTAATCAAACAAATTTAGCACCTATTTCAAACTTTACATATAATCTTTTGAATCCTATAGAAGATGAAGAAATTATATTTAATTCTTCACTTTCATATGATTTAGATGGGCAAATAGTAGAATGGAACTGGAATTTTGGTGATGGAATTACTCTTAGTTATAATTTTGAAGCACCTTGGATAGGACATATTTATTATTGGCCTGGAACTTATAATGCTACTTTGACTGTTACAGATGATGATGGTGCGCAAGATACTAAATTAGTTCAAATAGTAGTTGCAGAAAATACTAATCAAACTAATTTAACAGAACCTGTAGCTGATTTTAATTTTACACCAATAAATCCAAATGAAGGACAAAGTATTTTATTTAATGCTTCAAGTTCTCATGATAGTGATGGAACAATTGTTAGTTATGCTTGGAATTTCGGAGATGGAAATATTGGTAGTGGAGTAAATCCAAATCATATTTATACACAAACAGGAATTTATAATATTGTTTTGACTGTTACTGATAATGATGGATTACAAGATAGTTATACAAGAGCAATATCTATTGGAGATGTAATACCTCAAGTTACGATAACTGCAAATCCTACTTCTGGTGAAGAGGAATTAGAAGTACATTTTAATTCAACTGTAAATGGAAATTCTCCTTTTACTTATTTATGGAATTTTGATGATACTCATTTTAGTGCATTAGCAGATCCAACACATACTTTTGAAAATGCTGGAACATATCATGTTAAGTTAATAGTAACAGATAATGATGGAGACAGTACTAATGCAACAATTACTATACATGTAGATTCTGATGAAGACAATGAAGATGATGAAGATAATGATGAAGATTCAACAGCTGGAACAAATCCACACAGTTTAGGAATTATTTCTGTGGTTTCAGACAAAGAAAAATTGTCGCCTGGAGATAGAGTGACACTAGATGTTCAATTAAAAAACTATGGAAGTTATGATGAAAACAATTTGAAAGTAAAAATAAGCATAGCTGACTTAGGTTTAGAAGAAATATATAGCGTAAATGAATTGTCACCATTTGGTGCGACACTAAAACAATATAGTTTAGATATACCAAAGAATGCAGTTTCAGGGTATTATAACGCTAAAGTAGAGTTTTATAATGATAATGCTAAAGCTGTAAAATATTCTGATTTAGAAGTACAGAATTCTGGTTTCCAAATAGATGTAACTACTACAAATAAACAAGAAACAGAAATAGACTGGTTATTAATTTTAGAATTTACATTTTTGTCACTATTTGTGTTATCTTTATTAGTTGGAATTTATCTGATTGTACGGAAATTAAGTGAAGATAATTAAATATTCGTAGAAGTCGGTAGTGAAAGATTACTGATTGTTATCACCATAAAGTTTATATATGGAACATAACTACTACAAAATGAAAAGAGTGGTTAAAACAATTAACATGGGGGTTAATTAAAAAATGAACATGACAAAATGTTTGAGCGCAGTATTATTACTAGTAATTGCATTGTTTGTAAGTGCAGTAAGTGCACAAGCTCTTTCAATAACTGAAGTACAAGTTAGTGGAGTAGAGTTAGATGCAAATAACGCAGTTATACATGCTGACAGAGGAGACATTGTTGACATTAGAGTTGAACTTAAAGGTGGATTAACCAACCAAGATAAAGTAAAAGTAAAAGCTTGGATTGGTGGATACAAATATGACGAAGTTGAAGCAACTACAGAAAGATTCAACACATTAGCAAATGTTACATACATAAAATCTCTTGAATTAGAAATTCCAGAAGATTTAGATGCAACAGATGACTATACTTTACACATCGTTCTTTACGATGATGATGAAGCAGTTGAATACGCTTCAGCGCAATATGCGTTAATGATAACACCTTTAGAAAACCAAGTTAAGATCCAAGATGTAATTTTTAATCCTGGCTTAACAGTACAAGCTGGAAAAGCTTTGTATGCAAAGGTTAGAGTTGAAAACCTAGGGTCTTCAAATGAAAGAGACATAAGAGTTAAGTTAGCAATACCTGAATTAGGCATAGAAGTAAAAGACTATGTTGATAAATTAAATTCAGATGATTACTGTGATGAAAATGATTGTGATGAAAGTCACGTTAGTACCTCCAGTGAATTAATGTTGAAAATACCAGACACTGCAAAAGAAGGATCTTATCAGTTGAAAGTTACAGCTGAATATGATAAACTTCACAAATCTACTGAAAGTACATATTACTTATATGTAGCTAAAGCAGATGCAAGTACTGGAATTACAACTACAACTAGTACCGCAGGAACAAGTACAGGAAATCTTGTTAATGTAGATACAGTAACTAAAGAACTTAAACAAGGAGAAGGTGTAATTTATAGATTTACATTAGCAAACCTTGGAAACAAAGTTGAAAGTTATAATGTTGAAGTTGTTGGAACAGATTCATGGGGTAGTTCAAGAGTAGATCCAGCTGTTGTGACAGTAAGTCCAAATGGTGTAGGAGAAGCTTTTGTATATATCACAGCAAACAAAGAAGCTAGCGAAGGCTTGTATATGTTTACAGCAAAAGTAAAATCCGGTAGTGACGTTGTTAAAGAAATTTCATTAGGTGCTGATGTTAAAGCAAATGCTAGTGGAATTAATTTGAAAAACGTATTATGGGGAATTACAGCATTGTTAGTATTAGTAATAGTGGCTCTTGGTATTGTTTTAGCAGTTAAAAGTGCTAAAGGCAAGAAAGAAGAACCAAGTTTAACTGAAGGTCAAACTTATTACTATTATCCAAACTTTTAATTTCTTTTTTTCTTTTTTTATTAATTTTTTAATATTTTAGAAAGTTCTATTTAGAAAAATATATTTTTTAACTCACATATCTTTTTAAATTTGATAGATATTTTATTTTTATGCCAATAAATCCTATGATGTATAGAGTATTCTTACAAGATGAAAAAGATGCTTTTAGTCCTTCACATAATCCAGAAAATTCTTATAGGGTTTGTCATGGTGAACTTCTTGCATGGACCCAAAAAACGGGTAATTACATTCCTTCGCTTGAAGAGCAATTAAAGAAGATGCATTTTGGTTCTCGTTTTGAACCTTATAGAGAGTTATTAGATGGACATATACTAATTGTTTATGATAAGATTAGTCCAGTTGCAATAGCCCATCCAGGAGATAATATTTCTGATTTAGCTTACCAAAAAGCAAAGGAAAGAGCTCAAGGATTAACTGCTTCTTTATCTAACCTTAATAAAACACCTTTTACTTTTATCGATTTGACTTCAAGGGGAGATAGAGAACTTGCAAAAAAACTTTCTGAAATAATAGTTCAAGTAGAAGTAGAATCTTATTAAATTTCTATCTAATTATTATTTTATAAAACTACAATTCTAATATATGAATGCTTATAAATAATGTATACCCTCACCAGTGGATAAAATCGGGGGTTAGATATGTACTTTAAACAATTAATAATAGTATTATCAGTTTTTTTAATAGTAATTCTAAATGTAAATGCATCAATAATTTCTGAAACCAATGAAGTTTCTTTGTGTCCTGAAAATACTCATCTTTTTTTAGATATTATTAAGAATGATGGGAATTCTGAGCAACAGTACACAGTAGATTTATATGGTAGTGCATTGCCTTGGTCTGCTTCAATACCAAAAGGCTTTGTACTTAAGCCTGGAGATATACGTTCTATCTATACGTATGTAACACCCATGTCTAATACACCTCCAGGAAAATATGATCTATACATAGATGTTGTTTCAGGAGCTTCTTTAGAGAAGGCCCATCATTCTATTATTATCAATAATTGTAATATGGTTAAATCTGTAAAAATTTCACAACCAACAACACAAATACAAACACAAAAACCAATTATAATAGAAAAAATAGTTGAAGTTCCAAAAATAATTGAGAAAAGAGTAGTTGTTGAAAAACCTGTAATAAAAACCGTTGTTCAAGAAAAACAAGTTGTTCAGGAAAAACCAGTAACCATAAAAAATACAACAAAAACAGTAAAAGTAAAACCAAATTATAATTTTACAGTTTATATTGATAGAAATTATGCAGATATTTGTGATCATAGTCAAGATATAATTCCAATAACTATAGAAAATACTGGAGATGAAATAAATAAATTTGATATTTCTAAAGATGCTCCAAAATGGGTTCATTTAGATAAAAAATCTTTAATTATACCTGCAAAGACTTCACAAAAGTTTAATTTAATTTTAGAACCAGATTATAATATTAAAGGAATTTTTGATGTTAAATTAACAATAGATCCTGATAAAGGAAATACAAAAGCAAAAGGATTAGTTAAAGCAGAAGTAAAATCTTGTAATTTTGGTGAAGTTGCATTTTTAAGCAAGAAAGAAGAAATTTGCAGTCCGGTAACAGATACTTTTACTGCAACAATAAAAAATAGTGGTTCTATTGCAAATACTTATACTTTAAGTTTAGATGCACCAGAATTTATAATATTTAATACAAAGACTGTAACAGTAAGTCCTGGGCAAGAAGAAGTTGTTTTAATGAAAATAAATAATTCTTTTATAAAACCTGGAACTTATAAATTTAAATTAGAATCTACATTAAGTTCAAAAGTAAAATCTTCTGATGAAATGGAATTAATTGTTTTAACTGAAAAACAATGTTCTGGAGAAAGCATTAATGAGACTGGATTTGATTTAACAAATAAAATTACTGGTTATTATACAAGGGCTAAAAATTATGCTAAAAATATTATTACTAAAAAAACAAATACTTCTACTGGAAGTGGATTTGAAAGTGTAACTGGTGTAGTAAATACACAAAAAACTGAAAAATTAGTAGATTTAGATATTGCTGTTGGAGATGAAGAAAGTTTTAATTATAATGATGAAGAACATATTGTAACTTTAAATAGTATGGAAAATGAAACTGTTTTAATAGCAATAAACTCAAACAAAACTAATTATGTTTTATTAACGGTTGGAAATTCTAAATTCGTTGATATAACTGATGATGGAATATCTGATATAGAAGTAAAATTAAATTCTATAGAAGATGAAATTGCAAGTCTAACAATAAATAAATTTACAAAAATTTCTACTACAGAGAAAGATACAGGAAAGAAATTTATCGATTTAATGAACAAATACAAATACTATATTATTGTTGCATTTATCTTATTATTCTTAATTATTATAATAATAAAAACAAAATTCCATAAAAAAGCAGAAAGTATATTCTCAGAAGAAGTTGAAACTGAATTAATGCCTATACAACAAACAATTCCTTCAGTACCATTAGAAGTACAAGAAGAAACTCATGATGATACTCCTTGGGAAGATATCGTTCAAAAGTTTGAGAAAATAGGCGTTCCTAAGAAAAAAGTCGTTAAAAGAAAAATTATAGTTAAAAAAAGCAAACCTGTTAAAAGAAAAGTTATTATAAAGAAAAAACTCTGGAAAAGAAACGCTTTGCTAGATAAAAGGAGAAGATAAAATGATTGAAAATTTAGAAGAATTATTTAGAAGTAAAATAAATAAAGAAGTAGAGAATATTTTAAATTCTGGAAGAAAATTTTCTTATTTTATGAAGATATCATCCTCATCTAAAAATTGTGATAAACTAAATGAATTATTAGGGGATATAGATACTGAAACAATGAGATTAATACTGAATCTTGGTAAATTAGATTATATACAAAAAATAAGTAATGGTTTAGAAAATACAAAAAAGTTATATTATAAAAAAAAGGATTTTTTTAAGTTCGAATATTATCAAGATACTTATTCTAATCCTAATACCGTTTTAAAAAGGCATTTTTATGTAAAACAATTACAACTTGAAGAAAATAAAATTATCTTTTCAAAAGATTTTAAGCCGGCAGCTTATAATACTTGTTCAGAATGTCATAAAAGATTTCCAATAATAGCAGAAATTTCTTTTCGTCGTGATGAAGATTATATAATTCATAATGATACACATCTTTTAAATTTATGTTTTAAGAATCATGCTAGAAAACAATACCACGATTTACAATTAAAGGTGGAATAATTAAACCTTTAAGCTAACTACTTTAGAAATACCTTCTTGCATGGTAATTCCATATAATTGGTCTGATTCTGTAATAATATGATCATTATGAGATATAACAATATATTGCGCTTTTTCTGAGTATTTTTTAATTAACCTAGATAATAATTCTGAGTTTGTCTTGTCTAAAGCAGCATCTACTTCGTCCAATAGATAGAAGTTTGCAGGTTTGTGTTCTTGTATAGAAAAGATAAATGCTAAAGCAGTTAAAGTCTTTTCTCCACCAGATAAACTTTTAATATCAAGGAATTTATTTCCTACAACTTTAACTTTTATTTCAACACCTGCTTCAAATGGATTTTCTGGGTTTTCTATTTCTAAATGAGCAGTACCCTTTGTAGTTAAATTTGAAAATATTTGTGCGAAGTTTTTATTTAATTCATTAAAAGTATTCATAAATAATCCAATCTTTCTCTTTTCAATCTCATCTATCATTAATAAAACGTCTTCTTTTTCTTTTTTCAATTTATCTGCTCTTTCAAGAAGTTCATTATATTCTTTTTCAAGATTCTCATAGATTTCTAATGCTCTTAGATTAACATTACCAATATTTCTTAAAGCTCTTTCATCTTCTCTTATTCTTAAAGTTAATTCATCTATAGAAACACTCGTTAATATTTTTATTTTTCCTTCTTCAAATTCAACTTTAAACTCTTCAAATTCTTTATCCAAACCTTCTAACTCTCCAATGGTCTTAGCTTTAGTAATATTCAAATTGTTAATAATGGTTTCATAATTTCTTATCTTTTCTTGTTCTCTTATGATTTTAGTCTCAAATTCTTGTATTTTATCATTGTATTTTGATCTCTGTGAAGATAAATTCTTAAAATTATTAAAGAATTTCTTTTCTTGTTCTTCGCATTCTTTTAAATTATTTCTAGCAGTTTTTAATTCATCATTTAAATGGTCTAATTCTTTAGTAAATTCTATCTTTTCTTTCTCATTTTCTTTCATAATCTTTTGAGCTCTATCATTTTCAGGTAAAAATAAACTTTCTATTTGTAAGTCTAATCCTTTTTTTTCTGAACTTAATTCAAATATTTTTCTTTCAATATCATACTTTTCTTTTTCTAATTCTTCTAAATTCATACCAAGATTTTTAATTTTATTTCTTGAAGTCTTTCCTAAACCTCCAAGTCTTCTATATCCTCCAATCATTGCACCAGAAGTTTCTACTAAATCTCCATCTAAAGTAACCATTCTTATTTGTCCTATTAATCTTCTAGCAGTTTCTAAATCTTCCATAATTAAAGTAGAACCAAATACATATTTGAAAATAGTATCAAATTTAGAATTATATTTTACTAAGTTTATAGCTAAATCAACAATTCCATTTTTTCCTTTTATATTTTTTAAATCCATACTATTTGTTTTTGGTTTAATTTTATTTAATGGTAAGAATGTACAAGTACCTAATTTTTCTTTTTTAAGAACATCTATGCATCTTTGAGCAGTAAAATCATCTTCAACAACAATACTTTTTATTCTTCCACCAGCAGCTACTTCTAAAGCCAAAGCATATTTATCTGGTATTTCAGCTAAATCTCCAACAGTTCCATAAACTTCTTCATCACCCAAATTAACAATTCTTTCTACTGCCTTATCAGCCATTGTTTCATAAGAGACACTAAATTTAGATTTGGAATGCTCTAAATCTTTTAAAATTCTTGATTGTTCTTGGATTAAATCTTTTAATTCTTCTTCTGTTTTTTTCTTTTTATCTTTTAATTCTGATATTTTTTCATCTGTTCCAGAAGAATCAAGTTTAATTTGTTTATTTCTTTGATCTAGTTTAGTTAATTGTTCTTTACATACTAATAATCTTTCATCATCTCTAGCAATTTTAGTTTTGAATTCTTCAATCTTCTTTCTTAGTTCTCTTTGTTCTATTTCTCCTTTGTCTTCTATAGTAACTGTAATATCTTTAATACTAGAATCTAATTTATGTATTTCTGATTTTAGTTGAGTTACTTGTTCATTGACTTTAGAAATCTTTGATTCATTATCTTTGACTTCGTTTTCTATAGAAGCTTTTCTTTCTTCTCTTTTTTTAATCTGTGATTTTATCAAAGAAGCTTTATGGTCTTTTATTTTTTGTTCTAATTCTTTATATTTTAATGCTTGGTCTCTATCTTTTTTTAATTCTCTTAAGTTAGCACTTCTTTCTGTTAAAATTATTCCTGCTTCATTTAATTTTTCTTGAACTTTTTCTAATTCTCTTAAAGACTTTTCTTTTTTGTCTTCATAAATAGAAATACCTGCAACTTCTTCTATAACTTTTCTTCTATCTTCTGTACGCATTTCTGCAAAATGAATTATATCTCCTTGTAAAATAATATTGTGTCCTTCTGGATCTATAGAAGCACTTGATAACATTTCAACAATTTCTTGTCTGTTTACTGTTTTATCATTTATTTTATAAATACTTTGTCCATTCTGTCTTACAATTCTAGAAATTTTTACTTCTTCTAAATTTCCATATTCTGGTTTTATTGCTAATTCTTTTTTTTGATTATTAAATATCATATCAACTTGGGCTTCTTTAGCAGGATCTGCATGTTTACCCCCATTATAGATTAAATTAGCAGATTTTTCAGCTCTAAGGCCTTTAGCAGAGCTTTTACCTAGTACAAAACATAAGGCATCAACAACATTAGACTTACCAGAACCATTAGCTCCTACAATAGCAGAAAAACCATCAGGAAAGAACATTTCAATTGGTTTTGCAAATGACTTAAACCCCCTCATTTTTATCTTTTGTATTGTAACCATTAGTATTTTGGCTTTCTTTAATTATTTAAATACTTTTATACCCTTAATTTTATACTTTTGGTTATGTTACCTCTTTTAAATGGAAACATTTAAATAATTGTTAATTAATAAAAATATATGAATACTTACCTTGTTGAATTTTATAAAAAGAATATAATGATTGAGAATTCGAAACCTCATGGACCTTACAAATCTAATGTAGAAGCAGAAAGTATGCTTGAAGCAACAAAATTAGTATTACCTGAATTAGTTGAAATAGGTATGATGAGTGGATACAATGATATTTGGGATGCAAAAATTTCTGGTCCAAATAATGAAGTATTAGAAATTCTAAAAGAAGGTGGATGGTTAATTGATCTTGAGAGTGGAAAACCTCTTAAGAAAGAAACTTCTGAAAAGGATATTACAGATAAATTAAACTAAAAAATGGAAGCTAAAAATAAACTAGATTTGAAAAGATTAATAGAGAAGTCATTATCGCTTATACCAGAACCGGTTTTTAAACAAATTTTTGAAGTTAAAGTGATGAAAAATACTCTTGAAACTTTACAAGATTATATTTATGTTCCATCTGTAAAATTATGGGTAGCAAAAGAAAAATCATTATTTAATTTAGATTGGGGCAAACAGCAAAAACAATTAAAAAAACAAAATTTGGGAATGTTAACTCCAAAGCAATTTTTAGAATTTATTAAATATCTTAAGACAGATTATCAAGAAATAAATAAGCAAGGAGCAATAAAAATATTAGATGAAATATTAAAAGTAAGAGATCCTTTCAGAGCTGAAAATTTAGATGCTTATTTTGAAAGGAGAAAAAATGGGTTATATATATTAACAGAAAATAAGACAAAGTCAGAATTGTTAGACAAATCAACTTTAATGAAAGATAAAGATCCTGGAATAAATTTAGATTCTTTATTGCAACTAGCAAATAAACAAGGGTTACCTACTAAACGAACAAAAAAAGGAGAATTCTGTTATAATCATCCCATAAATTATGGGGTTGCTGGGTTCTACGCTTGCTTTGCTAGGGCTATCCTCGTCTGCGACAGGTATCATGGTTACTCGGATCCTGCTCTTGGGGTACGTGCGAAAAAAATTCCGGAATTTAATTATAATAATTCTGATATTAAACAAATATTGAATAAATATACACAAAAACTATTAGGTACTGAAAGAGTTCTTTTAAAAGAATTAACTAAATAATTTTACTTTTTAAAATCAAGTAAATTAACTTGTTTTAGTTTATGATTTTTATAAGGAAGCCAGGATTTTCTGAATAATTTATCAAATTTAGGCTCAGAATGATTTGCTTCTAAGAATTTCTGAGTTCTCTCATCTGACATATATCCCGAACCAAATTCAATATTATATTTTTTCTTTAGTTTAGCAACTTCTTCTTCACGAATGCATTTAGCAATTATTGAAGCAGCAGAACATTCTGGATAATTCACATCTGCTTTATGCTCCATAACTATATTTGGTTTATGTTTTAAAAAAATATCTAGATAATTAGTATAACTTTTAATATTAGGACTAGGACAATCTATTATTGCTTTATCTGGTTTTAAAAAATTAATAATTTTAGCTTGATTTATTGCTTCTAATTTGTTTAGATTTAATTCTTGTGAATTTAAAGCATTATCAATTTCTTCTGGTTCTATAATAAAATATTTATAATCTTCAACAATTTTAATTATTTTTTTGAATAGAAACTCACGCTGTTTTTGAGTTAATAATTTGCTGTCTTTTACTTCAATATCTCTTAGTTTCTGAACATTTTCTTCTTTTACAGAAATACCTGCTATTACTAATGGACCGATGATAGGACCTATTGGCTAAACCTTTAAAAAAGATTTATCTGCCAGCTTCATCGATACCGCATATTAAAGTCATCTTTTAATAATTGAACCTCCTTTCATATTCTTTATGATCAAACCATTCTAATATAGCCGATATTAATTCTACTTTATTTTCTGGATTAACAGTATATAATAAACGCCAGCCATCTGATAAATCATATTTCCACAAGTTATTTATTCCATATTTTTGTATGTATTCTTTTGGAAATAATTTCTTTGGAATCTGAATTCCGCAAAAAGCATTTTCTTTCAAATCTTTTATTGCTCTAATAATTCCTTTTTTTATTGGATCTTCTTCTTTTAATAAATTAAAATCTCTTTCTAATTCATCAGATATAAAAACAACTTTAGAAGGTTTTATCATATTTTAATCTCCTTTCTATGTTTAAGTTTTTTTGTTAATTCAGGATTCCAGATATATCCTATTTTACCTTCTTTATCAATTGCAATTTTATTTATACTTTCTAAATAATCTAAAATAACTAAGAATGTTTGCCACATTACTTTTTTTGGTAGAATTTTCCATAATTGTGTTCTATTGAATTCTCCGCTATATTCATCTATTGTTTTTTCTACCATTAAAACCGTATCTAAAGTAGGTGATCTTACAAATGGATTTTCCTTTTTGTGTAATAACAGTTGCATAAATCTTAGTATATCAATTGATATATAAACTTTTCTATATAAAATATGGTAGCAGAGGATGGATTTGAACCATCGACCTCAGGGTATCCCAACTTATTTATGGGCCCTGCGAGAACTCCTAGCTTCTCCACTCTGCTGTAAACATCTTATATAAATGTCTATTTAAAAAGCTTTTCTTATTAAAATTTTAACTAACTAAAAATGGTGTGAAAACCTTTAAAAACAAACAATCTTTCAGAATAATATGAAATATAATGTAAAGATTACTTCTTTAATGATTTTATTGTTTATTGTTACACAGTTAATTGGATTATATGTTGTTAATTATTATGTTATTCCTCATGCAGGTGTTGTTCAAGATCTTCCTTACAATATTGAAAAACCACAATTTGAAGAACAAACTTCTTTCATACCTTTGACCATTGCAATATTAATAGCAAGTGCATTAGCTTTGTTATTAATTAAATTTAGAGCAAATAATTTGTGGAAAACATGGTTTTTTATTGGAATTACTTTTTCATTATTAATTACATTTTCAGTTTTTACAAATAAACTAAATCTTCCTAGTTATATTGCTTTAATTTTTGCAGTAGTCTTAGCAGGATTAAAAGTTTTCAAGCCAAATGTTTATTTCCATAATTTAGGAGAAATATTTATGTATGGAGGACTTGCTTCTATTTTTGTTCCTGTTTTAAATCTATTTTCAATCTCTGTCTTATTATTAATAATTTCAATATATGATATGATTGCTGTCTGGAAAACAAAACACATGGTAAAATTAGCTAAATATCAATCTAAGATTCAAATCTTTGCTGGATTGTTAATACCTACGGGAAAAGGAAAATCTGCTATTCTTGGAGGAGGAGATATTGGTTTTACTTTGTTGTTTGCTGGAACTATATTAAAAATATCAACTTATCTTAATGCTTTAATCACTGTTTTATTTATTTCAATTGCTTTAGGGATATTACTCTTATTTGCTGAAAAGAAAAAATTCTATCCTGCAATGCCTTTCTTAAGTGCTGGATGTTTTATAGGTTATTTTGTTAGTTTGTTACTGTAAGGTTACTTGTTGATTAGAAAAGAATATAAATATTTCTACTCTATCTTTGAAAATGGAAATTAATTTTTTTAATGAAAATGTTGCAGATGAACTTACTTCTTATATAGAACAATTAAAAGAGGTTAAAGATAGGTTGTCTGAAGAGAAAAAACTGCTTTTGTCTGTTGAATCTAAATTACAAGATGAAACTGATCTAAACGAAACCTTAGGTTTAATTAAATCTACTCTTACTCAAAAAGAAGATACCCAAACAATTACTCCTGTGATAGATAATTTAAAAGCAATAGAAGATAATACTAAATTACAAAATTTAATTATTTTAGGAGAATTAGTTTCTCTTAATGGAGAAATAGTAGATTTAAATAATTTAACTAGGGATATAAGATCTAATTTAGATAGTTTAGGTTCTCAATATACTACCGATGAAAGAAAATTAAAAAGAGCAAGTATGATTGGATTTGATTCCTTATTAAAATATTATGTTGATATTCATTATGATACAAAAATTATTTCCTTAGATTATAAAAACTTAAAAGAATTTGTAACAAATTTTGATGATATAAATGAGGTTAACGAAAGAGTAAAGGCTTTTTTTAATATCAAAGAAAAAACGTATTTAGCTTTATTTGGAAGATTTGATGTAAAAGATCCAGATAGTTTACCTACTCTTAAAGATGATTTAAAATATGAACTTCTTGAATTAGCTAAAGTAAGATTGGGTAGTTCTATAGATTCATTAGATCAAGATATAAACAATTTAGAGACTTATGTTAAACAAAGTTTAAGAACTACAGAAGTAACTAAGGAAATGGACAATCTTTTGAGAGATTTTGCAATGAAAAAAGGATTTGTTTATTATTCTCCATTCAACTTTAAACAATATGTTCCTGAAAATCAACTAAGGCTTTTTCCATTAGAAACAGCTAAAGCAGCCTAATTAGAAACCTTTTTATTTAGTTATTTTCTTAATATATTATGCCTTCAGTAACTGTTAATGTCTCATCAGAAAAAGAATTGAATGTAATTAAGAGAATTCTTCCAAATTTAAGAGAAATGATAGCTAAAGAACTTTCTTGTAAGGATAGGACTCTAAGAAAAGATGAAGTAAGTATTCGGGTTTTTATGCCATTAACACAATTACCGATAGCTGATGTTGAGGTTACAATTGTGGCTTATTCATATCCAGAAAGAGTAAAAAAGCAAGACGATATTTGCTTAGCAGTTAAAAAATTTATTTCTTCTCAAAATTCTATATTTAAATCGGTATTTGTTTGGCTTCAACTTAGTGAGTTGGGTCATAGTATTGAAGAATAGGACTTTTTACACAAACCTTACTTATTATATAAAGATATTATAAGTAGAAACCTTTTTATTTAGTTATTTTCTTAATATATTATGGATTATAGTTACATACTAGATGAAATAAAGCCTTCTGAAAAAGAGCAAAAAAAGGTTGAAAACTTAACTAGAATATTTATAGAAAGATTAAATCATCAATTAGTTGCAGCTCAAGCTACTATTGGAGGAAGCTTTGCAAAAAATACTTGGTTAAAAGATGATTATGATATAGATATTTTTGTATTATTCAATAAAAGATATGATCCTGAAACAATTTCTGAAACCCTTAGAAAGAAATTAAGAAATGCTTTTTTATGGAAAAGTTTGTTTTTTGGAATAAAAAGAATTCCTGCTTCAAGAAATTATTATCAAATGAATATTAATAATTACAAATTTGAAATAGTTCCTGTTTTAAATATAAAAACTCCTGAAGAAGCAAAAAATATTATGGATGTAAGTCCTTTGCATGTTAATTGGGTAAATTCCAATGTTAAATCTAAAAATCTTGGAGATGAAATAAGATTAACAAAAGAATTTTGCAAGGCTTGTAGTTGTTATGGTGCAGAATCTTATATTAAGGGATTTTCAGGTTATGTTCTTGAAATATTAACAATTTATTATGGCTCTTTTGAAGAATTAGTTAAGCATGCAATTAGTTGGAAAACACAGCAAGTAATTGATACTAAAAATAGAAAAGTAGTAAGATTAAATGAATCTAAATTAAGTCCTTTAATTGTAATAGATCCTTTACAAAAAGAAAGAAATGCCTGTGCTGCTTTATCTACAGAAAAATTTGAATTATTCAAAGAAACTTGTAAAAATTATTTAAAATTTATAAAACCTAGATCTATTGATACAGAAAAAGTTTATAATGAATTTTTTGTAAAGAAATTAAGAATACCTAAAAATGCAGTAACTCTAATTGTCAAACCTAAAAAAGGAAGAGACGATATTGTAGGTACTAAATTGTTAAAGGCTTTTGAATTTTTAAAATCTAATTTGAAAGAGTTTGAAATAAAAGAAGCTAATTGGGATTGGAATAAGAAAGAAAACAAAGCATATTTCTGGTTTGTAGTTAAAAAAGGAAATATTGCAGAATATGAAAAGCATTTTGGTCCTCCCATTACAGAAGAAGAGCATGTTAAAAAGTTCAAAGAAAAATGGAATTCAAATGAATTCTTTACAGAAAACAAGAAAATTTATGTTAAACTTAAGAGAAAACATACAGAATTCCAGGATTATTTGAATGCTTTGCTAAAAAGCCCTTCCTTAAAGGATAAAGCCCGTAAAATACAGTTTTCTTGAACCGAAAGGTTTATATATAATATATATTACTTAATAGTAGTTACAATAAAATGGGAAATTTATTAGGTAAAGATCAAAAAATAGTATATTATAGAAATGGTGAAAAAATTTCTGAGGTTTTACCAGAAACAAAAACGCATATTAATTATACTCAATATTTAAGATATTTTCAACCATTTACAGAAAAAGGAAATTTTTTAACAATAAGAGATTTTGAAAATAATAAAGAATGGATAACTAGTAGAATAGAAGATGTTCAACAAGTAAATAATTCTTTAAATATTAAAACTAAAAATTCACAATATGTTGTTGAATATGTTGGAATAGATTTAGAAAAAATGCTTAAAGACGGAAAATTTAAAGGAGTAAATGATTCTACTTCTTTTTGTTCACAATTTCCAATATTAAAAACAGAGGTTAAATAAAATGACAAATAATATTTTAAGAGGTATACACGGAAAAAATAGATTTCAAAAATCTAATTTTTTAAGGAATTTAGCATTAACAACCTTAGTTACAGGAGCAATTGTTGCATCTTATTTTCCTGCTAAAAAAATATATGATGAACATAAAATTTATCAAGGTATTGTTAATGGTCCTACAGTAAATTATTCTATACAAAAAGGAGATAATATTACTAATTTATGTAAAAAAGAAATAGAAGCAGGAAATTATGAATTTGTTTCAGAACCTAAATCTAAACAGAATGAGATAGAACCAAATCTTTATGCGTTTTATAATCTAAATAACATTAAAATAAGTGTAGATGCCTGTAGAGATGCAGTTTATGATATAAATAAAACTTTAGATTTATTATATTCCCCAATTTTACAACCGGGCCAAAATATCAAAATTCCAGATTTAAACAATGATGGAAAAATTGGTTTTTAATCAATAGAAACATTTATAAATAAATAATTGTTAACTAAATTAGCTGATTCTAAAATGGAAGATAAAGATAGACAAGTTAGAAAAACAGGAACAACCACAGTTGGAATTGTCTGTAAAGATGGAATTATTTTAGGTGCAGATAAAAGAGCAACTTTGGGCGGTGGTTATATTTTTGATAGAAAGACCGATAAAATAGTTTTTGTTACTGAAGATATAGCAGTTACTACAGCTGGAAATGTTTCAGATGTCCAATTATTAATAAAATTACTAAGATCAGAATTAAAAATTAAAGAAATGAGAATGGGAAGAAGAATAAGTATAAGTGAAGCAGCAAATTTATTAGCTAGAATGGTTTATCAAAACATTAGAAAATTCTCAGCAATACCTGGAGTTGCACATTTTATAATTGCAGGAAGAGATGATTCAGGAATACATATGCATGATATTTTCCCAGATGGTTCTGTTTCAGAAGTAAAAGAATATGTGGCTTCTGGTTCAGGAAGCACAGCAGGAGCATTACCTGTTTTAGATACTTTATTTAAAGAAAATATGACTTTAGAAGAAGGAACTGATTTGTGTATTAAAGCAATAAACTCAGCAATATTAAGAGATGCAAATTCAGGTGATGGAATTGATGTAATTTCTATAACTGAAAAAGGCATTAAAAAAGTTTACAAAAAAGAATTAAAGATGAGTTTAAGATAAATTCACACTCTAAAATTAAATTTGATTATAAATTATTCTGAAAAATGGTAAATATATTAGATGAGATAATGAAACAATTGCCTAGCAAGGCGAATATTTCTGGATCCTTTTTTGAAGGAGCAAATATAGTTCTTTATACTAAAAACAAGGAATTTTTCCTAGAACCTAATGGATTAATAAGAGAAATAGTTGATAAAATCAAAAAAAGAATTGAATTAAGATGTGATCCCTCTTTGGTTTTGGGTTTAGAGGATGCAGAAAAAATAATTAAAGAATTATTACCTAAAGATTGTGGGTTAGCTCAAGTAATTTTTGATGTTCAAAGAAGTGTAGTTACAATAGAAGTTGAAAAACCTGGAGTAGCTATTGGAAAAGGTGGAGAATTATTAAGAGAAATTAGAAAACAAACTTTATGGGTGCCTTTAATTAAAAGAACTCCTGCAATAAGAAGTATAATCATAGAAAATATTAGAAAAGTTTTATATGAAAATAACGATTACAGAAAAAAATTCTTAAATAAAGTTGGAAAAAGAGTTTATGAAGGTTATACTAAAGAAAGAAAACATGAATGGGTTAGAGTTTCTTTTTTAGGAGCAGCTAGAGAAGTTGGAAGATCTTGTTTATTATTACAAACACAAGAATCAAGAATTTTAATGGATTGTGGAATAAACGTAGCTAATGAAAATGATCAATTTCCATTGATAGAAGCACCAGAATTTAGTATTTCTGATATTGATGCAGTAATTGCAACTCACGCTCACGTAGATCACATGGCAATGATTCCTTTATTGTATAAATATGGTTATACTGGTCCTACATATTGTACAGAACCTACAAGAGATATTATGGCTTTACTTTGTTTAGATGTAGTTGCTATTGCACAAAAAGAAGGAAAAAAACCAATGTATTCAAGTTCTGATATTAAAGAAATGGTTAAACATACAATTTGTTTAGATTATGAAGAAGTTACTGATATAACTCCTGATGTAAGATTAACCTTGTATAATTCAGGACACGCTTTAGGTGCAGCAATGGCTCACTTACATATCGGAGAAGGATTGCATAATTTGTTATATACTTCAGATATGAATTATGAAACTTCTAATTTATTAAATCCTGCTTCAACAAAATTCCCAAGATTAGAAACTTGTATTATTGAATCTACTTATGGTGGAAAAGATGACAAACAAATTTCTAGACAAGAATCTGAAGATCAATTAATTAAAGTTATTCAAGAAACTGTTGCAAGACATGGAAAAATAATTATGCCTATTCTTGGAGTTGGAAGATCACAAGAAGTTATGTTAATTATAGAAAGAATTATTCGTGAAGGAAAATTAGATAAAATTCCAATATATATTCAAGGAATGTGTTGGGATATTACAGCAATTCACACAGCTTATCCAGATTTTTTCAATACAAAAATAAAAAAACAGATTTTCCATGAAAATAAAAATCCCTTTTTATCAGATGTTTTCAAGATGGTAGGTTCACAAAAAGAAATGGAACAAGTTGTTAATGAAGAAGGCCCATGTGTTATTATGGCAACTTCAGGAATGATGCAAGGTGGTCCTATTGTCGATTACTTCAAGAAATTAGCAGATAATAAAAATAATTCAATCATATTTACTTGTTATCAAGGTGAAGGTTCTTTAGGAAGAAGAATTGAACACGGAGAAAAAGAAATTAACTTAGGTAACAATGAAAAACCAGAAGTTATTAGTGTTAAAATGGCTGTTCATTCTATAAAAGGATTTTCAGGACACAGTTCAAGAGATCAATTAATGAATTTTGTACATAGATTAGAACCAAGACCAAAGAAAATTATTGTTCAACACGGAGAAAATTCTAAATGTTTAGACTTAGCTAGTTCTTTACACAAGACTTACAATTTAGAAACAAATGCTCCAAAAAATCTAGAAGTTATTAGATTAAGATAAATTTATAAATAAAAATTTCTTTTGAATTCTATGCCGAGGTCGCATAACCTGGTATTGCGCAGATTCAATTTAGAATGAAGCACAAGATTGCTAAGGATATGCAAAGATCCTGTTTCCTTACGGATATGTGGGTTCAAAATAAAATTTGGTTAAAAACCAGAAATTATGAAATTCCCACCCTCGGCGTTTTTATATTTTAACAGAAAGCTTTAAATATCAGAATTAGGAAAATTTCTTAGAAACATTTATATATAGGATATGATATCATTTTGTAGTGATAAATAAGGTGGGGGTTAGTCTAGATGCCAGAATCAAAGAATGAATCGGAGAATTTACCTGTGCCTGTATCTAAACCAGAAAATAAAAATTCTGGACAAGAAGTTGATTTTAATTTAGAAGATAAACCTTTAACTGATGAACAGGCTTATGAACAAGCTAAAAATCCAGATGGAGTAAAACCAGATAAAAATCCTTCTACAGAAATACCAAAAGCTCCTAAAACTCTTGAAGAAAAAATTGATAATGATCCAGTTTCACCAATAGAACCTCCTAAAGGATGTTGGTATAAAATAAAAAAAGCAGGGATATACGCTTTAGCGCTATTAGCATTTACTTCATTTTCTTATGGATCTTGTACTAATTTTAGAGATTGCAGACATGCAGGAAATTATTTAGCAGATAGTTTAGTTTTTAGTAAACAAGAACAAAAAGTTGATAATAAAAAACAAATAGAACCCGAAGCTCCAGTTCCAGCTCAAGGATTAACTCCTTCAATAACTCCAAATTATCCTGGCCCTGTTCAAGGACCTGTGCAACCAAAACCTGCACAAGCACAAGAAAAACCAAAACAAGAAGTTAAACCTAAATTTGTAAAAACAAAAGATGGCTATATAATCAGACACAATAATCCTGCATACAAACATGAACTTGGAACAGCTGTATCTTGTGTTGATAATGGATATGAAATAAATATAAATAAAAATCTTTCAAATTCAAAATTTATAGGATTAGAAGCTGTTTTAATTGATATGAATACTTTAGATGTTTTAGAAGAAACTAAACAAGAAATTAAAAATAATAAAGCTTACATAAGTCTTGCTAATTATTCTGGAAATGATAATTTAAGAGTTGGAATAATTGGTTATGATAACGAAGGAAATAAATACATTTTATCTTCAGTAGGAAAATCAGATAAATTAACATCTCCTTCTATATGTAAAACAAAACAAGCAGAAAAGAAAGCTCCAGAAAAAACAGTTGAACCAGCAATACAAGAACAAGATATTAAAGGAGAACCTGTTTTAGCTCCAGAAATAGAAGCACGTAAAAGACAAGCTGAAGAAACAAAAAAACCAGAATATAAAGCACCAACACAAAAACCAACAAATAAAAAAGTAGATATTTCTCCATTCATGATACAATATTTCGATAGCAATAAAAATGAATTTAATTTAAACGATGAAGAATCTTTATATAGCGAAATAAGAGATAATAAGGATAATAGAAATGAATATATGAATGCAAATTCTATACATTATGTTAAAGTATTAGATCCTAATGTAGAATTAGAAATTACTTCTAAATTTGATAAAAATGGAAAACCTATAAATTTCAAACCATTAAAAAATAAAGATGCAGAAGGATTTTATTCTTTTAAAATTGGAAAACAAGCAGATACACTTATCAGAGCAACAACTGCTAATGGAGATAGAAACTTTAATTTATATTTAACAAGTAAAACTAATGATTTAGCTGGAGACAATGTGGTATTAGCTAGTGGTCTTTCTTTCGTAAAATTATCTGCATCAAATTCAGATATTAATAATTTTAAAAAGAGACATCCTCAATATAATATTAAATTTTTAAAAGCAGATCCTCATCACGCAAAAGAACTAGTTACAGTAGTTTATCATAATAGTAATGGGGATATGATAGGAAAAGACTCAATAGAATATTTTGTTGGGCAAGAAGTAAGTAAACTTAAAACTATAAATGTTAATCTAGAAGAACGTTCATGTGAAAGTACAGAAGAATATGAAGGACATTCTATAAAAGAGAATAGAAAAGTAAAATGTCAATGGAATTGTACAGGTGATGAAAAAACACAAAATAATAATTATGTAGCACCACAAAATCCATCTACAAAACAAATTCCTCAAGGACCAAAAACTAATCCTAAACCTACTCAAGATAATTCAACAAATCCATTTATTCAAGAAGAAGTAACAAAGAAAAAATCTCCTAAACAAAAAGATTCTTCTGTTAAAGAAACTCCAAGAATTGGAATATCTGCAGCAGGTTTATTCATTAATGGAACCGCAAATATAAATGAAAATAATGGTTCTGATAATTATAAAATAAGCGGATGGGAAACCAGATTAGATGGAGAAGCAAAATTCACAGAAAATAGTTCTTTAGTTGCTCAATTTACTTATGGACAACAAGATGAATCAAGTGAAAATGTTAAAATTAGAAAAAAACCATTTAATGTTGGTGGATTTTACAAAGGAGAATTTGCTAATTTATTAGAAGGAACAAACATTTTTGCAGGATATGTTTACAAAGAAAATCCTTTAGATATTCAAGTTTATGATCAAAAAATAACTCAAAAAGTAAATACCAATGAAATTGTTGGTTATGTTGATGCTCAAGTTGTTGATGTAGGCCCAGGAACTGTTGGAGCATATGCTGGAGTTGTTTATGATGATACAAATATAAATCAAAAAGATGAAATGAATAATGAAAATTATAATAAAAAAATAAGTCAATTTAAAACCCTTGCTGGATTATCTTCTGAATTTGATTCTGGAATAAAATCAAGTTTAGGTTGGGAACAATATACAGAAAATGTAGATTATACTAATAATAAAATTTTAACTGGAAATAATTTAACAGGTACTTTTGAATGGGAAACAAGTAAAAATATTTTAAGAGCATACGGAAGTTATCCAATTTCTGGTCCATTACAAAAAATGACAATAGGACTAGATGATTCATTTTCAGTACTTCCAAATTGGTATTTAAAAATATTAGCTAATTGGGAAAAATATAATTGGAATTTATCTACTACTAACACAAATTATAATAAAGAGAATTTTGAAATCGGAGCAGCAGTAGTTTATGGCATTCCAGATATTAAACCAATACAAATTGAAAGGTTATTACACTAATGAATACAAAAAATATGTTTGGACTAAAGAAATTTAATTTAGTTTGGACTTTATTCTTTTTATTAGTTTTAAGTACAAATGTTTTTGCAGCAGTAACTATTAGTCCTACAAATCCAACTGATAATGATCCTTTGACTTGTTATGTTAATGGAATTACTACTGGATTTACTGTAGATTGGGAAGGTACTGGAGTAACAATACAAGGTACACATACAAATCCATTACAACCAACAAATACTATTCCTGGAACAGTAACTTGTGAAGCTTGGAAACAAGGAACTTCTACTAAAATTTGGTTAGGTAATGCAACCATTAATATTTTATCTATACCTACAAATACAAGACCTTATTATAATCCTTTATTGCCAGATGTAACAATAGTTCAAGATTCTGGATTAAATCAAAATTTATTAAATATATGGAATTCTGCTCACGATGCAGAAACACAAAATAATCAATTATATTATACTATATTTAGCCAAAGCAATACCGCAATTGTAAGTTGTGTAATAAGACCTACAACAAATGGTGCTTGGTTAGATTGTACAACTCAACCTGGACAAAATGGTTATTCTGATCTTGTAATAAGAGTATCTGATGGTCAATTATTTGCAGAAGATACAGTAAGAGTAACTGTAACACCTATAGTTGTTAATTCACAATGTTCAGATGGAATTGATAATGATGGAGATAGTTATATTGATTTATTAGATTCTGGTTGTGCAAATGCAGCAGATAATGATGAAACAAATCCAATATTCCAATGCAATGATGGATTAGATAATGATAACGATGGATTAATTGATTTATTAGATTCTGGTTGTTCAAGTTTAACAGATAATGATGAAACTAATGTAGTAACTACACAATGTTCTGATAGTATTGATAATGATGCAGATACTTTAATTGATTTAGCAGATCCTGGATGTACCAATGCTGCTGATACTGATGAAACTAATACAGTAACTACACAATGTTCTGATAGTATTGATAATGATGGAGATAGTTATATTGATTTATTAGATTCTGGTTGTTCAAGTTTAACAGATAATGATGAAACAAATACAATTGTATCACAATGTTCAAATGGATTGGATGATGATAATGATGGATATATAGATCTTAATGATTTTGGTTGTACTGATGCTAATGATAATAATGAAAATAATAATGGAGCAACTCAATGTTCAGATGGAATTGATAATGATGCAGATAGTTATATTGATCAAGTAGATCCAGGTTGTACTAGTGCAATAGATACTGATGAAACTAATGCAGGACCAAATACAACTCCTATTATAAATCCAGCAATTCCAGATGTAAGAATAATGGAAAATTCTGGTTTGAATTCAAATTTAATTAATTTATGGAATTATGTAAACGATGTTGAAACTTCTGATGCTCAATTAACATATACAATAGTTAGAGAAACAAATACAGGTGTTGTTGATTGTTCAATTGATGCAAATCAATATATTTCATGTACTACTCAACAAAATCAATTTGGTCAATCTGATGTTACAATAAGAATATCAGATGGACAAGGATATGCAGAAGATGTATTTACAGTTACTGTAGTTTATTTAAATAATCCTCCAACTTTAACAGAATTACCAGATAGAAATGTAGAAGAAGATTCTGGATTAAATGAAAGATTAATTGATTTATGGGGATATGCAAGTGATATTGAAAGTCAAGATCATGATTTATTATTTACGATAGTTTCAGAAACAAACCCAGGTATTGTTGATTGTGAAATAGAACACAATATTATATTTGGAGATGATAACAGATGGATAGAATGTACAACTGGTTTAAATCAAGTTGGTAGTTCTGATGTTACAATAAGAGTAACTGATGTAGGTGGATTCTATGCTGAAGGCAGTTTTACAATTACTGTAAATCCAGTAAATGATGCTCCAATTGTTTCTACAATATCTCCTGTACAAATGTATGAAGATATGCCAGAAACAGCAAAACCTCAAATTGATTTAGATGATTTTGTTTCAGATGTTGATAATACTCCTGCAGAAATGCATTGGACTGTAAGTTCTGATAAACCTGGAATAGTTGACGCAACAATAAATGCAGATAATACTCTTTCATATGATTTAGCACAAGATTATTTTGGTCATGCTACTTTGACTGTTACAGCATGTGATTTAGAAAATGTTTGTGACTTAGAAACTATTTTTGTAACTATAGTTCCAATGAACGATGCACCAATAGTAAATATTCCAGATACAACTATTAATTTCAATGAAGATACTGTTTATACAACCACTTGGAGTTTAGAAGATTATGTAACTGATGTAGATAATACTTTAGATGAAATTAGTTGGACATATTCAGGAAATAATTTTATTCAAGTAAAAATAAACAATGATAAAACAATTACTTTTACAGCACCAACAAATTGGAATGGTGGTCCTGAAACAATTATATTTACAGCAACAGATATAGGTAATTTATTTGGAACCGATAGCATTTCAGTAACTGTAGATCCAGTAAATGATGCACCTGTATTAGATGAAATTCATGATATAACTATTGACGAAGATACAATTTATACAATTACTGCTATAGATAGTTATGTTTCTGATGTAGAAGATTCTTTTGATCAATTAGAATGGAGTGCATTAGTAAGTACAAATATTGATGTTGAATTTAATACTATAACAAAAACAATTACTTTTACACCAATAGAAAATTGGTTTGGTGAAGAAGAAATAACAATTACAGTAACAGACTCACAAGGATTAACAGATTCAGAAACTTTTACAGTAACTGTTAGATCCATAAATGATCTTCCTTGGATAGAAGATTCACTTGAAAATCCTATTCCAAATCAAGTAGCAGATGAAGATGCAACACCTTGGACTTTAAATTTAGCTGATTATGAAAATGATATAGAAGATACAGATTCAGATTTAGTTTGGAGTGTAAGTGGAGTAAATACTGAATTATTTACAACTTCATTTGATTCTAATTTAAATGTAATAACATTTACTCCTGTAGCAAATGCATGTGGTACTGATGATGTAACTTTAACTTTAACAGATTCAGATGCAGGAATTGCAACACAAGATATTACTGTAACTTTGAATTGTGTAAATGATGCTCCTATTATAAATCCAGTAATACCAAATCAATTTAAGATTGAAGGTTCTGCTCCTTGGGGAATAGATTTAGATAAATATGGTTTCGATGTTGAAGATGCTCAAGAAGATTTAGTTTGGAGTGTTGCAGATGTTGATCCAACTTTATTAATTGTTAATATAGATCCTGTAACTCATATTGCAATATTCCAATTAGTAAATTCAGATGTAAAAGGTATAGATACAATCTCATTTACTTTAACAGATTCAGAAGGAGCAAGTATATCACAAAATGTTTTAGTAACAATTGATGATAAAAATGATGCTCCAATAGTTTCTGATATTCCTGATGTAACATTTGATGAAGATACAACTACAACTTTAGATTTAAATGATTATGTTTCTGATGTAGATAATTTAGATTCTGAAATGGATTGGACAACTGAAGGAAATGATAATATAATAATTTCAATAGTTGATGGAATTGCAACATTCTCAGCACCTGGAAATTGGAGTGGTCAAGAAATAGTTACTTTACAAGCATGTGATTTAGAACCTTTATGTAGTTCAACTCAAATAATTGTAAAAGTAAATCCAATAAATGATGCACCAATTGTAACAATTGCTCCATTTACATTAACCTTTGATGAAGATACAATGGGTTCTGTAAATTTAAATGATTTTGTAACAGATGTAGATAATACAGATGCACAAATAAGATGGACTTATTCAGGAAATATAAATATTGCAGTTAATATAGTAGCAAATAATGTTGCTGTTTTTACTCCTAAAAAAGATTGGAATGGTCCAGAAACAATTACATTTACTGCTTATGATTTAGGACAAGATGGTACTGCAAATACAGCAGACGATTTATATGATTCAGATGATTTACCAGTAACAGTAACTCCTGTAAATGATTTACCTGTAATTACTACTCTTCCAGATGTAACATTTGATGAAGATGTTATTTATACTACAACTTGGAGTTTGAATGATTATGTTTCCGATGTTGATGGTGATACAATTAGTTGGAGTGCATCAACAAGTTTAAGTAAAGGTATAGTAATAAATGGAGATGGAACAATTACATTTACTCCTAATTTAGATTACTTTGGTTATGAAGATATTATATTTACAGCAAATGATGGTCATGACGGAATAGTTTTAGATCAAATTGTAGTTGCTGTAAATCCAATAAATGATGCACCAATTGTAACGGATATACCTAATCAAAATATACCTGAAGATTCCGTATATCATTTTGTAGATCTGGATGATTATGTTTCAGATATAGAAAATACAGATGCAGAATTAAGATGGACATATTCAGGAAATAGTAAAATTAAAGTTGATATTAATCCAACAACTCACGAAGTATTATTAATTCCCGATACAAATTATATTGGTTCAGAAACAATTACATTTACTGCTTGTGATTGGGGAGCAGATAATCTTCCTTCAAATGCAGATGATTTATGTGATTCAGATGATTCTTTAATTACTGTAGAAGAAGTTGGAGATATTCCTGTAATTACCCCTATTCCAGATATATTAAATGTTTTAGAAGATACAGTTTATACAACTCCTTGGAGTTTAGATGATTATGTAGCAGATCCAGATACTCTTGATACAAATATAGAATGGACTTTTACAGATGTAGATACAAGTTTAATAACTGTAACTAAAGATCCTTTAACTAGAAAAGTTGTAGTTACTCCAATCTTAGCTAACTGGCATGGAGTAGAATTTGTAACATTTACTGCATGTGGTACTGCAATACCTTTATGTGTTTCAGATGAAGTAATGATAGTTGTAAATTCAGTTAATGATAAACCTTGGATAGATCCAACAATTGGTAATCAAGTAAAAAGTGAAGATGATTCTGCTTGGACTTTGGATTTAGAAACTTATGGTCATGATTTTGAAGATGATCAAGAAGATTTAGTTTGGTCTGTAGACGTATCTACAATCGATACAACAATATATACTGCTGCATTCGATGCAACAAATAAAATAATTACATTTACACCAATATCAAATAAATGTACTGCAACTCCAGATACAATTACATTAACAGTAACTGATACAGAAGGACTATTTGCTTCACAAGATATAACTGTAAATATAGCTTGTGAAAATGATATTCCAGTAATTTCAGATATACCAAATATACAATTACAAGAAAATTCTCCTCCAATTACTTTACTAAATTTAAACAGTTTTATAACTGATGTAGAAAATACAGATGCAGAAATAAAATGGACTGCTTCAACAAGTACACCTATTCCACATATTCAAATAGTAATAAATCCAACAACCCATGATGTAACTTTTTCATTAATAAATCCTGAATGGACAGGACAAGAACCATTTACATTTACTGCTTGTGATTGGGGAGCAGATAATCTTCCTTCAAATGCAGATGATGCATGTGTTTCAGATGAAGTAATAGTTTATGTTAATTCTGTAAATGATGCTCCAATAGTAAATAATATACCTGATGTAACATTTAATGAAGATATGTCTACAACTTTAGATTTAAATCTTTATGTTTCTGATGTGGATAATTTAGATTCTGAAATGACTTGGACTGCAACTGGTGCTACAAACATTATTGTTTCAATAAATCCTGTAACAAAAATTGCAACATTCTCTGCACTTCAAGATTGGAATGGAGCAGAACCAATTACTTTACAAGCTTGTGATTTAGAACCTTTATGCGATACAGATAATATAATTGTAACAGTAAATCCAGTAAATGATGATCCTATAGTAACAGATATTCCTGATTTAACTATGACAGAAGATTCTGTTGTTACTTCTATTGATTTAGATGATTATGTTTCTGATATTGATAATACAGATGCACAAATAACTTGGACTACAAGTGGAAATACAAATATTGGTGTAAGTATAAATCCAACAACTCATGTAGTTACTTTTACTCCTGCTCATGATTGGTCTGGAGTAGAACCAATTACTTTCATTGCTAATGATGGAAATGGTGGAACTGATTCAGATGTTTCTATAGTAACTGTAACCCCTGTAGCAGATTACAAAGTTGTTATTAATGAATTTGTTTCTTATACTCCTGAATGGATAGAACTTTATAATCCAGAACCTGTAGATGTAGATCTTTCAACTTGGACAATAGAAGATGGGACAGGTAATCATAATCATTTAACAGGAACTATTGCTTCACATGGTTTCAAATTATTAAATAAGGGAGCAGGTTTAGATTTTACTTTTGCATTAAATGATGGTGGAGATATTATAATTTTAAGAGAAGAGAGTACATTAATCATAGATCAAGTAACATATGGAACTTGGGATGATGGAAATACAGCAGACAATGCTCCAACTCCACTTGCAACTCCAACTCCTTTTTCTGTAGGAAGACTTCCAGATGGAGATGATACGGATGTTGATAATATTGATTTTAAAATAATTAATCCAGTAACTCCAGAAACTTCAAATGATGGTCTTGGATTAGATTCAATTGCTCCAACTATACTTAGTATAATTCCTACAATGGAGAGTATGGTGCCTTCACCAGTAACAATAAGTGCAACAACAAATGAAAATGCAAATTGTGAATATTCAACAAATTCTAATTTTGTATATGGAACAGGAACTGATTTCCCAACAACTGGTGGTTTAATACATTCAGTAATTTTGGTTCTTACAGCAGGTTCTCCAATATATACTCCTGGAGATTGTGACTTAAATGGAATTATAGAAATTCCAGACGTAAGTTGTATGAATGAAATTATTGCAGATCCAACTTTATGTTCAGGAACTTATGATTGTTCAAATATGGATGTTGATTTCGATGGAAATTATGATGCAGATGATTTGGCTATTGTAACAGGTTTAGTTGATAATCCTATTCCTGGAATATATACCTATTATATAAAATGTCAAGATGGTGCAGGAAATTCAAATACAGATGTAAATCAAGGAATAACTCAATTTAAAGTAATTACTGGAAGTACTATTTGTTCTGATGGAATTGATAATGATGGAGATAGTTTTGTTGATTTAGCTGATTTTGGTTGTACTGATGCTTCTGATAATAATGAAATAAATAATGGAGTAACACAATGTTCTGATGGAATTGATAATGGAGATACAGAAGATATTTTAATTGATCAAAATGATCCTGGTTGCGTTAATGCAGCAGATAATGATGAAACTAATTTAATATTCCAATGTTCTGATGGAATTGATAATGGAGATCCAGAAGATACTTTAATTGATATGGCTGATCCTGGTTGTTCAAGTTTAACAGACAATGATGAAACAAATTCAGTGGCAAATAATCCTCCAACAATAACTTCGGTATCATTAAGTCCAGATTCAGTTTTAATAGATGGAACATTAACTTGTAATGTAATTTATTCTAATCCTGATGTAGATGGAGATCCTGTTACATTAACTTATGCATGGACTACAACTGGAGCTTATAGTCTTGCTGCATTTACAGGAAGTACTTTAGATTTATCTTTAGTAGCAGGAGAAGTAGTAGGAAATGTAATAACTTGTACTGCTACAGCAAATGATGGAAACGGTGGAACCGATATAGACTCTGATAGTTCAACTATTACAACTTCAGTACCTGGTCCAGCTGCATTATCTGGTTATGTGCGTGATGGAATTAATAATAATTTATATCATACTTTAGTAGAATTAAAACAAGGAACTACAACTATTGCTACATATTCAACAGATGGATATCCCGATGTAACTAATGTAGGTTATTATACTTTTTCAGGATTGACAGCAGGAAATTATAATCTTGTTGTATCTAAATCTGGTTTTACAACTAGTGCTCCACTTGCAGTTACTTTAATTAGCGGTGCAAATACTCAAAATTTAAATATATTCCCTGATCCTGCTTTATCTGGAGTTATATCTGGTACTGTTAAAGATATGTCTAATAATGGAATAGCAGATGCTTATGTGATTGTAAGACAATCATTAACAAATCAAGTATTACAAGTTGTTAAAGCAGATTCAAGTGGTAATTATGTAGTTACTGGATTGTTATCTGGATTACCTTATAAATTAGAAGCTCAAAAAATAGGATATAGTTTCTTATTTGGACCAACTAATATTGGTGTAATTGTAGGAACTGTAACTACAAACCAAAATATATTCATGATAATATAAAATGAAATCAAAACTATTACTAATAAATTTTTGTATGTTTTTAATACTGTTAAGTCTACCTGTTTTTGCTTATACTATTTCAGGTAGTGTAAAAGATTCTAGTTCAAATGTTATTGGAAATCCATTAATAACTGTACAAGATTTAATGGGAACTACTATTGGAACTACAAATGGAGATGCTTTAGGAAGTTATAGTATTACCATACCTAATACTCTTGGAACTTATAAAATTAAAGCATTCAAATCAGGTTTTTTAGAAGCAACTAATGGTTTTAATAATGATAAAGATCAAACTTTTATATTTGTTTTAGTTTCAGCAACAATCGATTCTGATTTCGATGGAAAAATGGATGTAAATGATAATTGTCCTTTAATACCAAATGCAGATCAATTAGATACTGATAAAGATGGCCAAGGAGATGCTTGTGATTTAGATGATGATAATGATGGTTCATTAGATGTAAATGATTGTGCTCCATTAATTAATTATACTTTTCCAGGAAATGTAAATACTTTTTGTGATTGTGTTATAAACGGACCTGGAGATTTTGATAAAGGAACTACAGAAGTATGTGGAAATTTAATAGATGAAAATTGTGATGGTATTAATTTAGCTTGTCCTGCAGCACCTGCTTCATCTGGTGGCGGAGGCGGTGGTGGTTCTGGACCAACTAAGAATATTGCAACTGCTACTGGATGTGTAAGAAATTATAATTGTACTGAATGGGCAGATTGTATAAATGGAATACAAAGATGTAATAATTTAACAGATAATAATGGTTGTGCACCTATAGCAGTAGGATTTGCAAGTACAATAACTCAACGTTGTGAAGTAGAAGTTGAAGAAGAACCAGAAGAAATAGTAGAAGAAGATTTAACAGGATATTTAGTTGCTTATGGTCCAATAAAATTAACAAAGAATCAAGTGATGTATGGTGGATTTGGATTATTAGGATTAATTTTATTATTAATATTATATAAAATTATAAAATCATTTAAAAAAGAACCAGTTCAAGAACAAATTATTCAACCATATACTACAGAAGAAACTCCTTGGGAAAAGGTTGTTCAAGAATATGCAGAAGGTTCAAGGAAGAAAAGAAGATGAAATCAATAATTAAAAGTTTAGTGGGTTTAGCAGGGATGGTTGCAATGTTAAGTTGTTCTCAACCTTCAAATTTACCTAAAACTTCATTACCTAAAACTCCAACTGAAGAAAAACATTGTGGAAAATTTGTTGCTTATTATCCTGGAGGTTTTTTTCAATATGAACGAATTGAAACAGAACATTGTTTAATTGCTTCTTCACCAGGATACTTATTAGATAAAAATTGTCCAAATATTGTTGCGTATTATAAGCCTGGGGACAGAGAAATATCTATTAAATGTAATGAAAATCTTCCAGAAGGTCATGATGTTATGGAATACGAAAGGAATAACAAATAAAATGAATAAAATTAAAAAAACATTGGCAGGGTTAGCATTGATTGCATCGCTTTCAGGATGTTTAAATTCAGAAAGAATAGCAAATGATCCAAAGAAGACAGTTATTGAAAGTAAAATTGATTTACCCCTTACTTGTCAAGAAGGAAAAATTATAAGTGCAGGATACTTTTCTTACCAACATTGTGGTACTTTTCCTCTTCCTTATGTTTCTTGTCAAAATAAAAAAGGAGATTTAGTTTTATATAGGATAGAAGATATAAGAAGAGATTGTATAAAAAAACCAGAATATATTTGGAAAGCAATTACTTTTGAGAACAATAATTCTCAGTAATCTTTATATAGTAATATTCTTATTTTAAATTATGATTTTAAATTGGTTAAGCTTTTTTGGATTAGCAATAGGATTAATATTAGCAATTTTATGCAAAGAAGAATTAAAACCAGGTAAAAAATATTTCTTTTTATTTGAAAAGATATGTTTATTAGTTATTTTTGTAACATTAATGTATAGTTTTAAATTAAAATGGACTGTATTATTAGGAATACCAATAGCTTATTTCTTTAAAGAGGATTATTTTTATTTAGGTTTAAGTCTATTAAGCAATAATTTTTTAGTAACTTCATTTGTTTTTATGTTTGGATTGCCAAATGGTTCTTTATTATATTCAGAAAAAGTTATAATTAAAAAAGTTTTACTAAATTTATTATTCTTTTTAATACCTATTTTATTATTATTAAATGTGTTTATTCCGTTCAAAGAATATTTTATTTCTTTTGCAGTAGGAGCATTACTTATTAGAACTGTTAATATAAAATGGAAATTAAAGAATTAATACAAGAATTAAAAAGAAAAAAAGAGCTTTCTGATTTAGATGAAGGTTTTGTTGAACATAGAGTTGTTGATTATTTAAAACAAAACAAATTAGAAGAACAATTCAAAGATAAAAAGTTCATTAAAACAAGAAGATATGATATTTTATTCAAAGATTTAAGAAGATTGTTAAGAGAAGCTTATGGTATGTTTAGATCAGATGATTTTAAAGAACATCCTTCTACTAAATCTAGAATAATCTATTATAAATATATTTACAAAAAAATATTTGAAATCACTGGAAAACCAAAGAAAATATTAGACTTAGGATGTGGTTTAAATCCTTTATCATATGAATATCTTGGTTGTAACCCTTTTTATTATGCAGCAGACATTTCTAATACAGAATTAAAAATAGTAAATAATTATTTTAAAGAAAACAAAATAAAAGGAGAAACATTTACTTTTAATATGGTTGATAGTTCTTACAAAGACTTACCTAAAGTAGACGTATGTTTCTTATTCAAGGTTCTTGAAGAGTTAGAATTGATTAAAAGAGATATTTCTGAAAAAGTTATAAAAGAGATAAAAGCAGATTGGATTATAGCAAGTTTTTCAAAAGTAACTTTAGGTGGAAAACCTATTAAAAAAATGTGGAGAGTATGGTTTGAAAAGATAATTAAGAAATTAGGTTTATATTATGTTATCTTTGATGTTGGGGATGAAATCTTCTTTGTAATTAAAAAGAAATAGAAACGTTTTAATATCTTTCTGAATTTAGATTAATATGTTAAATATAATAGGAATAGGATTGAGTAAAGAACATTTGACAGATCAAATTAAAGAGCTAGTTAAAGATTCAGATGTAGTTTATCTAGAGAATTATACTTCTGTTTATGATATTTCTGTAAAAGAGCTTGAAAAGATACTAAAAAAGAAGATAATCTTAGCAGAACGTGAATTAGTAGAAAATGCAATAGAGATTCTTGAAAAAGCAAAGACAAAAAATGTTTCTTTATTAATTATTGGAGATATATTTTCAGCAACAACCCATTATTCTTTATATTTAGATGCTTTAAAGAAAAAAATAAAAGTTAATTTAGTAAATAATGTTTCAATTTTAACTGCAGTAGGACAGACTGGATTGTTTTTGTATAAATTTGGAAAAACCACAAGTATTCCTTTTGCAATAGAAAATAAAAACATAAAAGAACCAATAAATGTCTTAAAAATGAATCAAAAAAATGGATTACATACTTTATTTTTATTAGATTTAAATCCAAAAGAAAATAAATTCTTAACAATAAATCAAGCGTTGAAATATTTATTAGAAGAAAAAGTAATTAATGAAGATACTTTAGCAGTAGGATGTTCTGCTTTATGTACTAAAAATCAAGAAATTGTTTCTAGTAAAGTTAAAAAATTAATTAATTACAAATTTAAATCAGTTCCACAATGTTTAATAATACCTGGAATACTACATTTCATAGAAGAAGACGGAGTAAATTTATGGCAATTAAAATAGATTATAAAAAATGTTGTTGGAAAAATGGAAAATGTTCTAGTTGTAGTTGTGGATCTTGCTGTTCTGGATGTGTAGAAGCATGCCCTATACAGGCTATAACTAGAGAAAAATTAGTAAAGATTGATTTAAAAAAATGTATTTCTTGTGGTGCTTGTGTTGAAGCTTGTAAACATAAGGCATTAAAACTAGTTTAATTCAATTATTTTTTCTTTGGAAGTAAATCCAGAAATTATTCTAACATCTTTTTTTAGCTCTTTTTTAAATAATTTTATTATAGCTAAATTGGCTTTTCCGTGTTCTGGACGTTCTTTAATATAAACTAAATAAGAAGCATTTTCTTTAATTATTTTATTCTCTTTCTGTCCAGTTTTAACCTTTATTTTTATTTTCATAAGGTTTTTAAAGAGGTAACTTTTAAATAGTTTTACATTATAAAAACAAAATGAAAAAGACAATTTTATATCTAATATTTGCAGTATTATTAGTTAATTTAGTATTTGCATTTGAAGAAGTAATAGGTTATGATCCTGTAGCAAATTATACTACTAGCGTAGAACTTAAAGATATAGTTTTAGATAGTAAAGCTATAATATCTAGAAATTATAATGAAAATATATTTAATATAGATGGAAAAGCTATAACTAAAATAAATGGTCATCCTATAGTTCATTTGGATTTAATTGAAGAACCAATTATTATTTCTCCTAACCAAATTTTAATAGGAGATCAAGAAGTGAATATATTACATGATAGTCCTATAGTTTCTCCTAAATTAGTTTATAATTTATCAAGAAATATAAGAATAATACAAGTAAAAGATGAAAATTCCTTGTTTTTAGACGATAATAAAATTAATTTTAGTTTAACTAAAGTAAAAGTAGACAAAGGAGTATTATATGTAAACGAAGAAGAAATTCCCTTTAAGGTAATGCCTTTTCAAGCAAAGAATACTTTTAGATATCAGTTAGAAACTTATGATAATCCTGGAGTGGATGTTAGATATAAAGAAATTAAAATAGATAAGAAAAAAGCTTGGTATATATACACAGTTGAATCTTATGGTAAACTATTATTTATTTGGGATCGTAAAGTTCCAATAGAATTAAAAGTTAATGCTATAACTGGAAATTTAGATATAAGTAAACCTTTATGGGCTATATTTGTCTTTGGGGAAAATAAGAATTTGGATGATGTAGTGCCAGAAGTACAATAATTCTTAATAAAACATATTAATAAGCCATTTAAACCTAGTTTAGACTAATATTCCTTAAATATATATTGTTACTTCTTAGTAGTTAATAATAGGAAGGTTTATAAACAAGTATATACTGTAATATATAGGTTAAAATGAATACTATATCTACAATCAAGAAAGCGTTAATGTTTTTTGTAATGATTTTCTTAGTTCCACTAGCATTTGCTTTACAAGGCGATTGCGATGGAAATGAATTAATTGAAATACCTGATATGGTTTGTTTAAACACTTTAATGGTAGATTTTCAAGATAATTCATACATAGATAATCCTGAAATATGTTTTAATTCAAGTTGTTTAAGTATGGATATTAATAGAGATTATCATTATGATTTGAAAGATATGGCTTTGTTAAAAAGCGGATTAGTTAATTATGTTCTTGGTGATTGTGATGGTAATGGACTTATAGAAGTACCTGATTATTCTTGTTTAATAAATTTAATAGTTCAATCTCAAAATAATACTCAAGATAATAACGATCAAAATATGGATTTAATGATACAAGTTATTCCAGAAGATACAGAAACTCAAGGATTTGTATGTTCACCAATTTCAGATTGTTCAAATATGGATATGAATGGAGATGGAATTTTTGATTATAAAGATGTTGGGATGTTAAAAAGTGTACTTGGAAATTATCTTATTGGAGATTGTGATAATAATAAGCTTATAGAAGTACCTGATGTAACATGTTTAACTCGTTTACTTAGTAAACAAAATACAATTTGTTCACCTGTAGCAGATTGTTCAAACATGGATATTGATTTCGACGGTAATTTTACTCAAGAAGATCTTAATGAATTAATTTCAAGATTAGGTTTTAATATGGTAATTAATAATACTCTAGAAAATAACATTGAATTAGAAAATCAAATTGAACCTATAAATGAAATTAAATATAATTCAACTGCATGTAAAGAATTAGATATGGATAATGATAGTTTTATAAATAAATCAGAAGCAAATACAGCTTTAGAATTCATAAGAAATGCAATAACTAATGGATTATCTCTTGATCAAGTTAAATTTGATTTAGATGGTAATGGAATTATAGAAATACCTGATTTAAGTGCAATAACAAGCATTCTTAGTAAACTTCCAACAGAAGAAAGTACAATGAATATATCTAGCTGTGGTTTTGTAGCAGAAATTGTAAATATTACAGAACCAGTTATACCTGCTATAGTTAGTTCAAGTTCATCTGGCGGATCAGGCGGATCAAGTCATAGACATACTTTAACTAGAATAGTTGAAGTTAAACCAATAGTATATCCTACTACAGAGGTACAAGAACCAATACTAGTACAAGATGTAAAAGAAGTTACTGATGTAATATCTCAAACTGATAATAAATTTATGGGATTTGCAAAGAAATTAGTTTATGAATTCATCGGAGCAATTATTTTGATTGCTATAATCTTAGGAATATATCTTTGGAAAAGAAACTAAATTTTTTCTTTTATTTCGTTTTCTAATTGTTTAACAAAATCTTCTATTTTAACACCAAATTTAGGCTTGTCTCCACGAGGACGTATAGCTAAAGTTTTATTTTGTTCTTCTTTATCTCCTATAACAATTACATAATTAATTCTTTCAAGTTCAGCATCTCTTATTTTTGCTTGCACAGTACAATCTCTTATATCAGATTCAACTCTAAATCCTTTATCTTTTAATTCTAGAGTAATTTTTTCTGTTGTTTTCATATTATTTTGGCTAAGAGATAAAACTTTAATTTGTACAGGACTTAACCATAATGGAAATTTTCCTGCATAATGTTCTATTATTACTCCGATGAATCTTTCTAATGATCCAAGTATAGCTCTGTGTATCATTACAGGAGTATGTTTTTTACCATCAGAACCTTCATAAGCTAATTCAAATCTTCCTGGCATTTGGAAGTCTAATTGTATTGTAGGTAATTGCCAATTTCTTCCTAGAACATCTTTTAAATCGAAGTCAATTTTTGGTCCGTAGAAAGCTCCTTCTCCATTTTTAATTTGATATTTTATTTTATTTTTTTCTAGAGCTTCTTTTAATGCTTTTTCAGCTTTATCCCATTGCGATTTTTCTCCCATGAATTTTTCTGGTCTTGTAGATAAGTTTGCTGTATATTCCATTTTAAATATTTTATAAATATATTTAACAAATTCTAATAATTCTTCTATTTCAGACATGATTTGTTCTTCTGTACAAAATATGTGTGCATCATCTTGAGAAAATTTAGTTACTCTTGTTAACCCTCCTAAAACTCCACCCAATTCATTCCTATGTAAACAAGCAAAATCAGCAATTCTTAAAGGTAAATCTCTATAGCTTCTTATTCTATTTTTATAAATTAAACAATGGCTTGGGCAGTTCATTGGTTTTAAAGAATATTCTTCATTTCCTATTTTCATACAAAACATATCATCTTTGTAATGTTCCCAATGTCCGCTTGTTTCCCATAATTTTTTCTTATATAATAATGGAGTAATAACTTCTTTATAATCTCTTTTTTTGTATTCTTCTCTAATAAATTTCATTAATTCATTATAGATTATTGCTCCTTTTGCTAAGAAAAAAGGACTTCCAGGTAAAGCTAATTCGTGAGTCATAAATAATTCTTGTTCTCTACCTATCTTTCTATGGTCTCTTTTTTCAGCTTCTTCTAGTTGTTTTAAATAATTATTCAAATCTTTTTCAGATTCAAATGCAATTCCATAAATTCTTTTTAACATTTGATTTTCAGAAGATCCTTTCCAGTAAGCATCTGCTATGTGAGTTAATTTAAACGCTTTTGTATTTATTTTTCCTGTTGATTCTACATGCGGACCTATACACATATCAATAAAATTTCCTTGTTCATAAAAAGATATTTTTTTATCTTCTAAAGCATTTAATAATTCTAATTTATATTTTTGTTCTTTTAATATTTTTTTAGCTTCATCTCTTGATAATAATTTATGCTCAATTTTAATGTTTTTTTTAATGATTTCTTTCATCTTATCTTCTATTTTTTTAAGATCTTGTTCAGTAAGTTCTAAATTATCAAAATCATAATAGAATCCATTTTCAATAGCTGGACCAATACCAAATTTAACTTTAGGGTATAGTTCTTTTACAGCTTGTGCTAATATGTGAGATAAAGAATGCCTTATCATTTCAATATTACTATTTTCTTTGGGTTTTGACATATATTTAAAACTGAATTTTAGTATATAAATATTATGTTATAGTAAACTATTTAAATAATATAAAATACTTAATTAACGATGAAAAAGAGCGTTTTGTTCATATTTTTTATTCTAGGAATCTTTATCTTACCTCAAGTTTATTCTGCAATAACGATTGATAGCACTTTAAATCCCCAATATAACCTTGGAGAGAAAATAAATTTAAAAGGTTCTTTAACAGAAGCAAGCGATGTTAATGGAATTTTAAATATTTTTATGGAATGTGGAACAACAACTACAGAATATAGAACTATTACAGTAAATGAAACAATAGAAGTAGATGAAGAAGTAGTTGAAAGAAAAGCTTGTTATGAAGATGATGAATGTTCTGGAGAGGAAGTATGTTGGGAACATTTTTGTAAAGATTTTAATAGTGATGGAACAGAAACTGTAACAAGAACAGTAACAGAACCTATAACAACTACTTCTAGTTCACAAAGCGTTCAATTAGCTGCAAAATCTTTAAGATTAAAAAAAGATACTCTTGAATTATTTTCTTATGATTTACCTATAACTGGAGAATTATTAGGGACTTGTTCTTTTAAAATAAGCTTTAATGATATGACTTCTGGAACATTAATAGATGAAACAACTTCAAGTTCATTAGAAATTACAAAACAATTGAAAGGGGTTTTTGCTATAAATAAACCAGAATTTCAATTAGGAGACGATATTATAATTTCTGGAAATATTCTTAATTTGAAAGACATAAACATTAATGGTATGTCTGTAATTTATATTAAAAAAGATGGAATTAATTATATTGTAGATACTGTTCCAATTACTGCTGGTGCATTTAATTACAAAACAAAATTAATTTCTATGCCTGCAGGAGCTTATTCGGTATTTGTAGAAGCTTCTGATAATAATGGAAATAAATATCTATTTGAAAATGCATTGCAATTTAATTTATACAATAATTTGATTGTAAGTGGATTAACCGATAAACAATCTTATCTTCCAGAAGAAATAGTAAAAATTACTGGAACAGTTTATAAAAAAATAGGTGGAGCAGTTTCTGGAGTTAAAGTAAATATTAATTTCGATGATAAAAATTATACAACAGATATACTTGAAGGAAAATTCACTTTTAATATTCCTTTATTAAAAACAATAAAGTCTTATTATCATAATATTTCATTCAATGCAGAAGATCAAAGTTTAAATTATGGAGAAGATATAACAAAAATAGATGTTATTCCAGTTCCTACAACTTTATCTATAGAATTGGATAAGGAAGCATATCAACCACAACAAACAGTATTAATAAAACCTATTTTGAATGATCAAGCTAGTGATGCTTTACAAAGAAAAGTTGATATTGAAATAAGAAATACAAAAAATGACATTGTATTTAGTATTATTGATATGACTGGAAACGAAGTTAAATATGATTTACCAGAATTTGCTTATCCTGGTATTTGGAAAATTAATATAAAATCTGAAGGTCTTAAAGCAACTAAGGATTTAAATGTAGAAGTTGTAGAAATAATTGATATTCTTTTATCTGGACAAGAATTAAGTTTAACTAATTTAGGTAATGATAAATTTGAAGATGAAGTTAGTATAGAAGCTTCTGGAGAAGTTTCAGATAGTTCAATACAAAAATTCTATTTAAAACCAAATGAAACCAAAACAATAGAATTATTTAAATTATTTAAACCAGGAACTTATTCAATCAAAATAATGGATAAAACTTTTGATTCTGTAACTATATTGGATGAAAGAAATATCTTTGAAAAAGCATTAGATGGTTTAGTTGGTTTAACAGGATATACTATATATAAACAATCTAAAGATATATCTAATATGGGATTCACTTCTTTAGCAATTATAGGTGTTATTGTTTTATTAGGTTTATTAGTAAAATATGGTGGAAAATTAAAGTTTGGTTCTGGAAAAAAAGCTGTAAGTCAACCAGAAAATATTGATTTTGATAAACCTGGAGTTCAAATAGTTAATGATAAGATTGGAAAATCTATACCTATAAGAAGAACAGCAAGTAGTTTAAGAAATACTTCTGGATTTGGAAAGGCAAATGAGCAAGATATAGCTGATTTTAAAAGAAGAATAAGAGCAGGCGCAGACAAAGATAGAAGATTTGGTAGTGGAAATGGAGGAGCCTTTTCGATGTTTGATTAAATATGAAAAAAATATTATTTTTAATTTCATTGCTTTTGATTTTACCTTTTGCAAGTGCATTAAAAGGAAGTTTAGATAATAATGAGATTGTAGAAATACCTGATTTAAGTAAGATTAATGATATAATTGTGAAATTTCAAACAGGGGATTATTTTGTTGAAGGAGTTTGTCCTACAAGTTGTATAGAACAAATTTGTCAAATTTCTAGAGCATATAATTGTTTATCTTTAGATTTAAATAATGATGGATTTATTACTACAGTAGAATTAGAAGAAATGAAAAATTATATCATTTTTGAATTATCAAAACAAATTCCTGCTTTAGAAATGAATGGAATTAGTTATGTTTCGGCAGCAACAAAAAGATTTTACGAAATTGAAATTTCTTCGATAAAAAATACTACTATCAACGAAGAGGGAAATGAAGATGGGACTATTATTAATACATTAACTTCTCTTAAGGAAGCAAATTATATTTTTAAAGAAGATAATACTATAAAATTATTATATAATGAAGGGGATTTGGCAGATATGTCTATTCAAGGAAGATATTTATACAATCCAGAAACTAAAAAAGGTTATTTATTTGGTGATTTTACAATAGATGCTAAAGTTGATTTATCTGAAACAATTGGTGAAATAATAAATCCTTATTATGGAATTTGTGTTATAGATGGAGGGGGCATTGGGTGTATTATATTTTCAGATAAGATAGTTTCTTCAGAAGGTCAATTTTTAGGTTCTAAAGTTTATAATCGTCCTATAATTGTGGTTGGAGGTTTAATTAACCCAGAAGTTACCGAACTTGAGGTTACAATGATTTATAAAACAGAATCCTGGTTAATAGGAAATCCTGTAGCTTTACCAGAAAATTCTATTATAGGTGGTTTTGGGAAGGTACAAGGAAATGTTTATGGTGAATTGAAAGATATTATAACAAGTGGGTTTAGTTATGATGCTATTGTAACTGGAACTAGTTATAATGGTATATACTCTGCTATGTGTTATTATGTTAATTATCCTGAATATTTACAAATGGAAAGATCAAATTGTATTTTTATTTTAGAAAGTTATATTGATTATGATAAAGATAGTATTTTTTCAGATACAGATTGTAATGATAACGATGCAAAAATTGGAACTGTTTGTCCTACTTTAACTATTGGAGTTAGTGGTTCTAGTGGTGGTGGAGGTGGAGGAGGAAGTAGTAGTGCATGTTTACCTTCGGTTTCTTGTGGGGATTGGTCTCCATGTTCACAAGATAGGGTTATGATAAGAGATTGTAAAACTAGTAGTTGTACGAGAACCATACCTGTAACAGAAATGTCTTGTAATTATTTTACTCAGGGTGGAAGTATAGATGAAAGTCCAGAAGAAGTGGTTAGAACATTAGAACGAGAATTAATAAAAAAAGAAGAACCTTGGAAATTTCCATATATAACTTTTTTATGGATAATATTCTTAATATTACTTATAATCACCCTATTGTATTATTATAGAAAACATCAGCTATCAAAACATTTATAAATAACATATGAGATATATTTCATATGAAATTCATATCATATAATAGATTTTTTGCAAATTTTTCTAATAAAACTAAATTAAATATAATTTTATTTTTAAAAGAAGGTTCTATGTCTGTTAATGATATATGTAAAAAAACAGGGATGGAACAAAGTAAAGTATCCCATAATTTAACTAAATTAACAAAATGTAATATATTAAGTGTCAAACAACAAGGAAAACAAAGAATTTATTCTCTGAATAAAAAAACAGTTGTTCCTTTACTAACTTTAGTTAAAAACCATGTAGTATCAAATTGTCCAATGAATTGTAAGGAGTGTGAATGTTAATGAAAACAATATATCTAGATAATGGTGCAACTACAAAAGTTGATCCAAAAGTTCTTGAAAAAATGTCTGTTTATTATACAGAAAAATATGGAAATGCTTCATCTTTACATCATAAAGGTCAAGAAGCTAAAATGGGATTAGAAGAAGCAAGAGAATCAATTGCTAAATCTATAAATGCTAAGCCTTCTGAAATTATTTTTACATCTGGAGGGTCTGAATCTAATAATTTAGCTATAAAAGGAGTTGCTTTTTCAAAAAATAATAGAGTTCATTTAATTACAAGTCAAATAGAACATCATTCTGTTGAAAGAACCTTTGAAGAATTAAAAAAACAAGGTTATGAAACTTCATTTATTAAAGTTGATAAAGAAGGATTTGTTGATTTAACACAATTAGAAAATGAAATCAAAGAAAATACTGTTTTAGTTTCAATAATACATGGAAACAATGAGATTGGTACTATACAAGATATAGAATCTATTGGAAAAATATGTAAAAAGAAAAAAGTTTTATTCCATATAGATGCAGTACAATCTTTTACTAAAGTACCTATAGATGTTAAAAAAATAAATGTAGACTTAATTTCTTTGAATGCTCATAAAATACATGGACCAAAAGGTGTTGGTGCTTTGTATGTTAGAGATGGAGTAAAATTAAAAAAAATAATTGATGGCGGAGATCAAGAATACAGATTAAGATCTGGAACAGAAAATGTTCCTGGGATTATTGGTTTTGCAGAAGCAGTTAAACTTGCTAATAACTCTTCAAATATAAAACATATGACTAAATTAAGAAATAAATTAATTGATGGACTTTTAAGTTTAGAAGATGTAAGACTTAATGGACCTTCTATAGATGAATCCAAGAAATTATTTGGTAAAGACGATAAAAGATTATGTAATAATATTAATATTTCTTTCAAGTATGTAGAAGGAGAATCTATTGGAGGATATATGGATGCAAAAGGAATTTGTAGTTCTACTGGAAGTGCTTGTTCATCTAAATCATTAAAACCAAGTCATGTACTAACTGCAATTGGTTTAACTCCTGAAGAAGCGCATGGTTCTATAAGATTAAGTCTGGGTAGATTTAACACAGAAGAAGAAATTGATTTTGTTTTAGAAGTTTTACCTGCAATAATAAAAAAATTAAGAAAAATAAGTCCTTTAATGAAATAAAAATGGAAGCATACAATAAAAAAGTCTTGGCCTTGTTTAAACATCCAAAGAACATGGGTAAAATTGAAAATCCAGATGGTTTAGGTAAGGTAGGTAATCCTGTCTGTGGAGATATAATGTATGTTTATATTAAAGTAGGCAAGAATAAACAAGGAAAAGAAATAATAAAAGACATTAAAGTTTCTACAACTGGTTGTATTGCTGCAATAACTTCAAGTTCTATGGTTACTCAATTGGCAAAAGGAAAAACGTTAGAACAAGCTGAAAAAATTACAAAAGAAGATGTAAATAATGCTTTAGGTAAATTACCTGAGATAAAATTCCATTGTTCTATATTGGCACAAGATGCTCTTAAAAAGGCTATACAAGATTATAGAAGTAAAAAGAAATCTAAGAAAACTTTATAAACCTTAAAATTTTAAAATATTATGAAAAAATTAATATTAATCCTAAGTTTAGTAACCTTAATGTTGGTTTCTTATTTGAGTTATGATTATTTTTCAAATTTAAATGCAGAAAATTCTAATGATTTTGTAGTAAGAACTGTTGAAAGCGTATCTCAAGCAAAACCTGTAACTTCTACACCTACTATAACTACACAAACTACTGTTGCACCAAAATTACCTTTAACAATAACAGAATTAAGAACTTTATTACAAAAAACTCCTGCTTTTTCACAATTACCAAAAAATGCAATAATTGTATTATCTTTTTTTGATGGAAATGGAAAAACAAGAAATGATTTATACTTTACAATTTATGGTACAGGAGAAATTAAAAATTCTTTAGATCCTAAATATGATTTTATGATAATTACTGGAGATTATTATATTAATTCTATAAAATCTAGTAATAATTTATGTAGCGCATTAAAAGACATAAAAAATAAAAAAGACTATAGGATTAATAGAAGAATTTCAGCATTTAGCGCAACTTTAAAATATAGGTCCCTATTGAGATTTAAGAGTTGTATATACTAAATAGATTTACAAGCACTACATATTTTACTTGAACAAGGTTCTCCGCAAGATTCACAGCTTACTATTTTTGTCTTGAATTTGTTTTTTAACAAAGGTAATATTTCTAAGAATGAATTTATTATATTATATTTTGTTCCTGGATATTTTGATTCTACCTCATTTAAGAATTTTTTAATGTTTTCTCTGTAAGAATCAGCTAAATAAGGATTTTTTAATTCTTTAAACCCTTTTATCTTTGCATATACACTAGTTTCTTGTTCTAAAATAAAATATAAAGGTTTTATTCTTGGAATGAATTTCTTTTCTGTTTGAAATCCAGTTATTGGACCCAATCTAGCAGATCTTTCTATATCTTTTCTTGATTGATTCATTATTATTGTTTCTGCTTCTGCATCTAAATTGTGTCCTGTTGCTAGTCTTTCAACTTTTAATTCTCTTGCTTTTTTATTTAGTAAGTATCTGACTAATATTTCTGGAGAAGCTTTTTTATCTTTAATAGAATACTCTTTGAATTCAATTTGATTTTCTTTACAAAATTGTTTTAATGTTTTTGAAGCTATTTCAGAGTAATTTTTAATTCCTTCATCGATATGAATAGCAATTAATTTTACATTTTTAGAAATTCTTTGTTTTACTAATTTATTTAATAAATATAAAACTATTAAAGAGTTTTTACCTCCAGATACTGCCACTCCAATAGTTTTACAATCATCCAACAAATCATATTTTCTTACGTTTTTAAAAACTTTTTTCTCAAAATAATGAATAAAACAAGTTTTACATAATTTTATAGGAGTATTAGTTAAAGTTATTACAGGATTTGATTTACAAATTTTACAAGTCATAGGAATAATTTGAATAATAAACTTTTTAAATTTTATGTTTAAAATAATCGTGATAAATACTGTTCAGGGACATAGCTCGGTAAACTCTTTGAAGAGAATCTTGGTTCTAAAAAACCTTCGCTGTCTACAGGACTGTATAGATTAATAATGTTTTTTTCTAATATTTCTTTATATTCATACTCTCCAGATTTTGTTGCTTTATCAGATTTCATAAAAATTATGCAATGTTTTAATATTCTATAAACTCCCGTGCTTGTAGATATTATAGAACAAGGTGATTCTTCTATAAAAGATTGATATAATGCTAGGGCTGCTAATTCTTCCGCAGATTTAAACATTCGTCCATTCTTTTTGTGTGCATGTTCTGCTCTTTTAACAGGCATTAAATTAAAAATATCTTTAAAGGTTCCTGCTACTTCTAATAAATTTTCGTAAGCTTGTCTGTTTGATGGCTTAGAAATTTTTCCCAGAGATTTTTTATAAAGTTCTTCTGCTAGGCCTTCTAATTTAGAATAGTAATATCTCTCCCATCTTCCACTTCCTAAAATTTTTTTACCTTCAAGTTTACTTATTTTATCATAGAACTCACTTTTTCCACATACTAAACTGAAGAATAATTCTGCTTCTCTTGAAACTCCTTCAGGCACATAAACATTCTTATCCGATAAAACTTTTAATCCGAAATCTAATCCTTGAATAGTATCTTTTAATTTATCTACATCTAAATCTTCATATCTTTTGCAATGATAAGTTTTTGGTAATAAATCATTTGGAGAAATAATATTACTATCAACTAAAATTAATTCATTTTCATTTCTTGATTTTATATTTCCAATTATTTGATCAGTATTCGATACTAATTCTTTAATACTAATGGGTTCTGCCATAGGTTTTGGTACATTTATCATTGAATCTGTCATAACTCTAGAGAAATAACTAAATTTATATACTTTTTTATTATTGTTAGATTATGGAAAAAGACATTAAAGAAAGGCTTGAGAAGTACTTAAAATTAACAGATAAGGCTTTAAAACAGGTAAAAAATACTGAAGATAAACAAGCTAAAATTCTTATAGATATGGCTGAAAGATATTATAAAGATGCTTTACATTTCAAAGAAAAACAAGATTATATTAATGCATTTGCAGCAGTAAATTATGCACATGCTTTTTTAGATTCGGCAGTTTTATTAGGTCTAATAAAAGTTGATGATAATACTTTATTTATGACAGACTAAAATGAAAAAAGGATTAATTTTTGGAAACGGTTATTTAGGAAATAGAATTTCAGGAGAATTAGGAATACCTATAGATACACATAGAATAATTGAAAATATGGTTGTAGGTACAAATCAATATCTAGATGAATATTTGAAAGGTAAAAGTTTAGATTTTGTAATTAATGCAATAGGAAAAACACATGGTTCAAATTCTATAGGAATTGATTATTGTAAATTTCATAAAGAAGAAACATTGCAATCTAATGTATCTGTTGCTGAAGAGCTTGCAAGTGCTTGTGCTAGAAATCATATCTATTTTGTTCATTTGGGAAGTGGATGTATATACCAGGGGGATAAAAATGGTTTTGGTTATTCAGAAGAAGATAAATCAAACTTTTCAGAACAATTTTATGCTTTTACTAAAGCCACAGCAGAAGAAAGTTTGTTAGAATTAGCAAGAATTAATCCAAATTTTAAATATTTAGATAAAAGAATAAGAATGCCTATAGATGATAGGCCACATGAAAGAAATTTAATAGATAAATTAAAAGGTTATGCTAAAGTAATTGATATACAAAATTCTATGACAACTGTGCCTCATATGATTCCTGCACTAAGATTGATGATAAAACAAAAATTAACTGGAATTTATAATTTTACAAATCCTGGAACAATAAGTGCTTTTGAAATTATGACTTTATATAAAAAAATAGTAGATCCTAATCATAGATTTGAATTAATGAGTTTAGAAGAATTAAATAATACTACTAAAGATCCAAGATCTAATTGTAAATTAAATACAGATAAATTAGAAAACGCAGGAATAAAATTACCTGAGATACATGAAGCTGTAGAAGAATGTATGAGGGGTTATAAAAAAAGATTAGATAAAAAATGAAGGTAATAATTATATCTGGGAGTGTTGCTACAGGAAAAACCACTCTAGCTAAAAAACTAGTTAAAAAGTTTAAAGCAGATTATATTTCTATAAAAGATTTTGCTATTGAAAATAAATTGGGTTTTTATAATAAGAAAAAAGAGTATGAAATAGATGTTGAAAAATTAAATAAAAAATTAATTGAAGTTATTAAAAAAACTAAGAAAAATTTAATTATAGACGGGCATTTAGCTCATTATCTTTCTAGTAAATATGTGGATTTATGTATTATTACTAAATGTGATTTAAAAGAACTTAAAAAAAGATTATTAAAAAGAAATTATTCACAGGAAAAAATAAGGGAAAATCTTGATGTAGAAATATTTGATGTATGTTTAGTAGAGGCTTCTGAATTAGGACATAAAATAAAAGTTATAGATACCTCTAAATAAAAAACTATTTAAATAAATAAAGTTTAATTATAATATGTTAAAAAGAGGTAAGAAGGGTGTAGAACCAATAATTGCTACTATTCTTGTTATAGGTTTTGTTATTATTATTGCTGTTGCTGTTTTTACTTGGGGAGATCAACTAGTAAAATTAAAGATTGGAGAAAGTGATGAAGAAGCAGAAGCTGCTCTGAAATGTTTACAAACTTCTTTCAATGTTAAAAGTTCTTGTATATTTGGTCCAAGTGTACAATTATTTTTAGAAAATACAGGTAGACAAGATATAACTTCATTCAAATATGCTATTACTGGAGAAACAAGAAAAGCAGAGGATATTAAAACAAGCTTACCCGTTTATGCTGCTGCTACAATTCCATTTAAAGTTCCAGAAGCATTAGGAACTGCAGGAAGTATAGATATTTATCCTCAAGTAACTATTAAAGATAAAGCTTATACTTGTAAACAACCTACTAAAAATGAATTAAAAGATTGTTTTGCTATATTTAATTTACAAAGCGCAGATGAATTTACTTTAGTTTCTGGAGATGCAGAAAAAATAATAGCTCCTAGAGAGGGTTATAAAGAAGCTCTAAAATCTTATCCTGAATTTGAATTACAAACAGACTTATCTTTACCAAAAAATATTTTATTTGTAGGAAAAACAAATGATGAAAATGCAATAGTACAATCAAAATCTTTTACAATTCCAAATGATGAAAGAATAAAAAATATTGGATTATATGCAGAAACTAATAGCCTTAATTCAAGATATTATTTAGTAAAATCAGATGGAAGTGAAAAGAATTTAGCAGACATCAGAGTAAAAATTGGACAAAAAACAAGTTTTGAATATAGAAATACAATTTATGACCCTAATGACATAAATGTAGAAAATTTACTTGGACAAGAAGTAAAATTAGGAATAGAACTTACTGGTGGAGCAGGATATACTGCCCTACTTAGATTCTGTTATACCGATGGAAGTGGAATTTGTTTATCAAAATAGAATAGTAAACTATATAAATAAATAAATTTTAATTATTATATGTTAAAAAAGAGTAAATATAAAGATTTTCATATACATTTCTTTTTAATAGTTGCAATTGCTTTTATCTCAATAACTTTAATTGGTGGATGTGATGGAATTAATTTTTCATTATCTGGAGAAAATTTACCTAAATATAATCCTAAATGTTGTGTTGTTAAAGATTTTAATACTGCAAATGAATTAGGTTGTGTACAAAGTATTTTTGTTAAAGAATCACAAACTATTTGTTCTAGTTATTTTTATGAAGGCGGATTAGGTAATATTCCTGTAAATGGAATAGGTAATATAGAATTGACTTCTGGAAATTGTAATGATATTCCTGAATGTGCAGTGCCTAATTGTATTGGTGTTTCTAATTTAGCAGATGGAACCGCATATCCTTTTTATTTAACTAATGGGGAGTATACTTGTGGATTAGATATCTTGTATAAATGTCAAAATGGCAAAGTTGAGATTATTAAAAATTGTGGGTTAAGAGGAGGAACTTGTAACTTAGAAACTCAGAATTGTGATGGAGAAACTTTCCCTGTAAATGCTGCTAGTTTTGTTGTTTATGAAAATTCTACTTCAACAAGTAAAAAAGTAATAATATTAAAAAATCTTTTAACTAGCTCAATTAAACAAATCACAAGTGAACAACATTATTCATTATTCCCTGCAGTTAATGGTAATATAATTGCTTGGCAAGATCAGAGAAACGGAGATAGTGGTACATATAGATATGACATTTATGCATATGATCTTAGTATAGATCAAGAAAGAAGAATAACTAGTAATTCTTATGCTTTAAATTATCCTTTTGTATATGATAATAAAATAATTTGGAATGATTATCGAAATGCCCTTTATCCAGCTAGTGTTGGGGATGTTTATATGTGCGATATAACTCCTGGAAGTACAAATGAATGTGGAACTAATAATGATAGAAGAATAACTATGTTTAGTACAATTAATAAAATCCCACAATCATTTAAAGATAATAAAATAACCTGGCAATCTAATTATAAGGTTTATATGTGTGATATAACCCCCGGAAGTACTTATGAATGTGGAATTGCTGAAAAATTAATAACTGATAATGGGTTATTTGGAGATGTATATGGAAATATTGTTGTTTATCAAGGTGGAGATAATAGAAATTATATTTATTATTATGATTTAGATTCGGGTACAGCTACAAGATTGGCACCCGATGGAACTATGGCTCAAATGTACCCAAGAATTTCTGGAAGTAAGGCAGTATGGCAAGATGGCAGAAATGGAAATAATGATATTTATATGTATAATTTTGATACCAGTACAGAAACTAGAATAACTTCTTCGAATTGTCATGAAGATAGTCCAGATATTTATGGTAATACGATAGTTTGGCATAAAAAATCTTGTGCTGGAGATGTAAATTGGGGTATTCGTATGTGTGATTTGACTCCTGGAAGTGCTTGTGAATGTGGAATAACCAGTTGTGAAGTAATGCTTACTACTTATGGGGATTATTTAACTAATCCTGCTACAGGTTAATTTATTCATCAATATGAGATAAATCTCCACAAAATTCTGAAGGAACATAATTGTAATTCATTTTATCATTACTACAATTTGAAAATTTACAGAACCAATCATAAGTATCTAATTCAGTAGCATAATCTGTAGCACATTTAACATCTTCTGGCCAAGTTAATTGATTTTTACTTTTTTCTAATCTTTTTTCATAAGCTTTCCAAAGATATTCAAAATATTTTGGCATGGTTTCTACATCAAAGGCGTGATCTGTAAGAATACACATTGCTCTAAAATAAGTATAATCTGTTCCTAAAGGTAAATCACAAAAAGAATTAATTTCTTTGGTTATAAAATAAGGTTTTCCTGCAATCCAACCTTGTACAACTCCAGAAGTAATAGTTTCTAATGCATTTGCTGTATTTTCAGGTAAATATAAATCTGTATAATAAGGATCAGAACCTTTTCTTAATACTCTTGGAGAAGGATCTCTTTCGTGAACAAGTTCATGTATAAACCAAGGATTAATATCGGTTTCTGGATTTCTAAAATAAGTTCCTTTATTCCAATTTAAAATAGATTTACAAACATTTTTTTCTGTTTTAGCATTTCCTGCACATTGACAAGTTTCAGTAGGTTCTAAAGGTTCTTGTGTTGGATTTTCTAAATTTAGACAAAATATGGGCCAATCTACATTTGTTGCCCAATCGTATTGAAATGCATAAACATGTTCTCCACCAATAAAACCTCCAGCTTTAACTTTATTCCAATCTTCTTTTTTTACAATAGTTGAACTTACAGAATCATCTGGACTTGCATTTAAATGTATTTTAAAAGGAGCATATTCATCAAAAACATTTGTAGTTGTAATTTCTTCTAATTTTTTAATTGCTTCTTTAAAAAGAGTATAAGGTACATCTAGAGAAGCAAATTCATTTGGTTCAAAAGGACAAGGAGTACTAGCTGTTTGATCACATACTAAAATATTTGTACTATTTATCGGTCTATAATATGAATAAATTGTTCCATCTTTTCCAGTTATAGGATTGATTTTTATATTTATTTTTTTATCTTTTTCACAATTATACAAGGGAGTTATTTTTTCAGTAGAATGAATATTAATATCTTTATCATAAATATGCCAAGGTTTAATTATTTTTATGGTTCTTCCATCTAATTCAACAAATTTATTATCTTCTATAGTTATAGGTATATCTCCAGGAATTGTTTTATTATAAGATTCTCCTATTTTCATTTCTATTTCTTCAGGTAAATCTACTTCTGCACAATCAGGTTCATTAATTTTTAATTTTAAAGCATAAGTCTGATTACAATTATTTTTAGTATCTTCTGTTTCAAAAACTATTGCATCTTCACAAGTATTTAATGGGTTTATAGTAAATTTATTTCCATTATAACTTACAAATTGATTACAGTTTTGTAAATAAGCTAATTTATTTTTAATTTTTATATTTTCAGGAAAATTATAAGTATATTTATCATTAGATACTTTTAACTCTAAATTCTTTGGAAAGTTATTATCATAAGTACAATCTTGATTTGGTTGTGTCTGTTCTATATTTGGAATATTAATAGATTTAGTAGTTTCTACAGAATTTCCGTTTCCGCAGTTTGTAGAAATAAGTGATAAAGCTGTTAATCCTAACCCCGCCAACAGATTTTTGACTCTACTCATTTTATTAAATCCCTATATTTTTCACTACTAATACAAAGTGACAACTATATATAAACCTTTCCATTCAAGAATTCGGGCTTTATAAGCCTTTTAACCTTATTTTCCAAATCTTCTTTCTCTAGAATTAAATTCATTAATGCATTGTATTAAGTCTTCTTTCTCAAATTCAGGCCAGCATTTTTCAAGGAAAAACCATTCACTATACCAAGATTGCCATACTAAGAAATTAGAGGTTCTTTGATCTCCTCCAGTTCTTATTATAAAATCAGGTTCATCTTTCATATACAAACTTGCATTAATTAATTCTTCAGTAACTTGTTCTGGTTTTATTTCTCCAGCTTCAATTTGTCTTCCTATTTTTTTAACAGCGTCGATAATTTCTTCTCTTCCACCATAAGCCATAGCAAAATTAATAATATATTTATCATGATTCTTTGTTAAATCCATAATTTTATGCATTTTATCTTGTAAGTCTTTAGGGAACATCTCAATTCTACCAATAACATTAATCTTGACTTTATTATCAAATATTCTTTTATCGTCTTTTAATCTATCAAATTCTTTTTTAAGAATATTCATTAAATAATCAAATTCTTGTTTTGGTCTATTAAAGTTTTGTATAGAAAAAGCATATAGTGTTATTTCTTTAATATCAAGTTCTTGGCACCATCCAAATAATTTTTCTAGTTTAGCAGCACCATATTCATGTCCTTTCCAGGGTTCTAACATTAACCTTTTAGCGAACCTTCTGTTGCCATCTAGAATAATAGCAATATGTTTAATTTCTTTCATTTTTTAATAACTATATACTCAAGTATATATTTATAAATCTTATGGAACCAATATCAAAAGCTTTTTAATTTAGGTTATTTTAGGTTAAGTATGTATGATTTAGTTTTAATTAAAACCAATAAAGAAGATATAATTGCTTTTGCTAGAACTTTAGGTTTTTCTAACGTGTTTTTTATTAATAAAGAAGATATAATAACAAATTCTAAAAATATAAAAAACAAAAAAGGATTAACAATAGTTGAAGGAGGTTATGAAGAATTAAACAGAATTGCTTTATCTTCAAAAAGCGTTAATATTTTATTAAATCCTGAAATTAAAAAGAAAGAAACTGTAAAAGGAATACATTCTGGATTGAATCATATCTTATGTAATTTAGCTCAAAAACATAATATTTCAATAGGCTATTCTTTAGATTATATACAAAACGCAGATGTTTTTTTACTAAAAAAGATAATGCAAAATATTAATTTATGTAAGAAATTTAAAGTTCCTATATTAATATTTAGTCTAGCTAAATCTAAATTTGAACTAAGATCTGCAGAAGACCTAGAATCTTTAGGAATAAGCCTGGGTTTAAATGCAAAACAAGCAAAAACAGCACTAACTAAAATAGCAGAATATTTATAAATTATAAAACTAAATAAAAAATATGATAAAACCAAAATATAACGTTCTTCCAGGTACGGGAATACAAATTAAGAAAAAAGGGTTAATCCAATTTAATAGTTTATACAAAGATATGAAATCTTGGTTTGATGAACATAGGTATGATTTTCATGAAAGAGAACATACTGAAAAAGACAAAGGCCTTGGAAGAGAAATGAGGATTATCTTGGAAGGAGAAAGAGAGTTTAATGATTATACAAAATTCTTTCTTAAAGTAGAATTTTTTGTTGAAGGTTTAAGAAAAGTTGATGGAAAAGAAACAGGAAATATTAAAATTACTATTTGGGCATGGATAGTATTAGATTATAGAAAAAAATGGCAGACAACAGCTATAGGTAAATTTTTAATGTATTTATACAATAATTATATTATTAAGGGAGAGATTGTAGGGCCTTATGAAGCTAAATTAAAAGCAGATGCATATGCCTTGCAGAATCTTGCTAAAGAACATTTTGAATAAAAAAGAGGAAAGATGTCAGAAAAAGAGATTGTAGGTAAAGGTTTAAAGTTAAAATTCGTAGGAACTTTTGATTTAGAAGATCTTTATAGAAAAATGAAATTCTGGTTGGATTTTAAAGGGTATGGTGATGAAAAAGATGGATTTAATGAAGATAATTATACTGAAAGGATAAAACCTGGTGGAAAACAAATTGAAATTAAATGGACTTGTAAAAATGAAGTAAGTGCTTATTGTACTGCAGTTTTAGAAATAACTTTCTTTATTTTAGGAGTAACTCCTGTTGAAGTTGAAAAAGAAGGAAAAACAGTAAAATTAAAAAAAGCAGATATAGAATTAAGATTTAGTGCTTATTTAATTGTAAATGCTAATGATAAATGGCCTGATGATAGTTTTACTAATAAACTTTATAAAAAATATATGATGAAGAAAAACATAGATGAATATAAAATTGATTTGTATGATGATTTATATGATATGATGGATGAAGTTAAAAACTATCTAGAATTGTATCAGTTTTAATTATTCTAACAATAACAAACTTAACATTACTAAAATTCCTAGAATTAAAAATACTAATTGCAAGATTGATTTTTCTAATTTAACTTCTTTGTGCATTTCTGGAATTAAATCACTTCCTGCAATGTAAATAAATCCTCCAATAGCAATTCCCGTAATATAAAATTGTAAGTTTGAAATGTAATTAGTTAATACTAAAGCAATTATAGTTCCTAGTACTGCTGTTAAACCTGTTACAAAATTTAAAAATAATGCTTTTGTTCTTTTTAATCCAGCATGTAATAAAACTCCAAAGTCTCCTATTTCTTGTGGAATTTCATGCAATATAACTGCAAGAGTTGTTGCTATTCCAACTTGAATATTAATTAAATAAGATCCTGCAATAATTAATCCATCAATGAAATTATGTAAAGCATCTCCAACTAAATTCATATAAGCTAAAGGATGCACGTGCTCTTTTGTAATTGGCATATGACAATGTCTCCAATGTATTACTTTTTCTAGAATAAAAAATAAAATTATTCCTAATAAAATAGTTAAAGCAGAGATTATAGCAGAACTTTCTTTGAAAAGACTAGGAATTAAATGTATAAAAGCATCTCCTAACAATGCTCCTGCTGAAAAACTTATGAAATATATTAAAATTTGTTTTAATTTTTCAATTTTAATTTTTAAAGAAAAAATACCTATCAGAGAAATCAAACTAATAATTAATACGCTAACTAAGCTGTATAACCATATAACACCTGAAATCATATATTTAAGTAAATTTCTTAATATATAAAATTAATTATTTATAAAACATAAAAGTTTAAATACTAAACTTACTTAATTAATTTATGAAAAGAGGGATTTTATTAATAATTTTATTTCTAATTAGTATGTCTTTTGTTTATGCACAAGAACTAAACTGTACTGATTTTGATAATGGAGATTATTATACCAAAGGGGTTATAATAGATTCTCAGGGAAATACATTTGAAGATTATTGTACTTCTAATAATGGTTTAAGAGAATATTATTGTACACCTAGTGGAAATATTAATTATATTGACCATACGGGTCCTGATTGTGTTTGTGCTAATGGAGCGTGCGTTAATTATAGCAATTATATATGTGAAGATTCAGATGATGGTTTAAATTATTATATTAAAGGGACTGTAACAAAAACTTATCCTAATGCGCAAGTTAGTTATTCTAGTTCTGATTATTGTGATTATAGGCCTCTTATGGGAAAAGCCATATTGAGAGAATATTCTTGTATAGAAAAAGATACTAAGGAATTTGAATGTCCTGAAAGATATTATTGTGAAAATGGAGCTTGTCTACAGAATACAACTGAACCAGAATCACAACAAACTTCAATAACTCCAGCCACACCAACATTAACAGAAGAAATACCTACTAACATTATGCCTACTACTTCAACACCGAACTCTCCAGCTCCAGTACAACAAACTATTACCCCAACATCTTCACAACCAGAATCTACTGTAACACAACCTTTAGAAAATTCTTGTGATGGTTGTTTATCTGAGAAAAATTGTTTACCTATTGGAACTAGATCTAACAAACAGTATTGTGATATTTCAAAACAATTAATATCCCAAAAAGAATTAGAATCACAATGTGAAAATAATTATGAATGTTTGAGTAATGAATGTAAAGATGGAAAATGTGTTTCTACCTATGGTTTATTAGAAAAAATAACAATGTGGTTAAAATCTTTGTTTGGTTTTAAATAAGCTTAAACTTCTTTTAATAACTTATTTCTATAAAATACACAAAATTTAAATATAAGTATATTTTAGAGTATATGCGAGAGATGGAGAAGATTTTGAAAAAATAATTGTTTAATTCTCCTAAAAACTTGATAAAATGAAGTTAAAAGCTTTAATGCCTAGCTTAAGAGAAAAGAAGAGGTATGTTGCTTTCGAAGTTATATCTGAAAGCCCAATTAATAAAGCTAGCGCTGAAAATACAATAATGGAAACTTACAAAGAATATTACGGGAAATTTGGATTGGCAAAAGCTAATTTAATCATGTTAGAAGATTGGAAAACCCAAAATAATACTTCTAAAGGTATTATGTTTGTTAATAACAAATACACTGACACTCTCAAATCTTGTTTTTCTTTAATAAAAGAAATAAATAACAAAAAGGTAATTGTTAAATGCCTTGGTGTTTCAGGAATATTAAAAAAAGCAAAATTTAGATATTTAAATTAAAGGAGGAATAAAATGCAAACAAATATGTCACAAATGATGGGATATGATAGAAGTGCTATGTTTAGTCCAGATGGAAGATTATTACAAGCAGAATACGCAAAAAAAACAGTAAAACAAGGAAGTACAACTGTTGGTTTAGTATGTAAAGATGGTGTTTTAATAATGGCTGATAAAAGAATTTTTGATAAATTCATAGTTGCAAAATCTATTGAGAAAATTTTCCAAGTAGATGATCATATTGCAGCAGGTGCATCAGGAATTATTAGCGATGCAAGAATATTAGTTGAAAGAGCCCAATTATTAGCTCAACAACACAAAGTTACTTATGACAATCCTATTGATACAATGACTTTAGTAAAAGAAATTTGTAATGTAAAACAAGCATATACACAATATGGTGGAGGAAGACCATTTGGAGTTTCAATAATCTTTGGTGGAATAGATGAAAGTGAACCAAGATTATTTTTAACTGATGTTACTGGAATATTTTTCCAATACAAAGCAACAGCAATTGGAGAAGCAGAAGCAGAAATAAAAGAAATGCTTGATAAAGAATACAAAGACAATATAACCATAGAAGAAGGAATAAAATTAACTATAAAGATGCTTAAAAAAGTCTTAAATAAAGATTTTGATTTAGCAAGGATAGATGGAGCTTACATAAAATCTGCAGATAAGAAATTTGTAAGATTAGATGTTCCAGACTTAAAAAAATATAATAATTAATTGTTAAGATGACAGAAAATGTAGAATATAAGGTTGGAGATTTAATTAGTATTGCTAATGGAAATTATGCTATTGTGGTTTCTGAACAAGAATATTTACAACACGGAAAATCAAAAAGAACAGATGGCCAAATACTTGTTAAATTATTAACAGACCAAGACAACTATTTTTCTTTAGATTTACTTAATCCAAAAATTATGACTTCGGATGAAGTTATAGAAGAGATACATGGAGCGATAGGCGTTAGAAAAAATAATATTACCTTTGAAAAAGATTCTATTTTCAGACTGGAAGAAATGCTTAAAGCTGTAGAGAAATTGTAAAAATGACAAATATTGAAAGTTCAGTTATTGCACGTTTTAAACGTGAAGGAAAAACCTTTGAAATATTAGTAGATTGTGATAAAGCAATTGAATTTAGAGAAGGTAAAATAAAAAATATATCTGAAGTTTTAGTAACTGATGATGTTTTCTCTGATGTTAAACAAGCAGAACATAGTCCTGAAAAAGAACTACAAGCTGTTTTTAAAACAACAGATAAAAATGCAATAATTGAACGCATAGTAAGAGAAGGGGAAATACAATTAACTACAGAACACAAAAATAAACTACAAGACGAAAAGAAAAAAAGAATAGTAGATATTATTCATAAAAATACAGTAGACTCAAAAACTGGATTTCCTCATCCTACAGTAAGAATTGAAATGGCAATGAAAGAAGCTAGAGTAAATATTAATGCAACTAAAACCGCTGAAGGACAGGTTGAAGACGTAATAAAACAATTAAGAGAGATTTTACCAATAAAATATGAAAAAAGAGAATTGTCCATAAAAATAAAACCAGAACATGTTGGTAAAACATATGGTACATTAAAAATGTTCGGTAAATTAATAAAAGAAAACTATGAAAATGATGGATCATTGAAAGTGTCTCTTGAAATTCCAGCAGGAATGCAAGAAGATTTATTAGATGCTCTAAACAAGGCAACACACGGACAAGTTGTCGTTGATATAGTCAGAAAATTTTAAAGGAGAAATGAAAAAATGTCAGAATTACTAGTACAGGAAAAAGAAGTAGTGATTCCTGGGCAAATTTTAGCAAAAGGTATGGATTTTTTACCTGCTCATGGAACATTTAGAGAAGAAGACAACATAATTTCTTCTATGGTAGGTTTAGTAAACCTTAATGGAAGATTAATAAAAATAATTCCTTTAACAGGTCCTTATATACCAAGAAGGGACGATGTTGTTATTGGAAAAGTTGTTGATATTGGCCCTTGGGGTTGGAGAGTAGATATAAGATGGGCTTATCAGGCAATGTTATCTTTGAAAGACGCAACACAAGAATTCATAGAACGTGGAACAGATTTAACACAATTTTATAATATCGGAGATATATTAATGGTAAGAATTGTAAATGTATCTGGATCCAAAGTTATTGATTTAGGAATGAAAGGTCCTGGATTAAGAAAACTTACAGAAGGAAGAATGATACAAATTACACCTTCAAAAGTTCCAAGATTAATTGGAAAACAAGGTTCTATGATAACTATGATTAAAGACAAGACAGAAACAAGAATTTTAGTAGGACAAAACGGAAATGTTTGGATATCAGGAATGGATCCTGTTAAAGAAAAAGTAGCAGTAGATGCTATAGACATAATTGATAAAGAAAGTCAATCCGAAGGTCTTACTGATAGTATTGAAAAATTCTTAAATGACAAACTTGGAATCAAAAAAGAAAAGAAAGTTGAAGAGAAAAAAGAAGAAATTAAAGAAGAAAAAGAATCCAAGAAGAAGGAGAAATAAAAATGGTAAAGAGAATTGATGGAAGAAAATTTGACGAATTAAGAAAGATGGAAGCAAAAGTTGGAGTTATTCCAAACGCAGCTGGTTCAGCTATGTTTAAAATTGGAAAAACTACTGCAATTGCAGCTGTTTATGGTCCAAGAGATTTCCAAGCATATTTACAAAATCCAGAAGTTGGAGTTTTAAGATGCAATTATAATATGATATCTTTTTCCAGCGGTGGAGAAAGGGTAAGACCAGGTCCATCTAGAAGATCAAGAGAAATATCTTTAGTAACAGAAAAAGCATTATTGCCTGCTGTGGATTTATCAGCATTTCCAAATGCAGTAGTAGATGTTTATGTTGAATTGATAAATACAGATGCTGGAACAAGATGTGCAGGAATATGTGCTGCAGCAATGGCTCTTGCAGATGCAGGAATACCAATGAGAGATTTAGTTTCAGCTGTTTCTGCTGGAAAATTCAAAGGTGATTTTATTGCAGATTTAAACTATGAAGAAGATTCAGCAGAAGAAGGTGTTGATTTTCCAATAGCTATGATGCCAAGAACTGGAGCAATAACTTTAATGCAAATGGATGGCATTGTAGAAAAAGATGACATAAAAGAATTTATGAAAATAGGAAAAAAAGCTTGTGAAAAAGTATATGAAGTACAGAAAAAAGCTTTAAGGGAGAAATACGGAAAATGAAATCACACGTACATACTTTAGCAGAAAAAGGATTTAGATTAGATAACAGAAAATTTGATGAATACAGACCAGTAAAAGTCGAATATAGTCCATTAGAAAATGCAGAAGGTTCTGCAAGAGTTACAATGGGAAAAACCGTTGTATTAGCTGGTGTTAAAATGGAAGTAGGTACACCTTTTCCAGATACTCCAGACGATGGAGTTTTAATGGTTAATTCAGAACTATTACCTTTGGCAAATCCAGATTTTGAATCTGGTCCACCTTCTATAGAAGCTATAGAATTATCAAGAGTTGTTGATAGAGGTATTAGAGAATCTGGTACAATAGATACAAAAAAATTATGCATTAAAAAAGGAGAAAAAGTTTGGATGGTATTATTAGATATTTATCCAATGAATGATGATGGAAACTTATTTGATGCAGCAGCTTTGGCTGGGATTGCAGCATTACAAGATGCTAAATTACCAGAATACAAAGATGAAAAAGTAGATTACACTAAAAAAACTAGTAAAGGTATTCCTTTATCTAAAGTGCCTGTTGAATGTACCGTTGTTAAAATTGACAACCATCTGTTTATAGATCCAAGCAGAGAAGAAGAAAAAGCAGCAGATGCAAGATTGACTATAGCTACAATTGGTAAACAATTATGTGCTATGCAAAAAGGTGGAGATCAAGCATTAACAGACAAAGAAGTAGAGGAAATGGTTGACTTGGCTGTTAAAAAAACAGAAGAATTAAGGAAACTATTAAAAAAGTAAGGTTTAAAAACCTCCTTTTTTATTAAAAGGTTAGATAAAATACTTAAAAATGGAAAAAGACTTTAAATTTACAAAATATGAAGTAGCAAGAATAATTGGAGCAAGAGCTTTACAAATAGCAATGGGTGCTCCTTTGTTACTTAAATTAAAGCCTGAAGAACTTGATAAGTTAAATTATAATCCTATTGAAATAGCAAAATTAGAATTAACTAAAGGTATTTTACCTATTACTATTAAAAGGCCTTTACCTCCAAGAACAGAATAAATCTTTTTATATATTTTTCTATCTTCTTATTTTTATGAATAGAAGGACTGTTTTAAAATTAGCAGAACTATCTTTATTTGTATTTCCCAAAGTTGTTAAATTAGAAGAATATTCTCCGTTAGAAGATTATTGTAAAATAGAAGAATTAGATTTAATAAATATTAAAAAAGATGTTTATATTACTATAGATGATGGTCCTAGAAAAGATTTTAATTCTATATTTGATAAATTAAAGGAAAATGATAAATTTACATTTTTTATGTTGGGTTGTTTATTAAATACTGAAAAAGGGTATTATAGTGCTTGTAAAACTCTGGAAAAAGGGCATACAATTGGAAATCATAGTTATAATCATCCAAGTTTTTCTTCAATAAATATTGATAAAGCAAAATCAGAAATTGAAAGAACACATAATTTTATAACAAAAATATATTCTGATGTTGGAGTAAAACCTGAATTTGTTTTTAGATTTCCCTATGGAGATCCAGGTTTTCAAGTTATTAAAAAACAAGAAAGGATAATTCATACTGGAAGTCCTACAAAAAAAGAAGAAATTAATAATTTTTTAAATTCTTTGGGTTATAAAAGTTATTTTTGGGATGTAGATACTGAAGATTGGAGGTATTATGCTCATTCAAGATCTTTGAACAGCGTTTTAAACAGAATTAAAAATACAAAAAATAATGATGTCGTATTAATGCATGAATTTCCTATATAGTATGGAATTAAAGTACTTAAAGTAATAGATTCTAAGAAATTTAATTTTAAAAAACTACCTAAATAATTTTATTTTCTTTGAAAATTTCTTCCATTCCATATATATGGAATGTCGTCTCCAAAACAATTTGTACTATAAGGTTTTGTGTCTGTTGTTAGATATACTGCAGTTAAATAATATCCACATTTACCTTTATTTTTTTTAAGATATACTATTTCTCTACAAAAGGATTCAGCAGAAGTAGGAGTATCGTTTATAAATATCTTTGATAAAGAATTAAAATTAGGATGGCCTTTTAGATCTTCTATTTTTCTAATTTCAATTTTTTCTTTTCTACCATCGCAATCTATATCAATATTTTGAACACCTTCTTTATATAATTTTATAAGTTCTTTTTGAGGTTCTTCTTTGCTTTTTTGTAAGTAATTTAAAAATCTATCAACGCTTTGTCCTTCCCACTCATTATTAAAATTTTTATAAAGCATTTTTTCTATTTCTTTTGTTTTTAATTCACTTTTTTTTACTGCACTTTGATAATGATCATCTTCCTTAAGAAGCTCTAATATTCTATCGTCTTTTATTACTGCGGTTATTGGAATACCTGCTCCATTTAAACCTCTAGTAATAATTGTCTTTGAAAGATTTTCCATACTATTATCTTTATTTATTTCATTATAATAAGCCATAATTCCAAAACCACTACTAAATCCTTCGTTAATATTTTCAAACATAATCTTATCTTCTTTAAAAGTTCTATTTGGTTTTTTAGCAAGTTCTTCTGCAACATTTAATTGATAAATTACTTTTGCTAAACGAGTATGAACAGATTTATCTATTTCTTCTAGAAGTATTTTTTCTAAATCCTTGACATTTTCTATGCTTTTAATTTTCTTTTCTATTTCTGAATATCTAGATATTAATGTATCGTTTAAAGTTTTATTGATGTCATCTATAGAATTACTAATAGTTATTCTAACAATATATTTTTGTGGTTCAATAGCTAAATTAGCTCCTCCTGTTGCAATAGAAGCACTTAAAGAACCTTCTATTTCTACTAACCTATTATAAGTAAATCTTAATGCCTCTGTTCCTAATTCTATTTTTAAAACTTTTTTAAAAACATTATTTGTATCGCTGATAATTTTTGAATATTCTGGCATATATTTTTTCATTGTAAACTTAAATGCCATTCTTTCATAAAGCCCTTTTTCATTTTTTTCATCACCTATTATGTCTGGATTATTTTTATTAGTAATATCAACAATATACCAACCACCAACTTGACGATTAGCGACTCTTCTTCCAGAATATTTATGATTATTTTCAATAAAAGTAAAATAATCTCCATAATAATCAAATTTTACTTCAGCTTTTGCTAATAAAGAAAGACCTGTTAAGACTATACCTGCTAATAATCTTTTAACCCCCGATTTCATACAATTTATACATTAGAAAAATATATAAAGTTTTATAAATAAAAAAGTGTTTATAAATCTATGTCTTTAGTTAAAAAAATAGAGGATTATGTTCTTATTAGTATAGCTATACTATCTGTATTATTATTGATGTTTTTAATAGGAGTTAATTTTACTGGTTTTGTTTTCTATGATTCAAATTATGAATATACTGGAAATGAAACTTCTTACGAAATTATTACTTTTAGTAACTTTGATAAAATTTTAACTTCTGATAAAGGGGTTATAAATTATGATATTATAAACAAAGGCAATGGTAATTCTAGGTGGAATTGGAAAGAACAAAATGGATTAGTAATGATTTGTAATTCAGATATTGAAAATTGTTCTTTGGATTTAAATCTAACTACTTCACAATATTGGTATTTAAGTCAGAATTTTTCTTCTATTAATCAAAATAGTGGAGAAGATCCTGTTTTTTCTTGGTTAAACAAAGAGAAAAAAACACAAAGAGAATTTTGGATTGGTTTTGAAGATATACCTTTAGACCAAGCAGATAAAGATTATAATGATGTTTTCTTCCAAATACAAAAGAAAAAAGATTTAATTTTAATTAATTTGGAAAAACAAGCCTCTGGATATGCAAATCCAACTAATTTAGTATTTCATTTTGATTCTGCAACTTGGTTTGTAACTTATAAAATAAGCAAGCATATTTATGATGGGAAATGGAATAATAGTGAAGAAGAAATATTTGAAGCTACAGGAGATTTAGAATATGAAATATTTTATGATGATTCAAAAAATAATCAATGGATACAATTTGAATTCAAAAATATAACTGATCAAGGGGATGATGATAATGATACGATTATAAATGAATATGATAATTGTTTAGATATTTATAATTTAGATCAAAATAATTCTGATAGTGATTCTTTTGGAGATGCTTGTGATAATTGTGATTTCGTTAATAATGAAGATCAATTAGATTCTGATTTTGACGGTATTGGAGATGATTGTGAACCTACTTGTATTGATGGAATACAGAATGGAGATGAAACAGGAATTGATTGTGGAGGTTCTTGCCCTAAATGTAATTATAAGAGAATATTAACTTTAGATAATGAATTAACAAATGCTATTTTAACTTTGTATACTTTTGAAAATATAACGAATATAACTTTTAACAAGAGTTATGTTCTTAGTAATCAAGGTAGTTTAATTGAATTTAATCCAGAATTAGATATTAATAATGTTTTTGTAAATGGATTATTTGAAATTTATTACAATCAATCAAAATTAATTGAATTGGATATAAATGAATCTAGTTTAAAATTATTATATAATACTACTTTAATGTCTGAAGATTATTATTTAGATTTGGAAGCTAATTATCTTAATTTAAGTTTGTATAATTTTGTAAATGTTTTTAGTTTAATTGGAGATAAAAATGCTCATGAAGTCGTTTCTTCTGGTGGTGGAGGTGGAGGTTCTGGTGGAAATAGAGAAGGTCAAACCATTGTAGCTCCTGCAACTCCAGTAGTTCAAAGAAATTTAGAAGCTCCTGAAGCTCCTAAAAATGTTAGAGCTTTAGAATCTATTAATCATTGTGAAAATGGAGTAAAAGATGCAAATGAAATTGGAATTGATTGCGGAAGTTCTTGTCCAAAATGTTCAACAGGAATTTATACAATTTATTATCTTAAATTAATTTCACCTTGGGTTGCTATAGTTTCAATAATATTAATCATATTATATCTAATAGAAATAAATTATTTTAAGAAATGACAAGAATACCTATTGTAAATAACCAATTTTATCCTGGAAATTTGCAAGATTTGGAAGAAGAAATAAAAAATTGTTTTTTATCTAAATTTGGACCTAGAAAATTACCTGAGAAAAGAACAAAAAATGTTTTTGGAATTTTAACTCCTCATGCAGGATATAGTTATTCTGGGGCTTGTGCAAGTTATGCTTATAAGGAATTGGGAGAAGCAAAATTTCCTGAATTTTATGTTATGCTTGGAGTAAATCATACTGTTTTTATGGGAAGAAAAATTGCTTTAAGTTTACAAGATTGGCAGACTCCTTTTGGATTGGTTAAAAATGTTTCTGATATAAATTCCATTGAAATTAAAGATTTTTTAGAATTATTGAATGAAAACAATATTAAAAGAGATGAAAATGCACATAGAGCAGAACATTCTTTAGAAGTCCAATTACCTTTTTTACAATTTGTTTCTAAAGATAATTTAAATAAATTAAGAATATTACCCCTTACTGTTTCTGATGTTGATTTTGAAACTTGTAGAAAAGTTGGAAAATTATTTTCTAAATTAAATAGGAGATTCCAGTTAATTATAAGTTCTGATTTTACCCATTATGGTCCTGGTTATGGTTATACTCTAGAAAAAGGATCTCCAAAAAACATTGAGAAAATAGATATGCAAGCAATAAATTTAATTAAAGAATTTAAAACCAAAGAATTTTTAGAATATACAGATAATAAAACGATTTGCGGTAAATATCCTATTGCTTTAGGATTGGAAATTTTAAAGAATATTGGGTGTAAAAAAGCTAAATTATTAAAATATTATAATTCTGGAGATATTTCTAAAGATTATAATAATTTTGTAGGTTATGGTTCTATGGTATTTGAATAAATAGCCAAGAAAAGATTTATAAACTAAAACAAGCGTAATTAGTTAAGAGGTGTATGTTTGAAAAACAAAAACGGAAATAAAATTTCTATTGTTACAGTTCTAATCGTTCTTTTTTTCATCAGTAGTTATGTAACTGGAAGAGCAGTTTTTCAAGAAAGAACTATAGAAATACCTCAAAATATAATAGATGATTTCAATAATATTTATGAAAGTAATCCAGAAGAAACAACAAGATGTGTAAGGGGAGAAAAAACCTTAGAAGGATGGAAAATTACTAATATTTATGAGCCAGAAATACTCAATACCCAAGTAAATACCATGAAATATATTGCTTGTGGTTCTGATAAAAAATATGCAGATGTTATAGGTACATGGCATATCCACCCAAGAGGAATATGTGAATTAAGCGATTCTGATATGTTTAGTTTTGGAGGAGATTATTATCAATATGGTTTAGAACTATCTATAATACAATGTGCTACAGATAAACTAGGTATATTTAGTAAGGATATTATATTCTCAGAAGGATATACTTTTGAGCAAGATTCTATGAAATATAAAATAATTTAAATATATACTAAAATTTCATAAACTTTATAAATAAGTAAATAACAAAAAATTTGTAAAATGGAAGACGAAATTAAAAAAGAATCAAAAGTGAGACATCATATTTCTAATGTACATCATAATATTAAAAAAACAAATGGTTGGCAAATAGCTACTATTATTCTTGCAGTTGCTTTTGTTGTATTGGTAGTTATGCAATTCTCAGGATGTTCAAGTAAAAATGCAGTAGCAGAAGATACAGTTACTTTTGTTAATACTTATTTAGTTAAAACAGGAACTACAACTTTAAAAGATGTTTCTGAAGAATCTGGATTATATTTAATTAATGTAGAATATAATGGAAATGAAATTCCAATATATGCAACAAAAGATGGAAAAAATATAATTTTATCTGGAATGGGATTAATAAACATAGATGATTTTAAAGCAGCGATGTCTGGTCAAACAACTCCAACTCAAACAGAAATTCCTAAATTAGCTAAAGCAAAAGTAGAATTATTCGTAATGTCGTATTGTCCTTATGGTGTACAAGCAATGCAAGCTATGGCACCAGTTGCTAAATTATTAAAAAACGCTGAAATAATACCTAGATATGTTATTTATTCTGATTATGCAAAAAATGCAGGTGCACAACCATTAGATTACTGCTTTGATAAAGAAGAAAAATACTGTTCAATGCACGGAGCACAAGAAGTACATGAAGATGTAAGACAATTATGTATCTTTAATGAACAGAAAGATAAGTTTTGGGATTATGTATTAAAAGTTTCAACAGATTGTACTTATAAAAACGTTGATACATGTTGGGAAACTGTAGCAAAAGCTGTAAAAGTTGATGTAACTAAAGTAAAATCATGTTATGATAAACAAGCTACAACTTTATTAGCAGAACAAGTAACATTGAATACTAAATATGGTGTTCAAGGCTCTCCAACTTTAATTATTAATGGAGTAGATTATTCAGGTTCAAGAGGCGCAGATGCTTATAAAACTGCAATATGTGATGCTTATACCGCAGCACCAAGTGAATGTTCAGGAACTTTAGCAGTTACAGGTTCTGCAACAAGCACAACTCCAACAGCTAGTTGTGGTTAAATCTAAATATATTTTCTAATAATACCTTTATTTCTTATAAATCTTTATATAATAAATTAGTTTTGATTTGTTATGGAATTATCCGCAGAAATAAAACAAAAATTACATTATGATGAATTGAATGAATTATTAAAATCAAATCTTGGAAATCAAATTCTTATAATAAATATGCAGACTCAAAAAGACGATTCTTTAACAAAAGAGGGGGGTTCTGGTCGTCATCCAAATATGGAGCGTTGTTTTGAATTTATTCCAACAAAAACAAAATTTAGGTCTTATCTAGGTATAATTTCTGGAGAAAAGGTAGAATACAAAGAAAATAAAGGTTTTGATAATATTATAATTCCAACAAAAAAACATGTTCATAGACATTATGGAGATCTCGATATAAGTTTTGGAAGTAATTATTACAATTGGGGATTGTTGACTGGCCCTATTATGCTTCCATTGAGATATATACAACAAACTGAAGTAATTAATATGAATAAAGATCCAGAAATAATAAAAGGACATAATCATGGAAATGAAATAAACTTTTTATTTGGTAAAAACGTTGGATTATACTTCAAAGGAGATAATTCATACAATAATGCTCTAGAGAAGTTAGGATTAAAACCTTAAATTTATAAACTTCTATTCTTTTTTATTTGTAATGAATCCAGTAGCATTTAGTTTAGGTCCATTAAAGGCAACTTGGTATGGAATATTAATGGCTTTAGGTTTTCTTATAGGTTATTTTTTATTAAGAAAGCTAGCTAAAGAAAGAAAAATAGATCTAAAATTAATAGATAAATACTTTTTATATTTAATATTTGCAACTATAATTGGAGCAAGATTATTCCATGTTTTATTTTATAATTTTGATTATTTCTTTAACAATCCAATTAAAATATTTTACACTTGGGAAGGAGGATTATCAAGTCATGGAGCAATAATAGCAAACGTATTAATGACTTTATGGTTTAGCAAGAAATATAAAATAAAATTCTATGACTTAGCAGATATTATTGTAATACCTTTTGCATTAGGTTCTATGTTTATTAGAATTGGAAATTTTATCAATCAAGAGTTAGTTGGAAAAGTAACTAATTCAATATTTGGTTATAAATTTGATAATTATCCTGAAAAAAGATATCCTGTGCAATTATTCCAGGCCTTTTCTAATCTTATATTGTTCAATATACTGTATTTTTTAAGAACTTTACCTTCTGGATATATATTCTGGTTATTTATCCTATTATACTCTGTATTTAGGTTTATATGCGATATGTTTAAGGACTTACCCTTTTATTATGGTTTAACCTTAGCGCAATATTTAAGTATTCCAATGTTTATAATATCTTTAATAGTATTGCTTAAAAAACACAAAAAGGAGGTGTAATTTTTGGCAAACAAACTAGACGCAAATAAGCTTGGTTTAACCTTAGGAATTTTTATTGGTGGATTGCATTTAATTTGGGCTTTGTTTATATTAGCAAGTTCAAGTTTAACACAAAAATTCTTAGATTGGATATTTCCATTGCACTTTTTGAACAATGTTTGGCAAGTATCTAACTTTAATGTAGTTTATGCATTAATGCTAGTGATATTAACCTTTTTATCAGGTTATGTAATGGGATGGATATTTGCAGAACTTTGGAATTACATAGACAAGAAAGTTAAATAAGGAGGAATAAAAATGTGCAATTGTTGCGGATGCGAGAAAAAAGCAAAGAAGAAAAAGAAAAGAAGATAATTTCTTTTTTTTATTTTTTTAATTCTAAATATTTCTCAATTATTCTTTTGTCTTAAGTATATTGCACCTAATTCTAAAAATATAGCCATTAAGATATATTTAATTTGCTCCATAATTACAGCTTGTTGTTGATATATTGTAGTTACATCCCACTTACCACCAACATAAAAAGAATAAATAAAACAAATTACTGCTGATAAATCAAGTAAATATTCAAATCTTATACCCCAATTAGAACCAAACAAGAGTTTATCTATTATGCTAATCTTTTCTTGTTCTTTAACCATATCAACCTAAACCAAACCTTCTTTTTATACTTTACCTTTTCAGATATAATTTAAAAATAACAAGGTTTATATACGATAAATATATACTTGGGTATATAGTTTAAGGGTTAGTCAATAATGAAAAAATTAATATTAATTTTAGTAAGTTTATTGTTCTTAGTTAGTTTTGTAAATGCTGTTTCTTATACTTTAACACTTAGCGAAGCAACATCGAGTGCTGAAAAAATTTTTAATGTTGGAGGAAAAGATTACAAAATAGAGTTATATTATGGTAATGATTTAATTACTCCAGAAAATGATTTTTGTTGTTGGTATTGGGTTGTTGACCAAAGTACAGGAAATAGAGAAAGAGTAAAACCTAATAGTGCATGTATTGATGATGGAGAGAGTTACAATCTTCAAGTATTTCCTTTAAAAACAACTATGACTGGTTGTCAAAGGTGTGTAAGTGATAGTGGTGTGAGAGATTGTATAAGTAGATATCAGATTTCTCAAGCGACTATTGAATTAGAAGAATCTGTTCCTACAGGAGAAGAATGTATAACTCCTGATACCTGGAAATGTGACGAAAATAAACTTTATGCTTATGATTCGTGTGGTAATCAAAAAGAGATGTGGTATGATTGTACTTCTCTTGGATTAACTTGTTCTGAATCTGAAAGAAATTGTGTAAATACATGCACTCCAAAATCCTATAAAGGTTGTTTAGCAAGTAATCCAAATAATGTTATTTGGTATGATTCTTGTAATGTTGCAAGAGAAATTGCAGAAACATGTCAACAAGGATGGACATGTGTGAATGCTCAATGTGTAAAATCTTGTGTAACTCATAGTTATAAATTTTGTAATACAGACCATAATGTTTGGTGGAGAAATTCTTGTAATGAATATGAAGGAATTGCTGAAAGATGTCTTTCAAATGAATGTTATGAAGGAAAATGTGTAGCTATTTTATGTTCTTCCCATAAATCTAAAATATGTGAAGGAAATTCTTTGTGGTGGTATAATTCTTGTGGTAATAGGGAAGATATGATTGAAAGATGTAATTCATCTTCTCCTTGTGTAACCCCTGTTGGTTGTGTTAAAACAGAACATTGTGGGGATGGAGCTTGTAATTACGGAGAAGTATGTAATACTTGTGTTATTGATTGTGGAGAATGTAAACAAGGAGAATTTTGTGGGGATTGGAAATGTAATAATAACGAAACTTGTGATACTTGTTCACAAGATTGTGGTGTTTGTAAAAAAAATGTTTGTCAATCTAATGAAAATTGTAAAGAAGATGAAATATGCCAATTAGGAGAATGTAAAAAAAATGTTTGTGGTGAATGTGAATATATAAAAGACCATGTTTGTATTAAAAAATATGAATGTTGTAATAATGAAGAATGTGAAAGTAAAGTATGTAATCAAGAAATTCATAAATGTGAACAACCAATAAAAATAAACGGGGATGTTTTAATAGTAACTGTTGGTTCTAAGTTAAATAAAAATAATGATTATTATAATACTCTCAATGAATATCAAAATGTCCTTGAATCAGAAGGATTAACTTCTTCTTATGTAGAATTAGATTCTAAACAAGTTGAAAATTTATTTAGTATACAATTAGTAAACTCTGATGATTGGAATAATGTAAAAGAAGTTTTAGATAAATTGATTATTAAAATACAACCAAAATATTTAGTAATTTTAGGGGGAGTGGATGTTATTCCTATGCCTCCTGCTGAGACTACCTCCGAAATACCTACCATTCCAGTATCTGATGATAGATATGCAGATATAGATTTTGATGGACTTCCAGATATAGCAATAGGAAGAATTCCAACAGTGGCAGGAAGTAATTCTGTAGATATCATAATTAAAGCTCTTAATTCTGCTATAAAAATGCATAACAAAAGAGAATTTTCAAAAGTTATATTAACTGACATTTGTCTTTTTCCACCAACTTGTGATGGTATTGAAGATGTAAACAAAATTTCTATGTCCATATTCAACCAAAATTGTTTAGATAATAATAGATGTTATTCTGCCCCACCTTATTGTTCTGGAAAAACATGTACCCAAAAAGAAAAGTTTTATGAGGAATTACAAAAAAATGATATTATAAATCTTAATGCACATGCAGACCCATATGGATTTAGTGCTTCAACAAAAGAAGGATGGTACGATGTGTTGGTTTCTTCAGAATTATATAAAAGACCTTTTACTTCTAATCCTACTTTTTCTACAATTGGTTGTCATAGTAGTACAATCGATTGTGAAGAAGAGGGGTGTATAACTGAAGATGGAAATGTTTACTCGTTTTTAATGAATGGAGCATCTATTTATGTTGGAAATACAAGGTATGGGATGGGGGGAATTAGTGCTAATTTATTAAGCGATTATTATATAAATCTTAAAAATGGAATGACGTCTGGAGATGCTATACTAAAAATGAAAAGAGATAATTTAGTTAATTCCATGACTGATTTTGAAAATGCAGTTATATATGAAATACAATTATATGGAGACCCAACATTAAAGGTAGAAATTTAAAATGAAAATATTAAAATGGAGTTTTATAATTTTGGTATTACTTTTTATAATAATTTTTGTAACTTATTTTAGCGTAATAAATTCTATAAAAGACTCAACTAAAAATAGTTTTAGCACAATAAATTCTGTAGAAAACCCCACTAAAACTATTAGTATTTCTAAAGAAGGTTGTGGTGATAATATTTGTGCATTATCCGAAGATTGTAATAATTGTAATAAAGATTGTGGATGTAAGAGTGGAGAATCTTGTAATTCTGTAGGAATATGTAGAAAAAATGACTTGTGTGGTGATAATATCTGCTCCGATAAAGAAAAAAATTCATGTTGTAAAGATTGTGGGTGTGAAAATGGAGTTGTATGTAATAAAATAACCCAAACCTGTCAACCAAAAATAGAAGTTAGCGAAACAGATATTAATAAAGTAGTTACTGATTTTTTACAAAAAAATAACATACAAGGAGAAATAATAAAAATAACAGACGAATATTATGGTGAGAAAACTGTTAAGAAAGTAAGAATTAATTGTAATTTAGAAAATACGGAGTATCCTTGTGAAATTATCTTATTTATTGATGATTCTGGGAATATTATAGATAAGATGCAAACAAGTTAAATAAGTATTTTAATTCTAAAAAGAAAACCATTATAAATACCTATAAATAATAGATAACAAGAGGTGTTACATTGAGAACTATTTGTCCTTATTGCGGTTGTGGATGTTCATTAAAAATAAAGAAAGATAATAAAATCATATTTAATAGAGATCCTCATGATTATGTCAGTTCTGGAAATCCCTGTGTAAAAGGCTTAACTTCTTATGAAATTTTAGAGGCAAAAGATAGAATAAAGCAGCCTTTAATAAAAAAAGGAAATAAATTTGTAAAAACTAGCTGGAAAAATGCTTACGATTATATATACAAAAAAACAAAAGACATTTACAAGACAGATATAGCCTTTCTAGCCAGTTCTCCAAGCTCAAATGAAGATTGTTTTTTATTTCAAAAATTTGCAAGAGATTATTTTGATACAGATAATATAGATTCTTGTGCAAGAATATGTCATGCAGCAAGCTGTTATGCTTTTTTCAGAGCATTTGGAATAACAAGAATGCCTTCTAAATTTGAAGACTATGAAAAAGCAGATTGTATTTTGTTAATGGGAACTAATCCATTATTTACCTATCCTGTTATATTCAATAGAATACTAAAAGCAAAAAAAGCAGGCTGTAAATTAATATATGTAGGACCTTTTAAAAATGAAACCGCTCATTATGCTGACTTATTTATAAAAATAGAAGCTTCAACAGATATTGCATTGTTAAATTGTGTTTTAAATCTATTAGTAGAATGGGATAAGGTTGATGTTGATGAAGAATTAAGAGAAATATTAAAAAGATACAATATAGAACACGTAGAAAGTATTTGTAAATGCTCAAAAGATGAAATTAAAAAACTAGCATTAATGATTTCAAAATCTAAAAACTTTTTATTTGGTTTTGGTATGGGTTTAACACAGCATAGTTATGGTTCTAACTCAATATTTTCTGCAATTAATTTAGTTTTAGCTAAAAATGGAAAAATCGTTTCAATGAGAGGTAAAACAAATATTCAAGGTGTTGCTGATATGCAGTGTGTTCCTTTAAAAAATGGAAGAACAATGGTTAGAGCTTTAGGAATGGATAATCCTGTAAAATCTTTATTTGTTATGAACATGGATCCTGCTAAATCATTACCAAATTTAAATCTAATAAGAAAAAGATTTGAAAAAATGTTCATAGTTTTAATAAGTCCTTTTCCAAATGAAACTATGAAATATGCTAATGTTATTTTACCTTGTTGTACTAGTTTTGAACAAGAAGGAACTTTTACAAATGCAGAATCAAGAATAAGACATTTTGATCAAGTAATAAAACCAATGTATAATTCAAAACCTTCCTGGTTAATAATGAAAGAACTAGCAAATAGATTCAAATTAAATTATAAATATAAAAATATTAATGATATTTGGAAAGACATTAAAAAACTTCCTGGATATACAAATTTAAATGAAATAAAAGAGAATGAAAATGGAAAGTTTGTAAATTACAAGATAAAAACAACAGAATTTACTCCTGTAGAATTTTATAGTATAGAAGAAAAAACATCTAAAAAATATCCTTTTGTTTTAACAACAGAAAGATGCCAATATAGATTCTGTGCAGATGAGTTAAGTTCCAGATCTAAAACTTTAGTAAAAGCACAAAAAAGTCCTTTTGTTTTAATAAATAAAGAAGATGCAATGAATTTAAACTTAAAAAACAATGATAACTGCATTATAACATCAAAAGTTGGAGAAGTAACAGCAAATATAAAAATAAATGAAGATATTCCTTCTGGTTTGTTAGTAGCACCCTTCCATTTTACAGAATTGTTAATAAATAGATTATTTCCTTTAGAATTGGACATTACAGGAGAAGCTAATTTAAAAAGAGTTGCAGTAAATATAGAAAAGTATTAATTATCTTTTTAACATATTATCTATATTTTCTTTTTTTATAATTAATTCCTCTAAATAAGGTTTGATTGCTATATATTGTTCTTCTATACTATTATTTAATTCTAAACTAACCCAAAAAGGCAAACAATATTTATACTTTTCTGCATATCTTAATTCTTCAAAATTACTATATTCAGATAATTTATGTGTGTGATATCCCCAATTAAGCATTTTAAAATGTTTTATACCAGAAACATGACAACATTTAATAGGATATTTTTCTAAAAGACCATTTAAACCATATAAAAAAGAAAGTTTATAATTACTTTCTTCTTGATGACTTATATCTAAACATATTCCTGCGCATTTATCTAACATTTTTTCTGTTAAAGGTTTATGCCCATTTTCAATAGAAATCATATCTAAATATTTTTTAAAAGCAGGCACATCTATATGCATAGCGTGTATATTGAAAACATTTGCACCATAATCTTCTTTAAATAATTCTAATTCCCAATCTTGCATATCTCCTCTTAAATGTACATGAGGTATTTGTTCTAATGAACCCTTTTTAAATAATTTATTTAATTCTTTATAGACTAATACTCTATCTTTTAACTCTAATTGTGTTGGATAAAAAGCAATTCTTTTTATTGGATTATTTTCATCTTTTAATTTTTGAATTTCTTTAATTTTATCTTCCCAATTAAAACGAGGATCTGTAGTTAATCCAACCAAAACTTCATGAGCTTTTTCCATTTAAATTTTTTAATATACTTTATTTATAAATCTTTCTTTGGTTCTTACTTTAAAGTGATATAGCCTTTTATTATAGTTTTAAATAGTTTTAAACTTAATTAAAATTATGGGTTTGTTTATATGATATATCTAGCCTTTTAATAAAAAGTCATAAAAATTATTTAAAACTATATAAAGTAAGATAGTTATGGATTAATTTCTTTTTTAACTTCTCCGATGTAATAATTTATTGCTTGTTTTTCTACAGGAATATTCTTTTTTTCAATGTCTTTGGTATAATTTCTTATTTTAATCAGTAATGGATTATTTAATTCATTCAAAGTTAAAACTTTACTTCCGTTTTTATATCTTTTAGCAGATTCAAAAAAAGAAAGGGCGTATGCTAAATTGTTTAATACTATTTCTGGGGCGTGAGGATATGAATCAAATAATTCAGCAAACTTTATAGCATAATCAAAACACCATTGACTTCTCCCTTGTAAATATTTTATAGCTTTTGTACTAGGTTTTGCAGTTTTTATTTCTGTTTTTAATTTTTGAAAATTATTTTCATCACCAAAAATTAATTCTCCCGTTAAAATTGGTTGTATAAGGGGTATTTCAAACAATTTTATTTTATTTATTGCATCTTTATAATTAAATTGTGATAAATCAATAGTTCTAGAGTGTAAATATTCTTCTAAATTAACTCCATCTTCTAAGATAGCACATAAATCTATATCTCCTTCTTTGTTTTTAGAACCAAAATGAATTAGAAAAACTAATTTATCAAACCTAGAATTTAATTTTTCTTTTGCTATTTCTAATAATGTTTTTTTATCAAATTGCCTTGGAAAACCTAAAGTATACCAAAAATCATAAATACCTTTTTCTTGTTCAAACTTTTTAGCTTCAGTATAAACATCTTTCTGAGTTTTTAATTCTGGATGGTATGCAGAACTAAAAGTTAAATTTTCTAATTCTTTTAATCTAATTTTAAATAAATCTTCCTTTCCTAATTTATTTAATAAAAATTCCTCTGTCCATAATGCGTGACCTTCAAAATATAATTTAAAAAATTCATGCATTTGTAAGGCTTTTTTAATATCTTCTTTTGACATTTGAGTTACTATTTTTTCATCTTCAACCATTTTTTTACCATACCCCGTATGTTCACAATATAATCCATGACCATGGTATTCGTGAAAAATTAGATCTAATCTTCCTTTTGGAACATGGGCGGAAATATCTTTAGGAAAAAATATTGATAAAGCTTGAGGATTTCTTGTTTTAGCTAACAATTCTTTAATATCCTCATAAATGTATAAGCTAGATTTCTCTGGTTTTATCTTAAATTTATCTTCTAATATTTCAGAGGCCTGTATTACTAAATCTTTCATAATTTAAAAAATTTTAAAAACTTCTTCTATTTTTTTAAATAATTTTTCTTTATCCTCTTTATTATCTAATACTAAGAAAACCTCTTCTTTTGTAATAAAAAAGTGTGCTTTAATTTTTGGACTATAAACAAAAAAATAACCCTGGGTAGAAGGATAATGTATATCTAAATCGTTAATTTTTTCTTTGGAAAAACCTAATATTTCAAATAGCTTAGTTATCGGTTCTTGTAAATGTTCTTGCATCTCTATTATGAATGAATCTGCTCTTCCACCAGGGTAAGATTCGCTACTAATTCCTTTTATTTTTGGTTTTTCCATATTTTTTATTTATTTTTTCTTATCTCCTTTATCGTTTAAAAGTATATGCAAGTTTGTTAATGGAACTCCTCCACCTGTCCTTAAGTATTCTAAATTTATGTGGTCTCCTCCATCGTATCTTGCTCTTTCAATTATGTCTAAATCTTTTAATTCTCTGGCTATTCCTGGACCTAATCCAAAACTAGAAGCAGGTTTAAATCCACTTCCACCGCCACCACTACTTCCACTTAAAAGTTCGTACAAACCACCATAAGATGGTGCTAAAGAATTTGTTCTACTCACCTCATACAATTGTACTGTAGTTTCCAACTGCATTTTAACTCCCCCTAATAATTACCATTTTAAAAGTAACTATTAAAAATTATAATATGCAGATAAATATATAAATCTATTTAAAAAATAGTTAACTTTTTAAATCAAAAATTTTATAACGTTAATTAACCATAAAATAGTAGTTTAAAAGTGAATTAAAAGGAATTGGCTTTGGATTAACCTTATTACTGAATTCTTATGAAGCTTAAATTTTTATATTCTAATATATTCTAATATTTATGGGGTTTAGAAGCATTATAAGGGATTTATTATTCATTTACTTAGCTTACAAACTAATGGGAGTTTGGTTATTTGGTAATAAATTTAGTTGGGGTTTAGGATTATTAACAATATTTTTAGTTATAATAACAATGTGGTTTATGATAGAAAAAGTTTTTGAATAAAAAAGATAATTTTATTAAGTTCATAAATAATATAAAAAAATGAAATTTGAAATAGAAGTCAATGATGATAATTTTGAAAAAGAAGTTATTAAGAAATCCAAAGAAATTCCAGTAATAGTAGATTTTTGGGCAGAATGGTGTGGTCCTTGTATGATGTTAAAACCTATTTTAGAAAAATTAGTAATAGAATACAAAGGAAAATTTATTTTAGCAAAAGCAAATGCAGATGAAGCAGGAAAAACAGCCAGTAATTATGATGTTTCTGCTATTCCAAGTGTTAAATTCTTTAAAAATGGAAAAGTAATTGATGAATTTATAGGTTTAAAATCAGAATTAGAAGTTAAAATGTGGATAGATAAAAATATAAAATAGAAAGCTTAATATATTTTTCTAAGTATTAATATAAAATGGAACTAGAACAAATAGTGGATTCAAAGTTTAAGTTTAATAAAACTATAAGAACTCAATTAGAAAAAGTAGAAGAAATAAAATTTAATATGTGTTTAGATAAATCTTTAGACACCCCAATTTTTGTATATTTTACTTCATTTTCATTTGAAGAAAAATTATATGATTTAGCTAGAAAAAATATTAAAAATTTTCCAATTATAACTATGGATGTGACTTCTTCCAAAAAAATGGCTAAAAAGTATGGCATACATGAAATTCCAACCTTAGCTTTAGTTTATGATAGGAAAATAATTGGATCCTTTAGTTCAAAATACCCAGAAAAAGTTAAAGATTGGTTAAGTACTAATGGAATTAAATTGGTATTGGAGCAATATTATGAAAGAAAAAGAGCTGAAAATAGCAGAAAATTATGCTAAAATAAAAGGATTAAAATTAAATCCAGATAAAAAAGAACGTGATATTATTCTAGAAGGATTAGCCGCTAATAGAAAAACTTATGGTGTTCCTTATTGCCCTTGTAGAATTTTAACAAATAATACTCAAGAAGATGCAAAGAAAATCTGTCCTTGTTTTTGGCATTTAGATGAAATTAAAAAAGATGGACATTGTTTGTGTAGATTATTCTGGAGTAAAAAGGAGAAATAATGGGAATTGGTAAAGAATTCAAAGAATTTGCAATGCGTGGAAACGTTGTTGATTTAGCAGTAGGTATTATTATTGGTGGTGCTTTTGGTAAAATAGTTACTTCTTTAGTTAATGATATTGTAATGCCCCCAATTGGATTATTAATTGGAGGAGTAAATTTTAAAGATTTGTTTGTTGATTTGTCAGGAAAAGGTTATGAATCAATTGCTGCAGCAAAAGAGGCAGGAGCTCCAATAATTGCTTATGGTAATTTTATAAATACTACTTTAGATTTTTTAATTGTTGCACTAACTATATTTTTAGTTATAAGGTATATAAATAAATTAAGTCAAGTAAAAACTATTAATTTCAAAGATAAAATGAATTTAACTTCTTTAAAAGATAAATTAAATTTCAGAAAAGATAAAAATCTTAAGAATTAATTTATTTTTACTACTAAAACCTACAAATATAAATGAAAACCTTAAAATACCTTTCTATAATAGAAATTTAAATGGCAAAACAAACAAATTATTCTTTAGAAAATATTTCTGATGAAAAAGCATTTGAAGAGCTTGTATTAAAACCACAATTACCTGTAGTGGTTAATTTTTATGCACCTTGGGCTATTTCGGCTATAGCATTAAATAAATTATTAGAAAAAGTTATAATACCAAAATACGGAAGAGAAACAAAATTTTATAAAATAGATGTAGAAATAGCGGGATTAAATGAAGTGGTTAGAGACTTAGAAATTAAGAGTTTACCCGCCCTTTATATTTTTAAAAAGGGTAATGTAATTGGTAAAACCAGTTTATTAACTCAAGAACTTGTAGAAGAATTCTTAAATCGTTGCCTATAAATTTAGTATGCTTTTGTAAATATCATTTATCTCTTTTTCTTGAAAAGGTTTTTCATTTTTTATAGATTCATCAATGTATTCTGCCCTATCATAGAAATTTTGTATTTTATAATTTGGTTTTTTATCTATCATAGAAAAAATCCATTTGAATATATTAACAACATCTTCTTTAGTATGAAATCTTCTAATTATAGTAGTTCTAAACTCATAATCCTTTAAAGAAGCAGTTATTTTCATGCTTTCTTCAATATCTTTTATATTTATTTTAGAATTTATAGTAGATTCATATTTTTCTTTGGTATTTTTTACATCCATTGCAATACTATCTACTAATTTTTCATCAATTAATTTCTTTAACATACTAGGATTAGAACCATTTGTAAAAATTCTTATTTTAAAATTAAAATCTTTTATTTTTTTAAGAAATTCAGGTAGTTCTTTATGTATTGTAGGCTCTCCACCACTAATTAATATCCCATCATACCAAGTTTTATCTAATTCTGATATTTTTTTTAATAATTCTTCTTGTTTTATCTCATCGTTTGTAAAATTAGTTACTAATTCAGGCAAAAAACAATAAGGACATTTAAAATTACAACCTTCAATCAACACAGGAAAAACTATCTTGCCAGGCCAATCATTTAAGGTTTGTTTATTAGTTAATTTTAATTTCATATTTTATAGACTTTTCTTTCTTTGAATTCTTCTTGTTTTCCTAAGTTCCAATCTTTTACAGGTCTTAAATAACCTACAACTCTAGAATAAACTTCGGTTGGTTTGTTGCAATGAGGACAAATTGCTTGATCATCTTTCAAATAACCATGCTCTTCACATATTGAAAATGTAGGAGTTATTGTAAAGTAAGGCAATGTTGAGTTAGATGCAATCTTTTTAACTAAAACTTTACAAGCTTCTTTATCAATGGATTCTCCTAAGAAAGTATGGAATACAGTTCCTCCTGTATATAATTTCTGAAGCGGTTCTTGATGTTTTATAGCAGTAAATAAATCTGAAGTATGTCCAACAGGCAGCTGTGTGGAATTAGTATAATAAGGCTCTTTTGTTCCACTATTTCTAATTTGTGGATATTGTTGTCTGTCTTTTTTTGCTAATCTGTAAGAGGCTCCTTCTCCTGGAGTTGCTTCTAAATTATAGATATTTTTTGTATCTTCTTGGAATTCTACTAACCTTTCTCTCATGAAATTTAAGGTTTTTATTGCAAATTGTTGTCCTTCTGGTGTTTCTATTCCCTTATTTAATAAGTTTAAACAAGCTTCATGCATTCCTATTATACCAATTGTTGCAAAATGATGTTTTAATGTTCCTAAATATCTTTTAGTATAAGGTAATAAGTTTCTTTGGATGTTTCTTTCAACTAATTTTCTTTTTATTTCAAGACTTTCTTTTGCTAAGAACATATATCTTTCAAGTTTTTCAAGGAATTCATCTTCTGTTTTTGATTCATAAGCTAATCTTGGCAAGTTTATAGTTACTACACCAATACTTCCTGTTGATTCAGCAGAACTAAATCTTCCACCTGTTACGTTTTTCTGTAATTCTTTTAGATTTAATTGTAATCTGCAACACATTGCTCTAATATCTCCTGGATTTAAATCAGAATTTATAAAATTTTGAAAATAAGGTAGTCCGTATTTTGCAGTCATTTCAAATAAAGAATTTGCAATTTCAGAATCCCAATCAAAATCTTTAGTTAAATTGTAAGTTGGAATTGGGAAAGTAAATACTCTTGATTTAGCATCTCCTTCTGTTAAAACTTCAATAAAAGCTTTATTTATTTGATCCATTTCTTTTTGATAGTTAGAATAAGTTGAATCTGTTATTTTTCCACCAATTGTAACAGGTTGTTCTGATAAATCTTTAGGAACATTTAGATCTAAAGTTACGTTAGAAAAGGGGGTCTGTCCGGCCCATCTGCTTGAAATATTTAAATTATAAACTAATTCTTGAATATTTTGTTTTATTTCTTTGTAAGATAAATTATCTGCTTTAACAAAAGGAGCTAAATAAGTATCTACACTATTAAATGCCTGAGCACCTGCCCATTCATTTTGTAAAGTACCTGTAAAGTTTATTATTTGACCTACTGCTGTTCTTAGATGTTTTGGAGGTCTACTTTCTACTTTTCCAGGAATTCCATTAAAACCTTCATGTAATAATTTTCTTAAAGACCAACCAGCACAATAACCATTTAGAGCCATTGATAAATTATGAATATGAATATATCCAGAAGTATGAGCTAGTGCTATTTCTCTTGGATAAATATGATGCAAACCATAAAAAGACATTATAGAACCAGCAGAATATCCTAATAATCCTGGCAGAGAATAAGTTGCATTTGCATTTTCATATACTCTCCAATCTTCTTTTCCTATATAATCATCTACTAATTTAATAGAATCTACAATGAATTCTTTTGTTTCACGTAAATTAGATTTTTGCTGTCTGTAAAGAATATAATTTTTTGCTACTTTAGCATGTCCATTTTCTATCAAAACTTTTTCTACAATATCTTGAATATCTTCAACTGTAGGTATTTTTGTAGCAAATTTTTCAAGAGCAAGTCCGGCAACTTGGTTTCCTAGGTTTTCTGCTTCTTTTCTATCTTTCCCACCGATGTCTTGTACAGATCTCCAGATAGCTTCAATTATCTTTTCTTTGCTAAAATCAACTAATCTACCATCCCTTTTCCTTATCTTTAGAACTACACCCCTTTTTCCAAAATCCATCTCCATTTTTATTTAAATAAATTTAAATACATATATGTAATTAATAATATATATTAAAATAACATGAAAATAAATCTCAAAAAAATAAAATATGAAGTATGTAATACTCTTTTCAAGAATTTTAGGGGTTTAATGTTCTCTAAAAAGAAAAATATTATGTTGGTAGCTAAAAAAGAATCAAGATTTGCTTCTGGAATACATTCTTTCTTTGTATTTTTCACATTTGACGCTTATTTTCTGGATAAAAATAAAAAAATAGTGGATTATAAAAGAATAAAACCATTTACAATTTATATTCCTAAGAAACCTGCTAAATATGTTCTAGAAATATCAAAACCTTAATAAACTATTAATATTTTATATATTATAATGGAAATATGTTCAGTTGGCGGTTATAATGAAGTTGGAAAAAATATGACTGCTGTAAGAGTAGGTGAGGAAGTAGTTATCTTTGATATGGGTATTTTTTTACCTCCAATAGTTAATCTTGAAGAAGAAGAAAAAGTAAATATTTCTACAAAACAATTAAGAAAAATAGGGGCTTTACCAGATGATACTATTCTAGATCAATTAGGTTGGTCAAATAAAGTAAAAGCTATTTGTTTAGGTCACGTACATTTAGATCATATTGCTGCAATTCCTTATTTGGCTGCAAAATATAAATGTCCTATATATGCTTCTCCATACACAATGGAAGTTCTTAAAGAAATAATTGCTGAAGAAGAGGCTATTTTACCTAATGAATTAAGAACTATTAATATAAACACCACAATGAAGATTTCAGAATCATTAAAAATTGAATTTATTAACATAACTCACAGTACTCCTCAAAGTGCAATGATGGCTTTGCATACAAAAGAAGGAGTTGTTTTATATTGTAATGATTTTAAATTTGATAATAATCCTATTATTGGAGATGCACCAAATTATACAAGATTAAAAGAATTAAGATATCAAAATGTTGCTGCAATGATTTGTGAATCTTTATATGCAGATAGAGAAGGAAAAACTCCAAGTGAAAAAGTAGCAAGAGAATTGTTAAAAGATGTTATGCTGGGTGTTAGCAATGAAAAAAATGCTATTTTTGTAACAACTTTCGCTTCTCATATAGCAAGAATTTATAGTGCAGTAGAATTTGCAGGAACATTAAAAAGAAAAGTGGTATTCTTAGGAAGATCCATGGGTAAATATATTAAAGCTGCAGAGAATATTAATATAGTTAATTTTTCTAAAAAAGGACAAATTGTTTCTTATAAAAGAGATATTATGAAAATTTTATCAAAAATAGAAAAAAATAGAGATGAATATGTTGTAATATGTACTGGAAATCAAGGAGAACCAGGATCTACTTTAGATAAAATGGTAAAAAAACAATTACAATTTAATTTTAAGGAAGGAGATAGTGTAATATTTGCTAGTAAAGTTATTCCAGATCCAGTTAATATTGCTAATAGAAAAGTTCTTGAATCTAAACTTAAAAAAAGTAGAGTAAGAATCTTTACAGACATTCATGCTTCTGGACATTCTTCAAGAGAAGATTTAAGAGATTTAATTACAATGGTTAAACCTAAGAATATTATTCCTGCACATGGAGATGGAGCTAAATTAAATGCTCTTGCAGAATTGGCTAAAGAATGTGGTTATTCTCAAGGTAAAAATCTTTATCTGATGTATAATGGTAAAAAAATTAAAATTTGATTTTTTCTGCAACTTTTCTTATTTCATCTTCAGGCATTTCAGCTAATAAATAAACAGGATATCCTAATTTTTCAAATGCATTAAATATTTCATTGGCTGCTTGTTCGTAATCAGTAAGTTCTTTTTTAATACAAATTAATTCTTTATTTTTTCTTTGTTTCTTTTTACATTTTTTATAATATTTTTCTCTTAACTTCAATTCTTCTTTACTCATATAATTTTTTAATAAGTTCAAATAGGCTTCGTCTGGAGAAGTTATAAATTGTTTAAAATAAGCTTTTTTTTCATCATTTACTCCTGCTTCTTCTTTTCTAATAATGTGGTCTACTTCATGAGCTATAATTTGTGCTTTATCTTCTTTTTCTATAACTTCTTTTGGTTTTTTTGATAGTTTATATAAAGCTTTTTGATAATAAGTAATTGGTTTATCTAATTTTTTTACATTTTCTATTTCTTCTAAAAGTTTTTTTGTATGTTCTTCTAAGTTTGATTCATTAATAAAAATTAAATCTTCTCCATTTTTCACTGCCCTACCATATATTGACATAATATTAACTTTATCTTCAAAATCAGGGGATATTTCTTTATAATAGATTATTCTAATTCCATCAACATTTTCTTCTTTAGTTACTTTTCCAAATAAAATTGAAATTAAATCACCAGATACATTTGAGGTAGTAGGTACAAATAAATATCCTTTTTTTAACATTTTTTCAAAAGTATTATTTTCAGAACATAATAAATATAATCCTTCTTTTTCATATTCTTTTAATTCATTAGAACTTATTTTTAACCTGTTATTCCAATAATTACTTTCTTTTGGGGTGTTTCTTGGATGAGAATGCATTAAATAATTTTTTTCATTTTCTGGACTTGAATGGATTTGTGATTCATACAAGTTTATAATATATTCTTGAATTTTAATCTCTAGCTCTTCTTCTGCTGGAATAACTTGAGAATTTACTTTAACTGGATTAAACAATAAACTTAACCCCAGTAATCCTGCTGCAATGTAATTTTTAATGCCCATTTTACCCCCAGAGGATTATAATCAATAAATTATTATTTATAAACTTACCCAGGGTATTAAAATAACCTTAGAATACATTTAAAATAGGGTTTAAAGAATTATAACCTAAAATCTCTGTTAAATCTGTTCTTTTCTGTTTGTGTTTTTATTGTTTTTTCTCTAGCTTGTATTCTTTTAAGAGTTTGTTCTATGAAATCATTTTTTAATTGTTCTTTAGTTAGTTCTTTTTTTGTTTCTATTTTTTTAGTAGGAGTTAATCTAGCTGCTTGTGCTACAGCTGCAACAGAACCTCCTCTATTTTTCGTAATAGCTGAAACTTTTATAACTTTATTAACTTCTTCTTGATTTATTTTAGGATATTTTTTCTTTTGGTAAATTACATATAAAGCAATTAATAATACTAATAGTAATAATAAATTAATCAAATGCTTTGCACTATCTTTTAATGGTCTTGGGATTAAATCCATAATTGAAAATCCTGTTATTGGGCTATTATCTGTTATAGGTTGATTATTCTGAACTTCTGATCCAGTTCCAGTTACTGATTCTTGAATTGGATTTGCTGAAATATAATAACAATCTTTTTCTATGTATAAGTTTACATTATAGGTATTTGTATTTTTAATACAATTTTTATTAATTAAAGTATAACTTCTTGTAGCCTTTCCACCTTCTACACATTCAGACCACTCAGTAAAATTATAATCTTTTTCAGTACAAGTAGATTTACCTGAGCCTCCTCCACCTCCACCACCGCCGCCTCCACCACTGCCACCAGCAGGAGCTAAATATACTGCGGTATTGAAATTATATTGAATTGAACTAGCAGTATTTCCCCATTTATCTGAAGAAGTTACAACATAATAATAAGTTGTATTTGATGTTAGACTTGATAATGGAATCGAATGACTTAATACAAAAGAATTTGAATTTTGATATGAAGCTAAAGGAAGAATTGTTCCATAATTAACGCTACTATTTGATAATTCATTTGTATTCCAAACAATTTCTACAGAACTTGAAGTTATAGAGTTATTGTTTATATTTGAGATGATTGGAGCAATATTATCATAGTAAAAATAAGTTTTATTTGTAATTATTTCATTGCCCATGCTATCATTACACTTTACATATCTTGAATAATTATCATTTGAAGCTAAAACATTTGTAGTGAAATTATTTCCTATATTTGCACCATTTAATTTTTGATCTAAAATATCATTAATATATAAAGAACAACTATCTACTCCGATTACATCAGAAACAGTGATATTACAAGTCATTTTACCAATATCAGTATTATTATTATCTAAAGGATCGCATCCTAAAATTAAGGTAGGTGCAGTTGTATCATGATATATTTTATAGGTTGGAGTTTCATTGAAATTTCCTAATTTATCATAGCATAGTATGGAATAAGTATAAGAATCATTTGTAGCACTAGCATCATAAGTCATATTTCCAGATGTGACAGTATTTACTATATTATCATTTAATATTAATGAACAATTTTCTACTCCAATTTCATCATAAGTTGTATAATTAAACTCAAAAATTCCATCTAAATCATTTGTATTATTGATATTTTTTAAATCTGTTAAATCAAATACTGGTCCAGATCTATCTAAATTTAATAAAAATAAGTCTGTTGAACTAGATGATCCGCCCTTATTAAATATAGTAAAGAAATAACATAAATCATCGCCATCATTAAAACCACTTATATCTAAATCATGATTACAATTTGTTTGACTACAAGTAAACGACTGATTAACATAATCATTTCCACATTTAGCATAACTTAAATTTCCTGTTTCAATCCCAGTTTCTGGATCATTTGCGTCTATTGAAAATATTCTAGATAAATTATTAGTAAAAGTATTATTTTGAGGTAATATTGCTCCAAGAATAGGAGAAGTTGCATCATTAATTACATTAATTGTAAAATCTTTACTATTTATTTCTGGTACTCCTGCATTGTCTTTGGTTTTAACTGTCCAAGTAAAAAAAGCATCAGAAGAAACTCTTCTTGCTTGGAATTTAGATTGAAAACTTCCTCCAAATCCAACAGGTAATTCTCCACCATACCACATGATATTTGTAGAATCATTTACATGAACCCAAGTTAATCCAATAGGATCAAATACTTCTAATATAACAAATCCGTCTGTAACTAAAGTAATATTATTTATACCTGCATCACCTGCAAAATTGAATACAGCTATACTAAAATTAGATATATTTGTTTCTAACAGATTTTTTGGGGTTATATCTACAATAGCAGTATGTGCTGCATTAACAGAAGAGACTAAACTTAGTAAAAATATTAAAAATATTGCAAAAATTAGCTCTTTTTTCAAGTTAAGCCCCCTTTGTATTGACAAAGTGTAATATCTTTAGTTTATAAAGTTTATTATTCAAAAAACAATATTAAAAAATATACAAAACCATTTAAAAAGGATAATATTAAAAATAAAACAAAGGGGGAACTATGAAATTTGCTCATTTTGCCGACTGTCATTTAGGATCTTGGAGAGAAAACAAGCTACAAGAATTAAGTCTAAATACTTTTAGGAAGGCAATTGATTATTGTTTAAAAGAATATGTTGGTTTTGTTTTAATCTCTGGAGATTTATTTGATACTGCTTTACCGAGTATAGAATTGATAAAAGAAGTTGCTCATGAATTAAATAGGTTCAAAGAACAAGATATTCCTGTATATATCATAGCTGGAAGTCATGATTTTTCTACATCAGGAAAAACAATGTTAGATGTTCTTGAAAAAGCAGGTTTAGTTGATAATGTGGTTAAATTAAAAGATAATAAATTAGAATTTACAGAAGATAGAACAGGAACTTTAATTACAGGATTATATGGAAAACGTGGTTCTTTAGAAATTGAAGATTATAAAACATTAAATATAAAAGATTTAGAAGAAAATGCAAAATTAGAAAATAATTTTAAAATATTTATGTTTCACACTGCTTTAACAGAATTCAAAGGAGAAGAATTTGAAAGAGTAGAGTCAGCTTCTTATGCAGTTTTACCTAAATATTTTGATTATTATGCAGGAGGACATGTACATTATATATATGAAGCAGATAAATCTTCAGAAGGATATGGAAAAATTGTATATCCTGGACCTTTATTTCCAAATAACTTTGCAGAACTAGAAAAATTAAGACAAGGAGGATTTTATATTGTAGAAGTTAAAGATAAAAATATTTCTATGAATCACATTCCTTTAGAATTAGTAAAATTAGAATCTTATAATATAAATGTGGATGATAAAACGCCTGATGAAGTCACAAAAGAGATATATAAAATAAAAAATACTCAAGATAAATTAATTTTAATAAGAATTGAAGGTTCTTTAAAATCTGGAAAGCCTTCTGATATAAAATTCAATGATATTTTTGCTAAATTTGAAGAGCCTTTTTTTGTTTTAAAAAATACAAACAAGTTAACAGCAAAAGAATTTGAAGAAATTGAAGTAAAACAAGGTACTGTTGAAGAAATTGAATCACATATTATAGAAAATTCTGATAAACATGAATTATTCAATAAAGAATTCATCTCAAAAATCATGGATGTTTTAAACCTAGAAAAAAATGAAGATGAAAAAATTCCTGATTTTGAATCAAGATTATTAAAAGATGTTAAAAGGATGATGGGAGTATGACTTTAAAAGAAATACTTGGGGAAAAATATACAAAAGAATTAGAAAGAATATGTACAAAATTATTAAATGATATATCTAATAAAACAAAAGAATCAAGTAGAGGGTTATATATTAGCCATAATTCAAAAGATTATGATGCTTCTCAATTATTAGAAGAAAAAGGATTAATAAAATATCATGGAGGGGAATATTATCTTACCCCAGAAGGAAAGAAATTATTTGATAGAACAAAAATTCCTATAAATTATAAAATATATGTTCCTAAAATAGTTATTGGGAGGATAAACTTTTAAAAAAATGATAAGTAATCAAAGATATCTTGAACAAATAGCTAGTTATGTGGCTTTTGAAACAACTAAACAAGGGTTTAATCCAATACATGGATTTGATCATGTTAAAAGAGTGTATGAAACTGGTTTTAAAATAGGAAAAAATTACGAAATAGATCCTTTAGTTTTAGGAGCTTCAGCTTTATTACACGATATTCATTATTTTGGAACTAAAAGAGATAATCATGAAATAAAATCTGCAAAAAAAGCAAGACCTTTTCTAAAACGTATACAATTTCCAGTACAACTAATGAGTAAAGTAGATCATTGTATTTTGGCTCATAGATTTAATAGTAAAGGAGGAATTGCACCAGAAACCTGGGAAGCAAAAATAATATTTGACTCGGATAAATTAGATGTAATAGGAGCAATAGGTTTAGCTAGATTATTTAGATATGATCCAAAAAAAGAACTTTATGAATTAAAAGATCCATTCGCAGAAAATGGAAGAAGTTTAGATGATAAATTATATGTTATTGATCATATTTTTACAAAAGCTCTCAAGATAACAGACAGATTATACACTCCAGAAGCAAAAGAAATGGCTAAATCTCGTATGAATTTTTTAGAACTTTATTTAACTCAATTAAAAGACGAATTAAACGGAAAACATGATAATTAAAAAAATAAAATTGGAAAATATAAGAAGTTATACTAATCAAGAGATTAATTTTCCAGAAGGTTCTGTTTTATTAGCGGGAAATATTGGTTCAGGAAAGTCAAGTATATTATTGGCTATAGACTTTGCATTATTTGGGCTTCAAAAAGGTAATATTACAGGAGATTCTTTGCTAAGAAATGATGCTGATAAAGGAACAGTAGAATTACATTTTGATTTAGATGAAAAACCTATATTTATTAAAAGAAATTTAAGAAGAGAAGGATCTAAAGTCGTACAAGATTCTGGTTTTATCGAAGTAAATGGTTCAAGAAAAGCAGGAACAGCAACAGAATTAAAACAACAAGTGTTACAATTGTTAAATTATCCTTCCGAATTGTTAACTAAAAGCAAAGGTTTGATTTACAGATATACTGTTTATACTCCTCAAGAAGAAATGAAGTATATATTAATGGCAAACAAAGATGAAAGATTAGATGTTTTAAGAAGAATATTTGGAATTGATAAATATAAAAGAGTAAAAGACAATTCTAAAATATTTACAACTTATTTAAAAGATAAAAAAAAGGAATTTTCAGGAATATTTTTAGATTTAGACTCAAAAATAAAAGAAAAATTAGACAAAGAAAAATCACAAGATAAAACCAAAGAAGAATTACTAAAGTTAGATTCAGAATTAAAAGAAGCAAGTTCTATCGTTCTTGAAAAGAAAGAAAAAATAAAACAACAAGAAAATCAAATAAAAGAATTTACTAATTTAAAACAAGAATTAAGTATAAATAATGTTAATGAAAGAAATTTGAAAGAAAAGCAGATATTATTTTTAAGAGATATAAAAGAACTTGAAAATTTTACTTCTATTTTTAAAGAAGAAAAACTAGATTTATCTATCAGAGAACAGATTATTAAAAAAGAAAAAGAATTTGGGTTGGTAGATAAAGATATTAAAAATGTTTTATTGGAATTAAATAAGATTGATTTAAAGGTTTCTGATTCAGATAGTTTAAAGAAGAAAATCCATGATTTAAGCAAATGTCCTACTTGTTTGCAAGATGTTTCTGAAATATATAAAGAAAAAATACTAAAAAGAGAGAATGAAAATTTAGAAAAATATAAAGAACACATAACTATTTATTCGAAGAGAAAAGAAGAATATGAATTATTAGCAATTAATTTGAAAAAAGAAATTGAAGATTTAAGGAAAAAAGACAATGAACAAAACGTTTACAAGATAAAACTTGAAAATTTCAAAGAAAAACAAACAAAACTACTAACTTTTAAAAAAGAAATTGAAAAAATTGAACAAGAAATAAGAAATTTGTCTAATAAGTCTGTAGATATAAACATAAAATTAAAGAATTTTATTAATTTAGAAAAGGATTATGAAATTTTAAGAAAAGATTATGAAAATTCACAATTATTACAAAAAAACATAGAAATTAAGAGAGCTTCAATACAAAAAGAATTAGAAAATTATTCACAAATGATAATTAATCTTGAAAAAGAAATAGAGAATAAATTATTTGCTAAAGAAAATTATACTAGGTTTGAGAATATACTGAATTGGTTTGAACAAGATTTTGTTAATTTAGTAGAAACTATAGAAAAGCAAGTCATGTTTAAAATACATCATGATTTCGATGGATTTTTCCAAAAATGGTTTGATATTTTAATAAATAATGAATTATTAAAGATAAAATTAGATAATGATTTTAGTCCATTAATAGAACAAAATGGGCATGATATTGATTATGAATATATTTCTGGAGGAGAAAGAACAGCTGCTGCTTTAGCTTATAGGTTAGCTTTAAACCAAGTAATAAACAACTTAATTACAAATATAAAAACTAAAGATTTAATTATATTGGATGAACCAACAGACGGATTTTCTTCAGAACAATTAGATAGAATAAGGATTTTACTGGATGAATTAAATGTTAAGCAAACCATTATTGTAAGTCATGATCCAAAAATAGAAAGCTTCGTAGAAAACATAATAAAATTAAACAAAAAAGGGCATATTAGTAATTTAGAATGAAATTATTTTAAATAGTTTATTATATTTACTATAGATAAATTAGATAATTTCCCTCTAAATTCTTTTAATCCAAAATTTCTAACTTTTCTTACCTCTTTAAGTTTCCCTATAAATAAAAGAGATACAAATAGTCTTGTAATTCCTGAAAGTAAGAAAATAAATAATAAAGTTTCAAATCCAAAGAAAACAAAATCGAATGATGCAATAATACCTCCTATTGTAGCTCCAATAAAAGTCCCCAATCCATCAACGATATTAAAATAAGAAACACAAAGAGCCATTTTTTCCCTAGTTACAGCATCAAATACAAAATTAGATGCAGATAAATTAAATCCTGCCCAAGAAAAACCAGATATTACTTCTATAATTAATAAAAAAGGCATTAACATTTGTCCATGAATATAAGGAGTTAACAAATATAATAAAGGAATTATTGGAATTAAAAATCCTGCAATAATTATTACTTTTAAATTTCCATATTTATCTGCAAATTTACCCCATGCAGGAATAAATATTAAAGTAGAAAGCAAATTAACTATTAAAATAAGCGTATATTGTAAGTAACTTAATTTTAAGTTTTCTAGTTGATAAACTACAAAAAATGGAGAAGAGATTGTAGTGGTTAAAGAAATTAAAGCAACATAAATTACAAACTTTCCAAAATTATTTTTATATGCTTGTTTAATAAATTGTAAAAAACCAAAATAATGTTTTTTATCTTGTTTAAATTCAGGTTCATATTTTTTTGTAAAAATAAAAGCAGAAACTAATCTTGCTAAAAAAGCAATACTAAATATTATTACAAATCCTATAAATATTTTTGTTTGTTTAAAATAGTCTAAAATAAAACTAGCAATTAACATACTAACTAAACTTACAAAAGTAATAATTCTACTTCTTTTTCCGAAATAATGCCCTGTTTCTTCTGTTACAAGATCTCTCATCCATGAACTCCAGGCAGGAACAAAAAAAGTACCAAAAATAATTAGTAAAGTGTAAACAAAAACTAATAAAGAAGGGGTAATTTCAGAAGTTATATTAAAATTGAAATATAATGCTCCAATACTTATAATTAAAAGCCAAGAAATAGCTTGCAATAAAGCACCATAAAAGCATATTTTTTTTCTTGAAATTTTAGACATTAATTTTATTGAATGTAATTGAAAAAACCTTCCTAATAAAGTAGGTAAAGACGTTAAAAGACTAATATGTATATTTTTTGCACCAAGTGCTAAAGCAAAAGGACCGATATATCTAATACCAAAACCTTCACTTACAGAATAAGCTGCACCTTCTTTGATACTCAATTTACAAGATTTTTTCTTTAATGAATCCTCTTTTTCTTTTTCCATTTAAAAAGGCAAATGGCTTTTATTTTTAAATTATTCTATTTTTTCAAATAATAAACTTTAAATATAGAATAATTAATCTAAATTTATGGTTAAAAGAGGCTTAATCTTCATTTTTCTAATATTATTAGCAAGTACTGTTTATGCTTCTATAGATTTATCTACAAACCCGAATGAAATTTTGGTTTTGAAAGGCGAAGATGGATTAGCTGATTTAACTATCACAAATATAGGTGATGCAGATACATTTTATGTACAATCTTTAGATTTAAATTGGTTATTAGATTCATCAGAATTATTAAATATAATGATTGGTCAAGGAGAATCACAAACTGTTAAATTAAAATTCAAACAAGCAAAAGACGATTTAGTTCCAAGATCTTTTGGTGTTTCTTTAGAAGTTGTTTCAAGAGGAGCAGGAAATAAAGAAGAAAAATTATTAACTATAACTTTGATAGATCCAACTAAATTCTTAGAAACAGACCTAATAACTCCAGAAATTATTGATCCAAGAAAAGAAACAAATAAAGTTGAATTAAAAATTACAAATGATTATGATAGTTTACTTGAAAATCTACAAATTAGTTTAAGTAGCGATATATTTACAGATACTAAAACAACCACAATAGAACCAAATTCAATAAAAACAGAAATTTTTGATTTAAAATTAAATCCAGATGCACAAGAAGGAGAGCATAATGTTGAAATTTCATATTATTGGAAAGATAAATTAGTTGGAAAAACTACAAAAACTTTAACAGTTTCTCAATATAGGGGAGTTCGTGATATTATTAGCGAAGATAATTCGATATTAGTTCAAAAACAAATTATAAAGAAAATAAACGAAGGAAATGCAGTTATAAGTGAAAAATATATTAAAGAAGTTTCATTCATACAAAAATTATTTACTTCAACAGAACCAAAACCAAATGAAATAGTAAAAACTGATTCTGGATATGAATTAACTTGGATATTAAAATTTGAACCTAAACAAGAATATGAAATTAAAATAACAACAAATTATAGAACTCCTTTAATAATTGCAATTTTTGTTTTATTGGTTGCAGTTTTATTATATTTTAAATTTAAAAGAGACGTTGTAGTTAAAAAACAAGTATTAACTTTGAGAGGAGAAAAAGGGTTATCAAATGTAAAAGTAATGTTAACTCTTTATAATAAAAGACCAACAACCTTACATAATGTACGTATTTTAGAAAGAATACCTAATATTGTTGGAAAACCATATAATTTCTTTGGACCACATCCTGAGAGAGTTTCAAGAGTTGAAACCATGACCCATTTATTCTGGAAAATACCTGAATTAAAATCAAAACAAGAAGTAATAATTACATATAGAGCAGAATCAAGAGAACGTAGATTAGGAAAATTAATGTTACCTCCTACCTTAGTTAAATACATGCAAGGAGAAAAATTGGTTGTTTCTAAGTCCAATAGAATTCTATTATTTAAACATTTAAAAGATTAGAAACATATTTAAATGATATTTTTCTTGAAAATAATAGCCCACCATAGCTCAGCGGTTAGAGTTCGCGGCTGTAGATAAATTCGCTGTTTGATCTAAAGCAAAAGCAAGAAATGAAAAACAGATAGCTGAACCCGCGGGATCCCCAGTTCGAATCTGGGTGGTGGGACATTTTTTAAAATATAATTTCTTTGTAATGTTTGTTTCTTGTTAAGGCCTCTATAATTTTATATTTATTTTTTGATTCATTATACTTTCTATAGATGTATCTTGCAATTGTATCACTGAAATTAACTAAAGGTATACATTGATCTAATTTTTGATTGCAAATAATTTCTAAATGGGTATTAAATAGAATTTCACATTTTTCAGCAATATCTTTTTTTGTTTCTTCTCTAACATTTCCATCCATATATAATTTGGCTGAACCAGAAAAATCATCTCCAATGAAATCTTCTCCTTTGAGTAGATTCGTTATCATTGTAGGAAGTAGAGGTATATTCCTACTTTCACAATAATCTTTAATTTCATCAGTTAACATGCAATAAGCATACCATACATCTCTTTTAGAGGCTAAATTATTTATTACTTCTAAAATTCTTTTATCCTTTTTTTTCTTGGGTATTGTAATTTTACTGGGAATAACATAATTATCATTTCTAGAAAAGCTTGCAACATAAATCTCTGGAGTTTTACCATGATTAGACTCATCACAACCAACATATAACATTTTAAGAATTAAAGATTTTCACCTCTTCCATATAAATAGAAGGAATTTTCTTTTTAAATAGATATTTGTAAACTAAAGATATTATTATAGAATATATAATACAAAAATTTAGATAAAGTATCTTCTATAAAATATATATTCTAACAGATTGCAACTTGCAAGTATATGCGCGTCAGATTTATAAAGCAAATTTACTAAATATTATTATGGATAAGAAAAAATTAGCTGAATTTATTGGTATTATGTTGGGCGATGGAAATCTATATAGTAAAGATGGAACCCATAGATTTGTAATTACTGGACATTCTGAAGAAGATTATGATTATTTAACAAATTATGTTAAACCTTTAATTAAAACTTTATTTAATAAAGAAGCTTCTTTATGGAAACACAAAAATAAAAATGCAATAGCTCTTTCTGTTTGTTCAAAAGATATAATAGAGAAATTAATTTCTTTGGGTCTGGTTTCTGGACCTAAAACAATGGAGATTCCAAATTTTGCAAAAAAGAACAAAAAACTCATAGCTAATTTTATAAGGGGGGTTGCAGATACTGATTTTAGTATGACTTTTAAAAAGAAAAATCATTCTTATCCTTTAATTACTGGCGGTTTTTCTAACGAAAACTTTACAAAACAACTTAAAAATCTTTTAGAATTATTTAATATAAAAGCAAATATTTACACAAAATTAACAACTTTAGGTAATAAAACTTTTATTCAATATCAAATTGATATATATGGCAGACATAATCTAAAAAAATGGATGAAATTTATTGGGTTTTCTAATCCAAAACATCTAACAAAGATTGCTATTTGGAATAAACTTGGCTATTATACTCCTCATACCCCCTATTTAGAAAGAGTAAAATTATTAAAACAATAAACTTATAAATAAATTAAAATATAAACTTTTATGCCCCGGTTGTGTAGTGGCCTAGCACATAATCTTAGAAGTACATCTTCAAGAATGTGAAGCTCTGTCGAAGCTATAACCCGAGTTCAAATCTCGGCCGGGGCGCTTTTATTTAAAAAAGAGTTCTGATTAATTAAAATGGAAGCACAAGATTTGGTATTAAAAAATGTAAGTTTATGTAGCATTGTAAGAGATGAAATGATGAATCCTGCGGGGGGAATAATTGATTTTATTGAATGCATTGTTCCTTATGTAGAAAAAGCAGTAATTGTAGATACAGGTTCTTTAGATAGAACCAAACATATTCTTGAAGAATCAGCAAAAAAATATCCAAATTTAAAAATTTTTGATAAACAATTTGAAGATTATGCTTCTTCAAGAAATTTTTCATTAAGTAAAGTTGAAACTAAAATAGCATTAGTATTGGATGCTGATGAAAGAATATTCAGAAAAGAATTATTAAAACTTAAAGGATTTTTAAAAATTAATAAATCTAAAGACATTAATCTTTTCTTTGATATTCTAAATATATATGCCGATGGAGAAATAAAACCTGGGGGAAATAATCCAAGAATGTTCCACGTAAAAGATAAAAAATATCAAAATGAGGGGCATGGTTGTTGGGAATATTTATTTGTAGATGGTTCTAGAATATATGATGGCATTGAAAGGCATATAGAAATTATCCATTTCCTTCCAGATAAAGAAGGGGAAACTAAAAAAAGACGTTATTGGTATGATAGTACAGGAAAAAAAGCTATAGCTCCTTCGCAAAGAAAAGGATTTGTTACTTGGAAAAAGCTAAATCCATTAAGAGCAAAATATAGTTAATAAATAGAGATTCCTTTTTTAGAAAAAAAGGCGCTTTTTACCTTTAAACAGGTTTAAATACTACTCCATCGTTAATATTATATTCGCAAGAAGGAGAAAAATTAAAATAAAAAAATGAAAATAAAAATAGTTAAGAAATGGAAATTCCAAAAATTAGACAATAAAAAATTTATTCCAAGCCATATAAAAGGAATCATAAAAGAAAGGAAGGCAATAAATTGAGAAAAAAACTCTCTTTTTACCTTTAGAACTGATTAATACCCCAATTTCTATTAAAAGCTAATATCCTTAAAAAAACGTAAACTTTATAAATAGGCTAATAACGAAATTAATAAGGAAATAGCAAGCTTCTGGGATAAAATGGACAATAACACCTCAAGTCATTATAATCATAAATTTTACCTTATTAATACATCCAAATTAACATTTAAAGAACTATCAGCTAGTGCTATGCAATGGGCCGGTAGCTCAGCTTGGTAGAGCACTTGCCTTTTAAGATCATATCATAGAAAGCAAGTGGTCGAGGGTTCAAATCCCCCCCGGCCCGTATACTAAAAGGAAATCAAAATGAAAGAAGAGAAGAAAGACAAATTTGATATTACAACGCACTCTCTAGTTCCAGAGCATATCAAATTAACAGAAGAAGAAAAAAAACAATTGCTTCAAACCTATAATATTTCTATAAAACAATTTCCAGCAATATCTCAAGACGATGCTATGTCTAAAAAATTAAATTTGAAACTAGGAGATGTTATAAAAGTAGTAAGAAAAAGTCCAACTTTAGGAGAAAGCACTTATTATAGGGTTGTGATAAAATGATTGAATATAAAAATATAATTAGAGAATATTTCAAAGAAAATTCATTTGTACAATCTAATATAAATTCTTTTAATAATTTTATGGATAATGGAATACAACAAATAATGAATGAAACAGAAGAGATTATTCCTACTATAATCCCACAAGATGTAGATACTTTCAGAATTAAATTTGGTAAAGTTAATATAAAAAAACCAGAAATAATAGAAGCTGATGGTTCTAAAAGACCAGTTTATCCAACAGAAGCAAGATTAAGATCATTAACTTATTCAGCTTCGATAGAAGTAGAAGTTTTTGTTTATGTTGATAATATACAAAGAGAAAATTTCACAATAGAAATTGGTAAAATACCTGTAATGATAAGATCAAAATATTGCCATTTGTGCAATTTAAAACAAGAAGAATTAATCGCTCATGGTGAAGATCCAAATGATTTTGGTGGATATTTTATATTAAATGGAAATGAGAGAGTATTGATTACTGTTGAAGATTTAGTTTCAAATAAATTATTCATAGAAAAAGAAGAAACAGGCCCAAGCACTTATACTGCAAAAATATATTCAGAAAAATCTTCTTACAGAATTCCACATAGCATTGAGCAAATGAAAGATGGAATTATTTATTTAAGTTTTACAAGATTTAGAAAAGTTCCTATAGTTACTTTCATAAAAGCACTTGGATTAGTAAAAGATAAAGAAATTATGGAAGCAATTTCAAAAGAAAAACAATATGATTCTGTTTATATTAATTTAGTTGAATGTGTTGATTTGAAAACAGAAGAAGATGCTTTATTACAATTAGGTAAAAAAATAGGTGTAGCTCAAGACAAAGATGAAAAACTTGAAAAAGTTAAAGAACAATTAGATAAATATTTACTTCCTCATTTAGGTATAACTGCCGAATCAAGAATGAAAAAAGCATATAATTTATGCAAAATAATTAAAAAATTCTTAGCAACAGCAGAAAACAAACAAGTTACTGAAGATAAAGATCATTTCATGAATAAAAGATTAAAACTATCCGGAGATTTACTTGGGGATTTATTCAGAGTTAATTTAAGAAATTTAGTTCAAGATATTTTATACAACTTCCAGAGATTAGTTAAAAGAGGAAAATTCCAATCTATTAAAATTATAATTAGAAATGAATTGTTAACTAGCAGAATTAAAAGTGCTATGGCAACGGGTATGTGGATTGGTGGAAGAAAAGGAATATCTCAAAACATCGATAGAACAAATGCGTTATCAACATTATCACATTTACAAAGAGTTGTTTCATTATTAGACTCAACTCAAGAAAATTTCGAAGCTAGAGAATTACACGGAACTCATTTTGGAAGATTATGTCCAATAGAAACCCCAGAAGGAACTCCTGTTGGTTTAAGAAAAAATCTTGCAATGTTGTGTGAAGTAACTCAGCAAGAAATGGACGATGAAAAATTAAAAAAAGCATTAGTAGAACTAGGAATGCAGGGAAAATAAAATGACTGATGTATACTTAAATGAAAATTATATTGGAGATATAGAAAATCCAAAGGAATTTGTAAGAAAAGTAAGATCTGAAAGAAGAAAAAGTGCTATTCCTGGAATAATTAATGTATATTTCGATGAAAATTCTAATGAAGTAAGAATTGAAAGTTCAAAAGGTCGTGCTCGTAGACCAGTAATTGTTGTTGAAAATGGAAAGTCATTGTTAACAGAAAAGCATATGGAAAAACTAGGTACTGAATTAAAATTCTCAGATTTAGTTAAACAAGGTATTATAGAATATTTAGATGCAAGTGAAGAAGAAAATGCTTTAGTTGCTTTATATGAAAAAGATATTACTACAAAACACACTCATTTAGAAATTAGTCCTATTGCAATGTTAGGTATATGTGCATCTTTAATGCCATATTCAAATTTCTGTTCATCTTCAAGATTAATTAAAGGTAATAAGATGCAGAAACAATCTTTAGGATTATATACTGCAAATTATTTATTAAGAATGGATACAGATACAAACGTATTACATTATCCTCAAGTTCCAATTGTAAGATCTTTTACTTCAGAAATATTCCCACAAAGTAAATATCCTTATGGACAAAATATAGTAATTGCTATTATGAGTTATGAAGGATATAACATGCAAGACTCAATCATTGTAAATAAAGGTTCTATAGAGAGAGGATTTGGAAGATCAACATATTTCAGACCTTATTCAATTGAAGAATTAAGATATTCTGGTGGATTAAAAGATGAAATTGTTATTCCGGATAAAGAAGTAAAAGGATATAGAAGTGAAAAAGATTATAGATATTTAGAAGAAGATGGAATCATATTCCCAGAAGCAAAAATAAAAGAAAATGATGTTATTATTGGAAAAATAAGTCCTCCAAGATTCTTAGGAGGAATGGAAGAATTTTCTATTGCAGCAAACATAAGAAGAGAAAGTTCTGTTTCAGTTAAACACGGAGAAAAAGGAATTATTGATTTTGTTGTTGTAACAGAAAACGATGAAGGTAATAAATTAGTTCAAGTAAGAGTAAGAGAAACAAGAACACCAGAAATTGGAGATAAATTCGCTTCAAGACACGAACAGAAAGGTGTTATTGGATTAATTGTTCCTGAAGAGGATATGCCATTTACTGCAGCAGGAATAAAACCAGATATAATTTTCTCTCCTTTCAGTGTACCTTCAAGAATGACTGTTTCACACATGTTAGAAATTCTTGGTGGAAAAGTTGCTTCATTATCAGGAAAATATATTGATGGAACTGTATTTGATTCAAAACCAGAAGATGAAATGAGAAAAGAATTATTAGAATTAGGATTCAGAGAAAATTCAACAGAAACAATGTATAATGGAATGACTGGAGAAGTTTATAAAGCAAAAATATACATTGGTAATATTTACTATTTAAGATTAAGGCACATGGTTGCAAACAGATTGCATAGCAGAGCATCTGGAAAAGTTCAATTATTAACAAGACAACCAATTGAAGGAAGAGCAAGAGGCGGAGGATTAAGATTAGGAGAAATGGAAAAAGATTGCTTTGTAGCTCATGGTGCATCTCTATTATTAAAAGAAAGATTTGACTCTGATAAAACTCTTGTTTATGTATGTGAAAACTGTGGATTAATGGGAATGTATGATCATTTCAAACAAAGAAAAACTTGTCCTAAATGTGGAAGCAGTACAGAAGTAAATGCAATAGAATTGTCTTATGCATTCAAATTATTATTGGATGAATTAAAAGCACTTTGTATTTACCCAAGATTAAATTTAAAAAATAAATATTGAAAATGTCAGAATACGTATACAAAAAGGTTGGATCAATTGTATTTGGTGTACTTAGTCCTATGATAATTAAGAAAATGTCTGCGACTAAAATAGTTACACCAGAATTATACGATAAAGAAGGTTATCCTGTTGATGGCGGATTAATGGATGTTAGAATGGGAGTTATTGATCCAGGATTAAAATGTAAAACTTGTGGTGGAAAACTAAAAGAATGTATGGGTCATTTTGGTTATATAGAATTAGCAAGACCAGCTATGCATATAAAATATGTAGATACTGTTTATGATTTATTAAGATATACTTGTAAAAGTTGTGGAAGAATTTATGCTGATGAAGAAAAAATAAGAATACATAAATTAGCTATAGAAGAAAAAACAAAAACAGAAAAATATATTGCTGTTAAAAGAGAATATGAAGAATTTGCAACTTCTCTAAAAACCATTAAAAAATGTCCTTATTGTCAAGCTAAAAAAGTTGAATTAAAATTAGAAAAACCAGTTTCTTTTTATGAAGAAGATCAAAAATTAACTCCTATTGAAATAAAAACCAGATTAGAAAGAATATCTGATTCAGATTTAGAATTAATGGGTATAAATCCTGCTTTTGCAAGACCAGAATGGTTTGTATTAACAATGTTACCAGTTCCACCTGTAACTGTAAGACCAAGCATTACTTTAGATACAGGAGAAAGATCTGAAGATGATTTAACTCACAAACTTTCTGATATAGTAAGAATAAACCAAAGATTATTTGAGAATATTAATGCAGGAGCACCAGAAGTTATTGTTGAAGATTTATGGGAATTATTACAATATCACATAATGACTTACTTTGATAATGATATTGCTCAAGTTCCTCCAGCAAGACATAGATCTGGACAGCCATTAAAAACATTAACCGATAGAATAAAATCAAAAGAAGGAAGATTCAGATATAATTTAGCAGGTAAAAGAGTAAATTATGCTGCAAGAACTGTTATTTCTCCAGATCCAAAAATAAAATTGGGAGAAGTTGGTATTCCAATAGTAGTTGCTATGGATTTAACAATACCAGAAACAGTTAACACTTGGAATTTTGCTAAATTAAAAGAATATGTTCAAAGAGGTCCTAAAGAATATCCTGGAGCAAATTATGTTATAAGACCAGATGGAACTAAAAAACAAATTACAGATGAAACCAAAGAACAATTGCTTGGAGAATTAGCAGAAGGATTTATTGTTGAAAGACATTTGATTGATGGAGATATTTCAATATTTAACAGACAACCAAGCTTACACAGAATGAGTATCATGTGTCATAAAGTTAGAGTATTGCCTGGAAATTCATTTAGAGTAAGTCCTGCTGTATGTTTCCCATATAACGCAGACTTTGATGGAGATGAAATGAACTTACATATTCCACAAACAGAAGAAGCTAGAACAGAAGCAGAAGTTTTAATGAGTGTAAGAAAACATTTGATAACTCCAAAAGATGGTTCAAACGTTATTGGATGTATAGAAGATGCAATTGTAGGTTGTTATTTATTAACCAAAGAATTAACATTAACTAGAGAAGAAGCAATCCAATTATTAATTTCTATTGGTGTTGATGATTCTGAAAAATTCTCAAAATTAAAAGATAAAGTCACAGGAAAAGAAGTATTTAGTGTTTTATTACCAGATGATTTTGACTTTGTTGGAGAATCAAAAAATGATGAAGAAGTTATTGTTAAAAAAGGAAAATTAATAGAAGGAGTCGTTGATAAATCTACTATAGGTTCTGAAGGAGGATCTATGATTAGAAGTTTATATGTAACTTACAAAGAAGCAGGTTTTGAAATCACAGAAAAAATATTTAGATTAGGAATTGCAGTATTATTAAAGAATGGATTTACAACTTCAATTTCCGATACAGACATTACTGAAAAATTAAAGAATGAAATCGATGAAATTTTAACAGAAGCTGAGAAAAAAGCTAAAAGATATATTAAACAATTTGAAGATGGAGAATTAACACCAATACATGGAAGAACCATTGAAGAAACTATTGAATTAAAAATCATTGAAGCTTTAACTGAAGCAAGAAACGATGTTGGTAAATTAATAGCAAAATCTATTCCAGAAAAAAATAATTCTGCATTAGTTATGGCACGTTCAGGAGCAAGAGGTAAAATATTAAATCTAGCTCAGATGGCAGGTTGTGTTGGACAGCAGGCTTTACGTGGACAAAGAATTAATACAGGATATAAGAAAAGAGCTTTATCAATGTTCGAAGATAATGAAATGAGTCCAGAAGCAAAAGGTTGGATAAAAAATGGATATAAAAGAGGATTAAAACCATACGAATATTTCTTCCACTGCTTAACAGGTAGAGACTCACTGATGGATACTGCATTAAGAACACCTAAATCAGGTTATTTATACAGAAGAATCTCAAATGCATTACAAGATTTAAGAGTTGAATATGATGAAACAGTAAGAGATGCAAATAGAAGTATTGTACAATTCAAATATGGAGAAGATTCAATTGATGTTTCAAAGAGTGAAAATGGTACTATCGATGTTGAAAAGATTGTAAAGGAGGTTGCAAAGTTATAATGGCAGATTTATTTGAATCATACGAAGTTTTTATACCTAAACCAGTTTTAGATAGAGCAAAAACTCTTACTAAACAATATAAATTATCAGAGAAAGATACAAAATTAGTTTTAGATAAAATAAAAACAACTTATGAAGATATGAAAATAGCTCCTGGTGAAGCTATTGGTATTGTAACTGCAGAATCTTTTGGAGAACCAGGTACACAGATGATTTTAAGATCATTCCACTTCGCTGGAGCATCTGAAATGAAAGTTACTATGGGTTTACCAAGATTAATAGAAATTTTCGATGCAAGAAAAAATCCTTCAACTCCAGTTATGGAAGTTTATTTACAGAAAAAATATTCACAAAGTCCTACTCAAGTTAAAGAAATTGCAGCTAGAATTAAAGAAACTAAATTAGAAGAAGTTGCTTCTGAATTTTTATTAAATATCATTGAAAACAATGTAGAAGTAAAATTAGCAAGAAAGAAAATGACTGAATTTAATTTAAGTTCAAAAGATATTGCAGATATTATTGTAGCTAATCTAAAAAATGTTACAGTAGATCAAGACAGAGACAGTTTAATTATAAAATCAACAATAAAAGAAATAAAATTATCAGAATTATATAAATTAAAAGAAAAATCCAAAGAAATTCATATTTCTGGAGTAAAAGGTATTGCAAGAGTATTGCCTATGAAAGTTGAAGAAGAATATATTATCTATTGTGTTGGTTCAAATTTAAAAGATATGTTAGAAATTGAAGAAATTGATGCAACAAGAACAAGAACTAATGATGTAGCAGAAATAGGAGACGTTCTTGGAGTAGAAGCAGCAAGGCAAGCAATTGTAGATGAAATCTTAAAAGTTATAGGTGAGCAAGGTTTAAATATAGATATTAGACACATTATGCTATTAGCAGATGCTATGACAGCAACTGGAGAAATTAAAGGAGTAACAAGATCAGGAATAACCCAAGAAAAAGAAAGTGTCTTGGCAAAAGCAAGTTTTGAAACTCCAATTCCTCATTTAGTTGATGCAAGTTTAACTGGTGAAGTAGATCAATTAAGCTCTGTTATAGAAAACGTAATGCTAAACCAGCCAGTACCTTTGGGAACTGGATTACCTGGATTAATGGCTAAAATGAAGCCAAAGGTAGAAAAATGAATGACTTAAGAGAAGATTTGAAAAAGAAAAAACCAATATTTGGTGCAGATAGAACTTTGAAAGAAATAAGATCTGGAAAAGTAGAAAAGATATATATTTCAAAGAATTGTAAAGACGAAATTAAAAGAGATATTTTACATTACAGTAAATTAGCTGATGTTAAAGTAATCGAATTGAAAGAAACAAATAACGAGCTGGGAGCAGTATGTAAAAAACCTTTCAATATTTCTGTAATAGCTTTTTAAAAAAATGGGTATAAAATACAATCTAAATCTAATGAATTATAGAACAGTTATAGAAAATGTAACAAGATGTTCTGTAAAAGATTGTTTCTTAAGAGAAGATAATTCTATTATAGTAATTGTAAAAGAAGGAGATATGGGAAAAGTAATTGGAAAAGGCGGAGTTAATATAAAACATTTAGAACAAAAAATGAACAAAAAACTAAAAATTGTTGAATATAATGAAGATGTTACAAAATTTGTTGGAAATTTAATAGCCCCAATAACTGCTAAAACCATTACAAATGAAGATAATACTATTACAATAAGCTTGCCTAGTACTAGAGAAAAAGGTCAAATAATAGGTAGAGATTCAAAAAACCTTATAGAAATTAAAAAGATAGTTTCTATGTACTTTGATATTGTGGATATAAAAGTATCGTAGTAAGCTTTATAAATCTATAATTTAAGATTTTAAATAGAAAATGGCACATAAAACCAATGGATTAAACGCTGGAAAAAAGCTAAAAAATAAAAGAAGAAAATTCAGATGGTACTATCCTTGGTATAAAAGAAGAGTTTTAAGATTAAAAGAAAAATCAGATCCATTAAGAGGTTCTCATCAAGCTAAAGCTATTGTATTAGAAAAAGGAGAAGTAGAAGCTAAACAACCAAACTCAGCTAAGAGAAAAATAGCTAAAGTACAATTAATTAAAAATGGTAAAAAAATATCAGCATTCTTACCTGGAGATAATGCTTCCAAATTTATTGCAGAACACGATGAAGTTATTATAGAATGTATGGGTGGAAAAAAAGGAAGAGCAAAAGGAGATATTCCTGGAATTAGATGGCAAGTTATAAAAGTTAATGATCAGAGTTTAGATGCTTTATTACACAAAAAGATAGAGAAGGGTAGAAGATAAAATGTTAAAATTATTTGATAGATGGGATACAAGTGCAATTGCTGTAAAAGATATTGGCTTGCAAAAATATGTTAATTTAAGAGAAACATTGGTTCCTAGAACTTGTGGTAGAAATACTAGAAGATTCCACAAATCAACTTATATGAATATTATTGAAAGATTAATTAATAAATTAATGGTTCCAGGACACAAAGGTAAAAAACACAAATTAACTTCTGGGCAATGTTCTGGTAAATGGCAATTTGCATACAGAACAGTAATAAAAACATTTGAAATCGTAGAAAATCAAACCAAACAAAATCCTGTTGAAGTTTTTATAAGAGCTTTAGAAAATGCAGCTCCTAGAGAAGAAGTTACAAGTATAGAATATGGTGGAGCTAAATATCCTCAAGCAGTAGAAGTTGCTCCTCAAAGAAGAATTGATATGGTTTTAAGATTAATTACCCAAGGTGCTTATGCAAAATCTTGGAATAGTAAAAAAACAATAGAATCTTGCTTAGCTGATGAAATTCTAAAAGCATATAATATGGATCAAACAAGTGCTGCTCTTTCAAAGAAATTAGAAATGGAAAGACAAGCTTCAAGTGCGAGATAATTCTATTTTTGTATAATACTTTCTTTTATTTAAAATAAAAATTAAATTAAAAAAACAAGGTCGTTGGCTCTTACTTTGTCAGAGACTTTTATTCCAATTGCTTGTCCTTTTTTTGCTTCTTCTACTGGTTTTCTGTCAATCTGTATAGAATCTACTTCTTGGGTAATATTTGTAGTTGCTCCTTCAATAGAAATTTTATCTCCTACTTTTAAAGTTCCTTTTAACTGTATTACTGCTACGCCTATGTTACTAAAATAATGTTCTATAACACCAATTTCTTTCTTTTTTGCAGGCATAAAACACCCCCTTGTAATTATATTACTTTAGAATTTAAAAAGTTTATGAAAATACAAAGATTTATAAAGCATATTCTAGAATATATAGTATGGAAACTATAAATGATATTACTTTAAGATTAGATAAAGAAATTGAACCTTATCTAGGTGAATTGAATTATGGTAATTTAAGAAAATCAAAATCTTGGCCAGGAATACATGAAAATGAAGCTATTTTTATGATAGCTTATGAAAGCCAATTATTATCTACAAATTGTTCAGGTTTATATATTACTAGAGATGAATCTGGAGAAATTAAAGCCGAAATGGATTCTGAAAAAAATCTTCCTTTAGAAAAAGCAGTTGATTTATTCGTTTCAAAAATTAAAAAGATTCCAAACGAAAGAATTGAAAAGACAATAGAATACTTTAAAACTAAAAGATTATTTGAAAAAAATTTAGCTGAACTCTGTAAAAATAGAGAAGAAATAGAAATTTACACCGAACAAGAATTAAAAACTTTAAGAGAACATTATTCTAAATTTAAAAGAATAGCTGTTGCAGAAGATAATAAAAATATATTGGTAGCTTATGAGCATATATTTGGTATGATAAGTAAAGAGTTAGGTTTAAAATTAACTACAGATTATGCTGAAAATGGAAAAGGTTTGGTGATCTTACTTAAAAAGTATAAAAATTGTTATGATTTAATAATCACAGATCATAATATGCCAGAATTAACAGGTTTAGAAGCAATTAAACAAATAAGAGGATTAGATAAAGAAATACCAATCTGCATTTTAAGTGGAGATAAATTAAAAGATGAAGCTTTAGAAGCAGGTGCTAATGAATTTCTTGAAAAACCTCCAACAATAAAAGATTTTGAAGATTTATTCAAAAAATACTTTATTTTTCAATAAATTTTTATATAAGTTTATATAGTTATTTTCCTTCTATTATACAAAAATGATAACTTTTAAGGAAAAACCAGATAAAGAAGAGGAGCTTTTTGATAGTTTACACCCCATTGTTAAAAAATGGTTTGAATCTAAATTCAAGAATTTTGCTTTATCTCAGTTGTATTCTATAAAAGAAATTAATGCTCAAAAAAACATACTAGTTTCTGCTCCTACAGGTTCTGGTAAGACTTTAACAGCTTTTTTATCAATTTTAAATGAATTAATCATACTATCCGAAAATAATTTACTTGAAAATAAAGTATATGCGGTTTATATTTCTCCATTAAAAGCACTAAATTCTGATGTACAAATAAATTTAATAGAACCATTAAAAGAAATGGAAAAAATTGCAGGAAAAGAATTTGGAATTAAGGTTTTAGTAAGAACAGGAGATACAACTGCTTCAGAGAAAGCTAAAATGTTAAAAAAATCTCCACATATATTAATAACTACACCAGAAACATTATCCATAGTAATATCTACAATAAAATTCAAAGAAAACCTAAAAAATGTAAGATATTTGGTTATAGATGAATTACATTCCATTGCAGAGTCTAAAAGAGGAACAAACTTATCAATAAGTATAGAAAGATTACAACATTATTGTGAAAATGAAATTACAAGAATTGGATTAAGTGCTACTTGTGAACCAATAGAAGAAATTGCTAAGTTTTTAGTGGGTTCCTCAAGAGATTGTATAATTTCTAGAATAGATCTTTCTAAAAAAATGGATATTAAAGTTTTATCTCCTGTACCTGACTTAATTAATATAACTTATGAGAAAAAACATGATGAATTATATAATTTGCTAGATAAATTAATCCAAGAACATAAAACAACTTTGATCTTTACTAATACAAGAAGTGCAACTGAAAAAGTAGTACATCATTTAAAAGAAAGATTTCCAAAAAATTACACTGAAAATATTGGAGCACATCATGGTTCTCTATCAAAAGAACACAGACAAAATATAGAACAACAATTAAGAGAAGGAAAATTAAAATGTATTGTTTGCTCTACTTCTTTAGAATTAGGTATAGATATTGGTTATATTGATTTAGTTATTTTATTGGGAAGTCCTAAGTCAATTGCAAGAGCAATACAAAGAATTGGAAGAAGCGGACACTCATTACATGAAACTATCAAAGGAAGATTTGTTGTAATGGATAGAGATGATTTAGTTGAATGTTCTGTAATGTTAAAGAATGTTATTGAAAGAAAAGTTGATAAAATACATATTCCCAAAGATTGTTTAGATGTTTTAGCACAGCAAATTTATGGTATTGCTATAACAGAAATGATTCATATTGATTCTTTATTTAAAATGATTAAAAAAGCATATCCTTATTCTGATTTAGAAAGAAAAGATTTTCAAGAAGTCATTGATTATCTAGCTGGAAAGTATTCTAGTTTAGAAGATAGACATATTTATGCAAAAATTTGGTATGATGAAGAATCAAAAATGATTGGTAAAAGAGGAAAATTAGCAAGGGTTATTTATATGTCAAATATTGGAACTATACCAGAACAATCTTTTATAACAATTAAAATAGGAGAACAAGCTATTGGTCATGTAGATGAAGGTTTTCTTGAAAAATTAAAAAGGAATGATATCTTTTTATTAGGAGGAAACACTTACAAATTTTTATTCGCTAGAGGAATGGTAGCACAAGTATTAGCTTCTGAAAGAAAACAACCAACAGTTCCTTCTTGGTTTTCAGAAATGTTACCTATGAATTTTGATTTAGCACTAGAAATAAATAGATTTAGAGGTTTAATGAAAGAAAAATTTGATTCTAAAAAATCTGAAGAAGATATTTTAAAATTCATTAATGAATATTTATATGTAGATTCTAACGCAGGAAAAGCAATTTATGAATATTTCAAAGAACAATATTATTATACTAATAAAAATATTCCAAATCCAAAAGAATTAATCATAGAATTTTTAAAAGAAGACGAAAAAAATTATGTTATTTTCCATTCTTTATATGGAAGAAGAGTAAATGATGTTTTATCAAGAGCAATTGCTTTTGCAATATCAAGAATACAACATAAAGATGTAGAAATAGGTATAAGTGATAATGGTTTCTATATTGCTTCTCCTGAAGATAGAAAAATTCAAGTTCTTAGAGCATTTAAATATATAAAATCAAGTGAATTAAGAAAAGTTCTTGAATTAGCCATAGAAAACTCTGAAGTTCTTAAAAGAAGGTTCAGACATTGTGCAGCAAGATCATTAATGATATTAAGAAATTATAAGGGTAGAGAAAAAAGAGTTGGAAGGCAACAAGTAAGTTCTATGATATTAATGAATGCAGTTAAAATGGTTTCTAAAGATTTTTGTATTTTAAGAGAAGCTAAAAGAGAAGTACTTGAAGATTTAATGGATATTGACAATGCAACTAAAATATTAAAAGACATTGAAGATGGGAAGATAAAAATTAAAGAAATTTCAACTAGTATTCCTAGTCCTTTTGCTTTTAATTTGGTTCTAGCAGGGCATTTAGATTTCTTAAAATTAGAAGAAAAAGCAGAATTCATAAAAAGAATGCATTCTTATATATTAGCTAAGATAAATAAATAATTATACCTTGCCCCCATGTTAGAGTGGTTACAAATAGAAAGATTTATAAGTAGTTGGTAAATATTAATAATATGAATATTTTATATTTAACACGAAATCTTGAAGTAATGAAAGAACTACAGAAAGAAATGGATAGATTTCTAGATGTTTATGATATTTCTGGAAAAGGAGATATTTTAGTATGTAAAGTAAAATTAGGAGAAATTAATACAAAATATAAACACATTATAGGTAATATTACCACAAGTATAAATATTGATCCTTATAACTATCCCGCTTCGTATATTGATGAAATATTAGTAAAAAGTGGAGATGATTCAGATGCTCAGTTTATAAAAGTTGACCCCCTAGGAATTGTATTAAAATTAGATAACCTCCTTTATGGAATTAAAATAAATAAAATGCCAAAAGAAGATGCAACCATTGGAAATGAAAATTTTCCTCCAGGTCCAATACTTGAATAGATATTTTACTAATCTTTTTCTCGTGGGTGTGAATATCTTCGAATTTCTAAAAAAATTTAAAAATAACTATTCTATTTTTACTTTAATCACTTTTCTAAAGAAGTTATGGGCACAATAAAAAGAAATAATTACTTAATATTTGCATATATGTTGCCTAGGAAGCAAAAATTATATTTTTATTATTTTTTCTTCTATTGCTTCTTCTAAAGATATTCTTGCTAAATAAGGTAAAAATTCTGGACCGTATTTATCATAAATCTTTTCACGTTCTCCATCAGAATACTTTTTATCTTCATCTGTTCTTAGATTTAAAATAAAATTTCCATATTCTGCAACTAATTCTGTTAGTTTATCATATCCTTCTGGTAATTTACCTGTTTTTAAATAAATATTAACTCCCTCAATCATACCAGGATTTACAAAATTATGTATAAAATGTCCAGATTCATGATATATCACCGCTTTAGAAAAAACACCCTTAATAAATTTTGGTTCCTTTAATGGAAAATAAATAAAATTATCTATCGAACTATAAGCAGGTACGTTTCTACTATGATCAGGATATTCGTCTGGTTTTAAAAAACGCCTAATAGTTGGTTTTCTGAATCTTTTTAATTCATCGCAACTAACTTTAAAATAAGGCATAAGATTATTTATTGCTTTTTCTATTTCCGCTTTTAATAATTTTAGCTTCATTATCCTATTTTAACTTCAATTACTTTTTCTAAAGGATAAATTGTTCCTCTACTAGTAGTTTTTGGTTCTTTATGTAAAATATAATGTAAAAATGCAGGATATAATTCTTCAATAACGTCTGGAATTCCTCTTACACAACCATGAGAAGGTCCAAGAGGTTTATTTGTAGAATGTAATCTTATTCCATCATCTCCAGCTAATCTAAATTCATAACCTATTAAATTAGGATTTGAATATAATTCTGCCATCCAAATTCCAAAAGGATTATTTTTTCCTGGTCCTATAGGTCCTTTAGCACTTGCCCATTCTGGAGGATACCACCAAGGATTTTTTACTAATCTTTTAATATAAAATATTCCTGAAGGAGTACTAAAATCTCTTTCTTTAGTTTTTCCCATTCCTAAACCAACAGGTTTTTCAAGTAATAATATATTTTTAGAATTAAAACGTTGATAAACTTTTAATAAGGATTTCTTTTTATCTATTTCTATAGAAAGGCCCATTTCGTCTACTAAAAAATTATTAGGTATTACCAAGGAATAATTTAAATTCCAACTCTGAAGGGGTTCATAACAACTAGATTTAATCTGAGAATATAATCCATTAAAATGAATTTTGAACTCAGAAACAATGTCATCCATATACTTTCCAAACAAATAAGAATTATTATTTTCTGTTATTTTTTCTCTTAAAAAATCTCTTAAATTAATATCTTTAATAATATGTTTATCTTTGTTATTAAATTCTCTGTTATAATCCTTTTTTATTAGTTCTTCTAATTCTAATGCAGAAAAAGATATATCAGCTATACCTTCTTCTTTTTGGAATAAACAAATAGGTAAAGCTAAACTACAACTTTTGATGAAATCTCTTCTGTCAATCTTCATAACTTGGTTTTTTGTAGTTTATTTATAAAGCTTTCTTTTATAGAGTGTTATCTCCTTAGTAAGTGAAAAATTTACAAAATATTTATATAGGGTATGCTAAACTTTTTTATTATGTATGTCCACCAAAAAGAAAAATTAGATATTGCTCTTGCTGAAAAATTTAGAGATGTAAATAAAGTTAGGGCCATTATAGAATCATATAATGAAAATTTTAATATAAGAAAAACTGCTGATAAAGTAGGGGTATCTACTGATAATGTTTGTTATTATTTAAGAAGATGTGGAATAACAAAACATACAAAAAGGGTGAAGCTTATAACGCCCCCTTTATCTGATAATAACTCTTCAAATTCTAGATTATTGAGAGAAAAAGAACATCTAACCCAATTAAGTCAAAACAGTGTAAAAGAATTATACTCTAATGAAAAAATAACTTCAGAATTTAAAGAATATGATTTATTATATTCAAATTTATATAACAAATTAAAAGAAACTATCCCTCTGGCTAAACTAGAAGAAATAGCTAAAGATTTAGACATCTCTAAAGAGGTTATATCTAAAAAAGATAGAATAGAAAGTATAGTAATTTATTTATTAAACAATGGAAATTTAGAAAATAAAAAAGAGATTAAAAAAGAATTTGAAAAATGTACTGAACAAAGAAATAAGATTTCTTTTAGGCATATGGGTTTATTAAAAAAGTATGCAGGATATTTTGCTAGATGTAATCCAGATGAAACCTTTGAAAATTTATATATGGAAGGCTACTTAGGATTATTAAAAGCAATTAATGGTTTTGATATTAAAAAAGGGTTTAGATTTTCTACATATAGTACTTGGTGGATTAAAGAAACTATTTTAAGACATTTACAAAATTCTGGAAAGATTAGAGTCCCAGTATATATTCAAGAAAGTGTTAATCTATTAAATAAAGTTCAAGAAAAATTCTTTGAAAAGCATGGAAGAGCTCCAACCTATCAAGAAATATCATCTATTACTAGATGGAATTTAGATAAAATAAAAAAAATATGTGAAATAATAAAACCAAAGGTTGTTTCTTTAGATGAAGAACTAAATGATGAATATACAAAAAATTTAATGGAAATTGTAACAGATAATGAACAAAAAGGTCCTGATGAAATTATAGAAAAAGAAAGTATAAAAGAAACTATTGAAAAAGCATTATTAAATCTAACCCCAAAAGAAGAAAATATACTAAGAGCGAGACATGGAATTACGCATGATACAGAAAATAAACATTATAATAATAAAAGGGCACTTGAAGAAGTAGGAGAAGATTATGGCCTGTCAAGACAAAGAATTGAACAAATAGAAAAAATAGCACTAAACAAATTAAAACATGATCCTGAGATATTAAAATTACGCTCTTAAATATTAAAAAATCAACCATAGTAAAATTTATAAACGAATATTTTCGCGAAAGCTATAAATATCTTTCGTTTTATTCTATTTATATGAATAATATTAAACCATTATATCTAATGAATGAAAAAGGATTGTCTGATTTAGAACTAAAAGCTGTTCAAGATGGAATTATTGAATTAATGGATTGTGCTAATATAAAATTAGATATAAAAAATTTTGGAGTTTGGAGAGCTAATATTTCAAAACCTTGGTGGAGCATTGATTGGTATCTAGAACAAGGTAAAAGGACTAGCACACAAAATAATCAAATTAATGCAGGTTATATGCTTGATTTAATTATACAAGAACCTTGGAGAAAAAATGAAGATCATTACGATGTTATGGTATTACATTCAGATATATATTCTAGAGATACGAGATTTGTTATAGGATTGGCTAGCGAAGGTATAGGTACAATAATCTCTGTTAAAAGATTCAAACACTCCGAACTAGGCAATGAGATGAAATATGAGTGTATAAAAACAGAAACTATGCATGAACTTGGACATGTATTTGGTTTAGTACCTAATAAAAGAAAAATTAATGTTGAAGAAAGTCTAGGTAAACATTGTACAAATAGATGTGTAATGAGACAAGGATTAACAGTTCCACGAGATTGGATTAATATAACTAAAGACAGATTAAAGTATAAACCTTTATGTGAAATTTGTGAAACTGATTTAAAGGCTTATTTTAGAAAATAATAAAATTTATAAATAAACCTTTTATCTTAATAATATGGGAAAATACAGATGCAAGAGATGTTCTTACAGTTTTGCTCCAAAAGGTACAATAACACCAAAAGTATGCCCTGCATGTGGTGCACCTGCTTCTAATTTATACAAAGATTATGATGCAGCAAGCCTTTTAGAAGACTGCGACAAAGACGGCTTTTAAGAAAATATGTATTTATACAAAAATAAAGAAAGAGTTCTAGCAAAAGATTTATTTTTATATTTAGAAAAGGAAAAAATACTAATTTTATCCGATTTACATATTGGTTTGGAAGAGGCAATGAACAAACAAGGAATATTATTGCCTAGATTTCAATTTCAAGAACTAGTTAAAAGGATAGAAAAAGTGTTTAAAGATTTAGAAATTAAAAAAATCATTGTAAATGGAGATTTGAAACATGAATTTGGAACTATTTCTAACCAAGAATGGAGTCAGACATTAAAAATAATTAACATTCTAAGCACTAAAGCAGAGCTTATACTAGTAAAAGGTAATCATGATACTATCTTAGGACCTATTGCAGAAAAAAAGGATATAAAGGTCTTAGAATACTATAAGGTAAATGATATTTATATTTGTCATGGACATAAAATACCAGAAAATAAAGACTTTAAAAATTCTAAATTAGTTATAATAGGACATGAACATCCTGCAATTAGTTTTAAAGAGAGACCCACTGAGAAATTTAAATGTTTTTTAGTAGGAAAATACAAAAATAAAACCTTAATTGTACAACCTTCACTAAATTTAGTTTCTGAAGGCACAAACGTAACTAAAGAAAAATTATTAAGCCCTTTTTTAAAAGATTTAAAAGACTTTGAAGTTTTTGTAGTAGAAGACAAAATTTATAAATTTGGTAAATTAAAGAATATTAACTAAAGAAATAATTACTTTTCCTTCTAATCCATTTATTTTTGATTCAGTAATTTTATTCATAGACTCTAATCTTCCCAAAACAACATTCCAATTAGCATCACCATTACAACTTAATCCAGACGATTCTAATTGTTTAATAACATAATCTACTGGGGCAAAAGGCAGAAGAGCTTTTATTTTATTCTCTTTTAAATAATTCTTACAAGCTATTTGTATTGCTTTATAGGCATCTTCATAAGGTCCAAAATCTTGAGATGTTGACATAACAAATCTAAGAACCTTCTTAATATAAACATTTATTCAATTCAATATATATTTTTATAAGGTATGTAATTCATGAACTGTTTTATAAGAATGTAATTCATCTTTAGTAAACCATAAATCTATTTCTTTTTTAGCATCATCTTTGTTAGCAGAAGCATGTACTAAGTTTCTTGTAGCATCATTCTTTTTATCTGCTTGGGCATAAGAAACATGAGCATAATCTCCTCTTATTGTTCCTGGAGCAGAAGCTCTTGGTTCTGTACTACCAATCATTTTTCTAACAATTTCAATAGCACTAACGCCTTCAAGGCATGCTGCTATTATTGGTCCTTCTGATAAATATTTTACACTATTATCAAATATTTTTTTACCATTTCTTTTTTCTACATCGAAATAATGTTTTCCTGCAAATTCTTTAGTAGCATAAACCATCTTCATTCCAACTATTTTTAAACCAACTTTTTCAAATCTAGTAATTATCTCTCCAATAAATCCTCTTTGTACACAGTCTGGTTTTAATAATATCAATGTTCTTTCTATCATTTTCTTGTACTTCCTAAAAGAGTTTTTAAATGAAATTCTCTTCTACTTTTTATAAAAGCAACTCTATTGCTACCTTCAATCAAAACAAAAACGTCTCCTTTTTTATTATAATCTTGTTTTGCCAATTTATCTGCTTGTTCCCAAGCTTTATAATAAAATTGTGGAGTAACATGTTTTATAACCATGAGATCAAGATGTTTAAATTTTCTTTCTTTTGTAAATTCTCTATTAAAAGTCAGATTATCTTCAATTGCTTCTCTTTTTGCTATTTCTTCAGCAACTCTTTCTGCTGTTGATTGTTCATTCACACTAGACATATTAAATTTAGAAAATTAAAAGTATTTAAATCTTACCTGTCATATCTTATCCTACCTTTTATAAAATAGATTGTACAGAATAATAATATTTATTAATAAAATATAAATATAGTATGAGTATGGATAGAGGTAAAATAACAATTCTAGCATGTGATTCTGGAAAACCTTTTGCAGAAAAAATAATACGCCATCTAAATAAATTAGAAAATAATAATTTACAATCAATTAATGTTACAGAAAAACATTTTTCAAATTCAGAAATTAAAACAGAAATTAGCGAAAGTGTAAGAGGTACAGATGTATATATTATACAAGGATTTGAAAATTCAGTTACAAATCGTTCTGTAGATGAAGATTTAAGAGCATTAAAAGCGACAATAGACGCAGCATATAGAGCAGATGCAAGCTATGTTACTGCAGTTGTTCCTGTTTTTCCATATGCTAGACAAGAAAAATCTCTAAGCAGAGAAGGTATAACTGCTGCAATGGTAGCAAGAGAAATAGAAGATTGTGGAGCATACAGAGTAATTACTTTAGATATACATGCTGAAGCAAATGCAGGATTTTTTAGAAAAGCTAGATTTGAAAATCTTAAAGCTTCAAATATGATTATACCTTATATCAAAGAAAATATTGGATTAGATAATCTGGTTATTTCATCAGCAGATACAGGTGGAGCATCTAGAGCAAACTATTATGCAAACAATTTAGGAGTAAATAGAAATATTGTATTTAAAGTTAAAGATTATAAAAAAGCAGCAGGAGAACAAGTAGAAAAAGTAGAATTACTTGGAGAGGTTAATAATAAAAAAGTTTTTGTTATAGATGATATGATAGATACAGGTTCAACTGCAAGACCCGTTATAGAATTATTAAGAAATAGAGGAGCAACAGAAGTTTATTTTGGATGTAGTTTGCCTTTATTTAATGGTCCTGCAAAAGAAAGATTATCTCAATTATATAAAGAAGGATTATTAACTAAAGTTATTGGAACTGATGCAGTATATCATGGAGGAGAAAAATTCCTTCAAGAAAATCCTTGGTATAATGAAGTAAGTGTAGCTGGCCATTTTGCTCAAGTTATTCATAATATTAATAAAAAAGAATCTATAACTAAATTATTATAATGATAACTTGTGAAAATTGTGGAGAAGAAGCACATTACAACTTATTATTTTTTGGCGGAAGATGGGAAATAGATAGTTATGATGGAATTGAAAAACCAATTCAAAGAGGGTATGATTCTTGTTGCAATCCAATTTGTTTAATTGAAACTGTAAAAACACCTAAAACAAAAAATATAGGTGACCTTATGGAAATTTTTGATTTTGATGGAGAAGAAAAACCACGATTAGTAGAATTAATTAAAAAAGCTTTAAGAGATGAATTAGAAATTGATACAATAAAAAATTTAGCTTGGATAGCAGATCCACCAAAAAAACAATTAAAATTTCCTTTTTAAAATTTATTCTTGAACTATTCCAGCCAAGTATCCTTCTGTAGATATAGGATAAGTAGTATATGGAGTTAAAACATTTCCTCTCATTCTTGATTTTTCATAAACTTTAGCTTCTAAAAGTATTGGAGTATCTACAAAATCACCCATATCTGGGCAAGATACTACAATTATTTTTTCTTGATTGAAATCAATTCCATCTTCTACTAAACCATTTGTAACTTGTTTACAACCATTATCTCCTACATTAGGCAATTCTATTTTTGTTATAGAAGCAATTCCAGATCTATCGTGTCTTATTTTTAATTCAATTGCATTACTTGTTATTTTTTTACCTAAGCAAGTAAATTCTCTATCAAATTTACAATCTTCTGCTCCTGTAAAAGATCTTACTTCTGCTGTATCTTTATCACATATTTTATCTTGATTTTTATCTAAACAACAATCTCCACCCATATAAGTATAAGGAGCATTACAACTATCCATAACAACATTACCAGTAATACAACCCGATATAAAAAATACAGTTAATAGAATTAATATGATTGAAAGCCCTTTTTTCATACGCGGTATCTGCTAGATGTAGTTTATATACATTTATGTATAGAAAATATATGTTTGTTATTAATATATTGTAGAATATACTATTTTTTCTTTCTTTTTGATCTAAAATAAAAGAATGCCATTCCAACCAATACAAAAACGACTCCTAGTAAAAATACAGGCCAATTATAATTTTGAGGAACATAATTATTTACAATTTGCATAAATTGTTCGTTATTTGTTAATGTAAAAAAGTCCTTTGCATATCCACTAAAAATTATTTTTCCATAATCATATAACCAAGTATATAATACAAGAACAACTCCTATAATCATTAAACTCCATTCTTTAACATTTATTTTTACTTTTATCCCTTTATCTTCAAAATTTAGTATAATAAAAGTCATAGCTATAAAAAGCACACAACATATTAGTGGGGCTAAAACTGGTCCAACCCAAACCCAAGGAATAAGGAAAAGCATATCCCAAGTCAATAAAGAAGAGGGCCAATCTAAAACTAATTTAAGGAAAACATAATAAAATACATCCCAAATAGCAAAAGCATATAGAAAATAAGCAAACCTTTCATATAATTTTTTTGCTGCAAGCATAGAAATAGTTACTAACATAACAATTGTTGCAAATTCTCTTATCCATTCAACACTTAATATAGAAGGATCTAAAAAACCTTTTAAAGGAAAATCAAAACCATTTGGATAAAGTAATTTTCTTAAATATATTACAACAGCTGCTTCAAGAAAACCCATAGCTATTGCAAAAATTGTAATAATTAAAAGTTTATTTCTACTCTCTTTTTTCATAATTAATTAAATAAATTATTCTTTTTAAATCTTTCTTATACCAAAAATTAAAAAAATTAAAGTTTAAGGCGCTTAGCCTCTTTCTGTAGAAGTTTAAAATCTCTTTTAGTATCAAGATACCATTGTTTTTCGCTTCTATCACTAAAAGCTTTGTTTCCTTTTTTTGAAACTTCTTTATTCCACTTCTTTACCGTTTTACTAAAAAAGTTCAAGGATTTTAAAACTCTGTCTTTGTAGATTGCTGATTTCTTAAATTTTTCAAGGAGATTAGATTTCTGTTTAAGCTCTTTTTCAAGAGATAATAGAGAGGAAATTGCATAAACATCTCTACCTCCCTTTTTTTTAGCATTTCTAATCTCTTTCTGTATTTCTTCAAGTAGATTATAAGTCATTTTCATATTTATCTAATTCTTTTCCAATTTCCTCTGCTTACTTCTTTGTTAACATCAGATCTACTCTTAGGGAAGCAAGTAATAATATCTTTCCCATTTTTATCTCCAATAGTCAACATTCTTGTTGAAGGATTGTAAGCTACACTTCTTCCATCCCTAACTTGAATATATCTTTCAACAGACTTGCTATTCATATTTTTTTTACATTCATTTTTAAATTGTGTCTTTGTTGGAGGACTCGAACTCCAAATATTTGGAAAGTCATTAATGTGTTTATACTCAATTAAATTAGAATAAGAATAAGCTTGATAATAAATCCAAGTACTATACCCTATTCTATATACAACATAACCACCTACAATTACTGCAGCAGCAACTGCTATGGCTGTAACAAAAGGCGAAATAATAGCAACTATTACTGCGGATAAACCTGGAAATAGGTTTACAAAGGAATTCGCTTGTCGTTGAGGACTTGCACTCTTAGCGGAGTTACTATCTTTTAATATAACTCCATCTGTAGTCTTAATTTCTTCTGCTAAACAAATTGGCAACATAATAATTAATGCTGCAAGAAAAAAACTTATTGATACTAGTTTGTAATTTTTCATAATATACCCCCTAAATATCTTATATTTAGATATATAAACTTCTATATATAGTTTTCGTAAAATTATCTTTACTAATCAGTTACCAAAAACATTAAAAGCAAATACAATTCTCTAATTTGTAATGGTACAATATATAGAAGCACCAGAATTAAAAGAAAGAGCGATTGAAATAGCTAAAAGATTTAATTTAAATTATATAGATTTTGAAAGAGTTCACTTTTACAGATATTCTTGTGATACAAGAACTTGTGCAAAAATTACTGGTTTCTTTAGAACTTTACAATTGATTTATCCGCATATAAAACCTTTTTATGTTATAACTTTTAATAATCATAATTTTGAAAGAGTTTCTAAAAGAGATCAAGATGTTACCATATTGCATGAATTATTACATATTCCTAAAAACTTTTCAGGAGAATTTGGAAAAATAGCACATTCAGAAATAAGACGTTTGTCTAAAGATTGGATTAACTAGAATTTTCTATGATCATAACAAACTCTCTTTATGATTTTAGCAATTTCTTTGTAACTCCCACCATAAGTATTAAGCAATTCTATCCCACTCTCTACTGTATGTGGAGCTCTTGAGTCAGGATAACCCTCCAACATAAAATGAGAAGGTAACATCCAAGCAGCAACTATAGACCCTGCTTCTATTAGATTTGCACGTTTATCTTCTGATAATTGATCATCATTCGGATTATCATTAATATAAGGAAGCAATTTATTTAAATCTTCTAAAAAAGGAGTATATCTTTTATCCAATTCTATTCTACTATCCTTTCCAGATTTAGATCCCCATGGAGCAGCGTAATAAACAACTTCTTGTTTATCATTATTTTTTACTGAACTTCTTAAAAAATGAACAGGAATTATTACTTTATCATTGATGTCTTTAATTCCTTGGAAAAATAATTTATGTAATTTCCCGAATATTTTTAGATTACTTTGTTCTTTTTCAAGATGAGGGAAATATAATTGTCCTTCTTTTGTTTTTATTCTCTTAGGTAATAAAGAATATCTTGCTGCAAATGCGTGTGATAATGCTTTTCCTTCTCCAAGACCGCTTGCAAGAGCGACTAAATAATTTAATGAAGCTTGATATTTTGTTAGAGCTTGATCTTGTCCTGATCTATTATAATACATATCTACTGAAGGAAGTTCAAATGTATTTGCTAAATGTTCTAATTTATTAAATAATTCTTCTTCTCCTAATACTCCGCCTTTTTTATCTTTTAAAAGACCTGCTTTAAAATCTGCAAAAATAGTATTTGGTCTATATCCTATTCCAGGGACATCTTCATCTTCTATTTCTTTATCTTTTTCAGAATCTAATTTTCCAGGCGAAGTAAGCATTTCTTCTCCAGGTAATTTTCCTGTCCCATCTCCAAGTTCAACATAATGCCCAGGAGTTTCTACTTCTTCTAGTTCTTGTTCTAATTCTATTTCTTCAATAGGAGTAATTACTTCTTCTATTTTTAATAAATCTTCTAGATCTCCTTGTTCACCAAAATGTTTTGCAAACATAGGTAATTGTTCTTTAGATAAAGGAATATATATTACAAGTTGTGATTCATTTCCATCTTTTTCTAGACTATATTTATTAATTTTCATTTTTGAACTCCATTACCCATTTTTTTAAAATAATAATTTCTATAAGATTGAAGTATCATTTCTATAAGAGCAGGTATTGTTGCACCAGTATGTAGCATAGCATCGGCATTCCAATCTTGAGGTTTATCCTTTTTATCAGCATATATAACTATCTTAGGTAAATTATATCCTAAAAGTTTTAAATTTTTAAATGTTTGTTTAATCTTTTCTTGATGTTCTTTTGGTAAAGTTCTTGGAGCAGCAACTATCATATTTAATCTACCCTGCGAATTTTGATCTTGTGGATTCCATATTCCTTTATTTAAATCTTTTAATGATAATGTTGCAGTATGTATACCTGCTTTTTGTAATGAAGTAGTATAATAATCTATAGCTTCTTGTGTACCTTGCATTATTAACATTACTTTTTTGTCTTGATTATAAGGCCTTACTAAATCAAATACTTTGTCTAAATTCTTTGGTGTTGCTAATCCCTCTAAATCTAATTTAACTTCATTTATTTTAAACTCTTCTGGTTCTAATCTCATATTATCTTCGTAAGATTTACGTAAATCTTCTGCTACTCTTTCAAAGGTATAAGGTTTTAATGCTAGATAATGTTTAAATAAAAGCAAAGTTTCATCAGACCAATGAGTTAAATCTTTTAACTCTTCTGGAGAAGCTTTAGAGATTACATTTTCTAATCTTATAATTCTTGAATCATCCATTCCTTTAAAAGATAAATAAGGTTTTATATTTTGAAATTCAGAAGGGGTTATTTCAGAATAGAATTCTCTAGCTTCATCCTCTTTACGAGCAGTACAAAGTAATTTTACTCCAGCTGCTTCCACAGCCAAGTCATATAGATATTGTTCCATTTTATTCACCTATTAGTAGTTACTATATAGTAACAACCTTATTTATAAATCTTTCTATAATCTATTTTAGCTTATACTCTCTATTTTTAAACCTTCTTTTATGGGTTTATAGGCTTTAAAACAAACAAAAAAGCAAAACTTTTATAAATAAAATACGTACCCAAAATGTTATGGCATCAGTAGCATCAGATAAACTTGTAGAACAAGTTATAGGTTTAATGAAAAAACCTGAACATATTAGAAATATTTGTACTTGTGCTCATATTGATCATGGTAAAACTACATTCTCAGATAATTTATTACTTGGAGCTGGAATGATTTCAGAAGAATTAGCTGGAAAACAATTATCTTTAGATTTTCACGAAGATGAACAACAAAGAGGAATTACTATTGATGCAGCTAACGTTTCTATGGTTCACCATTATAATAATGATCCTTATTTAATTAATTTAATTGATACTCCAGGACATGTAGATTTTGGTGGAGATGTAACAAGAGCAATGAGAGCTATCGACGGCGCTATTGTATTAGTATGTGCTGTTGAAGGAATCATGCCACAAACTGAAACTGTTTTAAGACAAGCTTTAAGAGAAAGAGTAAAGCCAGTATTATTCATTAACAAAGTTGATAGATTAATAAGAGAAGTTAAATTAACACCTGAAAAAATGCAGGAAAAATTCGTAAAAATTATTTCTGAAGTTAATAAAATTATATCTGGAATAGCACCAGAAGAATACAAAAAAGAATGGCAAGTTTCTGTTGAAGAAGGTTCTGTTGCATTTGGTTCTGCTTTCCATAACTGGGCTTTATCTTTACCATATATGAAAACAACTAAATTAAGTTTCAAAGATGTTATTGATGCTTATGAAAAAGGAGAAGAAGCTTACAAAGAACTAGCAAAAAAAGCTCCATTACATGCAGTAGTATTAGATATGTCAATAAGACATCATCCAAATCCAAAACAAGCTCAAGTTTATAGAATTCCAAAAATATGGAGAGGAGATTTAGATTCAGAAACAGGAAAATCCTTAATGAATTGTGATCCAAATGGTCCTGTTGCTTTTGTTTGTACAAAAATTGTTGTTGAAAAATTCGTAGGAGAAGTTGCAGCAGGAAGATTATTTTCAGGTACAGTTAGACAAGGACAAGATGTTTGGTTAAATCTAGCTAAAAAACCAATTAGACTTCAACAAGTTTCAATTTACAAAGGATCTCAAAGATTACAAGTTGATGAAGCTGTTGCAGGAAATATTGTTGGATTAGTTGGATTAAAAGATACTTTTGCAGGAGAAACTGTTTCATCCATACCAATACAACCTTTCGAAGAAATAAAACATATTTTTGATCCTGTAATTACTAAAAGTATTGAAGCTACAAAATCTGCTGACTTACCAAAATTAATTGAAGTATTAAGACAAGTTGGAAAAGAAGATCCTTCTATTGTTATTCAAATCAATGAAGAGACAGGAGAAAATTTAATGTCGGGTATGGGAGAATTACATTTAGAAATCATAGAAAATAGAATTAAAACAGAAAAAGGACTTGCTGTAAAAACAAGTAATCCAATTGTATCTTACAGAGAAGCAATTACAAAAGAATCTCAAGAAGTCGAAGGAAAATCTCCAAATAAACACAATAAATTTTATATTAAAGTTAGTCCTTTAGATCCAAAAATTTATGATGCTATTAAAGCAGGAGAAATTCCAGAAGGAGAAGTTAAGAAAAAAGACGAAGGTACAATTAAAAAATTATTAGAATTAGGATTAGAAAATAAAGAAGCAAGATCTGTTGTTGATTTTTTCAAAGGAAATATGTTAGTTGATTCTACAAAAGGTATTGTTCACATTGGAGAAGTTATTGAATTAGTAAAAGAATCATTCCATCAAGTTGTTACTGGAGGACCTTTAGCAAGAGAAACGGCAGTAAAAATGAGAGTTGATTTGATGGATTGTAAATTACACGAAGATACTATTCATAGAGGACCAGCACAAGTATTACCTGCAGTAAGAGATGCTATAAAAGATGCTATGAGAAATGCAGGAGCAGTTTTATTCGAACCATTACAAATATTACAAATGGAAGCTCCAATGCAATTCATGGGAGAAATAACAAAATTAATCCAAAATAAAAGAGGACAATTATTAGAAATGAGTCAAGAAGGAGAACATATTACTGTTAAAGCAAAATTACCTATTGCAGAATCATTTGGATTAGCTTCAGATTTAAGAAGTTGTACTGAAGGAAGAGGAGTTTTCTATTTAATAAACCAAGTATATGAAAAATTACCTGGCGATTTACAATTAAAAGTTATTAAACAAATCAGAGAAAGAAAAGGTCTTAGTGAAAATCAGTAAATTTAAATAAGATTATTATATTAATAAGATATGGGGATTAAAGATTTTTTTAAACCAACAAAAACGAGGATTATTTATTCTACTATCTTTCTTATTATGATTTATTATATCTTATTTATCCTTAATGATTTTACACAACACTGTGAAATGATTGGAGATGTGGGATTTTGTCATTTTAGTCTACTTTTTACTTTAATATCCATTATAATTCCTGCACTATTAACCTATTTAATTATTGCCTTAATGATAAATAATAATTCTAAATTAAAAATAATTCGTTGGTTATTTAAAATAACAATTCTTTTTTTTGGTTTATTCTCACTACATTCTGAAATAGTAAGATTTACAAGAGTGAATAAGATATATTATTTTAGTATTATTATAGGTATTTTTTGCGTAATCATTTCAACTCTATTAATTTACTTAGAATACAAAAAGAAAGATTAATTGCATAATTACCCACCAAAACCTTTATAAATAAGTTTTAAATCAATATTTTATTCAAAATGGCAAGAACAAAACCACATATGAACATTGTATTTGTAGGTCATGTAGACCATGGTAAATCAACTACAGTTGGTAGACTATTATATGATGCAGGTGGTATACCAGAAACAGAAATGAAAAAGCTTAAAGAAAAAGCTCAAGAATTAGGAAAAGCTGGTTTTGAATTCGCATTCGTTATGGATAACTTAAAAGAAGAACAAGAAAGAGGAGTTACCATAGATTTATCACATAAAAAATTTATAACAAACAAATATGAATATACAATTATAGATGCTCCTGGTCACAGAGATTTCATTAAAAATATGATTACTGGAGCAAGCCAAGCAGATGTTGGTGTTGTTGTAGTAGCAGCTTCCGATGGAATTATGGAACAAACTAAAGAACATATTTTCTTATGTAAAACTCTTGGTGTAAATCAATTAGCAATCTTAGTTAATAAAATGGATGTTGTTAATTTTGATGAAACTAAATTCAATGCAGTTAAAACCAATGTTACAACTTTATTAAAATCAGTAGGATATAAAACAGAAGAAATTAATTTCATACCAGCAAGTTCATATTTAGGAGAAAATATTGTTAATAGATCAACAAAAACTCCTTGGTATAAAGGACCAACATTAAGAGAACAATTAGATTTATTCAAAGAACCAGAAAAACCAACAAACTTACCATTAAGATTACCAATTCAAGATGTATATAGTATTCAAGGTATTGGAGTAGTTCCAGTTGGAAGAGTTGAAACAGGAATTATGAAAATAGGAGATAAAGTTACTGTATGCCCAGGAAGAGAAGGTAAAGGTGTAAATGGAGAAGTAAAATCTATTGAAATGCATCATGAACAAATGACTGAAGCATTACCTGGAGATAATGTAGGATTTAACGTTAGAGGTATTGAAAAGAAAGATATAGCAAGAGGAGATGTTTTAGGACCTACAAGTAATCCTCCAAGTGTTGTTACAGAATTTACTGCTCAAGTTGTAATATTAAATCATCCAACAGTATTAACGGTAGGATACACACCAGTATTCCACATTCACACTTCACAAACAGCATGTAAATTTATAGAATTAGTTAAACAAATTAATCCTGCAACAGGTGAAACAATAAAAGAACATCCTGATATGTTAAAAAATGGAGACGTAGCAATTGTTAAAATACAACCTACAAAACCTTTGGTAATTGAAAGACAAAAAGAAATACCACATATGGCAAGATTTGCAATCAGAGATGCAGGTACAACTGTAGCAGCAGGTATGTGCATTGATTTAGTGAAAAAGTGAAATCATGGCTTATAAGCCTTAATTCTTTATTATTTTTACATTTTATGTTTTGAAAACTAATGTATCTTGACTGCATGAATGCACTTTTTGAGTTGCTAACATACACTTTTATGTTTCTATCAAATTGATTGTTATTGATGTCTATAAGTCTTTTATTGATAAATCTTAATTTTTTCTTTGGAATTAAGAGCATTTCTGCATCTTCATATGTTTTGTTTACCTTTCTACACAAAGGTACATTCATTTGGTTAAAATTCATATATTTCATTTTGGATTAAGGCAACGTAAAACTTACGTTTAATTTTAATTTATTATATATTTCATTTGCTAATTCTAATTTAACCTTTTCAGGATTATGATAATAATCAAATAAAAATGCTATTATAAAATCCATAAAAAATATTCTTTTAGTATATTCATCAGATTCTTGTTCTATAACTACTTTATTATCTGATAAAATTTTAATTAAAATTTTAAATGAGGAGGGGAATTGAGTTATTTTAAAAAGTAAATCATAATCTTTTTTTTCAAGTTTAAGAGTAGAATTTAAATTTTTGAATTTAAATTGATTATCTTTAATTTCAATTTTAATATCCCCGACAGAATCAGAAATTGCTGAAAGTATTTCTTTATTATTAAAACAATCTTTAAAATAAACGCTATTAACAAAAATTAGAATGTCATCATTTTCTTTAAATTTTTCTGCTATCTTTATAAAAGGTTCTTTCCCTTCCATAATTATATATTTCCTTGATTTTCCCCTGCCATATTTATCTTCTTTAACTATTCCTATTTTAATAAAGTTTCTTAAATGATTTTCAATAGGAGTCCTTGATTTATAACTAAAGTTATATTTTTCCGTAAAATATTCTAAAATACCTCCTATTGTAGAAGATTTTTTATTTATCAAATGTTCAAGAATAATAAGATTAGATTTTTTCGGAGGTTTTCCTTTTTGTATACTACCATCCCAGTTACAATTTTTTTTATTATTTAATCCCATACATATAATCTAACATTAACTAGTATATAAAGTTTACCTTTAATAGGTTACCTATCAAGAGTAATAAATATGATATTTTTTATAAAAAAATGAAGTAACCTTTTTTATTATAATAAAGATTACTTTTAATAAAAAAATAATTTTATTATATGTGAAATTATAATTTAAACTTATGACCTATATAAAATTAGGAACGCGGAAGATTGTGGGAATTAAGAATTCCAGACTAATCACTTTGCCTCAAATTTGGATTCTTGCAAAAGATGTAAAGAAAGGCGATTCTCTTAATATTGAAATGGAAGAAGGCACCGATAAATTAATTCTGAGCAAAATAAAGGTGATTTCTTAATAAAATGAATAATATTACCTCAGAAGAACAAACTAATCAATATCTAGTAAAGAAAGGTATAATATTAGATTCTGGTAAACGGCTTTTGGTACTTTTACAAAGAAAAAATTTAAAACAGTCAGACCTTAGTGCAAAAATTGGTTATTCAAGGCAATATATTAATGGGATTATACATAATAGAATAATTCCTTCTACTATTATTAAGAAAAAAATAGTTACTATACTTGAATGTGATACAATTGATATATGGGGTAATAAAAATGAAGAGTAAAATAAAACTCTTATTTATTTATATCTATTTATTGATATTTAAATATTTATATCTATTTATTGATATTTATTATTCTAATATATGTATATTATTTTCTTATTTAAATAAATATTTAAATAAATACCTCTTTAACTTCCTTTTTTTTATTTTATTTATTCATATTCATATTTTGGAATAAATCAAAAATGGTAAAAAATTCAAGCAAGATTACGAGAACATTTAGTTTAAGTATCGAAGTAGTTAATTTATTAGAAGAAAGTGTAAATGCTGGTTACATTAAAAATATGTCTAAATTTATTGAAGATTTAATATTTTCTAATTTGGGGAGCAGAGATTTTATCAAAAGAAAATTAGTTCAAGAAGCAGAATCAATTCGGGAACGTTTTGAGAGTATTAATTATGAATTCGAATTTAATTTTAATTTAAAAGAAAAAGAACCTAAAACCCTATACGCTCAAAGTTCTAATGTCGAGGACTTAAAAGAAGAAGTAAAAATTGTGGAGGTAGAAGAAAATGAAAGAAAATGAAAAAGAAGCACAAAAATTGCTTAATTATTTTATTAACCAATTAAAATTAAACAGTTGGAATGTGGAATTAAAATTAAAAAAATTAGAAAAAAGTACAACGGGGGAGATTAAATATGATGTAGAAACAAAAGAAGCAACAATAAATATAGATTTTACAAATATGAATGAAAAATATAATTTAAGATATACAATTATTCATGAATTATTACATTTAGTTATTAGTGAAGAAATGTTTTCTGCTTCAACAATATTCCAAGAAGATTTTAAAAGAATGCATAGTAATTTAAGAAATTTTTTAGGTGATAGAACTGAGCAATTGACTCATCGATTTACAAAATTATTATATTCAAAAGATAAAGGAGGTGAATAAAAATGCAAAAAGAAGAAGCTAAAGCACCAGATTTTGTTGGAAAGGTTCCTATTGCAATATGGAAAAATAAAGACAAAAATGGAAAAGATTATGTTACACTTAAATTGTTTGGTACAACTTTTAATCTTTGGAAGAATGAACCAAAAATAACAGAAGAAAAAATAGAGGGTTAATAACTAAAAACCCTCTAAAATATATAAAAATGTAAATGCCACTATATAGTGCCATATTAAAATGGGGAAAAAACATATATACAAAAAATTGATTCAAGAGATATATCTCTTATTTAGGGGAGGAGAATTTAGATATTCGGGATTATTGCATTCTTTACCTAGAAGAGGGGTAAATTGGGAGAAAGGTAATGTTCATACTATATTAAACAGACTTGTAGATTATGGTATTGTTAAAAAGGTAAAACGTGGAGTATACAAATTAAAAGAAAATAAAATAAGATGGATTATGAATGGATTAAAAAAAGAGGGAAAATTATGAGATATTATAATATCTATTGGTCTGAGATTTATACAAAGGCGCCAATTGATTTATATAATGTTTGTAGTATTGCAAGGAAAGTAGAAAGAAAAATAAAATTTAAAATAAGCAAAGAAGATTTTAAACTTAATCAAAGTTTAGAGTGGGAAATAATAGGGATAGGAGCAGACATCGATATTCTTTTAGGAATAATTATTAGCCTCATTCCAGAATTAATAGAAATTCAAAAAGATAATGAAACTAAAGATGAACTTGAAACAAAAAGAGTTATAGAAAAAACAATTGAATTTTATATAGGGCTGATTAAAAGAAGGGTAAATGAGCTTAATGAAGTTAATTCAAAACAAATGGGAGGACTTGCATCTATGTACCATTTAAGGACTTATTTAAACGAAATGAGTAATATACTTTACAACTTAATTTATTATCCTTTATGTAATGCATCTAAAAAATGTAATATGGATAAGAAAAAATTCTTATATTATTTTTGGAGTGAGTTGAAAATAAAATTACTTGCATTTGGTTCACCCTATAGTTTTGTATCTAAAAAAGATTCTTTAAAAATATTTGATGATATTTCTTTTGATAATCTTTATGAACCAAAACTTCAGAAAACAATTTCTGAAAATTCTTCATTAATAAAAAAAGACTTAGATGAATTAAATTCTATGGATATAAAGGATTTATTTAAATAAAATGATTTTAGAAACAATTATAAATAAGAAATTATTTAATAGAATATGAATAAAACCATAAAATATGCTATTTTTATATCTATGGGAATATTAGTTCTTTTAGGAGTATTCTTTTTATTCTTTTCAGGTAGAATGTCAAGAGTGTCTTGTAATATTTATGATTATGGTTCCGATAGTAGCTATACTAAAAATATTGTATATGAAGATTTAGAAAATATGGATTGTGCTAATTGTAAAGTTTATTGTGAAAACAGATATACTATCTATGGATATCAACAAATTGGTGCAGAAATAGAAAATAATAAATGTATATGTTATGTTAAGTATTAAAAAATGAAAAGAAGTACATGTAAATTATTAATAGGTATAGGCATTATTCTTCCAATAATATCGTTGCCTTTATTTGTAATATCCTTATTTCTTTTTGTGATTGCTATAGCAAAATGGAACTCAGAAACAGAATTTAAGAGTTTAAAACAAAGAGCTAAAGTTCATATTCATACAAAAGCAAAATATAAAGATTTAGAATGAAAAAAATTAAAGTTGTTAATTTTAGTTTAGGTAAGAATAAAGTTTCTATAGAAAGATTAACAAAATTATTTAGTGAAAATTTAGTAATAAAAGTAAATAATAAACAAATTATAAAAGAACCTACACATCGAACAGGAACAAAAAAATTTAATTTTGAAGCAGGTGAAGATAAAGTTATGATAGATATTGTATTACCTTATTTTCCTGCTAAAAATCAATATGAATGTAAAGTTTGGGTTAATGGAAAAATAAAAGATATTTATTATTTATAAAATGGTTTCAAGAGATATTACAATATTAAATCAAAAGATATTAATAATTTCTATAGTAGTATCTGTTTTATTATCTCAATTCGCAAATTTATTAGCTTCGCAGATGTTTTTAGATTTTTATACTAAAACTACCTTCGCTAAATTGTTTTTAATTCTTATTTATATTTTAAGTATGTTATTTCTTTGTGTTTTTTTTATAGCCGGTTTATTTTGGATATTTAATATTAAATTTAAATATATGGAATTTAAAAGATTAAAAAAAGGTTTATTTTATTGTGGTTTAATCCTATTGATATTAATTATGGTTGGTATAATTAAATGGATATTTCTTTTAACTCATTAACTCTTCTTATTATAGTAACGGAAGAAGTATTAAATTCCTTAGTTTAAATATTCTTTCTTTATAAATTTCATTAAATCCGGTCTAATTCTAACAATTAGCACCTTTTCTTTGATAAGATTATAAGCTTCATCAAAATTCATTCCATTTTTAATTAAATAAACTAATGCAACAGCATTACTTCTGCTCATCCCCCCAATGCAAATAATAACAGCTTTCTTCTTTTTCTTGATTATATTTTCAACATGCCTAACTTTAGATTGGAATTGCCCTTTATTAATTTGTTTTCCATCTATCAAATCTCTAACTATCTCAATCTCTACATTCTTCAATTTCTTTATTTTCTCAAATTCCCTTAATGGAGCTGTTCCTAGATTTTTTGTTATCCAATACATTTTAGCCTACCTCGCTGTTTAACTATATTTAAATGTTTTTAATATTAAATTTTAGTATATGAATCTTTATATAGCTTAAAAATACAATTTATAAGTGATTTAAGATGAAAGATATTAAAAATTATGAAAATATGAGCAAGTTTAAGAAAGACCTTACAGAATTGATACTTAGAGCAGATAAAGAAAACCTTGAAAAATTAAGAGAAGCATATCCTGAACTTGTAAAAGAATTGAGAAATTAAATTATAAGTAATATTTAATTAAAGCAACAATAGAACATAAAATTAGGAAAATTGAACCTACTATAACAAACCATCTATCTGTAAACCTTTCTGGAATTGAATATCCTTTAAAGAATTTCATTTTTTATCTTCTATTTTTAATTTTATATAAAAGGCAAGTAATAAAATGATTATGACTATAAGGGCATCTTCTAGTAAACTTTTTATAAATGGACTTATTATTTTTAGAAACATAGCATTTTCTCCATTCATCCAAAAATCTATTTTAGAAATAATTAAGATTACCCCCAAGATTATTATAAAATCTATTAAATGTTCCTTAAACCAATTCCAATCTACTTCTAATTCCATTTTATTTAAATATTAAAAATAACATCTTTAAATGTTTTTGCCTTATCTTCTTTTTGTTCTTGACAAAAAAATATATTAAATGGTTTATTTCTACTCTCATTTTTAGATTCTCTAAAATTGCTTATGAATATATTCATTAAATCCATTAAGTCTAAACATAAATTATAAAGTTCATTAAAATTATAATCTGAAAAATTTTCATAAACTATAAGACTCATGATATGGGGGTCTTTTTTTAATGATTTTGAATTATAATAAAATAGAATTTTAGAATTTTTATATACTTTATTTCCTACCTCAAAGTCTCCAGCATCTTCAAATCTTATTCTAAATCCATGTTTATAGGAATTATAAGCTTCCCTATGTTTTGTATATTCTTCTTTAATTCTTTCTAAACTTTCTTTTAAATTCATATAAGATAATTCTAATACTCCTTTAGCTTTATCGCATTGTTTATTATGGGCTGGGTAACATAAAAGTTTATTTAAACTATTATCATCTAAAGATAAGGTATCATAAAAAGATAAAACATCGTCTACTTTAAATGTATTATAATTTTGTGCAAATTTAAACATATCATCATCTTTACTTGATACAAGTCCACCAAAATCTTCGGCTAATTTACAAAATTTTATTAGTATCTCTATAAATAATTGTCTTTTAATTATTGACGGGTCATCATTTGGAAATATATCTTTTGTATTATCAAAACTTTTTTTTATTACCATTAAAGGAATTATAAGTTTACATGGATTTTGATGGTCCCAGAATACCTCAGAAAATACTTTGTTTAATTCACTTTCTTTTAAATTAAGTTTATCAAGTAATTCTTTTTTATATTTTGTAAGTTCTTTGCTCATTTCTTTTTAACCAGTTTTTCCTTTTAAAGAATTTCTAATATAAAAAGGTTCGTTTTTAGTCTATTAAAAAATAGGTCTTTTCTTTATAAATAAGTAAGATACTCCTTTTTAACAAACTAAATAAATAGGAAGATTTATAAAAAGGTAAATATATACCCCAATATATAGGTTGATGGGGTTAGTTAATTAATGAATAAAAACTTAATAATTTTGGTAGGGATATTTTTAATTCTCCCAATATTTGTATCTGCTGGAATACCTCATTCAGTTTATGGATTTTTACCTAGTTCTGATGGAACAACAATAACAGCTTATGTAGAAAGTAGACCATCGGAGATTCTTACAGATAATATTGGTATAGGTGGAAATTCGAAAGTTAATGAAGGATGGTTAATTGATATAGGAAATTTTAATACCCCCTGGAAAATTGGTGATATTTTAATTATAGAATTTCCTAATAAAAATATAAATTTAATTTTAAATGACGCTGGAGCTCAAGAAGTAAAATATACAAGTTCAACAAAAGCTTCTATCACTACCATAACTAATGATTCGGATAAAGAAAGTATAAGTAACATAAATCCTATTGTAGGAAATAAAACTATAACCGAACCAAAGAAAACATTACAACAAAAAACCATAAATTCTTCAAATAAAACAGAACTTAATAGTACTTTATCTGAGAATGAAAATAACAATAAAACAAAAAACTTTATAAAGTGGGGAATCTTTTTATTTCTAATAATTATAGTAGTGGGGGTTATATTTATAAGAAAGTTTAGAAAATGAAATTATATAATTATTTAATATTAATATTTTTATCTTTATTTATAATATCTACTTTTGTATATGCCTTATCTGAATCTTTTTTAATAGAACAAAGCGGGGATAAATTTAATTTAGGTCAAACTATTTATGGTTTAACGGGTGGAATTAGTGATACTTACCTTCCAATTTTACTTGCAAATCAAGTTTGGGTAGATAGTCAAGGAATAAATACTGGAACTTATAATTATCAACAATTTTTAGATTTCTATGCGGTAACTAATGTTAGTACAGGAAAAGGTACTGCTGGTTATGTATATCAACAAGACTCAAATAGAGATAATAAACCTGTAGATGATTACCTATTTTTTGATAACATCGATACTTATCAAAAATGGGTGTCCTATTGGAATGGGACTGCTGTGGTATCTGGTTATATAAATTATACTTCTTACGCATTTGCATGGAATTATACCTTAGATATACTTGGTTCTGAAGTAAAGGTAAAAGATGCATCCGATATTGAAGGTACGGTTTTAACTATTTTAGGAACAAATTATACCATTGCAGATGCTACTGTCAGTAATACATCATATGGTATGCTTGATAAGTTAATTTTACTTGGAGGAAATGAAATCATCATCTTTGAGGGAGAAACTAAAAATGGAGTTACTGTTACAGGCGTTGATGTTGCTGAAACAAAATGTATAATTCAATATGATAGTACACCTTATATTATAAATTTAGGGGAAATTCAAACAATGCCAGACGGTTTAATGATTGGGGTTTTAGACGTGACGTATATGGGAGCAGGTTTAGATATTTGTGAATTAGCTCTCGGAGCAAAGAAAATTATATTAGAACAAAATAAAGAAGTAGAAGTTAATGGAATTAGAATAGTTAATACTACTGTTAGTTTGAATGATGGAACAACAGGATTTAATCAATTATCTATAGTTTATATTCCTACTAACAAAACATATTTGAAAGCAGGAGAATCTTTGAAAGACCCAGTTTTTAATGCATTTGCAATAACTTTAGATAAAATTGTTGAATCCACAGAAGAAATTAAAATAGACCCACAAGGAGATAAAGTAAAATTAACTGTTAAAAATAAATTGGGAAATCCACTTAATAATTTTACCATATGTCATTTAAATGGAACAAAAGTTTCAGGTGCAAGAAGTTTTGTATGGGGGGATGTTAATAATCCGTTTATTGCTTGGGAAGGTGCCGGGGTAAATATTACTAATAATACTATGAATGTAGCAAGATTAGACCAAATGACGGGAATTAGATTCTTAGCAGAAGGGAATAAAGAATCACATATTTATGAAATTATAAACATAGATACTTCCGCAAACGAAACAGATATTAAAGAACTTGATACAGGATACATTTATTATAATCTTCCTTATTATGAAGGGCGAGTTACAACTTTTAGTGATATAAACTATAATATACAATTAGCTTTTGACCAAGATACAAGTACCAAAATGCAATGGATTAATTTTACACATCTTTCAGATGCATATGGTATGAACTATTGGACAAAGAATGGTGGAAATATTACTTTTGGTAATACTTCTTCTATGTTAAATCAAAATGCAAATGCTGTTGATAATTGTTCAATTAAATTTGGTGAAGTTGATGTATCCAAAGAATCAGGAATTCATTTAAAACTTTTGAACTTTACTTTCTTATGGGATTCAACAGACGATGAAATTGAATTTGCAAAATATTCTGTTGATGGTTCAGCACAAAGTAAAATTGGCTCAGGTTATTTTGTTCAAAAATATAATAATGATAGTTACACAAAAACCACAAGAACCGAATATGGTACTAAAGTTGATATAAATCTAAAGAACGATGGTGAAGCAATAATCTACTATCCAGATGAAGCTACATATGCAGAAGTTAAAATATATGCTTTAGAAAATCCTCTAACTCCAATTGGCGGTAGCGGGGGGGGCGGTGGTGGTTCGGGTGTAGTTGAATTAATAAAATCTACAAATAAAACTGGAGTTAATGCAATTTCTCTTCCTCCAAATACAGGATTAGTAAATGCTGAAGATATTTGTGATAGTATAACTTATTCAGATGCTGTAACAAAATGGGACCCTTATACTCAAATGTATAGTGGACATCCTTGTGGAACACCTGTTAATAATTTTAATTTAGAATATGCTGTTGGGTATTTTGTAAGTATTACTCAAAATTCAACATGGAGTTTACAATGAAAAATAAAATAAAAATCATTCAAATTTTTTGTTTGTTAATGTTATTAAGTTTACCTCTTATATCAGCAGGTACGCCTCACATTAATTGGGGTTATGTAAATGATGCTGTAGATGGAACATTAGCAAATGGGGCTAATGTTACGGCTTATATAGAAACAAGACCTACAGAAATATTAACAGATATTGTAGGAGTTACTGGTAATTCTGGAATATCAAATGCTTGGTTAATTGATACTGGTAATTTTCCAACTGCTTGGTCAGCAGGGAATAACTTAATAATACAAATTGATAAAAATGGTTACAAATCAAACACAAATATAATATTAGATAACTCTGGCTCTCAACAAAGTGTTAATATGACTCTTTCAAAAATTTTAATATTAGTTAAACCTATCAATAAAACTGGAGTTAATGCTATATCTTTATTATGGAATAGCCAATTAATTACTGCCCAGGATATTTGTAATGATGTTCAATATTCAGATGCAGTAACAAAATGGGACCCTTATACTCAAATGTATAGTGGACATCCTTGTGGAACACCTGTTAATAATTTTAATATAGAAAAGGGAGTAGCTTATTTTGTAAGTGTTACTCAAAATTCAACTTGGGTGATGAAATAAAAAGAGTTATATATTATTAAATGGACAATATAAAAATGAAAAATAAATTTAAAATAGGATTTTTATCAATTCTCTTAGTTTTATCTTTAATCTCGGTTAGTAATTTGGTTTCAGCAGGAACACCACATACAGTGTATGGATATGTATTTGATGCTACTGACGGAACATTAGCAAATGGAGCTACTATTACAGCGTATATTGAATCAAGACCTTCTGAGACATTAACTGGTACAGTGGATGCAACAAATTGGTGGGATATTGATGTAGGTAATTTTCCAACTGCTTGGTCAGCAGGAAATAATTTAATAATTAAAGTTGATAAAAGTGGGCATAAAGATACTACAAATATAATTCTTGATACAAGCGGTGCACAACAAGCTTATGATATGACTTTACTTCCACAATACGATTTAGATTTATCACCAACTACTCAAACGATTAATACGGTTCCAGGAGTAAATTATTATGAATATTATATTAATATAACTAATATGGGATATGCAAATGATACTTTTCTTGTATATTTGAATGGAGAATATCAGTATACAACTGATGTACTTCCTTCTTATTGGTATACAGAAGATATGTGGTATTCTAATACTACAGACACTTTAGCAGGTACATATATAGATAATATAACGGTAGTATCTCAACATGATTCAACTAAAAGAAAAACTTTTTTACTTACAATAATTGTTAATCCAATATATGGCATAGATTTATCTCCAAAAACACAAAGTATTAGTGTATATCAAGGAACAGATTTTGAAGTTAGTTATAATGTTACTAATATTGGGAATATAAATGATACTTATTTAGTTTACTTAAATGGAAAATATAATTATAGTATTGATGAACTTCCTTCTTATTGGTCTTCAGAAGAGTTTTGGGATTATACTGCAGATGAACCTATAGGAACAGTATATACAGACCTATTTTTTGTAATATCAGAACATAATCCAAATGTAAATGATACTTTTGCATTAACTGTAACAGTTATTGCTCCTCCCTGTGTTCCTAATTGGATTTTAAATTCTACTTGGACAACCTGTAATCTACTTGATTCACAATCTAAAAATTATTATGATTCAAATAGTTGTGGAAATGAAACAGGAAAGCCTACAGATATAACACAATCATGTGATTTTTGTACTCCTAATATAATTGCTATAGCACCCGGAAGCTGTTCAATAAATGATACAGCTACCACAATTTTTGATGACTCAAATAATTGTTATGCTCAAACTGGATTGGAAAGCGACCAAGTTCCAAATCCAATTGTAAATTCTTGTGACTATTGTACTCCTTCCATAAGTTCAAGTAATTCAACTTGTGGAACAAATGATTTATTCACAGAAACATTTACAGATTCAAATGGTTGTTATGCTCAAACAGGACTTATTTTAGATAATGTTCCTTTATCACTACAATATACTTGTGATTATTGTACTCCAAATATCCAAACCACAACAGAAAACTGTACTACAAGTGATACTTACACTACCACATTCACAGATTTAAATGGTTGTTTTGGTGTAACTGGATTAGTTTTAGACGCTGTTTCTGTACCAACAATAAATTCATGTGATTATTGTACTCCATTAATAACCTCCACTAATTCAACATGTCAACCAAATAATACTTCAACAGAAACATTTACAGATTCAAATGGTTGTTATGGTTTAACAAATTTAAACGCGGATAAAATTCCAAATCCAATAATATATGGTTGTGTTTATGTAGCCCCTTCTTGTTCTCCCGATAATTGGACATTAAATACCACTTGGTCAAGTTGTAATGCAAATGATTTACAATACCAAGTTTATTATGACCCAGATAATTGTAATAATAACACAGGAAAACCTACCGATGTAAGTCAAGCTTGTGATTTTTGTACTCCAAGTATATTTGATACAAATTCTACTTGTCAATTAAATGATTTATTTACACAATCATTCTCCGATAATAATAATTGTTTTGCTCAAACAAGTCTTGTAGCAGACAAAGTTCCAAATAGTAATAGTTATTCTTGTGATTATTGTACTCCTTTAGTTGTATTAACAAATTCAAGTTGTAGTATTAATGATACCTTTACAGAAAGTTTTACAGATTCAAATGGTTGTTATGCTCAAACAAATTTGGCTTCAGATATAGTAATACCTGCTCCAACATTATATGCTTGTGATTTCTGTAATCCCTCATTAACATCCACTAATTCAACATGTCAACCAACCAATACTTTAACAGAAATCTTTGCAGATTCAAATGGGTGTTTTGCATTAACTAATTTAGTTTCTGATGATATCTTTATTCCTAATCAAATAGTATATAATTGTACTTATGTTGCTCCAGTAACTTCTTCTGGTGGCGGAGGAGGCGGTGGTGGAGGCGGAGGTTCAGGTAAACCAACCTGTGTTGAAAAAGATTATAATTTCACAGATTGGTCAGAATGTTTAGTAGATGGAAAATCAACAAGAACTTATATTTTGAATAATAAAAAATGTATTAAAAATACAAAAACATATGATGTAACTTTATACTTAGAAAAAGATTGTTATTATAAGGAAGAAAAACCAGTACAAGAATCAATAGAAGAAGATAGTGGTATGACTGGAATTACTGGTGGGGCAGTTGTAGATGGAAATGGTTTATTTAGTTCAATAGGAGATTTCTTCTCAGGTATTTGGAATTGGTTTAAAAATTTATTTTAAAAATACTAATTAAATTATTTGTAATTTCTTTAATAAGTTTATTTAATTGTATTCATTCTTCATATCTTTATTATAATAGGATTCAGAAAAAACAATAAAATAACCTATTTATTTTCTCTATCAATCTTTTCTCTTATAGCTCCTAAAACAAATTCTGCTCTTGACCTATATCCTTTCTTACTCTTTTTCCAGGTTTTATCAATTTCATTGATTAACTCTGAAGGAACACTAACATTTACATAATTTTTTCTCATACTGTATATGTACCAAAACATTTATATAGCCCTTTTTGTTACCCATACCGTATAGAAAAAGAGGTTAGAAAATGAAAATTAAATTAATAATCGGATTACTTATAATTTCTATATTTTTAATAAGTGGATGTAATCAAGAAAATATTAATCCTGCTCCCTTGAATTGGCAAGAATTATTAGATAATTGTCAAAAAAATTTAGATGAATGTAAAATGCTTGGAATTCCAAAAATAACAGAATTTACTATTAATACTGAAGATTTAATAGGAAAAAAAATTGACTTTGATATATGTAAAATAGAATGGGTGAAACAAAACCCAGATTTACCTTTACCTAGTCAATGTTCTATTCAAGTTTGGGGGAACCAATTTCAAAAAAATCCAGATAAATTAATAAATTTAAAAGTTTTTTGTGATTGTTGGTATAAAGAATGAAAATGAAAATAATATTGGGGACATTAGTACTTTGTTTATTTCTTATAAGTGGATGTAATAATGGAATAATTTGTAACAAACCTTATATTCAAGTAGGAACTGAGTGTTGTTTAGACCAAAATAGTAATTCTATTTGTGATAAAGATGAACCAGAAAAAAATGAAGAAAAGAATTATTCTACAATAAATTCTGGTATAATATTACCAGAAGGAAAATGTATTATTAAAGGTTCAGTTGCTCCTACTGTTATAGATGTAACCTGCACCCAAAATAGTGATTGTTACGAATCTGCTCGAGGTATAGGCACTACTGATATGAGTTTAGTTTATTGTTCTGGAGCCACACAATCAGAAGGAATACAAACTTTTAAAGAATGTAAAGAGTATGATAAAGAAAAAGGTTTATGGACAGGAACAGTGTTATGTAAAGATAAACAAGATTGTTATGATTTCTATCAAAAAGTGAACCAATATTATAGTGATGTTCCAATTCCAGAAACAATGGATTGTAAAGAGACATCATTTAAAAAACTTCCTGATACAAACAATAATTTTATAAGTTGTAATACTAACATAGATTGTATTGAAAAAATTATGCCTGGAATTAATTCACCAGAAATACCCTCAGAATTACGTTCTTTATATTTAGAATATTATGGTATAAGATGTAATAATAATTTTTGTGAAGTAAATGAAGGACTCTTTACTCAGTGGGGAAGTAGTTTTGTTAGTAAAATATAATCTTTCCATTTTTATAATTTAAAGATTAAATAAAAATTTTATCTAACTCCACTTTTTCTTTTTCTATACCAATATGCGTATAAATTTGTGTAGCCCTGTTATCTGTATGCCCAAGCATTTTTCCAATAGCCAATAAGTCCATACCTTTATTATAAAGATATGTTGCATACGTATGTCTTAATGTATGGAACCTATAATTGAATACTTTTCTGCCCTTACTATCAAATCCGATTGAGGTTCTTATACCTGCCTTTTCTAAATGACTATTAAATTTTTTTCTCATCACAGAAATGTTATATTGTTTATCTAATCTCAAACGCATAGGGAATAGATATTTACTACCTCCTATATACTGCAACCATTTATCCAAAAGTGGAATTAATGGTTTTGGTATTGCTACATTTCTATCTTTACCATATCCTTGAACAGACCTATTTGGATTTTTAGAATCTTTTATAGATAAAACTCGATTATATATATCGATGTCTTCTACTTTTAATTTACATAATTCTCCAATTCTTAATCCACAAAAAAACCCTAATAAATAAGCCATCATATAAAGAGGTTCATTTACCACCCCAAATAATCTTTTTAATTCTCTTATTTCAAATACTTTTGGTAGTTTATATGGTGATTTCGCTTTGTCTCCTCTAAACATTTTCGTCAAGCCTCCCAATTAATTTTCTTCCCATTTCAAGAATTTCTAAACCCAAACAAGCTTTTTCTCTTTTGAGAACATTAGCATTTAACATTTTAGCCCGTTTTGGACTTAGCATTTTGTTCTTTATTTTTTCTTTATAATGCTCTGGAATTAATGTAGTATCCAAATAGTTGAATGCTGTTATTGGACTTATTCCAAATTTTTCCATACCTTCTTTGATTTTCTTCTCTATTTCTGCTAGTTCATATTTGTAATATTTCTGGTTCCTTATCCTCGATAAATGATACATTATGGTCTTAGTAGATAGCTCTAATTGCGTTATTGTCCTAACCACCAACCTAACGTATTCCGCCTTGAAAAAGACGTCTGTATTCTTCTCTAATGCCATTTTTCCTATTATATCCATCTTAAGTACCTCCTATATTTTAATTTAGATGTCAGAAAAAGGGTTACCCCAAAACTGAAAAAAATAGGTAAAAAGTACCCAAATAATATAAATTTGGATTTAAATTTTGGTAGTGAGCTCAGCAGGTATGTGCATTGATCTAGTGAAAAAATAAATTCTTAAAAAATTTGGTGATTAGTGTACAAAATGAAGTATTATACAGAAAAAGCATTAGGACAACTAATTTGTGAAGAATGTGAAATTGAAGAAGATGCAACTTTTGGTATACAAAATGAAACAAGTGCATTAGTTGAAGTTAATATACCAAATCCATTCAAACGTGAAAAAGGTATATTTAAAGATGTCACTCAAAATAATGGTATAAGTGTTATTCAAGCCATAAGAAAATTTTATCTTGGAAATCAGTTTGAGTTAATAGGAAATGAGCTACAAACAAAAGATTGTGCTGAAAAGGAAATAATTTTTTATACTGCAGAAGCAAGAAGAAATAAAATAATTCATAAAATTGAAGTATCCATAAGAGATTTAGAATATTTAGATACTTTTTTAATTTATATTCAAGGAAATAGACCATTATAAAAAAACTTAAAGGTCTAATTTCCATAAAACAAAATTCTTTTTTTAAAATATTTTAGAAAATAATTTACTTAGTGATTCATCGTCGGCAATTTGCACAAATTCTTTTGGAGGCACAGCAAAAAAATCCATTTGTGATTTACTAGAAATATGTTTTTCTACTCCAGATTCTAAAACCTTTGAAACAGGAATCCATAACCAAGTTTTAAAGTCAGAACTTTCATTAGATAATACATACCAGATATGTAAATTAAATTTTCTTTGTAAAGAAGAATAAATTTTTGTTTCTTGACTATCTAAAGGATAAGTTTTGTATTCTGGATGAATATTTTTGTATTTAACATCAATAAATATAAAACCAAAATTTGGAATAAGTATCATAAAATCTGGTCTTTTGCCTTGAACATTCTTAAATACATTAGAAAAAGTTTCTTGATCTTGCTTAATATAAAAATATGGAATATTATGTTTATCTAACCAAAATTTAAATCTCCTCTCAGTTTCCTCTCCTTTTTCTCTACTTTCATTATCATAATTCATAATATGTGAGGATTATAATTATATTTAACTTTTTTGGAAAACAAAAATCTTTATAAATCCCTTATTTTATTAAATCTTAAAGAAAAAATGGAAAAAGCGAGAATAAACATATCAAGTTCAGATATCAACAAAATAAATGAATTATGTAATTCTATTAAAGATATTGCTGAAAAAACTGGAACAAAAATCAGAGGACCTATACCTTTACCAATGAAAAAATTAAAAATGACTACAAGAAAAAGTCCTTGTGGAAATGGAAAAGCTTCCTTTGATAACTTTGAAATGAGAATTCATAAAAGATTAATTGATCTTGGCGTAGATGAAAGAGCACTAAGATTAATTATGAGAGTAAAAATACCAGAAGATGTTCAAATTGCAATTGAGATGTTAGAATGAAAAGAAGTTCAAGACGTTGGAAAAAAAAAGGGCAAATGCGTTGGAAGTGGCAACGTAAAAAAATAAAGAGAAAAAAGAGAAGATTAAGAGCACTTAAATAAATAATTTCTCGAATATATTTTTTAAAATTTAACGAAAGGTTTATATATATCTTTTTAAATTAAAATTCTCTATTAATGAAGAAAATATTACATTTTCTGAGATTTTAGTTCCGTTTAAGGAACATCATGAGTACTTAAATGAACATTTGAGTATGAGGCAGCAAAATTTAGTGAGACTCTAAATTTATTTAAGTTACAATCTTGTAGCCTTGCATTTTTGATTCCTGTTGATCCTGCAGGAGAATGCTGCTATTGGGATTCGATTAAGCCATGCAAGTCAGGGGTAGCAATACACCGGCATAAGGCTCAGTAACACGTCGATAATCTAACCTTAAGTCTAGGATAACCTTGGGAAACTGAGACTAAAACTGGATAAAAGAAAGATACTGGAATGTTTTTTCTTTGAAAGGTAACGCTTAAGGATGAGTTGGCGGCTGATTAGGCTGTTGGTGAAGTAAAGGCTCACCAAACCAAAGATCAGTAGGGGCCCTGAGAGGGGTAGCCCCGAGAAGGGTACTGAGATACTGACCCTAGCCCTAAGGGGTGCAGCAGGCGCGAAAACTTTACAATGCGCGAAAGCGTGATAAGGGAATCCCAAGTGCTTATCCATTGGATAGGCTTTTGCCAAGTGTAAAAAGCTTGGAGAATAAGTGGTGGGCAAGACTGGTGCCAGCCGCCGCGGTAACACCAGCGTCCACGAGTGGCATTCACTATTATTGGGTCTAAAGCATTCGTAGTTGGTTTGTCAAGTCTTTTGTGAAATTGTTGGACTTAATTCAACAGCGTGCAAGAGATACTAACAAGCTCGAGACCGGGAGGGGACAAGAGTATTTCAGGGGGAGCGGTAAAATGTTATAATCCTTGAAAGACTTCCAGTGGCGAAGGCGCTTGTCCAGAACGGTTCTGACAATGAGGAATGAAAGCTAGGGGCGCAAAGCGGATTAGATACCCGCGTAGTCCTAGCCGTAAACGCTGCGAGCTATGTGTTGCATATTCCTAGAGAATGTGCAGTGCCTAAGTGAAGACGTTAAGCTCGCTACCTGGGAATTACGGTCGCAAGGCTGAAACTTAAAGGAATAGGCGGGGGCTCACACAAGGAGTGGAGTGTGCGGTTCAATTGGATTCCACCCCGGAAATCTTACCAAGATCGACGGCAGAATGAAGGTCAGATTAAAGGTTTTACCTAACAAGCCGAGAGGTATTGCATGGCCGTCGTCAGCTCGTGCCGTAAGGTGTCCAGTTAAGTCTGGCAACGAGCAAGACCCACATGTATATTTGCTAACATTTCAGTAATGAAGAATGAGCACAATATATGGACTGCCTGTGAAAACAGGAGGAAGGCGTGGGCAACGATAGGTCCGTATGATCTGAATATCTTGGGCTACACGCGCGCAACAATGGTAGGGACAATGGGTCACAACTCCGAGAGGAGAAGTTAATCCTCAAAACCCTATCTTAGTCTAGATCGAGCATTGAAACTCATGCTCGTGACAACGGAATTCCTAGTAATCGTTCATCACTATTGAACGGTGAATATGTCCCTGAGCCTTGCACTCACCGCCCGTCAAACCATTCGAGTAGGGTTCAAATGAGGTCTGTTTTTTAGAATAGAACAAATTTGGATTCAATAAGAAGGGTTAAGTCGTCACAAGGTATCTGTAGGGGAACCTGCAGATGGATCACCTCCTATATTTTTTTAAAATATAATATAATAAATAATAGAACTCACTAAATGCTTTTGCTCATACTTGATTAACTGGGCCTGTAGTTCAGCGGTAGAATACCTCCCTTGCACATAAATTTTTGATAAAATTTTATCGAAGAAAGGAGGGGGTCTCGGGTTCGAAATAGTTTTTTCAGAAATTGAATAACTTTGAAAATCCCGACGGGTCCACATTTAAGTATTTATTTATGAGGATCCATAACATAATTGTTTGGGTTTGATAGTTAATATATCATATTAACTGTGCATAGGATTTGGAATACACTATTAGGTGGAAGACTAGGTTCAAAGTTCGAAGAAGGACGTGGCAAGCTACGATATGCTCTAGGGAGACGCATGCAGTCTTAGAACTAGAGATTTCCTAATTAGATTCTATCTCTTCGGAGAAATCAGAAATGATAGGTTACGCGGAGAATTGAAGCGTCTTAGTATCCGCAGGAAAAGAAATCAATTCGAGATGCTGTTAGTATCAGCGAGAGAAAACAGCAGAGAGCAAACTGAATCCTACTGGAAACAGCAAGGAAATGTGGTGTTGAAGACTCATTTTTAGTCTTAACTGAGAATACAAAGTTTTCTGGAAAGAAACACTGTAAAGGGTGATAGTCCCGTAGTATTTAATCAGAAGATGTATGAGTATCTTGAGTAAGGTCTATCGGAATTTAGGCCTGAATTTGGGAGACATTTACTTCCAACTCTAAATATTGCTTTGAAACCGATAGCGAATAGTACCGTGAGGGAACGTTGAAAAGAACTCGTAATAGAGAGTGAAAAGAATCTGAAACCTAATAGTTATAGCATGATGCTGCTCTTAGGAGTTGCATCGTACGTTTCGAATAACGGGCCAGGGAGTTTACTTAAGTAGCAAGGTTAATTTGAAAAAAGAAACCGAAGCGAAAGCGAGATCCCGCAGTTCACGAGGGGAAAAGTATGAAAATGCTTTAAGTTACTTAGGTATGACCCGAAACCGATCGATCTAATCCAGGGCAAGGCGAAGTTTCTGTAAAAGGAAATGGAGGCCTGAAGAGGTTCTGTGAGAAAGCGTTCTTCTGACTCTGGATTAGGAGTGAAATGCCAATCGAGACCGGTAATAGCTGGTTCCTGTCGAATTTGATCTGAGTCAAGTCTCAACAGAGGAAGCTTAAATGGTAAAGATCCTGATTTGAGGTTTTGGCTAGGAAACTAGTCGGCCTCTTGTCAAACTAAGAACGTTTAAGTTCTGTAGAAGTTGGGAAACGGGGTTGTGGGGTAAGCTCGCAATCCAACAGGGGAACAACCCAAGCCAACAGTTAAGGTCCCAAAATATCAATTAAGTGTTAACGGGTGAAAGGTGTATACTATCTCAGACAGAAGGGAGGTAGGCTTAGAAGCAGCCATCCTTTAAAGAAAGCGTAATAGCTCACCTTTCAAGATAGTGTGCCCTGAAAATGGACGGGGCTAAATTGATTACCGATACTGTTGAAATCTGAAAAGATATTGGTAGACAGGCGTTTTTCTTGGATAGAAGTATTTTCGTAAGAAGATATGGACCAAGTAAAATTGCGAATCCTGGCGGTAGTACGGAGCAACACAATGTTAGAATCATTGGTATCGTAAGGGTAAGGGTTTCTCAGCAATGCAGTTCAGCTGAGAGTTAGTTGATCCTAATCACTACATAATTTGAAGAGTGAAAAAGGGAAAAAGGTTAAAATTCCTTTACTATCTAAGTACATTCGGCAACGAAATTTTAATTTTTGACACTTTGGGATAGACCAACATTTTTAATCTGAAATGTCAATCAAAATAAATTGCAGGAGTATCGTAATGATGAGAATGCAATTAAATTTGAGATGAGTGGACATTTGTTCATTTGGTTAATTTCTAGAGTCCATGAAAAGGAAATTAAAAGGATCTTAGATAATCATACCCAGAACCAGCACAGGTACCCTAGGTGAGAAACCTAAGATATGAGGGAAGAATCGAGTTAAGGGAACTCGGCAAATTAGTCCCATGCCTTCGGTATAAGGGATTCCTGCGATTGTATTTGTACGAATGCAATTACAGGATGCAATAACAAGGGCGGTCCGACTGTTTAACAAAAACATAGCTTTCCGCTACTCTGTAAAGATTAGTATGGAAGGTGAAGTCTGCCCAGTGCGAGTATCCGAACATTCCTTCCAAGGAAACTAAGGACTCGTAAACGGCGGGAATAACTATAATTCTCTTAAGGTAGCGTAATACCTTGTCGTTTCAATGACGACTTGCATGAATGGCGTAACGAGATTGTCACTGTCCCTAACTCGAATCCCCCGAACACTATATTCAGGTGCAAAGTCCTGAGACCTCCAGTGGGAAGCAAAGACCCCGTGAAGCTTCACTATAGTCTGTTATTGTAGTGTGAAATTTTATGTGCAGTGTAGGTGGTAGCTGCTAAGACTCAGACGCTAGTTTGAGTATAGGCGAAATATGAGACACCACTCTTAAAATTTTATATTGCTAACTTCTGAAAGGAAGGACAGTAGCTGATGGATAGTTTGGCTGGGGCGGCATGCTCTTGAAACGGTATCAAGAGCACCCAAAGGTCAGCTCATTTGGTTTAGAAATCCAAAGTAGAGTGTAAATGCAAAAGCTGGCTTAACTGTACTCTGAACAATAAAGGGTGCAGGAAGGAAACTTTGGTTTAGTGAACCCCTATGCTTCGTTTATGGGAGCTAGGGCTAATAGAAAAGCTACTCCGGGGATAACTGAGTTGTCGCGCCTGAGAGCTCATATCGACGGCGCGGTTTGCTACGACGATGTCGGCTCGCCTTATCCTGGCTGTGCAGAAGCAGCCAAGGGTGGGGGTGTTCACCCATTAAAAAGGCTCGTGAGCTGGGTTCAATACGTTGCGAAACAGTATGTTCGATATCTAGTGGAGGTGTTCGTGTCTGAGTGGAAAGATCATTTAGTACGAGAGGAACGGTGGTCTGGGGCCTCTGGTGTATCTGTTATCTGATAAGGTAGGCAGAGCAGCTACGCCCCTTGGGATAAGAACTGAAAGCATCTAAGTTCGAAGCCCTCCGCGAAAAGAGACACACATAAAATGCTCATAGAAGATGAGCTTGATAGGATCGAGGTGTAAGCATCAAGGTAACGAGATGTTCAGCCTGCGGTTACTAACATTTTTTTCCAAAAATCCTATGCACATTTATTTTTTATTTCTATAAATTTTTCCAAATCCTAAATTTTAATTTCTTAAAACATTAAATTTATATATAGCTATTGCAGTATACATTATGTAGGTAAGATAGCTAACTATCGCTTGCAAAAGTGAGGAAAGTCCGTCCACTAAACTTTTGATAAAAATCAAAAGATAATATCGGTTGCTTGTCTTGACACAAGTTCCAGAAATGGAAGGCAACTGCTCAGAAACGGAATGTCCTTTAGCTGTTATAAAAATGTGGCTGTGAAATTTCTCGTGAGAGAGATGAGTTAACCAGCTGAATAGGTTAAAGGGAACATTGAAACGACAGACCCTATCAGTGCAAGTCTGTAAAGACGCTTAGTAGAATGTTAGCACAATCTTTCCAAATGGAGATTGACAAAAGACGGCTTATTTCTTACCTACATTTTATTTTTAAAAAAAATTAGGAATCAAAATAAATTGAATAATTTGTTTTTCCTATTTTTAAATAAATAATTTTCTTTTCAGAAGAAATCTCTCTCTCAAGTCCTATATAATTTGCATTTGGTTCTTTTCCTTCTCTTAGACACATGTCTTCTAATTTAGAGTTCTTAGCACTATAAAATTTATCTGATCTTATAGCAATATGTAAATCAGATCCGGGTGGGTGAATTTTAATATTTCCAGCAACCCCTGCAATAGCATTTCCACTTCCCTTTAGTTCATAATTTTCTAAAAGGGCGTGCACTCCATCTATAAGTTTACTAAACTTTCCAGGGCAGTTATCTCTTGCGATATACATAACTTCTACTTCATCTTTCTTTTCTTGGTTTTCTTCCATTTTTTATCTCCTCTCTTTTTTATTTAAGGACAGTAGAGAAACTGTCTCATTTATTTTGTTATTATTTTATAGTAGTATTATATATATTAAAGTTCTTATTAGATTTTGACCGAAAAACGTTAAATTTAAATAGAATAAACAATTAAAGGTTATATGGAAACTACAAAGCTAGATTTAATAGATAAAAAGATTTTAACAGAATTAGATAAAAATTGCAGAATTCCTAACTCAATATTAGCTAAAAAAGTAGGAAGATCAAGAGAAGCAGTAAAATATAGAATAGAACAATTAGTAGAGAAAGGGATAATTACTAATTTCATTACTTCAATAAACCCTAATAAAATGGGTTATTATATGTTTAAAGTTTATTTACAATTAGAAAACATTCCTGAAGAAAGAGAAAAATTCTATGAATACCTTAAAACTCAAAAAAGTGTTTATTGGATGGGAATTTCTGATGGAGCATTTGATTGTGTTTTCGCTATTCTAGCAAAAGATATTGTAGAATATTATAAACTGATAAATAAAATTTTACATCAATTTAAGGAATTAATTGTTAGAAAAGTTCTAGGAACTATGGTTGATACTCATCAATATAATAAAAAGTTCTTTATTAACGATAAAAACGGAAATTATGTTATATTTGGTGGAGAAAAAGTAGATAATAAATTAGACAGCGTAGATAAAAAATTATTAGATATATTGGCTAATGATGCAAGAATACCTATAACAGAATTAGCAAAAAAAGCAGAATCTACTGTTGAAATTATAAGAAGAAAAATAAAAAATCTTGAAGAAAAAGGGATAATCTTGGGGTATAGAATATCTATAGATTTAAATAAATTAGGTTATGAATTTTTTAAAGCAATTATTTACTTCAAATCATTATCTTCCGAAAACGAAAAAGCACTTTTTGAATGGATGAGAACAAATCCCAGCTCTGTTTATTATATTAGAAGTTTAACTAGTTGGGAAGCAGAATTTGAATTTGTCGTAGAAAATTATCTGCAATTTAATAGCATAATAAATAATCTTAGAAAAACTTTTCCAACAGTAATAAGCCATTGTGAACATTTAATAATGATATATGAAGTATGGATGCCTGCATACAAAGAACTATTCAAATAGTTAACCAAAACCTTTTTATATACTTTAATTTTAAGAAATTCATGGCAGATGATAAAATACAACTACCAAGTTCTGGTGGAGGATTAGTAAGATATTTTGATGAATATAAAAGTAGATTATCTATCCCCCCTGTATATATAATTGCCTTTATAATATTAATAATAATTCTTGAAATTTGGTTACATAAAAGTAAGGTGTTTGGATAAAAATGTTTGACGCAATGGATCCAAGATTAGTAAAAGCTGCAATGAAAAAGTTAGGTATTAAACAAGAAGAAGTTGCTGCAAACAAAGTTATAATAGAAAAACAGGATAATTCTAAAATAATAATAAATAATCCTCAAGTTACAAAAGTAGATATGCAAGGAAATGTTTCTTTTCAAATTTCTGGAAATATTTCTGAAGAAGAATTCGATGAAAGTGATTTAGATATGATAATTGAGCAAACAAAAGTCTCTAAATCTAAAGCTCTTGAAACGCTAAAAAAGAATAATGGGGACATAGCAAAAACGATCCTAGATCTAAAGAAATAAGCCTTTATAACCCAAAACCTATATAAATTTGTTCTACCTTCTAAATAGTATGGAAGATTACTATAAACACTTGGCTCTGGCAAAACAAACCTTAATGAGGGCAGACCACATGACTTATATGACATATCCTCTAGTTAAAGATCTAAAAATGTTTACTTATATTTTAGAAAATATTTACTCTTCAATTTTAAATACAATGGAAGCAGTTTTACAATATGATAGATTATACAAAAGAATTTCTCCTTTACCAGAAAATTTTGATTCAAGATTTCAAATATTTAAAAGTAAATCATCTAAATTTCATAATTTATCTATAGAGCATATGGAATTCATTCAAGAATTAAAAATGATGGTAGAATCTCATAAACAAAGTAATATGGAATTCATAAGACAAGATAAATTAATAATTTGTTCACCTACTTTTAAAACAAAAACTTTAAATGTAGATGTGATTAAAAGTTATTTAGTTAAAACAAGAAAATTTTTAATAGAAGTCGAGTCTATGCTAAAAAAAGAGGAGTATCTTGTAAAAAGAGAAGATTAATTCTAAAATGAAAAATACTTTAGAAGAAGCAAAGGAAGAATTGAAACGAGCAGATCACTCTATTTATATTACTTTAAAATATGTGAGAACTTGTGATATTATTCTTAATACTATTAAAAGATTGATAAATGCTTTTGATTTGGGTATATTAGCTTTATTAAAAAAACTACATGAAAATAAAAAAATAAAACAAATACCAATTTCTGTTGTAGAAAGGTCGGACCTAATAGAAAAAATGTTGCCAAAAACAAAACCTTTTTTAAAATATTATAAAACTTTTAAAAAATTAACAAAATGTGAATATTCCACCAAAGAAGAATTTAGAAAGCATATTACGCTGATTAGCAAAGATAAAAAACCAATAGAAGTAAACGTAGATACTCTAATTGAATATTTTGAAAAAACCATAGAATTTATAAGGTTCGTAGAACAAAAAATTAATGAGTAAAATGACACACCATATAGCAATTTGCTCAGGCAAAGGAGGAACAGGAAAAACAAGCACTGCTATTAATTTAGCTGCTGCATTTAAACATTTTGATAAAGATACTACAATTATTGATGCTTCTTTAACAACTCCCAATTTAGGTGTTTACATGGGATTTCCTAAAACTTCTATAAGTATACATGATGTATTGAAAGGAAAAAACCATGCAACAGAAGCAGTATATGTTCATCCTTCTGGATTAAAATTATTATTAGGGAGTATTAATGTAAAAGAATTAGTTAATTTATATCCTGAACATTTAAAACAAGCTATTAAAGATTTGAAAGGTACTTCTGAATTAATTATTATAGATAATGCAGCAGGAATTGGTCGTGAAGTAATTGCTGGAATGAAAAATTCTGATGAAATATTAATTGTTACAAATCCAGATTTAGTTTCTGTTACAGATGCTTTGAGAACAATAAAAATTGCTGAAAGTCTTGGAAAACCAATAAGAGGAATTGTTGTTACAAAAGTAAAAAATACCAGTCATGAATTAAGTATTAAAAATATAGAAGAACTTCTTGAAAAAGATGTTATTTCAATTGTACCTTATGATGATTTAATTAAAAGTTCTATAACTCATAAAGATGCTCTTGTTAATTTACATCCAAATTCTAAAGCGTCTTTAGCTTACAAGGAATTAGCTGCTAAAATTCTAGGAATGCCTTACAAAGAAGAAAAACTTGTAAAAGAACATAAATTATCAAGAATGTTTAGGTTCTTTGGCATTAGAAAGTAGAAATATTTATATACTAGAGTATATACTTCTTTATTATCGAGCCATGAAAAGTGATTTGATTCATCCAGGTTGTTGAAAGAGAAGATTTATTTAGTTCTTATTATATTGAAATTTTAGATGACCGATGTAGTATAACGGTTATTATATGCGGCTGTGGCCCGCATGAAGAGGGTTCAACTCCCTCCTTCGGTCCTTTTACCTCAGAGGTGAAAAAATGGAAACTATAAAAGGGTTTAGAGATATTATTGGAATTGATGCAATTAAAAGAGAAAGAATTAAAGAGATTCTTATAAAAAACTTTAAACTTTATGGTTTTGAACCTGCAGAAACACCTATAATTGAAGCAGAAGAGTTTGTTAAAGCAGATAATACAAGTGAAGTTATCTCTGATATTTATAGATTACAAGATAAAGGACAAAGAAAATTAGCTTTGAGATATGAATTTACTTTTCAATTAAAAAGACTTGCTCAAAACAAAAAATTACCTTTTAAAAGATATCAACTTGGAGAAGTTTTTAGAGATGAACCTGTAAGTTCTAATAGATTCAGGCAATTTACTCAATGTGATGTTGATATTGTTGGTTCTAGTATAAAAGATGAAGCAGAAATATTATCTCTGACTAAAAAAATCTTTGAAGATTTAAAAATTGATTGTGTAATTTATATGAATAATAGAAAATTACTAAATGAAATACTTGATAAAAATAATATTTTTAATAAAATAGAAGTTATAAAAGAAATTGATAAATTGGATAAATTAGATGAGAAAGAGATAAAAGAAAACTTAAAAAAGTATAAAGCAGAAAAAATACTTGATATATTTAAAAAACCAGAATCTTATTTTAAAACCTTTGATTCTTATAAAGAAATTGAAGAACTTAAAAAATATTGTGAATATTATAATGTTGAAATTAAGTTTTTACCTTCTTTAGCTAGAGGTTTAAGTTATTATAACGGAACTATTTTTGAAATAAAAACAAAAGAGATGAAAGAAACTATTTGTGCAGGAGGAAGTTATTTAATTAATAATATTCAATCTAGTGGAATTTCTTTTGGATTGGATAGAATTGGTTCTATTGCTCAAGTTGATGTTGATGAAAAAAAGGTTTTGATAATTTCTCTAGAACAAGATAAAAATTCAATAGAACTAGTTAAAAAATTAAGAAAAAACTTTGTTTCTGTAGATATAATGTTCGGAAAAGTTTCTAAAGCTTTGGAATTTGCAAATTCTTATAATATTCCTTATGTTGTGTTCATTGGAGCTGAAGAAATTAAAAAGAAAAAATATAAATTAAGAGACATGAAAACAGGCAAAGAAACTTATTTATCTGAAAAAGATTTAATTAAGAAGTTACTATAAAATTATTGTTTTAAAAATTTCTTTTTTTCTTATAAGCTAAAAGACCATACAAATCCTGCAAAGCTGAAAAACCAGCCAAGATACCAAGCCCCATACTCCCCAAAAACCCTAAAACCATATAGTCTTTAATCTTTTCATTTCTTTTAAAATTTGGAATAGATTGTTCTATTGCTAATTTTTCTTTATTTGCAATCTCTAATTTATTAGTTATATCAGAAGAATCTTTTTGAAGTTGTTCAGTATTCAAATAAGGAGTTAAAAATTTGTAATCTAATCCTTTTTTAACTTCAGAAATTTTCCAAGATTTATATTGTAAATCATCAATTGTATTGACTAAAACTCCATATTGTTGTTTAGTTTGATTATCCATTCCATTTAGATGATTATATCTATCAAACATTTTTTTTGAAATATAACTTGAAGATGTTGAAAGAGAAAGTATAGCTAAACTAATTAATAAAGATTTTTTAGTCCTTTTTCTAATTAATTCAAGTGTCTGAGATTGTATATCGACTTGGTTTTGTGATTTTTGTACCATACTTTTTTAGTATAATTTAACATTTATAAATCTTTCTATATGTAACTACTTTAGAGTAATATTATAACCTTTAAAACTAACCTTTTTAAACTAATAATTCTTTAGAAATATATGGTTTGGGATTTAAAAAGAGAGCTTGGAAGAAAAGCAATTCACTTACTATCTTTATCTTTCTTAATAATTTATATTTTAGTTTCTTCCACATTTAATCATAAAATCGCTTTATTGATTCTTTCATTTATATTAATTATTTTAATAGAATTAGAATATCTTAGAATTGAAATAGGAGCAAAAATACCTATTCTTCATGAATTATGGCAAAAATTTCGTAGAAAAAAAGAAAAACATTCTTTAGGTGGAGAAGTATTTTTCTTGATAGGTTCTATAATCTGTCTAGCTGTATTTGATTTAAGAATTGCAGCTGCTGCTATTTTAATGACTACTTTTGGAGATATGGCTGCTGCTTTAATAGGAAAAAGATTTGGAAGAACCTGGATAACAAAGAAACTTGCTCTTGAAGGAATATTAGCTGAATTAATTGTTGATTTAATAATTGGTTTTTTAATTGTAAGAACTTCATTATGGTTGTTAGATGGCTCTCCTTTAGGAACTCCAATATGGCCAATAATAATTGGTATGGCAATAACTGCTACTTTAGTTGAAAGTCTTGTAAGTAAATTAGATGATAATTTGTTAATACCTTTATTTTCTGGTTTTGCTGGACAGATTATTTTAATGGTAATAACTTTTTTAGGATGGATTTAAAAAGGAAAAGATTTAATTAAGAAGTTACTATGATTTTTATTCTTTTTTTACTTTTACAATATTTTCTAATTTTTTAAAGTCAAATAATCTTTTTGCTTGTTCTACTGGTAAAATTAACATATCTGAAGGTAATTTTGGAAGATCTTCTTTATGCCTTGTTGTATAAATCCCCCAAACGTAAGGTGGTTGTGCTTCTGTTTGTATTGCAACAAATTTCACGCCCAGACTATTTGGGTCTAAAGCATCATACATAACTGGCGTTTTTGAATAATCCATTTTAATCTCCTTACAAACGAAAATTATCTAATTTATAAATCTTTCTATTTGTAACTACTTTAGAGTAATATTATAACCCTTAAAATAAGCTTTTTAAACTAATAATCCCCTATAAACAAATGAAAAAACTAGTTATAATTTTAATATTAGCAATCTTTCTAATGAGTAGTTGTTCAAAAGAAAACATTGAAGTTTCTAGATATTCAAAAATACCAACAACGTCAGTTAAAATAACTACAGATACAGATGCTTCTCCTGTAAAATCACTTTCAGAAGATTATCAAGATTCTATACCTCTTCCTGGAAAAGTAAATAGTGCAGGAGCAGAAGATTCTGCATTTATTATGCCAGATGGAAATACTTTATATTTCTTTTTTACTCCAGATGTTAAAGTTCCTATAGAAAAACAAATCTTAGATGGAGTTACTGGAATTTGGGTTTCTAAAAAAATAAATAATGAATTTCAAGAACCAACAAGAGTATTTTTACAAGATTCAGGAAAAGTTGCTGGAGATGGTTGTGAATTTGTCCAAGATAATACAATGTTATTTTGTTCTGTAAGAGAAGGTTATACAGGAATAAATTGGTTTAGTGCAGAATTTAAAGATGGGATCTGGAAGAACTGGAAACTTGTTGATTTTGATTCTAATTATAAAGTTGGAGAATTACATATAATAAAAGACGAATTATATTTTCATTCAGACAGGTCTAGTGGAAAAGGGGGTTTAGATATTTGGATGTCTAAAAAAGCAAATGATAAATGGACTGAACCTGTAAATGTTGAAGAAGTAAATACTGCAGGAGATGAAGGATGGCCTTTTATTAACCAAGATGAAACTGAATTATGGATTACCAAAGATTATGGATTGTGGAGATCAAAAAAAGTAGGTGAAAAATGGACAAAACCAGAATTAATGTTTTCTCCATTAGCAGGAGAAGCTTCTTTAGATAATAATGGAAATGTTTATTTCACACATCATTTTTTAAATGGAGATAAAATAATAGAAGCAGATATTTATGTTGCTTATAAAAAATAATTAATTAAGAAATTTTATTCTTTTTTTGCAGATTCAATAAATTCTTTAATTTCTTTTCTCTTTTTAGCAGTAAAATTTCTTAAATCAGGTCTAGGTTTAATATTTTTTATTTTCTTCAAGGATCCATCCTCTTTATAAAAGATATCTGCTTCAATCCATGCGCCGTCTGTATATTGTGAAAGTTCTTTTTTATGTACTTCTGGAATTGAAAATATTAAGCCTGTAATTCCTTTTAAGTAAGGTTTTCCATTTTTAGTTCTTTTTTGGAATGGTAATGAATGAGGAGTATTTTCGTTTTCTCTTCTACAAATTGCATTATAATCTACATATTCTACAATTGTCATCCATAATTTCATGGCAGTATCATCTAAAGTTCCACGAGCTGCCTTACTACGAAAATCGTTATATTGGGATATAAGCTCTGTTTTTATTTGTTTAATAGAATATTCTTTAGGAAAAGTTGCATCAAATACAGGAACATAATAATTATCTGTATTTTTTATTGCAGTTATTGGTTTCTTTTGAAGTAAAAAATCTTTTTCATCTAAAGATATTGTCTCTTTCATGTAGTTGTTAATTTATTATTATTTATAAACTTTTCTATTTGTAACCACTTAAAAGTTATAATCTAATAATTTCTATCTCACCAAAATGCTCTTTTTGATCTATGTCTATTTTTTTACTATTAACTAAATGCAATAAAGGTAAAAATGTCATAATTTTATCCTCTTTTTTATCGCTTGGAATTAATTCATTAAAAGTTAGTTTTTCTTTTTCTTTGAAAAAACCAGTAATTTTATCATAAAGATTTTTTATTAATATACTAATATCGACTTTTTTCTCAGGCAGTTTAACTTGTTTTAAATATCCTTCTTCTCTTACTCTTTTCATTGTTCTTCTTTGGTCTACTTCAAGAGCTTTTTGCAGTGCTCCCATTAAATCATTTAAATTAACTTTTTTCTTTCTTGCCAAAGGGGTTTTTATTGTTAATTGTGGATTTCCTGCTAATAATCTTACATTTTCAGGCATTTCTCCAAATTCTTCCATATTTTCAATTTCACCTTGAGAAAATAACTGCTGGTCAAATGCTGCAAGCTTTTCAGTTAGTAATCTTTCTGATTTTATTTTTAGTAATATTGCTGCAGCTAAAACAACTTTTCCTGATATGAAAAAATTAGCTTCTTGCAATGTTCTAATTGCATCTAAATATCTCTGAGCTAAAATAGAAATATCAATATTCCAAGGATCTAGCTTTCCTGTTCTTATCAATTCATGTAAAAGGCTCTGCCAGGTAATCTCATCCTTTTGCATAAGCATAGAATATAACTGGTCTTGCATGAATTAACTAATTAGAACTTTTTTATAAACCTATTGTTAAGGCTTTAAACACCAGAATATGACTAGCAGTATATGTACCTTTTTAGTAACCACTGTAGAATGAACACATACCGAAAGATTTATAAATTAGTTAATATCATTAAATCTAATCACCTCTTTTTCCCGAGCAAGTCTCTTCGGAGGTTTGCTTGGGTTTATATTCAAAAAAAATGGTACAACCAATAAACTTCAACAAAGATGATTTTGAAAAGAGAATAGCTAGTTATCTTACATTTGGTTCTGAACTTAAATTTATTAGTAAAATAGATGGAAAAGAGATAGAAGATCTAGGATTTCTTATAAGTGCTAGTGAAAATTATGTTTTAATTGCACAATCAAAAATAGGAGAAAATGAATTCTCAGCAATTACTTCAATTTATTTAAAAAATGTAACACAATATTATATTTATAATATTCCTGAAAAAAGACAAGATAAAGATCATAATTTATTTATGGATGTTTAATTATTTCTTAATTATTTCAACATAACCACAAGAACCACAGTGTAATCTATCTTTATGAGTTCCTAAGAATGAATTGCATTTAGGACAAGTTTTACCACGAGAAACTATTTTATTGTTTTCAATTTTATACTTTTTCCATTTCTGACTTGGTTTTTTATTTTTTACTTTTTTCTTTGCCATTTTTATTTATGCAGCAGGAGCTCCTTCAACTTTTTTCTCTTTTTTCTTTTCAAATAAATCATAAGTTTTTTGATCTTTGTAAATAAAAGCAACTATTCTTGATTTTGCTAATCCATAATTTGTATAAATATGTTTAACAGAAACTAATTCTGCAGGTGCTTTTTCTAATTCAGATATTTTATTAATTAATTCTTGATTCGAAGGAGTTTTAGCATTAATATGTTCTATCTCAAATTCAAATTTTGTTCTTTTTAATAAAGGCATTTCTTCCTTGTATATAGCTTTCATTTTAAGAAGTTTTTATTGCATATTCTCCTTTAACTTTTATCCCTACTTTTTGAGCTATTTCAGATTTTTCTACGTTGTGAATATAAATTCTTCCTTTCCATGAAGTTGTAAAACTAGTTCCTTTGCAAATAGGACATTCATTTCCTTTTACTAAAATTTTACATTTCTTACATGCCTTTTTCATTTTTCTTTCTTAGCTTTTTCTGGTTTTTCTTTTGCTACTTTTTTTAAATCTTCTTCAATCCAAGCAATTGATCCTAAGTTTGGCTGTCTCATTGTCAATCCAATTTTTGGACTTGTTAAATCTTTATATGATACTGCAATTATTCTTGCTCTGCATTTATCACCTGTTTTTAACATGTGTTTTGATTCTTTACCTTGTAATTCTCCTTGTTTTGTAAATGAAACATAATCGTCCATTGTTTGTGAAATATGAATCATACCATCAATTGGACCGATGTTCATGAATGCACCAAAACCTGCAATTTCTGAAATCTTACCAATAACAATTTCTTGCATTTCTGGTTTTAATACTATGATTTTAAATCTTGTTTCGTAATAAGCTGCACCATCTCCAGGTATAATAACTCCTTCTCCAACATCTAAAACTTCTGAAACATCAACTACAATACCTAAATCTTGTGAAATAAATTGCTCAAAAGTGCTTTTTAAATTCTTTAAAATAGATTCTTTAATATTTTCCTCTAATTCTCTTGGAGGTATTCTGATATGACTTTTAACTTCTATTTCGTAAAACATCTTAATTTCTAAGTATAAAAAGGGTTTTTAAATCTTTTTGTTTATTGATTATACCAGAATTAAGAAATGTTTTTGTCTTATTGTAATAGTTTGAATATTTTTTTCTTTTAATCTTCTTTTTAATGCTTGATCTTCTGTAGCAACAACATAATTTTCATCAACTGTATCTAAAATTAAATTATCAACGATATTATCTTTTTTTGTTTTTATTATTTCAAATTTCTCGACGAGCTTTAGTGCTAATTTAGAATTTTTCTTGTCTTTTAATTCATCCAGAGTTTGATCTATTACAGCTAGTTTATAATTAAAATTACAAATTCTTTCAAATTCTGAAATAAAATCTATCTTGAATTTAATGCAGTCAAGCAAAAAACTTGTGTCTAATATTATGGTTTTCATGTAAAATGTCTTTTTTTGTAATATATAAAATTTGTTAAAAAAATTATGAAAAGGAGACTAATTTGAACTCCTTTTAGTGAAATGAGGCAATAATCTTTATAAATATTCTATCACTTATCAATTTATCAACAAAATTATAAATTAAAGGTAAAATCGGGGTTTAAAATGTCTAATGAAGCTAAAAACAATGAGTATAAAGCCTCATCTATTACTGTTTTAAAAGGTTTAGATGGAGTTAAAAAAAGACCTTCCATGTACTTGGGTGATGTAGGAGTTAGAGGTTTACATCATATGGTACAAGAAGTCGTCTCTAATTCAATTGATGAAGTTTTAGCAGGGTTTTGTACAAAGATATCTATTAAGATTAATAATGATGGTTCAGTCTCTGTAATTGATAACGGAAGAGGGATTCCTGTTGATATTCATCCTGAAGAAAAAAAACCTGCAGTAGAATTAGTATTAACTGTTTTACATGCAGGAGGTAAGTTCGATTCTAAGACTTACAAAGTTGCAGGAGGTTTACATGGAGTTGGTGTTTCTGTTGTAAATGCATTATCAAAAGTTCTTGAAGTATTTGTAAAACTTAATGGAAAGATTCATTATATGAAATTTGAACATGGAAATCCTGTAACAGAATTACAAATTATTGGAGAATGTGGAACTGAAACAGGAACAGAAGTTAGATTTACTCCTGATGAAACAATTTTTGAAACAGTAACTTTTGATTTTGATAATTTAGCTAAAAGAGCAGAAGAATTAGCTTTCTTAAATAAAAATTTATTAATAGAAATTAAAGACGAAAGAACAAATGTTGAGAAAAAATTCCAATTTGAAGGTGGAATTAAAACTTTTGTAGAATCTCTTAATAAAAACAAAGAAAAAATTGATGGGGTTATTTATTTAGAGAAAGAAAAAGAAAAAATAGTTGTTGAAATTGCTATGCAATATAGTTTTGAATATGTTGAAACAGTTTATTCTTTTGTAAATAATATTAATACAATTGAACATGGAACACATTATACTGGTTTTTGTACTGCACTAACAAGAGTTATTAATAATTATATTAAAAAACACAAATTAACAGATGTTTCTTTAACAGGTCCTGATACAAGAGAAGGTTTAACTGCAGTTATTTCTGTAAAAATTCCAAATCCTCAATTTGAAGGGCAAACTAAAACCAAATTAGGGAACAATGATGTAAAAGGTTTTGTTGATAATATAGTAAATGATTTTTTAAATGACTTTTTTGAAGAAAATCCTTCTATTGCAAAAGCGATAATTAACAAATGTATTAACGCTGCTAAAGCTAGAGAAGCTGCTAGAAAAGCTAGAGAGTTAGTAAGAAGAAAATCTATTCTTGGAAGTCATTCTTTACCTGGAAAATTAGCAGATTGTCAAGAAAAAGATCCAAGTAAATGTGAATTATTTTTAGTAGAAGGAGATTCTGCAGCAGGTACAGGAATTTCTGCAAGAGATAGAAGAACTCAAGCTATTTTACCATTAAGAGGAAAAATTTTAAACGTAGAAAAAGCAAGATTAGATAAAATATTTAAAAGTCAAGAAATATTAAATATAATTTCTGCACTCGGTGTTTCTATTGAAGGTGAAGAAATGGATATTTCTAAATTAAGATATCATAAAATTGTTATATTAACAGATGCAGATTCTGATGGAAATCATATTTCTTGTTTAATATTAACTTTATTTTATAGAAAAATGAGAAAATTAATTGAAAATGGTTATATTTACATTGCTCAACCGCCATTATTCAAAATATTAAAAGGAAAATCTTCTTATTATGTAAGAGATGAAGCTGCTTTAAAAGAAAAATCAAAAGAACTCGGAGAAAATACCATAATTCAAAGATTTAAAGGTCTTGGAGAAATGGATGCTTCTGAATTAAGAGAAACTGTAATGAATCCAGATCAAAGAATTTTGAAAAAAGTTGCTTTAGAAGACGCAGTTGAAGCTGATAGAGTATTTTCAGTTTTAATGGGTGATGAAGTAGAACCAAGAAGGGAGTTTATTCAAGCTAATGCAAAATATGCAAAGAATATAGATACTTAAAATGAAACTGATAATTAAAAAATCAAAAATAGAAGGAAAAGGAATTTTTGCTCATAAATCTATAAAAAAATATGAAAAAGTATTCAAATTTGCTGATAGGGTAATAAAAATAAATCATAAACATGGATGCCATTGTAAAATATGTAAAAGATGTATACAAATTGATAAATTTAATTGGTTGTATCCAAATCAAGAATCTTATGGATGGTATCTAAATCATAATTGCAATCCCTCTTGTGGAATAAAAGGAAAATATATAGTTGCTTTAAAAAATATAAGACCTAAAGAAGAAATTAGTATAGATTATTCTACAACAAATAATGACGAAGTATGGGAAATGAAATGTTATTGCAATAACAGTAAATGTAGAAATAAAATAAAAAGTATTCAATTTTTACCAAAAAATTTATACAAAAAGTATAAAGGATTTATTCCAAAATATGTAGAAAAAAGTTATAAGATATAAAATGACAGAAGAAATTAAAAATAGATTAATTGAAACAGAAATGAAGGAAGCTTATCTAGATTATTCTATGTCGGTTATTGTTTCAAGAGCTCTGCCAGATATAAGAGATGGATTAAAACCAGTTCACAGAAGAATTTTATATTCAATGCATGATATGGGATTAGCTTTTAGCAAGCCTTTTGTAAAATCTGCAAGAGTAGTTGGTGAATGTTTCAAATATCATCCACATGGAGACGCTGCTATTTATGATTCTTTAGTTAGAATGGCTCAAACTTTTTCATTAAGATATCCTTTAGTATTTGGACATGGAAATTTTGGTTCTATAGATTATCCTGATGCAGCTCAAATGAGGTATACCGAATGTAAATTAAATAAAATTTCAGAAGAATTACTTGAAGATTTAGATAAAAACACAGTTGATTTCATAGATAATTTTGATGGATCATTAAAAGAACCTTTAGTTTTACCTGCTAAATTACCAAATTTATTAATTAATGGTTCATCTGGAATTGCAGTTGGTATGGCAACAAATATTCCTCCGCATAATTTAAAAGAAGTTTGTGAAGCAACAATTGCTTTAATTGATAAACCAGAATTAGAAATTTCAGAATTAAATAATTACATTAAAGGTCCTGATTTTCCAACAAAAGGTTTGATTTATGGAGCAAATGGAATAAAAGAAGCTTACAAAACAGGACGTGGAAAATTAGTTATTAGGGCAAGAACAGATATTGAAGGTAAAAAAATAATTATTTCTGAAATACCTTATCAAGTTAACAAAGCAACATTGTTAGAAGACATTGCAAACTTAGTAAATGAAAAAAAGGTTCTTGGTATTACTGAAATAAGAGATGAATCTGATAAAGAAGGAATAAGAATTGTTATTGAAACCAGTTCAAGTTCAAATCCAGAATTTATTTTGAATCAATTATACAAACATACTTCCTTACAATCAAGTTTTGGTATAATTTTACTAGCTTTAGTTAATAATGAACCTAAAATATTAAATTTAAAACAAATAATTGAAGAATATATTAAACATAGAAAGAATGTAGTAACAAGAAGAACACAATTTGAGTTAGATAAAGCAGAAAAACGGGCACATATATTACAAGGGCTGCAAATTGCTATTGAAAACATAGATAATGTTATTCCTATAATTAAAAAATCAAAATCGGTAGAAGAGGCAAAACAAAATTTAATTGTAACTTATACTTTAAGCTCTGAACAAGCAATTGCTATTTTAGATATGAAATTACAAAGGTTAACTTCTTTAGAAAAAGAAAAAATCATTGAAGAATTTAATTATTTGGTAAAGTTAATAGTAGAATTAAAAGAAATCTTAGCTTCTGAAATTAGAATTTTAAAAATAATAAAAGATGAATTAATTTCTATTAAAGATAAATACGGCGATGAAAGAAAAACAATCATATTAACAGATACAAAAGAAATTGAAACAGAAGATTTAATCAAAGAACAAGATTTAGTTATTACAATGACAAATTCTGGATATATTAAATCAACTACTTTAGATTTATACAAACAACAAAGACGTGGAGGTAAAGGAATTATTGCTTCTACTACAAAAGAAGAAGACTTTGTTACAGAATTAGTAATTGCAAACTCTCATGATAATTTATTATTATTTACAAATACAGGAAAAATACACTGGTTAAAAGCTTACCAAGTTCCAGAATCAGGAAGATATGCAAAAGGATCTGCTATAATTAATTTATTAAGCTTAGATAAAGATGAAAGAATTACTTCTTTAGTTTCTGTAGAGAAATTTGAAGAAAATAAATATTTATTTATGGCAACTAAACAAGGAACTGTTAAAAAAACTTCTTTAGCAGAATATTCTAATCCTAGAAAAGGAGGAATAATTGCAATTAATATAAAAGAAAACGATGAATTAGTCTCTGTAAAAATAACAGATGGAACTAAAAAATTAATTTTAGAATCTGATCAAGGAAAAACAGTTAAATTTGATGAAACCGATGTAAATCCAATGGGTAGAAATGCTCAAGGTGTTAGAGGTATTTCATTAAGAGGTGCTAGCTTAATGGATATGGAAATTTGTGATGGAAATTATTTATTAACAATAACTGAAAATGGTTATGGTAAGAGAACTTCTATAGAAGATTATAGATTAGTTTCTAGAGGTGCTTCTGGAGTTTTAGACATAAAAGTAAATGATAGAAATGGTAAAGTTGTTGGTGCTAAAGTTGTAAATGAAAACGATGAAATTATGGTTATAACTAAAAATGGTTCTTTAATTAGAATGAATGTCTCTGATATTTCTGAAATTGGTAGAAATACTCAAGGAGTAAGAATAATGAAATTGGATGAAGGAGATAAGGTAATTAATATTGCTAAAATTATTAAAGAAGAAGAGATTAAAAAAGATTTTACTCTTGGTGGATTTTAGTAAAAATATTTTTTCTTTTTAAAAAAGAAAATAATTCCTATTAAAAATAATACGAAACATATTACACCTATTATTATATATTTATAAGGTATTAAACGAAGATTAACTTCTTTTAAAACAATTTCTTCAGGAGTAATTTCTGCAACAGCTTCTTTAGAATTTATGGTAAGAGTAATTGGCATTCTGTAGCCATAATTAAGTCCATTAATTATTATTATTCCTTTTACTTCTCCTGTTTTTTCTGTAGGCAATATTGTAAAGGATATTTTTTTTGTTTCTCCAGGTTTTAAAATAATTGTTGAAGCTTCTAATTTAATTATGCCTTTTAATGAATCTGATAATTCTATTCTTATAATATCTGATTCTTTTTGTGAATTTGTTAAAGTAAAACTTGATACTTTTTCTTCTGATTGTGTTAAATCAAAACTTAATTCGTTTTCTGAAGTTGCAAAACTTGCTGATGATTCTTCTAAAGATCTTGTATTTTCCTGTGAAACTATTGATCCTCCACTTCCACCAGAACTTCCACTAGAAGGTTGTTGTAGTTCTCCTATCTGGATGGATATATTTCTATGAGTGGCATTATAATTTGTATCAAAAGGAATTATATTTATTATATAATTTCCTGTAGCAGGAGGACTCCAAGTGTAAGATGTAGAAGCTGTTGTTGTTAATCTTGTTCTTACATTGTTTAAGATATATTCTACAATGTAATTTATAGTTTGATATGAAGTTTGTGTTGTCCATTGAATTGTTTTAACTCCAATTTCCCCGGCAGATGCAGGAGGACTTGTAATATTTACTAATCCACATTCTCCAGAAGCTATAGCAGAAGAAGGTATTTTATAATCATAGAAATTACCTATATTATTGTAACATCCTATTCCTTTTGCTACTCCGCCACCATAAAAATTATTATACCATATATTACTGCTAGAAGAATTTATAGCATAACCTTCATTACTTATATTATAAAAAATATTTCCAGTTATATTATTATTTAATCCTGTTCCAAGTATAGTAAAAGTAGTTTGATAAAATGCAGAATTATTTACATAATAACTGGTATTTACATAATTTAATGTTAGAGAAGAATACCCAGAAATTAATGTTGCTCCTTCTAAAGAAATGTTTGTATAATTAATACCGTAACTTAATCCATCTCCTTCTGCTAAAAATAACCAAGAAGAGTTATAATCGCAAGTTATAGCTGGAACTGCTACATGTAAAGCATCACAAGTTAAAGGATAATCATTTGCTGTATAAGCGGTTACTTTTGCTCCAGCACCACAACCGACAGCATTTCCCCCATCTGTTAATAACCATAAAGCATAATTAACTGTTCCATCTGTATCTGTCATAGGCATATTATCATGAGTTATATGTTCATGATCTCCCGCACCATTTGCTAATATAACACAACTATTATAATTAGTTCCTCCATATTTGAAAGAAGAATTAGAAGCATACCAAGATTGATTTAAAGTCCAAGCTTCATTTATGGTGTATAGTGTTTGTCCAGCACCATTAAAAGTATTATTAATTATATTATTATTATTTCCAATTAAAGTTATTGCAAGAGTATTATTATCAGTTATATTAACATAATTATTCATAAATAAATTATTATCAGTTAGAGAAAATAAAGTAGAAGTTGTAAGATTACATATAAATATACTATTAGTTACATTATTATTATTCACACCAGCCCCACCAATACAAACATTTAATCCATTAACAGCTGAGACATTATTAATATTACAACTTTCTCCAAAACTTAATTTTTTTGTTGATGAATTTATAATATTACATATATTAGATACCCAAATACTTTCATTAGTTGTAGCATTATAAATAAAATTATTTTCTCCACCAAAACCAATATAAGTTCCATTAAAATTAGCAAGATAAGTTTGTCCCATATATTGTGCATCTTCAAAGTGTATGGATCCTGAAGAATTAATACTTGTAAAATTAATCATACAAGCACCTATCCCAGTTTCTTTGGATAATGCCCCAGAAAAATTTATTGTTTTTAAATTATTTCCAGAATAAAAATAGGCATCTGCCTTTATATTTTCCAAAGTAACATTATGACAACCCCATTCTGTAGCATCATTTCCTCCCCCACCACAAGCATGTACAGAAACAATATTACCACTCATAAATCCATAACCTATGTTTGCAGTAAGATTAAAAGCAGTTAAATCTACATTTTTAACTGTAAGATTAAAAGCATTATTTTTCTTATTACAATATATAGCATTATCTATGTTCCATTGTGTAGGTGTTTGATTTGCAGGAACTATTATTGTTCCATTGAAATCAATAGTTACATTAGAAGTTTCTATACTTATTATTCCATATGTTGCTGCTCCTTCTGCAACTCCTTTTAGAATTCCAGAAATATTATACCAAGATTTATTTATTGTATAAATACCCTGTTCCATAATGCTACATGTATCCCCTATACTATTATTTATATGAACTAAACAAGATTCTAAATCTGTATAATCTCCTCCTCCAGAAAGTTGAACACTATGATCTGCTGCATAAATAAAAGGCAAACATAATAGCATAAAAACTAATACAAATATCCTCTCTTTTTTAATAAAATACATCGATAATACTAAAATTTATTGATTTTTAAAGTTTATGTTTTAATTTTTTAAGAGTATAATAACTAATTCCAAAAAAAATGAATATTAGCCCCACCCATAACCAAAGCAAATATACTTTTTTTACTTGTGTTTTCTCTTCTAATTCAGAAGAAGTTGTAACAGAAACCAATCTTTCTAAAGTTAATTGAATATTGTTTAATAAAATTTTATTTAACTTAACCTTAATATCTTTTTTTCCATCTCCATCAATATCTATCTCTTTTGAAATTCCTGATTCTATTGTAGAACTAATTTTATTATCTAATGTAAATGATATCGTTCCTTTTTCTAGATTAATATTATCTATAATTAAAGTGTGAGTTAGCATATTATCATATTTAAAATTTCTAATTTCTTTTATTGAAAGATCTACTATTTTTGGTTCTTGAGAAATATCTAAAGCTTCTTGTATATTCCCAAAGTTTTCTTTTATTTCTTTTTCTGTTATCTCCATTGAACTACTTCCAGAAATTCCTGATGAACTTGTACTTGAAGAAGATCTTACAAAAATAGTGGTAGCTTGTGAAAATAATCCTCCAGCAGTATTTCTTACATAACAAATAAGAGATAAATCCCCCAATTCATTTAATTTATAATCTACCGAACAAGAAGTTATTCCAGAACATATTGTAGTTCCTCCAAAAATTAATTCTAGGGAACTTACATTTATTTCGTCTCCAGCAGAACAAGAAAGGGTCATAGTATCAAATAATTTTTGATTAACTTCTGTAGCAGGGTTTAAAGATATAGAAGAACCTTGAGTATTAAATGTAAATAAACTTGTTTCTTTTCCAGTATTATTAGTTATATAATTGGCCGCCACTAATTTTAATTTATATGTTGCTAAATTTGCAAGTCCAGTTAAATCCCAACTATAAGTTAAATTTCTTGTCTGATTTATTAAATTCCAATCTATTCCAGAATTATTTGAAAAATACAAATAATAAAGGATATCATTATAAGAAGATTGATTAGACCAAGAAAGGGTATATTGGCTTGTAGAAATATTATTTAATCCTAATGAATTTGTAATATTAGCTATTCCACATTCTCCATTTGCTATAAAATTAGCAGTAATATTTTTATAAAAATTACCTATATTATTATAACACCCTGTTGCAGTTGGAGCATATACCCCGGAATAAAAATTATTATACCAAAGATAAGCATTAGGGCTAGTAATATTTATAGAAAAAAATAATGAAGGATTATTATTAAAAGTATTTCCAGAAAGAGTTATGTTCATATTAGAAGAATTATCCCCCAAAATAGAATAATGATCTTGGTGAAATGCAGAGTTATTTACATAATAACTAGTATTTACATAATTTAATGTTGGAGAAGAATACCCAGAAATTAATGTTGCTCCTTCTAAAGAAATGTTTGTATAATTAATACCATAACTTAATCCATCTCCTTCTGCTACAAATAACCAAGAAGAGTTATAATCACAAGTTATAGCTGGAGCTGCTACATGTAAAGCATCACAAGTTAAAGGATAATCATTTGCTGTATAAGCGGTTACTTTTGCTCCAGCACCACAACCGACAGCATTTCCCCCATCTGTTAATAACCATAAAGCATAATTAACTATTCCATCTGTATCCGTCATAGGCATATTATCATGAGTTATATGTTCATGGCCTGCAGCTCCATTTACTAATACAACACAACTATTATAATTAGTTCCTCCATATTTGAAAGAAGAATTAGAAGCATACCAAGATTGATTTAAAGTCCAAGCTTCATTTACAGTGTAATCTACCGCACCACAATTTTCAAAAGTATTATTTTCTAAATGAATATTATCTCCATTTAAAGTTATACAATTTGATAGATTATCTGAATTGTTAAACCAAGAATTACGGATTGTAATGTTAGATATTAAAGGTAATATCACTCCGTCTGTAGAACCATTACAATAAAACCTAGAACCCTCAATTAAAGCATTTAAAGCAAGTAATTTAACACTAATTCCAAGACATCCAGAAGAAGGATTTGTAATAGTAACATTATTAAAATAATTTCCTTGCCCAACATGAGTATAAGTTGTAGAAGCATTGTAAATACTAATATTTGTTGCACCATGGGCTAATTGCCCACTTAAAGTTACATTATTTATAAAACCTCCATTATTACCTGCAAGTTCCATTATCACTTCTTTTCCAATATAATTAACTATGCTTAATGCACCAAATTTTGGTCTACAAAGAGACAATAAATCTCCAGTAGAATTTATTATTGTAAAATTAATTGTCCATTGATTAAAAACATCAACTTGGTCTAAACAACCACTTCCAGTATAACTAGTGATATTTCCAGTGTGATTCACTACCAAAGTATTATTTGATGCAAGAATAAATATAACCCCTTGTACATTGTATATATCTAAAAAATTAATTCCTTGATAAAATCCAGTTCCTCCTTTTTTACCAAAGTATCCTGCATATCCAAATCCATCCGAAGCAGTCGTATTAACATTTTTAAAAGAAATATTAATTATACTAAAACTTTGGTCACCTATACTATTAGTGCTGGCCCGAGAAAAAAATACGGTTTGACCTGTAGATTCTGTTCCATTATAAGGAACAAATACCGTTCCATTAAAATCAACAGTAATATTACTTACAGAAGCATAAACTATACCATAATTCTCATTTAAATTACTTTCAACTGTCCCAGTTATATTATAATAACTCTTATTAATGGTGTATACTCCAGGTTCATCTATCTTACACGTATTTTGTTCTGAATTGTTTATTGCTTTTAGACAAGATTCTAAATCAGTATAATCGGTACTAGTTGAATTTACCCTATAAATGGCGGCAATAGAACTTTCTGAATATAAAATAGAACTGGTTATAAATACAAAAATTAATATTAAAATTGCCCCTTTATTATTAAATTTCATCTAAAATTTATTTGTTTATTCCTTTATAAACCTTTTTTGTTTTTTATGAGATATAAAAGTAAATATCAGAGTTAATAAAATTAATGTAAAAAATATTACATATTGTATGGTTTTTATCTCTAATTTAAATCCTTTTTCTACTACAGGTGTTTCTATGGTAGTTTCTAAAGTTCTAGTTTCATCTTCTTCAGATTCATGCAATTCAAATTTTTGTGGTTCTTGAGGCTGAACAATTGGAGCTTGTTCTGTTTGTTGAGTACTCTTCTTAGTTGAACTACTAGATCCTCCCCCAGAACCTCCACTACCTCCAGAAGAACCTGAACTAGAAGGAGGAGTTGAAGGAACTATTACTGGTTGGGTATTATTAGAGATATTTAATAAAAATAAATTATCTGAAGTTTCAGTTAAAATAGAGTAATTTATAGTTAATTCTTTTTCTAAACTTTCATTGCCATAATAAACTAATATTTTATGTGGAGTTTTATTTAAAAAACTTGAATTTACAAATAAAAATTCAGTAATATTTAATATATTTGAAATTCCATTTGAAATAGTCTCATTATATGAATAGTTTGTATTATTAAATTCGTAAATTACTAATTGCATATTAGATAAGTTTTCATTTTCTAAATTCCTAACATATATTTGTAAACTATGATTTAAATAAAAATTAAAATTATTTTGTAATATTATTCCAGAAATAGTTAAATTATTACAAATTATAGAATAATTGTAATCTTTAAATTCAGATATATTTTTACTATATTCAAATATATTTTTATTAGAATTAAAATTCATTAAAAAAGTTTCATTTTCTAAAGATAAATTACAAGTTCCATTAGTTATGGGTTGATATCCTTTTGTTAAATTTGCATAGAAAGTTATGTTTTCTAAATAAGATTTATAATAATAAAATGGTTTTTCTTTTTCTAAATCTGTCCAAGAGTCAAGAGTTTCATTTAAATTCATAAAAATAGTATCTAAATAAGCAGTTGCATTTACCAAATCAATTCTAGAATAATTTGCTCCATTGAAATTAATTACAACTCCTGAATTTTTTAAAGATTCTCTGATTAAATCTGGATTTAAACTTGAATTATATTTTTCTTTAACATATTGTTTTAGTAAAACTGCTGAACCTGCAACATGCGGACTTGCAAAAGAAGTTCCTGAAGCACTTGCATAACCAGAAGAACTACACATTGAACCTCCAGAAACACAAACAGTACTATAAATGCTAGAACCTGGAGCTAAAACAGACAATAAGGGAGCAATATTAGAATAAGAAGCAATTGTATCGCTTTTAGTTGTTGCACCAACAGAAGTTACATTTGCTAAACAAGCAGGAGTAGAAATTCCTGTTCTTGAATAAGAATTTCCAGATGAAACATCAATAAATATTCCTTCTGCATATGCTCTATTCATAGCATTTGTTATTTCTATATTATCTAAATCACATGAAGCATAATTATCATAAGTATAACTTGAGCCCAGACTTAAAGTTATTACAGAAATATTATATTTATCTTTATTATCTATACAATAATTTATTCCTTTAATTAAATCAGAATAATAACATTCTCCAGCATAACTACAAATTTTTACTGCAACTATTTTTGAATTTATTGCAACCCCATTTAAATTAACTGAAGAACCAACTATTCCAGCTACTAAAGTTCCATGACCTAAATCATCATTAGCATCAGGATATTCTTCTGTATTATTATAACAATGTCCAATTCCATCATTAAGATAATCATTATCAGAAAAACAATATTCATTTACTATCCTTCCTGCAAAATTTGGATGTTCAGAATAAATTCCTGTATCTAAAATACAAACAGCAGAATCTCCTGTAATATTCAAATTATGTAAAATATTTGCTTTTATAATTGGAACGCTTTGTGTTAAATCTATTTTAAATTTAGAATCTGGAGAAATTGTATTAATTTCTACATTATTAATTAAAGAATCTAATTCTCTTTTATTTATTTCTTGAACTTCTGAATTTCCATTTGTATAACTTACTATAACTCTTTCTTGATCTTCAGAATTAATATTAATGCTAGTTAATTTATTAGAATTTTTTAATTCAATTTTATCAACCAAACCATTATTATTTTCATCGTAGAAATTAGCATTTTTTACATTAATATCTTGTATGAAAGTTTCTGGAATTGAGATATTAAGGCTTTCCTGATTATTTTCATTATAAACAACAAAACCTGTAAAATTTTGCATAAAGACAAATCCTAAACATAAAATAAAACCTATTAAAAATACCTGCTCAACTCTTTTTATATCCATATATTTTTAAAATTTTAAGAATTTATAAATTTACTGTTTAATCATACCATAACCAATTAAACGCCACCTATTATTTATCATTCTAGATACAGCAAACCTATCTTCTTTTCCTGCGCAGATTGGCCTTTTTAATTCTAAATGAGCTTTTCCTTTTGCTAATTCTGTTATAATACCTAAAGTTATAGCAGAATTTACATTTAACATTAATGCTTCTCCTTTTCTTAAAAGTTCTACTTTAATCTCTTCTTTTTCTCCAACAACTTTTTCAAGTAATTTTATCTCTAAATCTAAACTATTAAAAATATCTGGTAATTTACCTACGTGACCAACAATATTTCCAACTAAAGTATCTGATTTTACTATGCTAGGATCTAAAGATGTTAAAATTCCTATAGAACCTCCAGGAATTACTTCTTTTACAGATTTGCTTCCTGTTTTTAAATCTAAAATTTCTGTTTGAATAACTTTCCAATTTGTTTTATTGTGTTCTTCTATTTTTATTCCAGGTCTTAATTCTATTTTATCTCCAATTTTTAATATTCCTTGTTTTAATGCTCCTCCAAGAACTCCACCAACTAATTTGTTAAGATCCATTCCAGGTTTGTTAACATCAAAGCTTCTTGCTACTAACATTAAAGGTTCTTTTTTTGTATCTCTTGTTGGAACAGATAAATTACAAATTGATTCTATCACTTTGTTAATATTTATATTATGTTTTACAGAAACAGGAATTATTTCTGCTTTTTCTGCGATTGTTCCTTTAATAAATTCTTTAATTTGATTATAATTTTTTATTGCTTGTTCTTTATCAACTAAATCAATTTTGTTTTGAATTATTATTATATTTTTTATTCCAATTAAAGATATAGCAATTAAATGTTCTTTAGTTTGTGGTTGTGGACATTCTTCATCTGCAGCTATTAATAATATTGCAGCATCCATTATTGCAGCTCCAGATAACATTGTTGCCATTAAAGTTTCATGTCCTGGTGCATCTACAAAAGAAACTTTTCTTGCAAATTCTGTTTCTCCTTTACAATTTGGACATTTTTTGTCTTTTGTATAAATATTACATTTCTTACATTTGTAAAAAGAAATATCTGCATAACCTAATCTTATTGTAATTCCTCTTTTAATTTCCTCAGAATGAGTATCAGCCCAAACACCAGATAGTTTTTCCAATAAAGAAGTTTTTCCAGAATCAACATGACCAATAAAACCAATGTTTATTTGTGGTTGTATTGGTTCTTTTTCAGAAACCATTAATGTTTAAGCCTCCTTTTTTACTTCTTCAGGTTTAGCTTCTACTTCTTTTTTAGGTATTAATTTTTCTACTTCTGCATCGCCTTTAACACATTTTAAATTAACTTGAGCAATATCTTCTGCAATTATAGAACCATGAACAGTTTTTCTTTTTATTCCATCTTTTGGCATATCTCTAAAACCAACACTTCTTTTGGATAAAATCTTTTTTCTTCCTGGAATAGGTAGATCTGATCTCATTGGGAATCCAGATTTATCTGAACCACCAGTAATTTTAAATTCTGAATTAGGTATTCCAACTAAATTTCCTGAGATAGTATCATTTATTTTTTTGTTTAGAAAAACAGAGCCATCTACTTCTTGCTGTAAGCATTTTCCTGATTTTGTTCCAATTACAACTTTTATTGCCATTTTTAAGTATTTTAAGTGAATTTTAGGTATTTAAATTGTTTACTGTTTTGAATTTTAAAGGATTAAACACCCCATAAAGGGTTTTCTTTTCTTTGTTTTTCAGCTATTTCTTTTAAGATATCCTTTTCATCCTTAGATAAGAATTTCTGCAAGTCTTTATACTTCCTGAATTCTTCTTCTGTTAAAAAAGAATATAAAATATCAAGGGCTTTTAGCTGTCTATTATAAGTAATATCTGGCAAGGAAACTGCTGCTTGTTTTCCTGATTCTAATTCTTTTATGTTTTCTTTGTCTAATTGCATGCTTTTTACATAAGTTAATTTTTTTATGTCTTTAAATAAAATAGTATCTAAAACTAATTTTCCTGCAAGAACTTCTACACCAACTACAACAGGATTTGCTTGTCTAAAAATAGAATCTGGCAATATTTTAATTTTAACAATCTTAGTTAAACCTTCAAGTTTTTTCTTTTCAATTAATAATCTTTGTTCTTTCTGCCAAATTTTTAAATCATCCACAATTTTGTAAACAATTTTATTTGTAATAACTTTAACTTGTTTTTCTGAATCTAGTTCATGCAAATAAGTTTCTGCATCTTCAACCATTTCAACATTGAATCCCATTATTGCTCTACTTAAAGGATCTAAATCTGCAGATACTTCGGAAATATCTCTCTTATTTATTTTTCCTAAAGAAGCTTTTTTTATTTTTCTTCCTTCTGCTCTTAGTAATCCCATTAATGCTTCTAAAGAACCAAGCGAATCTGCTTTGATAATAATTCCACTATCGTCTACGTCTAATAAAACTTCATTAACTTCTTTTGTAATTTCTTTTTTATCTTCTTCTAAATTTTTAATAACATGAAGTGGCATTCCAGAGAAAACATCTTTTGCTTCTTGTGCAATAACTTTTACACCAATTGCAGCGCTTGCTTCGTTAATAGGTTTTAATTTTCCTTTTTTATCTGATTCAAATAAAGCTTTTATTTTTGTTATAATAGGACCATTTAATCCACCAATAATAATTTGATCTGATTTTTTTATTGTTCCATCATAAATAATTGTATCCATTGACGTACCAAGACCTTTTTCTTCTTTGACTTCAAGAATAATTCCTTTTCCAGGACCATTTACTTCTATATCTAATGATTTTTCCAAATATTTTTGTGCTAATCCTAAAATCACTGAAAATAATTCTGGCATTCCTTCTGAAGTTTTTGCAGAACAAGGAATCATAGCAATTTGAGTTGTATAATCTGAAACTCTGTCAAATCTTTCTGCATTAAAGCTTAAAGAATATAAATCCCCAACTAATTCATACAATCTTTTTTCTAAAATTCCTTTTGTTGTATCAGATTGTAATTCTATATTTTCCATTAATGTTTTACCAGGATAAGAATGCCAACCTTGCAATAAATCAATTTTATTTAAAGCTATGATAAAAGGAGTTTTATATTGTTTTAAAATTTCAATAGATTCTTTTGTTTGATCCATTACACCTTCATTAATATCAATTACTAAAATTGCTAAATCTGCTAAGTTTCCTCCACGTTTTCTTAAATTATTAAAAGCTGCATGACCTGGAGTGTCTATCATTAATAATCCTGGAATTTTTAAATTAGATTTTTGTAATAACTTACCACAAATTTTTTCTATTGTATCCAAAGGAATATTGTAAGATCCAATTGCTTGAGTAATTCCACCTGCTTCGCCTTTTAAGATAGAAATATCTTTTATTTTCTCTAAGATACTCGATTTTCCATGGTCTATGTGACCAACCAAAACTACTATAGGCTGCCTTATCATATATTAACTTAGAAAAAGCTATTTTTAAAGGTTTTTATTTACCTAATGCAAAACTAAATTCAATGCGTTCCATCCAAGGATGATTATCTGTATATTTATAACATAAATCCATAATAGGATGATATTCACATCCATTGGGAAGATAATTGTGTCTTGAACGAATTCCGTTTGGAGTAACCACACCCCCTAAATTTATTACATAACCTCTATAAAAATGAATCTCTTTAGAATCTTCGAAAAAATGACCTTCAGGTAATATAGGATTTATTACATTTCTAACATACTGATTAAAATGTTCTAAAACTTTAGGTTCTAATTTTTTTGCAGCTTCTTTTACTTCTAATTCTTTCTTTTGTATTAATGCAAATTCTTTTTTAATCTCTTCATCAAATGACATAAAAATAAAAGATTTGTTTTATTTATATATATTTATTGACTAAAAAATAGAAATGCTTATAAAGGAAATTTAACAGAAAGGTTTATAAATAAGACACCACTATAAAATGATAAAATGGTAATAAACTTATCTGGTGGAATTGGTGGAACAAAAGCTCATGTTAGTCATGAAATAGCAGACTTAGAAGAAAAAGTTGAAAGTCAAAGAAATTTCTTAATTAAGCAAGGTTTATACGCAGATATTGGAGCAGTTAATTCTGAATTAGAAACCATAGAAAAGGCTTATGTTAAAGCAGATAAAAAAGGAGCTAGCAAGGGTGGAAATGAAAAAATAGTAGGTGTATTAAATTATCAATATCTTTATCTAAGAAGAGTTATTTTAGAAAGACCTCAAGATAAAATGCAATTCTTAGAAGATTATATAAAATTAAATCTTCCAGAAGTAAAACAAGAAAAAACTGGATTAAGTATATATTAATTATTTCTTTTCTTTAGTAACTTCTTTTGCAACAGTTCCTTTTTCGTAAAATTTTGTCCATTTCATGTCTCTAGGTAATCTTCCTAGTTTTAACATATTTTTTTCGCATTTAGATGAACAAAAGAATAAGATTTTTCCATCTTTAGTAATATAAGATTTACCTGTTCCAGGTATTGTTGTTTCTCCACAAAAAGTGCATTTCATTTTTATTTCCTTCTAGTTTGATTAAGTTTTCTTGCTTCTATTTCAGTTTCTCTCAACATTAAAATATCATCAATTCTTATAGGACCTTTAACATTTCTTCTTAAAACTTTTCCAGAATCACGACCATCTAAAATCCTGCATCTTACTTGAGTAACTTCTCCTCTCATCCCTGTTCTACCAATTATTTCTTCAACTCTTGCAGGATAAGCATCAGTAAATAAACTACCTTTTGTAGTAGTCATAGAAGATTCTTTTAATTTCTCTGCAAACTTCAAAGTCTGCTTATCTTTTCTTTTTTCCTTTCTTTCTTCCTTCTTTACGGATTTATCTTTTGGCATTTTACAATATTTTTATCAAAGAAGTTTTTTATTCAGGCTTTCTTTAATTTATTAGTAAGATCCTTTATGATGTTCTTTGCGTCTCCTTCTTGGATTATAGCAATTGCTGCTGTTTTAATAGTTAATCCAGCTGAAGCACCTAATTCTTCTTTTGAAGGTACAACAACTAAAGGTACGCCTTTTTCTTCGCATAAAGGTGGAAGATGCATAATAATTTCTTTTGGATCTACATCTTTAGCAACAACAACTAGTTTAGCAATTCCTCTTTCAATTGCTTTTGTAGCTTCATTACTTCCTTTCTTTACTTTTCCTGTTTTAGAAGCTTGTTCTACTGCTTCATAAGCCTTGTTTACAACTTCTTTTGGTGATTCCTCATTAAGATTCATGTGATTTCCTCTTATTCATAGGTTTTATAGGCTATGAATTAATATTCTAGAAAATCCAGTATTTAAATACTTTTTGTTATTAAGGTTTAAAGTACCTATTTTTAAGGTTTTACTTAGATACTTTCCATAAAACTTCAAACCATTTTCTATAAGAATTTGAAACATCTTTATTAACAATTAAGATTCCCATCAAATCTGACTTCCAAATTATATTCAAAACCTTATTTTCATAGATAACTATGGTGGCAGGTAAGATAAATTCTTCAGAAATATATCTCATCTTATAGGGAAATTCTTCTTCTAATTTTGTTTTTTTACTTAATAAAGCTCTTCCATAAATTTTATTTTGTTTTAATTTTAAATGCCATTGTTTGTAATAAGTTCCCATGGTTTCTTTCATACCCCAACCAGTTGCAAAGATTAGAATTTCTGTTTTACTTTCTGTTATTTCTTCTAAGATATTTATTATGGCTTTTTTTCCTTTGAAAATAGAAGCATCTTCCCTTTCAATTATTTCTCTTTTTTTCTCAATTTGGGGTAAAATTTCATTAACTAATCTTTCTTTTTCAAGAATGTCTTGTTTCTGTCTTTCTATATAATTTTTAAGTTCAATTGGTTTTGTGGTTTCAAAACGTTTTATTCCTTTTACTGTTATGTAACTAACTAAACCTTTATCTATTAATTTTTCCAAGTTATCATATACTATATTTCTGTGTAGTTTAGTTTTCTTTATTATTTTTCCAGCATTACAAGATCCTAATTCTAATAGTGCTGAATATACTTTTGTTTCATTCTCTGTTAAACCCAATCGTTTTAATTCTATCATAATGTCATCATATATATGACAACAAGTATTTAAATATTGCTATTATGCTACTTGTTAAAGGTAAATAAAATGAAAACCGAAGTAAAAACATATCTGACTGAAATACCTCATAAAGGAAAAAATCTTACTTTTCAGTATCCTTCGTTTAGAGGACCTTATGGAATCGTTGCAGAACAAATAGATAAGGAAGGATTAAGAAGACCCTCTTCTGCTGAAATAGCTTCATTAGTTTATGATGTAATACAAAACCCAAATAAAAAGTATGAATCAAAGATTTTAGAAATTTTAAGAAATGATTTCCTTTGGGAATTTACTGGAAATTTATGTCTTCCAAAATCAGGATCAGAGATAAGCAATGGAATTATCATTGAACAAAACCCAACAATTAAAGACAGAGAATTAATAATGAATAAAAGCTCTTTGATAAAAAGATTAAACGAAAATGATCCTAAAGTAAAATTTGTTCCATTCGGATTCAAAACAGAAGAGCAAACTGCCATTGAATTAGGAAAAAATCTTTATAATATTGCAAAATATGGAGAAGAAGGTGCAGAAAAAGTTGCAGAGTTTGCTTCAAAATACAAATATAATACAAAACTTTGGAATTTTGATATTCATAGAGAAATTACAATCATATCTACTTTTATTAGCCAGAAAACCAATGTGTATGGACAAAGTGGTTATTGTTTTGGATGCTTTTGATTAGTTAGAATAAAATATCAAAAAAGAAATGATTTGAAAAATATAAAAAATTTAAAGTTAGGTAAATAAAATGAAAACACAAAAAGTTGACACAAATCTTGAATGGGAAGATCCTATCTGTAAAGCAACAGTAAGAAATTATCATGAAAATGAGGATGCACTTTTAATAATGCTAAATCAGGTATTGAGTAAAAATAAAAATGTTAAATTGGAAATCTTTCACATTCATAATGGACCGAACTTAGATTATGGGAATGTAAACTACGTTTACAAAATTAATGATAAAAGAATATCTATCGAAATTGATAAAAATTCTTTTTATACCCTTAACACAAAAGGAATGGGTCTTAATCTTACTTCTAAAATCACTATTTATCCAGCAAGATATAAATTACAAATAGAAAGAGATAACGAAACAGATCCAAATAACGAAACAAATCCAACAATTTGTTTAAACTTAAGAGGAAATAAATTATACCTAAAAGACGGAGATACAGAAAAAGAAGATTTTTCTGATAATGGCCCCCCTTATTATTTAGATACTACTCCAGACTTTCAAAGTTCTTTTGAATTAGGAAAAAGATTTTATAAACTTAACAAACCATTAATCAAACCTCTTGAAGAATTGATTGAATTAGTTAATACTAAAAGATTATCTCAATCTAGGAAAATGCTATCTAAAACCGATTTGAAAAATATCATAACATTATATAAAAGATTTAAAGTTAGGTAATTAAAAATGAAAAAAATGCAATTTTGGGAAGATAAATCTGATATAGTACAAAAATTAGCTTGGGAAGAATGGAAATATCTTAAAGAAGAATTAAATGGTAACATTATTTTAGTAGATATGTTTAGTAATGAAGGTTATATGTATTCTTATCTCACTAATCCTGAGATGTATGAATATGATCCTGAACGTTTTAAATATTTATTAGGATTAAAAGACACATTAGACTCAAAACTAATTGAAGAATATCAATCTAGAAAAGATCTTTATTTAAAAGACGTAAAAAGACTTATTGAAAACGGTTATAACGATTTTAAGCTTGGAGATTTTAAAATAAACTTGCCAATAACAGGGGGTAATAAGGGGTTAATTCATTGTAAATTAAAAACATCTTTGTATGAAGGCAATCAACAACTTCCAAAAAATATTTTGAAGAATGTTAAAAGATTTATTAGTCAAGATGATTTTATGAAAAGAGAAGGGTATAAAACACGTAAAGAAATGGGGTGGGGATGTTCTGAGAGCAGTTTATCTTGTTATTATCCAATAGAACCAACCGTCAAAGAAATGGAAAGATTATTTAAAACAATGAATGAATTATATAAAACACATAAGTTTTAATTCTTTTTAAGGTTTTACTTATGAGTATACCAGAAAACTAGCTTATTTTTCTCTTTTTTATCAAGTCTTGCAAAGAAATTTCTTTCAAATTGTATTATATCATTAACTTTTACTTTTTGAATATCTGCTTCTGCGATACCTTTTATTGTTTCTCCATTATCCATTAAAATTTCTACATTAATTATATCTTTTACAGGAAGCCAATGTATCTGTTTAGTATTTAGTTTTGAATCAAAATCTTTTGAAAGGAATTCATTGTTTTTGAAATTAAACAAGTGCATGAATCTGTAATTTTTATTTTTCTCTAATTTATCTGTTGAAGAAATAAATAATTCCAATTCAGAGTTTTTAACATCTAATTTTAATTTTCTATGGCCTTTTTTTGGATAATCTGGATGCAAAGGTGCTTCTGCATATTTCATCTTAGGAACTTTTTTTAGTTTAATTTTTACTGGTTTTTCTATAAAGAAATATCTATTTGCTTCTTTTTCAATTAATTTTCTATTTTCTGAATATAAATTTTCTACAGGAACTACAATTTCTGTTGGATTCATCCCTAATGATAAAATAAAGTTTCTTATTGCTTCTGGTTTAAATCCACGTCTTTTTAATGATTGTATAGACCAAGTTCTTGGATCATCCCATCCAATATATTCTCCTGATTTTACTTCTTTTGCAGATTTGGATTTAGAAAGTTTTATTCCTTCTATTTGGAATAATCCATTATATAATGTAACTGAATGAGGCCAATTAAAAATATTCCAGATATAACTTTCCATTTCTGTTTCTATCATTAATTCTTTTCCACGAATAATATGTGTAATTCCTAATAAATAATCATCAATTGCCCAGGAAAAATCAAGCAAAGGCCATACTTTGTATTTATTTTTTACTAAAGGATGTTTTCTTTCAGAAATTCTAAAAATAACTCTGTCTCTAAAAGCAGGATTTGGATCTTGCATGCTTGTTTTTATTCTTAAAGTATAAGCACCTTCTTTTGTTTTTTTATCAAACATTAAATTCCATTTTTCTAAATTTTCTTTAATAGATTGAGATCTACAATCACAAGCTTTTTGTAATTCTCTGTGTTTATGAATATTTTCTGAAGAGCAAGAGCAAACATAGGCTTTTTCTTTTTTAATTAATTCATCTGCGTATTTATAATAAATTTCTAATCTTTGTGATTTGTAAAAAGTATCTGAGAATTTTATTCCTAACCAATCTAATCCTTCTGGAATTAATTTGTAAGCCTCTGGTTCTATCTGTTTTTCTTCAGAACCAATTGTATCATCTATTACCAATAATAATTTACCTTTGTACTTTTTTGCATATTCATCATTTAATATTGCTGTTCTTGAATTTCCTATATGTAATGGACCTGAAGGAAAAGGAGCAAATCTCATAACAACTTTGCCTTTAACATCTGGAAGATCTTTTAATTTTCTTTCTTCAACAGGTTTTTTCTCTAATAATTCTGGAGCAAGTTTTTGTAGTTCAGATGTTTGTTTTTCTAGACTTAATTTATTAACTTCTTTAATAATTTTCATTAAATCTGGATTGATTTCTTTTAATTTATTTTTAATAGAATTGTCTTCATTAATTAATTTACCAATAATTGCTCCTGGAACGCATTTACCATCATGCTTTACTGCATTTTCAAGAGCATATTTCCTTATTATGGCCAAATCCATAAATTACTTAAATGAACTTTATATTTAAATATTATGCATTTCGATATATTAAACAAAAAGGATTATACTAAGATACTGGAAAAAATAGAGAAACAGTTTGATACAGAAAAATTAGTATTTGAATATGGTTTTATACAAGTAAAAGATAAGATTTACTTAATTTCTAGAGATCTAGCAAGAATTAATTATAAAGACCTGAGAATTAATAATATTGGATTGTATTTCTGCACATTAGAAAAAGATGGAATAAGAATGAGTATAGAAGGTTCTCAATTAATAGGAAACAAAGCAAAAAAAGTTCTAGAGTTAGATAATGGAGAATTAAAATTATGGTTATCAGGAATACCAATTGAAAATAAACAAGGTTCTGGGTATTATTTAGTTAAAAATGGAAACGATTTTTATGGTTGTGGAAAAATAAAAGAAAATATTTTACATAATTATGTTCCTAAAGAAAGAAGAATTAAAGAGTTAATCTTATAATCCTGGCTCATAAGCAGTAACTTTATTTTTATCTTTTGTTTTTTTAGATTTATACATTGCTTGTTCTGCTTTTTTGTATAATTCTTCATACTCCAATGCAAATTTTGTGCTGCAAACTCCGATACAAGCAGTTATTTTTCCTGCAGTTTCTTCTCCTTCAAAATAAGTTTGTTCTACTGCATCTATTATTTCTTCTGCTTTTTCAATGGCATTTTCATAATTTGTACGAGGCATAATTATTCCAAATTCATCTCCGCCTATTCTAGCAATAATATCTCTCTTTTTAGTAACTGTACTTTTTAACAAATAAGCTATATCTTTTAAAATTTTATCTCCTTGTAAATGAGTTACTTTATCATTAAAAGATTTAAAATTATCTAAATCCATTAAGATTAAAGATAGACCATTAGTACGATGTTCTAATTCTGAATTAACTTCTATTTCTAAATTAGTATAAAAGAAACCTTGATTATATAATCCTGTTAAAGTATCTTTCATAGCCAATTTTGCAGCCTCTTTATTTTTTTCATAGTCGGATGCATTTTTTACATGTAAAGTTAAATTTTCTGCATAAAGATTCAAAATAAAAGCACGATAATAATCTGTAGGTTTTGGATTAACATATAATTTACCTATATCTTCTAAATTAAATATTCCAACATTATCTCCAGATAACCTTGTTTCTAAATCTTGTGGATCAGAAGCTACGATTTTTTCTTGTCCGTTCTCATTTATTGAAACTTGTAATAATAAATCTTTAAAAATTTCATTTGGATGATTTTTTATAATTGTTAAACTATTTTTGGCTCTTCCCTCTATAGTCTTTTCAAGAGAAACAAATCTATTTCTAGCAAGGGTCAAGTATAGTGCGTCGCCCAATACTTTTTTTAAATATTCTACTTCACTTTCGGTTGGATGAGGAATTAATAAAAGTTCTTCCACAAGTTGTTTTTGTTCTCTATTTAAATCTTCTAAAGTATATATCATTTTCTTATTATAACTACCCAATAGTAACAATATCTATTTATAAACCTTTCTTTTGTATTAAAACTATGTTAAAAGACATTAAAAATGACTTTAATAGTCTTAAAAATCCTGAAAAAGCTAAGAAATTAGCTGGTTTTTTTAAGACAGCAAAAGGAGAATATGGTTATGGAGATAATTTTCTTGGTATAATAGTTCCAGAACAAAGAAAACTAGCTAAGAAATATCCAAATTTATCTCTAGAAAACTTACAAGAATTATTATCTAGCAATATTCATGAATATAGATTAACTTCTTTGTTTATTTTAATAAGTAAATACAAAAAAGCTGATTCTGAAAAAGAAAAAATATTTAAGTTTTATTTAAAAAATACAAAAAACATAAACAATTGGGATTTAGTTGATTTGAGCGCTCCAAATATTGTTGGACATTATCTAAATGATAAAGATAAAAATATTTTGTATAAATTAGCAAAATCAGATAATTTATGGGAAAAAAGAATTGCAATTTTATCTACATATACTTTCATAAGAAATAATCAATTTGAACATACTTTAAATATTTCTGAAATATTATTAAAAAATAAACATGATTTAATACACAAAGCAGTTGGTTGGATGCTAAGAGAAGTAGGAAAAAGAAATTTAGGAACTGAAGAAAACTTCTTGAAAAAATATTATAAAGAAATGCCAAGAACGATGCTAAGATATGCTATAGAAAAGTTTCCAGAAAATAAAAGACAATTTTATTTAAAAAAATAGTTATTTCTTTCTGTTTATATGAGCTAAAGCAAATATTACTCCTAAAATCAAAGAGGCATCTGCAATATTAAACAAAGAAACATTCCAGGCAGGATAAATTGGAATAAAAATCCAGTCTATAACAAAACCATAAACAAATCTAGATATAACATTTCCAAGTAACCCAATTGAAATTAAACAGGAACTTATCCAATCAATTTCGTTTTTATAAAATAAATAAAATAATACTAAAATTATAATTATTGGAAGAATGTAAAGAAATATTACATTGCTTTTAAAAAATCCAAAAATAACTCCTGGATTTTCTGCATATTTAATATACAATGTATCTCTTATAACTGTAAAATTTTTTCCTTTGAAATAAAATTTAGTCCATTGATCTAAAATAAGTATTACTATTCCTACTAAAAAAAACTTTATAGAATTAATCATCAATTCTCTGTGTTTATTTTGTAATTTCATTTTTGAGTAAACATTCTTTCTAAGTTTGTTATTTTTGTATCAAGATGATCTATCTTTGCATTTATTAAATCTAACTTTGTTTTTATTATTTCACTATCATCTGATTTTTCTAAAGAGGGGGCTATTGAAGGTAAAGATTCGGTTGATCCAAAACTTGGTTGTTCTGGAAATTGCTCTAAAGGCACTTCTTTTTTACTAAAAAGCCTCTTTATTAAACTAAAAACACTCATTTTACCTCTTTTTGAATTATAATAAGATTTTTAAATCTCCAGACTATATAAATTTTATCATGGTAGACTTAAAAGAGGTAGAAGATACTATAAAAGATATAGAAAAACGTTTTTCTGATAAAAAGAAACAAATTAAAGAAAAACGTTCTTATTTGTTAAGCACTTTAAAAAAACATAAATCAGAACAAGAAAATAAAAAAGATAAAGATATTGATACAGAAAATAAAATAAAAGCAATGTTAGTGGATGCTATAAGAAAAGATGTTATTAAAGAATATTATTTAGGTTATGATTCTATGGGAGAAGGTTTGGAACCTTTATACTTCTGGACATTAGATTTTATGAGGGATAGGGCTCCTGGTGGAATGGGTTTAACTGTTACAAAAAGTCTTGAAGGTATTGAAGCATCTGCGTCTTCTTCTTATTTTGGTGAAATGGGAACGAGAGCAAGTGTTATGCAAGACAGAGCAATGAAAATTTTAGAAGTAGTTAATAATTTAATAAGAACTATTATTAATATTATTTATGATTTAAAAGAATTTGAAATAAAATTAGGAACTTATGATGATTTACATTCTAAAGAATCCTCAAGAAAAGAAGCAGCAAGATTAGCATTAAAAGGTGCCTGGATGGATCAAGTTGATATAAAAAGAGGACGTGGAAGTATAAACATGCTTTCACAACAATTACAATTTGTAACTGTAAGAGATGCATTTATGCAAGCAAGAGATGAAGCTGATGCAAATAAAATGGATTTAAATCAAAGAGTTAAAAATATTTTATTAAGAAAGGTAAATGAATATTTAAAATGGGAAAAAAATTCTGAAGAAGAATTAAGAAAAAGATTTGAAATTGAAAGAAGATGGCTCTCTTCACAAGTAAATTCTGTGAAATTATATATACAATGGATAAAACCTTATTTGAAAGCAGCACAAAAACTTGGAATGAAAGAATTTAAAGCTCCAGATGTAGTTGCTGCATTTAATAATATGCAAATGGAATTATCCATCTTTGGAAGAAGAGAAATAAAACCTGAAGACGTAAATCCTAATTTTACAAAAGTAAAAATTCCAGAGAAATTATTTATAGGATTAGAAATTAATTTTAATTTTAGAACAGTTCCACAATCAATTCCTTCAAAATCTGGAAGTTCCTATGTTCATGCAGGAAGAACAGATATTAATTTCAAAGGTTATGTATTAGATGAAGATGAAGTGGAAGCTATAGAAAAACAAGAATTATATGAAGATATGCAATTAGTAAGGAACTTAACTGAAATTTCACTTGAAGCTTTACAAAAAGATTTGGATCATTTTTTAAAAGAAATTGATGATCAAAGAAGAAAAGAGTCTGAAAAACCAAAAAAAGAAAAACTCAAATTAGAAAGTCCTTTTGGAAATTTAGGAGGAGGATTTAAAGAGATGTTCTCTCCTTTTAAAAATGTTTCAGAACAAGTAAAAGATCTAATTGGAATAAGCAAAAAAGGACATATAAGCTCGTTTAAATTAGGTGAAATAAAGAAATTTGCTCAAGAAGAAGCACGTGATACCTGTTGGAATGCTTACGATAAATATAAAAAAGCACACGGTATGATAACTTGGTAATCTAAATTGCCATGACAAAAATAAAAGAAATTCTAGAAAAGATAGAAAAAATTGAAGATTTATCAGAGAAAATAAAATTTATAGAATTAATGATAGTCTCTTTAGAACAAAAAGGTGTTGATAAAAATTTAAGGAAAAAATTACAAGATATGCTTTCTAATTTAGAAGAATTTGATGAAGTAAAAAAAGAAGATATTTCAGTTAAAGAAGACACATCAATAGATATTCCAAAAAGGGAAGTTAATGAAGAAAATTTAGAAAATACTGTTGCTAAAGAAAGAACTATTGAGAGAACAGAAGAAAGATTAGATAATAAATATCAATCTACCAGTTTATACCAAAATGAAACAAGAGATATTGGTGTAGATACAACTTTATTACATAAAATAGAAGAAGGATTACAAAGGTATGATTTGCTTCCTGGAGATAGGATATTTAATTCAGAACACATAAAGGGGATAACTCATTATATGGAAAATATGGGTTTAAGTCAAAAACAAGTAACAAATTTTACAGAAAAAATAACTGGATTTAGTTTAAAATATGAAGCAAAAGACATAAAAGGTACAAAAGATATAAGAATGTTTAAAGATTATGAGGTTTAAAAGAGGAAAATGATTAATTTTCATGCAGAATATGATAGTTCAATGAAACCAAAGTATTCTAATAAAGAAAAATCTTTTGAAGAAAGAATTGGTCTTGGTTCTAGATTAGGAGCGCCCTTATCTATTCAAACTCAAAATCAATTACAAGATATGGCTTTAAGATTAAATGAAGGTGTAAAAAATATTGAAATATCTGCTATTTCTCCAGAAATTTCTGAAGCTATTCCAAAACAACATTTTGATGAAATGAGAAGATTATCAAAATTAACAGATTCTAAAGTTTCTGTTCATGCCCCAATGGTAGACCCTTCTGGTTTTGTAGAGCAAAAATGGAGCGAACAAAAAAGACTTGAAAACGAAGAAATGTTATTCTCAATGATAGATAGAGCAGCGCAACTAGATGATAATGGAATGGTTCCTGTTGTAATACATGGAGCACATACTTTTGGTGTAGAACCATCAAAAGAAAAAGAAACCTGGTGGGAAAATTTACCTGAAGAACAAAAACAAAAAGAAGCAGAAGCATTGGGTTATACAAAAGAACAAATGGAAATTAAAATGCCTCGTGTTATGGGAATTGTAAATCAAGCAACAGGAGATGTAACTGGATTAGAATATGAAAAAAAAGAAGGATTTGCGAGAGGAGAAACTATTTGGCATCCATTAAAAAGATTAAATAATATGAATATAACAAGCTGGGATCAAGAAAAATTAAAAATTATGAGTTTACAAAAAGAAATGAGGGAATTAGAAAGAGAACGAGAAATTGTTGGGGAACAGTTAACAAAATTAATGCCTTATGCACAAAAAGGTTTAATGACTCCAGAAGAATTAAGACATTTAGAAGATTTACGTAAAAAAGAAGAATTAGTATCTAATCACATTAATGAAATAGATACGCACATTATTTCCCAAGTAGAAGATATGCATGATAAATTAAAAAAGTATGGTAATAAAGAAGATGAAAAATATAAACATTTTTTTAAAGAATATTCTGGAAAAGTTAAAGAAAATTTAAATAATTTAGAAAAAGATAATGAAAAATTAAGACATGAATTTAATAAAGTTATTAAAAAAATGAATGAAGGAACTGCTTCTCAAGAAGAAATAAATAAATATGGAATAATAAAAAATGAAATGAAAAAAAGAGGGGATATAATGGCAAAAATATTAGGTGATGCAATGGCTGAAATGCCTACTCCAGAAATATGGAAACCTGTAAATCAATTTGCTATAGAAAAAGCAGCTCAAACTTTTTCAGATCTTGCATTCAAAGCTTATGATAAACACAAAGAAAAAGCTCCGATGATTGCTATAGAAAATCCTTTCGCAGGAATGCCAATGGGAAGAGCAGAAGAACTAAGAGATGCTGTAAAAAAGGCAAGAAAAAATTTCTCTGAAAGATTAATCAAAGAAAAACATTTTGATAAAGAAGATGCAAAGCAATTATCTGAAAAATTAATAGGTGCTACTTGGGATGTTGGACATAATAACCTTTTGAGAAAAAGTGGATATTCTGAAGAGGATATTATCAAAGAAGCAAGAAAAATTTCTGATGTTGTAAAACATGTACATTTAACAGATAATTTTGGTCATGCAGATACTCATTTAGCTCCTGGAATGGGAAATGTTCCTATTAAACAAATTCTTGAAGAATTAGAAAAAAATGAAGAATTTGAAAAGATGAGATTGATTGTTGAAGCAGGAAATTTCGCAGTTAATTTCAAAACAAGTCCACATCCTTATACACTTGAATATTTAGAAGTTCCTTTAAGAACAGGAGTTCCTCCAGAAGAATCAGGATACTGGTCAAATATACAAGAAGGAATAGTCCCTCCAGGAATAGAAAGAAGTAGAATGGAATATAACATACCTTTTGGAGATATTTTACCAGAAACTCATTTTAAAAAATTATATGGAGCAGGATGGATAGGAATGCCTGCAGAATTGGGTGGAGAAGGAAGAAGCCCAGATAAAGGCAGATTTGCCTCTAATTCTGAAGAATATGGATAATAAAAAGATTTAAAAATTAAGTTAATTCTTTGGTATTACATGCGCGAATAGTATAATGGTTAGTATAAGGGCCTTCCAAGTCTTTGATCGGGGTTCGAATCCCCGTTCGCGCATTCTAAAAAAATGAGAATACCAAATAACGAAAATATTTTGTACTTTGTTGCACATCCAGATGACGAAATAATTGGAGTTGGAGGTACAATTGCAAAATATTCCAACGAAGGAAAAAATAATTATGTAATTATATTTTCTTATGGAGAAGTCAGCCATTTAAAAGAAGAAATAATAAAATTAAGAAGAGTTAGAGAATCAACAAAAGCAGGTAAAATTGTTGGTGTTAAAGATACTATATTTTTTGGATTACCTGATTCAAATATAAAATCAAAAATAGAAGAAATGAAAATAAAAGATAAAGTTAAACAATTAATATTAAAATATAATCCTGAAAAAATATTTACTCATTCTCCATCAGATCCAATGCCAGACCATAGAACTGTAAATAAAGTGGTTATAGAAGCATTAAATGAAATTAAATCAAAAAAAGGAAAAAAATATGATTTATATGCATTTGATATTTGGAATATTTCAAATTCAAAAGAAAAAAATGAACCGAGATTATATATAGATATCTCAGAATTCTTCTGGAAAAAGATAGAAGCATTAAAAGAATTCAAAAGTCAATCTCATATAATGATAAATTTCATACCAATAACTTTTTTAAGGGCAAAATGGTATGGATTAAAAGCTAAATGTAAATATGCAGAGAGATTTTATAAATTAAGGTGAAAAAATGAAAAAAAGAGTGTTGATAGCATCAGATACGTTTTTACCAAAAATAGATGGAGTAAGTATTTTCTTAAGCAAAGTTATTCCAGATTTAGCAAAATATTTTAAAATTACTTTATTAGTTCCAGATTATAAAACAAAATTAAAATTTAAACCTATAAAAAATATAGAAATTATAAGAACGAAAATTTCTAGTTTACAAATAGCAAATTATAATATTCCTTTACCTAAAAGAAAAATAATAAAAAATTTAGTTAAAAATTCAGATGTAGTTTGGATACAATCTATAGGCCCAATAGGACATTCAACCTTAAAATACGCTAAAAAATTCAATAAAAAAACAATTGCTTATGTTCATACTATAGAAGAAAAAAGATTTCCAAGAGTTACAGAAACTACAAGTAGATTAAGGTTATTTTTTAGAGGAATTGTAAGAGTATATGAACAGAATTTTTACAACCAGTGTGATAGATTAATGGTTGCTTCTAAATCCATTTCAGATATATTAGATAATGAAGGAATTACTACTAAAAAAATTATAGTTCCTATGGGATTAGATACAAAATATTTTAAACCTATAAATGAAAATATAAAATTAAGATTAAGAAAAAAATTTGGAATTAAAAAAGATACTTTTGTTATTGGTTATGTTGGAAGAATAAGTAAAGAAAAACACTTAGAAACCTTGAGAGATGCCTTTAATAAATTTCCTTTAGAAAATAAACTATTATTGATAGTTGGAGGAGGATCTTATTTCCAAAAAAGAATTTTTAAAAATACTAAAGATATAAAAATAACCAATTTTGTAAAAGATGTTGTTTCCTATTTAAGAGTTATGGATGTTTATGTTCTTCCAAGTTTTACTGAAACCACTTCAATATCAACTTTAGAAGCAATGTCTACAGGTTTACCTGTTGTTGCAACTCCAGTTGGATCTGTAAAAAATTATATTATTAATGGATATAATGGAATGTTCTTTGAAATAGGAGATAAAAAAACTCTTACAAAAATATTATTAAAATTATATGAAAACAAAGAATTAAGAACAAAATTAGGAAAAAACGCTAGAAAAACAGTAAGTAAATTTTCATGGAAAATTACTATTAATAAAATAAAAAAAGGATTTAATTCTAATTAGAATATCTTCTTATATCTGTTGAAACTTGACCAATTACATTTTTTTCTAAATAGTCTATTCCTTTATCATAATTATTTTCATAAAAACTTTTCATTTGATAAATAACCGGTCTTATTTTATGATACGAATATTTTTCATAATATTTATGAAACATTTTTCTTAGAGAATCTTCAAATTCTTCATTTAATTTAAAATTATAAAGTAGAGTATCTAATGTTTGTTCTAATTGTCTAAATTTATTATCTCTCTGTTCTCTTTTATGTTTTAATAATTTTGTAATATTAATTACATTTCCCCTAACCTTTATTTTAGACTTATCTATCATTTTTATCTCTTGGTTTAAAAGGAATTACTTTTCCTTCTGGTTCTTTTATAACTATTCCTGCCCTATATTCATTTTGTACAAAATATTTTACTTGTCCAAATATAAATTGTTCCATATCCAAATAACCTTTTTCTCTTAGTTCTTTTCTAATTTCTTCCTCATAAGGCCTTTTTATTTGTCTTGCTCTTAAAAAATCATAAAATTTACTATTATCTTCATTTTGTTTATTTATTTCTTCTAATATTTCAATTACAGAATTATAACAACTCCTTGCTGTTTGTTCTACAATTCTTAAATCTGCGTAATATAATTCTTCTTTACAAAAACTAACTATTCTTTCAAGTTGTTTTTTATTAAATTCATTAATTAATAATTCTCCCATAAATAAGCATATAGAGAAAATTTTAAATAGGTTTCTAAAGCGCCCTTGGTGGGATTTGAACCCACAACCTAGAGGTTAGGATCCTCTCGCGCTGATCCAGGTTACGCTACAAGGGCATATAAAATTAAAGAACTAACATTATTTAAATTTTAACTTCTACTTTTTTATTCATATCTATGTAATCTGCTACTTTATTACCTATTGCTGATTTTTTATTAATTCTTATTTCTCCATTATTTCCAACCATTGCACTTAACAAGAAATCATCTTCTAAGTAGAAATCTGCTCTTCTTCCAATATAACTTCTATCTATTAAAAATATCATGTACTTTTTAGATTCAGAAATTTTGTAAGGAATTACTTCTTTTAACTCTTGTATTTCTTCTACATCAATATGTAATCCTAGTTTTTCTTCAAGTTCTTTGATATTAGAACCTTCTTTACCAATAACTTCTCCTATTCTATTTTTATTAATATACATTCTTATATTATTAGGACCAAGAATTTCAACTTTTACTTTTCCATATCTTTTTAATTCTTGTTCTATGGTTTTTCTTGCCAAATCATTCAAAGGATTTTCACCTTTACTATCTTCTGTTATAGGAATTACTACAGTACCTTCACCATAAGAATAAATTTCATATTCTAATTTATTTGTAAGAAAATCTCTAACTTCTACTATTGGTCTTGCCAAATCTGCTTCTGTCATTCCTGTTGGAACTTTAACTAACATTTTTAAAAATAAAACTTTAGCAACAGCTCCTTTTTCTGCAAATAATAAGGTATCTACAACACTAGGAATCATTCCTACTTCTGTTCTTCCAATAAATCTTTGAATTGCATCTATTGGACTTGCTGAGTGTAATACTCCAATGCAAGAACTTCCTGCCAATCTTAAATCAATATATAATTTAAAATCAGGAGTATCTCTAATTTCATCAAAAATTAAATTATCGGGTCTTGATAAAAATAAAATATCATGAATTTCTTCACTAGTTGTAAAGTTTTTTGAATATTGTGTTATTTCATCTGATAATTGTAAATCTCTTGGAGATTCTACGGTTTTAGTAATTCTTCCATTTTTAACATAAAATTCTGCAATAGATTGAGCTAAAGTTGATTTTCCAGAGCCTGTTTCTCCTGAAATTATCATTCCTTGTGCTTTACTTTTAATTCTCTCATATAATTCCTTAGGTAAGTTATAATCTTCTATGTTTAATTTTTTAATTGGTCTTACAATAGTAATTTCCCATCCATCTGATACTGGAGGTTTTACAATTACAATTCTATATTCTCTATATTGAGCAATTGTAGATCCACGTCTTTGAATTTCTATAAATGATTTAGAATCCATTTTTGTCTTTTCTACTATATCTTTTGCTAAATTTTGAACTTCTTTTCCTGTTAATTTATCTTTTAATTTTTCTAAAGTCCAAGAACCAGGAAGACCTTTTTTCGCAAATACATGACAATCTTCTTTAATATGTACTGACATAGTATGTTTATCAAAATATTTTTCTATGTTTAATTTTGCTTCTGGTTTTTTTGATTCAATAAACTTTAATGGAATTCCAAATGCTTTTGCAGATGCTGCTTCTACTTTATCTGCAGTAATTAATGTTGCTTTGTTTTCATAAGCTAAATTTCTTATTAAAGCATCAATTTCTCCAGATCTTGCTAAGGATATTTGATCTACTGTTGGTCTAGAACCTACAAATTCTAAAGTTATTTTTTTCCTTTTAGATAATTCTTGTAATGTTGCTATTTCATCTAGACCTAAAAATCCAATTTCAAGTCCATTATTTGCTTGATTTTCTAATTCTGAAACTACTGCATTAGGTATTAAGATTTTACCTTTGAGCTTCTTCTCTTTAATTAAAGTAGAAGCGATTTTTTCTATTACAACGCTTGTGTCTAGTAAATGTTTTTGCATTTTCCGAAAGCTATTTAAATAGCTATTTCTCCATTAGTTTGCCGAGTAATTAGTTAATGAGAAGTAATTGATTACTCGGTATAAAGTTAAGTTCTATTTAAAGTTTATGGTTAATGAAGTAGTTAAAAGTGAGGGATGGAAAGGTTTATATACTATAAGTTGTTATAACTTATTATAAGAAATTACAATGCAAACCACAATACAAATTTCAACACAAACTAAACAAGTTTTGGATAGATTAAAAATATTTGAAAGAGAAACCTATAATGAAATTTTAGAAAGAATGATAGAGGATGATTTAGAATTAAATGAAAAAACCAAACAAGATCTTGAAGAAGCAAAAAAACAAATTTCTGCTAAAAAATATGTTTCTCATGAAGAAGTAAAAAAAAGGTTCGGATTATAATGTTTAAAGTAAATTGGACTCAAAAAGCCTTAGATGAACTTAATAAACTAGAAAATTTAACTGCACATAGGATTCTAAAAAAAGTTGATGAATTAATAGAAAATCCTTATGAACAAGACATTAAAAAATTAAAAGATTCTGGAAATTTTAGATTAAGGGTGGGAGATTATAGGATTATATTTAATATAGAAAAAGAGAATATCTTTATATTAAAAGTAGGACATAGAAAGAATATTTATGATAGATAACTATCTTAAAAGAGATATTAGGGTTTAAAACCAAAATAGTTATATTTAAAAACAGAGAATAACTTCATAATATAACAATTTAAAACAAAAATGAACGGAAAAGTAAAATATTTCAACACAATGAAAGGGTTCGGTTTCATAACCGCAGAAGATGGAAAGGATTACTTCGTGCATAAGACAGGAATCGCAGAAGGCGTAACCTTGCATGATGGTGACTCTGTAACATTTGATGTGGAACAAGGAGACAAAGGACCTAAAGCAGTAAATGTAACAACAAACTAAATCTACTAAAATTTTTTTTATTTGTTTTATATTCTATTAGATAGTTCTATAAAAAATCTGTGGGTAGCAGGATTCGAACCTGCGTAAGCACTAAGCTACTAGCTTTTGAGACTAGCCCGTTTGACCGCTCCGGCATACCCACTTACTAAAACAATCCTTAATAATATTTATATAGCTTATTCTTTTAATTAAAATATGAAATACCTGTTAATATTGAATAAATTTGAATTAAGTGTAGCTAAACTAAAAACTAAGATAAAAGATAGTTTAAAAGATTCAAAATTTTCTGAGGATAATGGCTTAATTCTAGAAACTAACGAAGATATTAAAAAAATACTATATTTTGAAGAAATAGAAAAAATATTGCCTTTATATCAAGATTGGAAAGCCTTTGATTTTAAAACCTTTAAAGAAACCTTTGCAGATTTAAAAATAAAAACTCATTTGGTTAAAACTAATTTTATATCAAGTATTCCAATATCTTCTAAAGAAATAATTAAAAAAGTAAATTCTGCTTTAAACTCAAAATTTTCTGAAAATCCTGAAAAAGTTATTTATATTGAATTCATTAAAAAAGAAAAACCTTATTATAGAGTATTCATTACCCCTTTTAATTATTGGGAAAAGTTCAAAATGGAAAAGAAAAAATTAAACTTTGAAATCGTCTTGGAAAATCCTGAAAATATAGAAGAAATAAAAGATTTTTTGAGATTGTGTTATATTTTTGAGGTACCTTTGAATATTCTTACTGAAAAAAATATTGATCCTTTGATAAATAAGGCAAAACAGGAAGCTAAAGGAATTCCTTATGAAAAGTTTACATTGAATATCAATAAAAAATTAGATGGAATTAAAATTGGTTTTTCTATAAACTCTGAGAAAGATGAAAAAGACTTTAAAGAATTTTATTCTAGGAATAAAGATAAAAAAATATCTTTAATATTCGGAAATGATAAATTTGGTTTAAGTCAGGAATTAAGAGACAAATTAGATTATAGTTTTAGATTAACACAAGAAACTAAAAAACCATTAAGAGCAAGCCATGCTTTGAGTTATATTTTAGGATTGATTAATTAAAGTTTATAAGATTTGAATTTAATTTCGGTAATTTTGTTTAAATAATTATCATATTGTGGTTGTGCTATTTTTTTCAAGAATAATTTTCCATCAATAGAAGTATTATCATATCTTACACATGAATTATTTTTACATATTTTTATCTTATCTATTTTTGAGTTAGAATCTAAATCTGTATATACAATTTCTCTTCCATCTGGTGTATGCACCACCAAAATATCAAATTCCGTTGTTATAAAAGGGATTTTAAAAGGATAAACACTAGTATGTTTGAAACCAATTATTTCTCTATTCTCTAATGTTTCAATTAATATGGGTCCGGTCTTAGTCGCTTGATTGCAATTAATCGAACTTAATCCAAGAGTTATACCTAAAACTAAAGTTGCTAATGATTTTTTTATTGAATTTGTCATTTTAAATTAATTTATTTATTAAGGGTTTGTTTTTTGTACGAGACCCAGTGACATATTTATTGTGTTGGGAGTGTGACCTTCTCTTATTTTCCTTTTTAGGTAAATTAATATCCCCTTCCTTTTTAGATAAATTAATATCCCCTTCCTTTTTAGATAAATTAACTAATGCTTTTTCGTATTCTTTAACTATCCTGTCTATTTCACCTATATAGTTTTTAGTAGACCTACTTATATGATTAAACTTTTTGCTTAATTTAATTAAACTATAATTTTGATCTAAAATGTGTTCTATTTCAGATACAGGAAAATTTTCATTCTTTAGTTTTATATATTCTCCATTATCACTTCTTGAAGAAATAGTATGAATTATATTTGGAAAATTAAATACTCCAGAATAAAAAGAACTCTCACTAAAAATATGACCGCATTCTTCAAAAGATAATTTTAAACCTATTTTGTATTTTGGCATATCTTTTCAACAATAATCTCCTTTATATATCTTACGATAGTGTTACCATTTTTGAATGGAAACATTTATAAATAAGCCAAGTTATAACCCTTTTATGGCAATTTTATCTTTAAATGAAGTTTGGAAAACATATGAAATAGGGGAAGAAAAGGTTAATGCTATGGCAGGTATCAATTTAAACGTCAATAAAGGTGATTTTATCACTATTATGGGCCCTTCTGGTTCTGGTAAATCTACTACAATGAATATGATTGGATGCTTAGATGTTCCAAGTTCGGGTGCAGTTTTATTAGAAAACCAAGATATTTCACATTTAGAAGAATCAGATTTAGCTATGATAAGAGGTAAAAAAATAGGATTTATCTTTCAAAAATTTAATTTAATTCCAACTTTAACAGCTCTAGAAAATGTAGAATTACCTATGATGTTTCAAGAAATTCCAAAAGAAATCAGAAAAGAAAGAGCAGCAAAATTACTTTCAATGGTTGGATTAGCAGGAAGATTAGATCATAGACCAAATGAATTATCTGGTGGAGAACAGCAAAGAGTTGCTATTGCAAGAGCTTTGTCAAATGATCCTGAAATTATAGTAGCTGATGAACCAACAGGAAACTTGGATTCAAAAACAGGAGTTAATGTAATGGATTTTTTAAGACAATTAAACAAACAAGGAAAAACAATAATTATTGTTACACATAATCCAGAATTAACAAAATACTCAAATAAATCATATATGTTAAGGGATGGTAAAATACAAAATGAAAACTAATTCAAAATATTCAAATTATATTGAAATGTTAAAAGATTATAAGAAATTTCTTGAAGAAATGGTAACTAAATATAATAGTAAAATTAAAACCCCACAGAATTGGGAATCTAAAGATTATGAAAACTATGAAAAGAAGAATATTGAAATAGCTGATATAGAAATAGGTTTAGGTCTTAGTGTAAAAGAAATAGAAGATTATTGGAAAAAATATGCGCATATAAAACAACCTTATCAAAAACCAGAAATAATAAAAGATATTTATAATACTCTTTCAATAAAACAAAAGCAAAATCTTTCACAAAATTTTAAAAAACAAATAAAAAAACTTGAAGAAGAGATAATAATCGAACTTGAACAGGAGAAACAATGAAAATTAAAAATTTAATATTAGGAATAATTGTACTTTTAATTAGTTTGACAGCAGTTAGTGCAGCAAGTGATATTTCAGTTAACATGATAAAATATGAACCAAGCCCTGTAATGGCTGGAAATTATTTCACAGTAACCTTCCAAGCAATAAGTGAAGATTATAAAAATATTACAAATACTGAATTTGAGTTAGATGCAGAATCTGGATTAAGTATAGAAACTGATGATACTGTAAAAGTTCCTTTGTTAATGCCAGGAATACCAGTAACATTCTCATATAGAATAAAATCAGAAAGCTCTGCGAGAACAGGATATAAAGATTTAACTTTAAGTTATGATAACGAAGAAGAAACCTTTGAAGTTTTTGTAAAAGCAATTGAAACAACTTTAGTTGTAGATAAAGTAGAACAAGAACAATTCTCATCTGGAAACACAGGAAAATTAACTCTACATTTAAAAAACGAAGCAAGTTTTTCATTAAAAGATGTTGTAATTAGTTTAAGCTTAACCGGAATACCTTTTGCTCCTTCAGAATCAATAGCACAAAAATCAGTAGATACAATTACAAGTTTTGGTTCAGAAGATATTGTATTTGATTTGATTACAATGCCAGAAGCAGAAGCAGGAATTTACAAAATACCAATTGTAATAACTTATTATGATGAATTTGGAAAAATGTATAATGAATCTAATTTCATAACAATAATTGTTTCAGCAACACCTTACTTAGATATTTCAACAGAAAAAAATGAACTAATTCAAAATACAAAAAGTACAATAACAATAAAATTAGTAAATAGAGGATTAACAAAATTAAAATTCTTAAATATTAATTTGTTAGACAGTAATGATTTTAAAACATTATCAACAAAAACAATTTATATTGGAGATTTAAACATAGATGATTATGATACAATCAAATTTGATTTAATTCCAGCAAAATCAGGAAATATGAAAATACCTTTATTAATTTCATATAAAGATTCCAATAACAAAGATTATACTCAAGTAATAAATTACGATGCAAGTGTTTATTCTGTTAAAGAAGCAAAACAAGCTGGATTAATTTCAGGAAGTTTATTTGGATATATTATACCTATAATTGTAATACTGGCTGGAATTTTTATTTATAGAAAATACAGAAAAGGAAAGAAGAAACATGCACAATGAAAGTCAAAAATTTATATAGGGCATTGGGTGTTGCTAATACAGCAGTATCCGAGGTATTAACTTATGTGTCTGTTCAACCTCTTTTAAATTTAAATTTACAAAAAATAATAGATGTTTTTTCAGGAGATCAACCATATTCTTATAAATTAATGGCAGGAGGGAGTTTAGTAACAAATATTTTACTTACTTCTGCTTGTTCCTTCTATGCACTGAATGGAATAATAGATACTATAAAAGGAACACATTGTTATCTTGTATTAAGAACTGGTCAAAAATTAAGTATACTTAAAGAAGATAAAGTAAACAAAGAAATTAAAAGGCAGTTAGAAATTGGAGAGATGGAACTCTCAGACTTGGTGAAAAAAGAATGAACAATGATACTAGATTTTATTACTTTAGCTTTTACGAATTTAAAGAAAAGACAAGTTAGATCTTGGCTAACTATGTTAGGTATTTTCATTGGAATTGCTGCTGTTGTTTCTTTAATATCTTTAGGCCAAGGATTACAAGATGCAATTTCTAAACAATTTGAAACATTAGGTTCTGATAAAATAACTATTACTGCAGGTGCTGGTTTATCTGGTCCTCCTGGCTCTGGATTTACAAGTGCAAAAATAACACAACATGATGTTGATTTAATTGAAAAAATTGGTGGAATAAAAGGTGTTGTTCCTATAAATTTCAAAATGGGAAGAGTTTATTTTGATGATCAATTAAAATATACTTATGTTTATGGAATTCCTTTAGAAGAAGATATGAGAAGCATTGTAGATAGTATGTCTAATATCAAAGTAGCTGATGGAAGAAGAATAGAACAAGGTGATACTAACGTTGTTATGGCAGGTTATGGTTTAAACAATGGCGATGTATTTGAAAAAGAAGTAAAAGTAAGAGATAAATTATTAATTGAAGATAAAAAGTTTGAAGTTGTAGGAACTTTAGAAACAATGGGGAATAAAGCAGATGATTCTGCAATATTTATGCCATTAGACAAATGGAGAGAAGTTTTTGATGAACCTGAAATAATTTCTATGATAGTTGTTCAAGTACAAGATGGAGATAATGTCAATGATATAGCAGAAGAAATTAAATTAAGAATGAGAAAAGATAGAGGATTAAAAGAAGGAGAAGAAGATTTTAATATTTTAACTTCAGAACAGCTAGCAGATGTTTTTAAAACAGTATTTGGAATTGTACAAGCAGTTTTAATTGGAATTGCTGCAATTTCTTTGGTTGTTGGTGGAATTGGGATTATGAATACTATGTATACTAGTGTTTTAGAAAGAACAAAAGAAATTGGAGTTATGAAAGCTATTGGTGCAAAAAATTCAGATATTTTAACTTTATTTTTATTAGAATCAGGATTACTTGGACTAGTTGGTGGATTAATTGGAATAACCTTGGGAGTAGGAATAAGTAAAGTAGTTGTTCTTATTGCACAAGAATTTATTGGAACAGGTTTACTTGGAGCAAGTTTCCCTCCTATTTTAATTGTTGGAGCATTAACATTTTCATTAGTAATAGGGAGTTTATCAGGAATGTTGCCTGCTATACAAGCTTCAAAACTAAAACCTGTAGATGCTTTAAGGTATGAGTAAATTTATAAATTAACTTTTAAGTTTAATTCTCATGGAAGATAAACAATTTATTAAAAACTTTGAAGAACAAGTAAAAAATACTATTAAAAAATATAAATTATTTGATAAGAAAGATAAAATTTTAGTTGCTTGCTCTGGTGGAAAAGATTCTACTACAACTTTATACTTATTAAAGAAATTTGGTTATAATGTTCAAGCAGGGATTATAGATTTGAAAATAGGTAAATTTTCTGATATTAATTTAAATAATATAAAGAATTTTTGTAAAGAAAAGAAAATAAAAATAAATGTATTTGATTTTAGAAAAGAATTTGGTTTTTCTTTCTGTTATATAAGAGATATTTTAAAATCTAAAAATATAAAATTAAATTCTTGTACAATTTGTGGTATTTTAAGAAGATATTTGATGAATAAATTAGCTAGAAAATTAAAATTTACTAAATTAGCAACAGGTCATAATATAGATGATGAAGCTCAAACGATATTAATGAACCAATTTAAAGGCAATATAAAATTAAGTGCTAAACAAGGTCCTATTTCTGGAATATTAAAAGATAAAAAATTCATTCCAAGAGTAAAACCTTTATACTTCAGTAAAGAAGACGATATAAGAAAATATTCTAAATTAATGAATTTCCCTGTTAATTATGAACCTTGCCCTTGTTCAACAAAAGCGTATAGAAGATCTATAAGAACTTTAATACCTAAATATGAAATAGAAGTAAATAATATTGTTGAATCATTTTTTAAAATATTACCTAGTTTACAAAAACAATATAAGAATGAAAAAATAAACTATTGTTCTAATTGTTCAGAACCAACACCAGGAAAGGAGTGCAAAACATGTCAGTTAATAAAAAAGCTAAAGCAGTAGTTTTAATTTCAGGAGGATTAGATAGTATAATTTCTGCAATTCTATTAAAAAAACAAAATATTCAAGTTTATGGTATTTATTTTTACAGTCCTTTTTTTGGAGATAGAGAATTAATTAAAAGAGTTTCTAAACAAATTAAAATTCCTATAAAACAAGTTGAAATTGATAAAGAATATTTAAAATTATTAAAAAAACCTAAACACGGATTTGGAAAAAACATCAATCCTTGTATTGATTGTAAAATTTACATGTTAAAAAAAGCAAAACAATACATGAAACAAATAAATGCTCATTTTATTGCAACAGGAGAAGTTCTTGAGCAAAGACCAATGAGTCAGCATAGAAAAGCACTTAACATAATAGAAAAAGAATCAGGATTAAAAGGAATTTTATTACGTCCTTTATCTGCACAATATTTAGTTAAAACAAAACCAGAAAAAGAATCTTTGGTAGAAAGAATACATTTGTATAATATAAGAGGAAGAGGAAGAAATGTCCAATTAGATCTTGCTAATAAATTAAAATTAACAGAATATAAAAGTCCTGCTGGTGGTTGTAAGCTAACAGATATAAATTACGCAGACAAAGTAAGAGATTTATTAAAATATAATAAAAAAATAGAAGTTAAAGACTTTTTAATATTAAAATACGGAAGACATTTTAGATTTGGAAAAAATAAGATAATTGTTGGAAGACATGAAAAAGACAATAAAATTTTGATAAGATTAAAAAATAAAAATGAATATATTTTTGAAGTTCCTGGGCACGGTTCTCCTTTAACAATATTACAAGGACCATTAACTAAAGATTCTATAGAATTAGCTGCTTCATTAACTGCTAAATACGCTGATTGTCAAGATAATCTAGTTCTTGTAAAATATGGTAAAAAACTAGAGAAAAGTATATATATTAACAAAGCATCTGAAGATTTAATAAAGAAATTAAAGGTTTAAAATGGTAAAAATAACAAAAAACATGGCTATTGGAGAGATTTTAGATAAATGTCCAAAAGCAGCTGAATTAATGTTTAAGATAGGTTTACATTGTGTTGGTTGTCCTGTGGCTATGCAAGAAACCTTAGAACAAGGAGCAAAAGCTCATGGCTTAACCAATAAACAAATTGAGGATTTATTAAAGAAAATAAATAAACTAAAATGAAAATAAAAGAAATAAAAGCTAAGAAAATATCAAATTCAAGAAATCAAGATACAATTCAAATATTTATTAAAACAGATATGGGAAAAGCAGAAGCTTCTGCACCATCTGGCGCTTCTAAATCTAAAAAAGAAGTTATGGATTTTCCAACTTCCGGAGTAAATACTTCTGTAGAATTTGTAAATAATGTATTAAATCAAGAATTAAAAGATTTTGAAATAAATGAATTTAATGATTTTGAAAAAATTGAAAATATATTAAAAAAATACGATGATACTGAAAGATGGGAAATAATTGGGGGCAATACAGTTATTGCTTTAGAATTTGCATTGTTAAAAATGCTTTCAAAAGGGCAAATTTGGAGTTATTTAAATCCTGGAACAGAAAAATTACCAAGGCCCTTAGGAAATATAATCGGTGGAGGAGCGCATGTTAAAAAAACTAATGCTCCAGAAATTCAAGAATTTTTATTATTGAGTTTAAATTGTAAATCTTTTACAAAAGCAGCTTATGCAAATTATAAAATTCATAAATTAGTTAAAAAACAAATCAAAAAATATTTATCAAGACCAAAAATGACTGATGAAGGTGCATGGTCTCCTGAATTAACTATAGAACAAATCTTAGATATATTAACAAAAGTAGTTAGTGATTATAATAAAACTATAGATTTTGAAATAAGAATAGGCTTAGATGTAGCAGCAGGTTCTTTTTATGATGGAAAAGAATATGTTTACAGAAACAAAAAATTAACAAGAAAAGAACAAATAAAATATATGATTGATTTAATAGAAAAATATAATTTGTGTTATGTGGAAGATCCTTTAGAAGAAAATGATTTTAAAGGTTTTGCAGAGATTACTAAGAAAGTAAGAAAAACTTGTTTAATATGTGGAGATGACTTGATTGCAACAAGAATTGAGTTATTAAAAAAAGCAATTAAGGAAAATGCTATTACATCTTTGATTGTAAAGCCAAATCAGATTGGTTCTATAGTAAAAACAAGAGAAATAATTAAATTTGCAAAAGAAAATAAAATTTATCCAGTTATTTCACATAGATCAGGAGAAACTATGGATAGTACAATTGCAGATTTATCTATTGCATTTAATGTTCCTATAATAAAATGTGGAATTTACGGAAAAGAAAGAGAAGTTAAAATTAATAGAATAATAAATATAGAAGAAGAAATAAAAAGAATTAAAAAGAAATAAATGCTTTTCTGAAAAGTTCAACTAATTCTGGGCTTTTAGTTTGAAACAACTTTAACAGTTTAGTGCAATAACAATGTGGGCAAATATTCATTTCCATTTTACATTTGATACATGTTTCGCTTGTTTCTTGAAAGTTGTCATACACATTTAATTCATGTCTTATTTTTCTAACTTCAGGTAATAAACTAGGGTCACGATCTCTGAGCCAAAATTCAACTTCCCTAGCAAGACAATCTAGGCAAATTGGATTAGTTATCACTTCATCACATATTACACATGGTTGTATTTCTCTCATCTTTTTTTTATTCCCAGAATTCATTCTTTAGTTCCTAAATAATCAGAAAGTTTTGCTGTTATTCAGGAACCAAGATTTTGAATTCCTAATCAACAGCATTTAATTACAACTGCTGTAAACACTGAAGTAAAATACTTACATTTTAAATGTTTTAGTGCAGTTGAATTTTGCATAATGTACTAAACGCTTAATTATTTATAAAGTTTGTGCAATTGTAATCACTATTTCAAAAATATGCTATCGAAAGCTTTATAAATTAAAAATCTTACATATTACTTAGACATTTATTTATAAAAAAGATGTAAAAAGGAGGTGTAAGGGTGTTACAAAATATAGGTACAGCAACGTCTATCGTTCTAGATCCATTAGTGACTCTATGGAATTCATTCGTTAGTGTTTTACCAGGATTACTAGCAGCGATTATAATATTGATTGTTGGCTATTTTGTGGCTTTTTTAATAGGACATGCATTAAAATTACTATTAGAAAAGTTAGGATTAAACAGATGGGTATATTCCTCTGCTTTATCTAAAGCAATTGGTCATACAAATGTTGCAGCTTTTCTAGGAGAAATATTGAAATGGTACATTTTCATAATATTCTTCCAAGTAGCTGTAGACTTGTTACAATTAGGAACACTAAGTGATTTACTAAAATCATTTGTATTGTGGTTACCTAATGTTATCGCAGCTGTAGTAATATTGCTTGCTGGTGTTGCATTAGCATTGTATGTTGAAATAAAAATAAGAGAACATACAAAAATGAAGGGAATGAGATTTGTGGCAGGATTAGCTAAAATAGTTGTTCTGTTATTAGTTGCAATGATTGCACTAAAACAAATTGGTATTGACATAACAATACTTGAAAATACATTCCTAGTAATAGTAGCAACATTAGGATTAGGAATAGCAATTGCTATAGGATTAGGCTTTGGCGCAGCATTCAAAGGAATAGCTCCAGGCGTAATCAAAGGAATTAGAAAAGAACTTTAATTCTTTTTTTCTTTTTTTTATTAATTTTAAATTGTTAAAAACATCTCAAAGAAAGCTTTATAAATAAATGGATTTCTTATGCAATATGGCAGAAACCCAATTATTAATACCCTTAGATGAGTATTTGAAAGCAGGAGTTCATATAGGGACTAAACTAAGAACTAAAGATATGTCTCCATTTGTATATAAAATAAGACCTGATGGTTTATGTGTTTTAAACGTAGAAGAGATTAATAAAAGAGTAGGTGTAGCAGCTAACTTTATTTCACAATACGATCCTAAAGATATTCTAATTGTATGTAGAAGAGAAACTGGATGGTCTATTGTTAACTTATTCGCAGAAGCAACAGGAATAAGGGTTTTAACAGGAAGATATCCTCCAGGAATATTAACTAATATCAAATTAGAGACTTTTATGGAAACAAAATTAGTTTTAGTGGTAGATCCATTACCTGATAAAAATACAGTAAATGATTGCTATCAAATGGGAGTTCCTATAATTGCTTTATGTGATTCAAACAATGATGCAGGAAAAATAGATTTGATTATCCCTTGCAATAACAAAGGTAAAAAAAGCCTAGGTTTAATCTTTTATGTTCTTGCTAAAGAATACTTAAAAAAGAGAGGAATAATAAGTTCTGATGCAGAATTTAAATATAAAATAGAAGACTTTTCAAAAGAATAATTATCTTTTTTTAATAATTTCGTGCTTAATTAAAACAGAATTAGGTATAATAATAATATCTTCTTTGTTTTTAATTTGTATTTCTGTTAAAGTAACATTAGTAACTTTTCCTGTTAAGTTTTTTATTTTAACTATATCTCCAACCTTAACTAATTTCTTTTGTGTTATAAAAAAACCAGCAGTAATATTTGGAACAATATCTTTTAGAGCAATAACTACCATTAAAATGATAAATACTAAAATTAATATTAATATTAAATTAAATATAAATGTAGTTAATCCTAATTGTTGTAATGCAAAAATAACTGAAATTATATAACCAAGATATCTTATAAAAGTAGAAATAAATTCTTCTATAGGTATTTGTAATTGTAATTGTTTTTTAAGAACTTCATTAACACCAATCCTATGTAATACTTTATAAAATAACTTTCCAAAGAACCTAGAAATAACCAAACCTATTAATAAAATTAAGATTCCACCTATTAGTTTAACTAAATTATCCGATACTAATGCCGTTATGTCTGATAAGGCTATCATTTTAATCTATTTCAAAATAATGTTTATAAAGGTTTTGATATAAAGGAAATTTTAAATATACCTTTAATACCTTATTTAAACATGGATATAGTTACTATAGAAGACATTAAAAAAAAGATGGAGAATTCTACTTGTAAAGATTGCAAATTCTTTGAATTAGAAATAAGAAATGGTCTTTTAGACAAAGATAGAAAAATAGGTACTTGTAAAGCAGGAAGAAAATTTGGAGTTATCTTGCCTGAATATAGATGTCAATATTTAGTTTTAAACAATGAAATAATCGATGATATAAGAAAAGAAAAAGAGAAACTATTTGGAAATAGTTTGAAGGATTTGTAAAAATCTGCACCGGAACATATAAAAAGTAGAAGGTATTATAAAAATAAATGTCTATTTATAAATTAATGGAAAAAAATTGGAAAGTTTATTCTTTAATGGCAGGCATTGCCTTTATAGAAGAGATGAATAAACCCACCCAACATGAACAAATTAAACATAATAAAAAATTTATAGGATATCATACAATAAGTTTTAGATCAAAAAATAAAGATATTTTATGTAGGTGGATAAAGATAACTAGAATTTGGGAAAAAAAATTAAATCAACAATTTATATCTTCTTATTTTAAAGAACCAAAATTAGAAAAAGGAGGAAAAAAATGGGGGTTTATATTTACACCAAATTGGCTTTATTATATTACAAAAACAGTAGGAAAATTCCCTTCAGGATATTCAAATAAAATAATTCTAAAAAGATTATCAAATTGGAAAGTATCTGGAAATAAAAATAAATATATTTTAACGAAAGAACAAATAAATTCTATTTTAAATACAAAATTAGATTTATATAATCAACTATTAAAAAACAAAAAGCTTGCGGCAGGAGCTTTCATAGTTAGTTTTGATTTGGAGTTTAGAGGGTTAACTATAGGAAGACCAGACTTATGTATGAGCGATACTTATAAAGACTTTTTAAAGTTTATGTTAAAAATTGCTAATAAATGGAGTTGGGCAACAAATAATAAACTATATTTTGTTAACGTAGAATATAGTAGAAATTTAGGAATAGATGCAAATGACCAGTATAGATTCATAATGAAATCCCAAAAGGTTAGCGAAATATATAAATTAGCTGGGCCAGTAATAGATAACCATAAAGATAAATGTATTAAATTTCATATAAAAAGAGTTAAAAATTATATTAATAAGGGAGGTTGTTCCAGTAATACCAAATCGGTAATTTTGAATAAATTAAAAGAATTAGGTTCTGCAAAAAGTACAGAATTACAATTTTATAGTAATGTTGGAATTGATGTTTTGTTAGTTCATTTAAATAATCTTTATAAACAAGGACTAATTAATAAAGAAAGAAAAGGAAAATATTACTTATGGAGTATAAAAGATGGCAACTAATGTTTCTATAGAATATGCAGCTGCAGAAAAGAAATTTTATCTAGCACAATCTGATGAAGAAAAACTAAAAGCCTTAGAAGAAATGTTGCGTACGCTTCCTTCCCATAAAGGGACTGAATCTATGGCTGTTAATTTAAAATTAAGATATAAAAAACTAAAAGCCGCGGTGGAAAGTAAAAAGAAAAATAAAAAAAGTTCTGGAAAGTCTAACTTAATTAAAAGAGAAGGTGCAGCAAGAATTTGTATTGTTGGATTAACCAATTCAGGTAAATCACAATTATTAAAAGATTTAACAGGAGCAAAAATAGAAATTGCAGATTATGAATTCACAACAAAAAAAATTGAACAAGGAACGTTGGATTATAAAGGAATTAAATTACAAGTTCTTGAAATACCTGCTATAATAAAAGACTTTCATTCAAAAGAAAAAGGACCTGAGTTCTTAAGTGCAATAAAAGATGCGGATTTAATAATATTAATTTATGATACAGAACAAGAAAGAAAATTTGTTTTCGAAGAATTATATAAAAATGATATTGAATTACCCATAATCTATTATAAAAAGTTTTCAGATATGGAAATTGAAAAATTAAAGGATTTAATTTGGAATAATTTGAATTTAATTTATGTTTATACGAAACAACCAGGAAAAAAACCAGCTTATCCTCCTATTGCTCTTAAGAAAAAGTCAAAAATTAAAGATCTAGCAGGAAACATACACAAAGATTTTCTTAAAAAGTTTAAACATGCAAAAATTTGGGGAGAAAGTGCTAAACATGAAGGAATGCAAGCAGGTTTAAATCATATTCTTGAAAATGGAGATATTGTAGAACTTCATATGAATTAAATAGTTAAATAATTTAAAATACCTGCAAAACTAACCCATAAAAAATAAGGAATTAATAAATAAGAAGCTTTTTTATCTATTTTATAAGTAAATATTAGTAGAGATAGAATTGACATCCATAAAAATATTAATTCTATAAAAGAAAACAAAGGATTCTTTAAATAAAAATAAAAATAACTCCAACTAGCATTTAAAACAAAATTTATTCCATAAAATATTATTACTAAATTCTTTTGTTTAGCTTTAGTCCAAGTAAAGTACAAAGAATAGGCTATTAAAAAAAATAAAACATTCCAAACTATAGGAAATACATAACTTGGAGGAGTTAAAGAAGGTTTATTCTGTTGATACCAATCAGATTTTACTGCGTTTGAAGTAAATAAACTCCCTATAAAAGCTATAAAATAAACTATAAAAAGACAGATTAATAATAATTTAATATTTACCTTCTTTTTCATATAAATTATATAATTAATCTTATACTTAAACATTTCTAAAATAAAAACCCTTATAAATATTCAAATCCTTAATTTAAAAATGAGTTTAATAAAATTATTTGAAAAAAAATCATATTTCACTTTATCAGAAAAAGGCGAAATAGATTTTGTTAAAGATATAGACAAATATATGAGAGACAATAATATTACTTTTTTAACTCATTCTGAAAAAACTAAAATAAAATATTTTGAAAAAGAATTTCGAGAAATAGATATTCTTTTAGCATTAAATAAACAATATAATCCTTCTGGCATAACTTATATAGAAAGAAAAAAAGAAAAAAATGGGATGAGGGAATTAACTTATTTTACTGAAAAAACTAAAGAAAGAGATGAAAAAATTCCTGCAAGTTTAAGTTCTAATACCCGTTGGGCTAGACTTTTAGAAATTATATTTAAATATTAATTAACACAAACTTTATAAGTTTCTTTATTTTTTAATTTGTATGAAGCAAGTCATTCTAGTAAGGGCAGATCTAAAAATGTCGAAAGGTAAAATGAGTGCTCAATGTAGTCATGCTTCTGTTGATGCTGTTTTAAAATCTCCAGATTACAAAGTTTCTGAATGGAGAGCAGAAGGTATGAAAAAAGTTATTTTAAAAGTAAAAGATGAAAAAGAATTATTACAATATAAAAGATTGGCAGATCAAGAAAAATTAACAGTTGCTTTAATCAAAGATGCAGGTTTAACTGAATTTAAAGAACCAACCTTAACTTGCTTAGCAATTGGTCCAGATAACGAAGAAAAAATTGATAAAGTAACTAAGAAATTAAAATTAATATAAAAAAAAGAAAAGAAAAAATTTATTCTTTTTTGAAAGTTAAATAAACTGATTGTTTTTCATTTTCAATTGGGCTGTGTGTATCAAATACAAAATCGCATCTCAAATTGAAATCTTCTGTTAAATCTACTGCACTGATGGTTAATGCATAATCATCTGTACTAGATTGAGAAGTTTTTGCTTGTAATCTTGTTTTATCGCCATTTGGAGTATTTCCATACGCATTCATAAAACCGTGATTAAATTTGGTTCCTTTGTATGTTTGTACTTCAAAGTCTCTTAAAACTCTAACATTATTGTCATCGTAACAGTTATATGTAGCTTCCATTGTATTAGCTATTGTATCTCCAAGATTAGCAACTTTTGTTTTTATTGAAGTAGTACTTGGACTTATTGTAAACTTGTTTTCTCCTGTTATTTCACATCCAGCAACATTACCACATTGGAAATTTTCAATGTATAAACTTGTTGGACAAGGAGGACAATCTTCTGCACATTTAGTCTGATAAGTTGTAGTATCACATCTTTCAGATTCTGCACAAACATCATCTCCACATTGGTCTACAGTTGTTGGTGTCGTAGTTGTTGTAGTTGTTGTTGGCTCACTTCCGCAAGCTGCCATGAAAAACATAGCTAAAACGAGTATTGTTATAATTGCTTTTTTCATAAACCAGAATACATTAAAAGCTATATATAAACCTTTCCAAGCTATTCGAAAGTTTAATAAAGGAGTTATTTACAATAAAGTTTAGGACGGCCATAGCGGTCTGGCAACATCCAAACCCATTTCGAACTTGGAAATTAAGAAGACCTACGTTCCATATTGTACTGTCGTAAGACGGGAACTATGGTTAGCTGTCCGCCTTTTTTTAATTAAATTTATATAACAATTAATTCTAGTTAATATATGATACCAAAACCTAAAGAAAAAGAAATTGCACTTGAAAGAGTTAAACAATTATTTAAAGAAGCTGAATCTGTTTTCAAGAAAAATCCTAAAAGAGCAGATAGATATGTGCAACTAGCAAGAAAGATTGCTATGAAAGTTAATTTAAGAATCCCTAGAGAATTAAAAAGAAGATTCTGCAAACATTGTAATTGTTATTTAAAACCTGGAATAAATTGTAGAGTAAGAACTAAAAATAAAAAAGTAGTTTATTATTGTAGAAACTGCAAGAAATTCATGAGATTTGTAATAAAAAAGAAAATTTAAGCTTTCTTGAACTTAGATATGATATCTAAATTGTCTACGTGACCTAAAAATACTGCTCTGCAGCAATATCTTTCTAAACCAAGCTCATCTAAAACTTTTTTTCTATCTTCGCCTTTCTTAACTTTTTCTTCAAAAGTTTCCCAAAGATGACCTATAGGTTTATTACAACTGAAACATCTAACAGGGATTATCATTTTTCTTGCTCACCTCTTACTGAACTGTCTAGCAGCCCTCGCTTTTGAATCATTAGGTTTATACGCTTCTCTTCTACGTACATCTGCAATTAATAAATGTCTATCATATTTTAAAAATCTTTCTTTTAATTTTTTATCATATTTTACCAAAGCTCTTGCAATAGCTAATCTTGCAGCTTCTGCTTGTCCTTGCCATCCACCACCATTAGTACTAACAGCAATATCCACTTTTTTGAAAGCTTCATCTGCTATTTTTAATGGTTCTGAAATTCTTAATCTTGCAAATTCAGGTTGATAAGTATCTAGAGATTGAGAATTAATTCTTATTTGTCCAGAGCCTTCAATTAATCTAGCTTTTGCTAGTGCTCTTTTCCTTTTTCCTGATGTATTGATTACTTTCATACTTTTATTCCAAATTCATTTACTATTTCTGATAGTTTAATAATCTTTGTAGTTTTTAAGTTTGATATACTAGCTGAATCAACAGTTAAAAACTTTTCATTTTTAAATTGTTCTGGAACTCCAATATAACATTTTACTCTTTTTAAAGCCAATCTTCCTGATTCATATTTTCTTGGCAACATTCCCCTAATAACTCTTTTAACAATTCTATCTGGTTGTCTTGGATAATAAGGACCTTTCAAAGGACTTCCACGATCAATTCTTTCTTTGTATATTTGGAAAACATTAGATCTTTTTCCTGTAATAATAACCTTTTCTGAATTTATAATAGTGATAGTTTCTCCTTCAAGAGCTTGTTTAGCTACATAACTAGCTAATCTTCCTAAAACCAAATTTGTTCCGTCTATTATTATCATTTTTAACCTATAATTCTAACTTTTTTTCCTTTTGGATTTTTTTTAATTAAATCTTGAATTGAAATTGCTTTTCCAACTGCATTTATTTTTTCTTTTGCCATATCTGAAAATTGAAAAGCTGCAACAGTAACATTTTTTGTTAATTCTCCTAAAGATAAAACTTTTCCTGGGATTATTGCAGTTTCGTCTTTTTCAACGTATTTATCTATAGTATAAAGATTTACGCTTCTTTTTTTCCTTGTAGGCATTTCTAATTCATAAGCAATCCTTTTCCAAATAGGTGCTTTTTCTTTAAAGCTCAATAATTTTAATTCTTTAATTAAATTTATTAATATTGGATTTGTTGGACCTGTTCTTTTCATTTTAAGCACGACCTACCTGCATATAATGTTCTTTTCCTTTTTCTGTTAATTCATAAGCAGCCAAATTATGTTCTTCTTCAGGAACAAATGGGTCTGGAAAAAGCTGAATATATCCTTTATTTACTGCCATAGCCAAAGTAAAATCAAACTTATTTTCATAATTTTTTCTTTGTTGATCTAATCCTATTGGATCATTTGATTTTCTATGTTTATTTCTTAATTGTAAAAATTCTTGTACAACTGTTTCTGATGGAATCATATAATTTACAGGTTTACCTTGCCCTTGCTCAGCTAATTTTTTTAGAGTTATATTTAACATCTTTCTTTCTCTTCGTCCCAAATTCATTATATTTTTTTCCATTTTTCTGTATGCGGGAGACAGGATTTGAACCTGTGCAAGCACTAAGCTACTGGCTTCTTAGGCCAGCGCATTTGACCGCTCTGCCACTCCCGCTTGTTTTGAAGCAGGAATTAGAGCTTTTTAATTATATCGCTTTTACTAATTTATTAAATTCATCTAGCTTTTCATCAAATATATCTAAGGCTGTTTCAAATATTTCCTTAGGATTTAATTGTCCCCAAGATTCTACTGTAAAAATAAATTCATCTTCTACTGGACTTACTGAAATTTTTTCTTCACCACATGCTTCTACACAAGCATTACATAAATCACAATTAATTAAATTTTTAACAGATAACTTTTTATTTTTGTATTCAAAAACATCTTTTGGACAAACCTGTGTTGCTTTTTCACAATCTTCTTTTACAGATATTTTTGGATAATTTCTAAAAAATATTAAAGCAGGAGAAAATTTTGCATGTTCTTTCCCACAACCTAAAACTGCTGTAGCTTCAAATTCTAATTCTTGTCCTTCAAGTAATTTTGTTATTGGTATTTTATCAAAAACTGGTTTTAATTTTGGATCTGAAATTACTAAATCTCCAGAGTAAACAGTGCATGGTCCTTTTTTAGATAATGTAATTGATAATTGGCATTTTGGACATCCTGCACCTTTACATTTACATTTTGATTTTTCAGTATATGATTTTAAATCTGTTTCAATAGGAACTAAACCTAATCTATGAGCTACCATTTCATCGTATAAAGCAGAACTATTCTTATGAAAATCAACTTCGTCTATTGCTAAAACAGGAACTTCAGAAGACATTAATCTTCTTAATGTATTTGCAATTGTATGATCAATACCTTTAATTAAAAAAGTTACTTTGTCTTGTTTTTTTTCTAAAGTTTTTATTTCCATTTTTAGTTTACCTCTTTTTATACTCTTCTTCCTCTTCTACCATAAGCTTTCTTACAACCATCTGTTGGTATTGGAGTAACATCTTCTATCATACCAATTCTTAATCCTGCTCTTGATAATGCTCTTATTGCTGCATTAGCACCAGGACCAGGATTATTAGGACCATTATGTCCACCGGGTGCTCTAATTTGAATATGAACTCCATTAATTCCTTTTTCCAAAGCTGCTTCTGCTGCTAATTTTGCTGCAGTCATAGCTGCTGTTGGTGATGCTTCTAATCTATGAGCTTTAACAACCATTCCACCAGAAGCTTTTGCTATTGTTTCACTTCCAGTTATATCTGTAATATGAATGATTGTATTATTATAACTTGCAAATATATGTGCAATGCCCCATCTTAATTTATCTGCCATTTTATACTGCTTCTACTCCAGGTTCTTCTTTATGATTTTTTAATTCTTCTGTTTCTTTTCTTAATTCTTGTAATTCTTTTTTAATTTCTTTTTCTTTTGCTGCTCTTTCTGGATGTTCTGGATTAAATAATGTTGAGCTTGGTGAAAAAGTTATTTTATCTTCTCTTTTAACTAAATAAGTTGGAACTGCAAGTTTTTTTCCTGAAACAGAAATATGTCCGTGAACAATAAATTGTCTTGCTTGTATCATTGATCTTGCCAAACCTAATTTTTGAACTTGACTTTGTAATCTTCTGTCTAAAATATTTTCTACAGTAAGACTTAAAACATCTTCTGCTTTTTTATCTTTTTCAATTAAATTTAAATGATATAATTTATTCATTAATTGTGTTTCTTCTAATTTTGATTGTTCTGGTTTTTTTAACCTATTTCTAATTATTTTTTTTGCATTACCTGTGAATTTTCTTAACAATGAAGAAGCTTTCCATATTTCTTTTTTATTTTTTAGAGAATAAAATTTTTTTAATTCATTTTCTTTATCAATTCTAAGTTTCTGCCATGGATGTAATGGTCCACTATACTTTTTCTTTGCTTTTTTAGGATCTCCCATTTTAGTTCTTCTTACTTACTTTTACTTTCTTAACCCCCAAACTTGTCCCCTTTCTGAAATGTGATTTAGTTCTTTGACCTCTACAAGGTTGGCCTTGAGCATGTCTAAGACCTCTGTAAGATTTAATTTTCTTTAACATTTTAATATCAAATTCATGAGTCATTTTTAAATCAGTTGTAATTAAATGTTTGTTAACTCCTGTTTCAGGATCTCTTTGTCTATTCAACATCCACAAAGGAATTTTTCCTTCTGGATTTTCAAATAAATCTTCAATTTGTTTATAATCTTGAGGAGTTAATTCTTGAGCTTTTTTTGATTTGTCTATATTTAAAATAGTACAAATAGCATTTGCCATAGAAAAACTAATACCATTAACCTTTAATAAAGCATGAAAAATAGGCATATTACCATCTAAATCAGTATCTAGTATTCTGATAATATTCACTGCTTTAATGTCTTCTGGTTTACCTTTTTGCATGAAATTTTAAAGAATTAGCCTATTTAAAAAGGTTTTGCTGTCTCTAGAATTCTATAGTAAAAATAATTTAACCTACAAATAAATAATACTTTTCTAGACCATCAAGTTCTTGTAATATTCTTTTAACTATTAATTTTTCAGGATCAGGCATTAATTTTACTCTTGTTTTAAGATCTTCAAAATCCTTGAAAGGTTCTTTTTCACGTTCATCTAAGATTTCCATCATATGTTTTTTACCTATTCCAGGCAATAATTCTATCTGATGTCTTCTAACATTAATAGGAGCGGCTGTATTAAAGAAATTAACAAATCTTTCTTTATTCTTAGCTACTAATTCAGAAACAATAAAACCCAATTCTGATCTTGCAGTTTCAGTTAATTTATCAGAATTTATTCTTCCAATAACATGATGTATCTTATCTCTCTTTCCTTCTCCAATATAAACTTCTTCATGAGATTGTAAAAACTGGTCTTTTTTTGGAACTAATTCTAATAGAACAAATGAAGTTTTACCTATAGCTAAAGCTATTGCAGTCTTTTTGTGCATTGGCCTTGTGTCGAATGGGTAACCATTCGGCAAATAGTCTAATACTATCGCATATTCTTCTTTCTTCATGGTAGTTTTTTTCTTCTTTTATGTTTTGATTATTTTGTAATAACATTGTTAACCCTTATGAATATGAATTCACTAGTTCCAGTATTTTTTGCAAATCTTCTTGTTTTAAAGTTACGTCTTGTGATAATATTACTTTTAAACTGTCCATTTCTTTAGGTAATATATCAATTATTTTTATAATGTGTTTGTCTTTTAATCTTTGTATATCTAAGTTTTTAAGCTTTTCTTTTAACTCTTCTGCCTTGTTTGATTTTATAAGAGAGGTAGCTTTTAGGTATTCAAGAGTTTTTGTTCCTCTTGGAGTAAGCTCTTTATCATTAGCTAACTTCTCTTTCACTTCTGCCATAGATAATGGCTTTTCTTCTATAACGTCTATATTTACCATTTTAAAGCTTCTTTAAATGAATAGGATGTACTATAAATAACTTCTTTTTTGTTCTATCATAAACTTCAACTTCATAGCAATTGCCTCTCTTACCTGTAATAGTACCCATTCTTCCTTGATATCTTGGAAAGAACATTCCTTTTTGATAAGAAGGTTCTGCACTTAAACAGACTTTATCTCCTGTTTTTAGAATTTGAAAATACTTGGTTAAGCTAATTTTACCTTTTTCTTTTATAGATTTTTTAAGCTTGTTTCTTGTTTTAAACCTAAATCCACCAGTTCTGTTTACCATTTTAATTTTAAGAAATATTATGTTTATAAAGGTTTTGGAAGAATATTAGTTAGGTTTTTAAGTTTAAGACTAATATTTTAAAACATGAGAAAAATAGAACTATTGGCTCCTGCTGGATCTTTAGGTACTTTAAAAGCTGCAGTTTCTTCTGGAGCAGATTCTATTTATTTAGGAATGAACAAGTTTAACGCAAGAGAATATGCAACCAATTTTAATAAAGACTATTTGAAAGAAGCAGTTAAAATTTGTAAATCTAATAATGTTAAACTTTATCTAACTATGAATACTCTAGTAAAGAATTCAGAATTAAAAGAATTTTTTGAACAGTTAAAATATGCTTATGAACAAGGAATAGATTCAGTAATCATTCAAGATCCAAGTTTTATAGAAATAATTAAAGAAAGTTTTCCAGATTTACATATTCATCTATCTACACAAGCAGGAGTTATGAATTCTGCACATGCAAATTTATTTTCAAATATAAATAGAATAAATCTTGCTAGAGAATTAACTAAAGAGAATATTAAATTAATAAGAAAAAATTATAATAAAGAACTTGAAATATTTATTCATGGTGCTTTATGTGCCTGTATTTCTGGTTCTTGTTATTTTTCTAGTTTGCTTGGTGGAAGGTCTGGAAATAGAGGAAAATGTGCTCAACCTTGCAGAAAATTATATAATAATTTATATTTATTTTCAACAAAAGATCTTTGTTTAATTGATAAACTTCCTGAAATAATAAATTTAGGTATAGATTCTTTAAAAATTGAAGGCAGGATGAGAAATCCATATTATGTTGCTACAGTTACTTCTATTTATAGAAAAGCAATTGATTCTTTTTATGATAAAAAATTCAATATAACTGAAAAGATGAGAAGTGATTTGAAAAATTCTTTTTTTAGAGAGTTTACACAAGGAAAATTTGAGAATGAATTTGTTTTTAATCCAAATCAAGTTTTAAAAGATATAAATATCCAAGAGAAAGAATACAAAGTAAATTTAAAATCTATAAATATTAAAAGAAAATCAAATTTAAAAGAAATAAAGATAAAAGAGAAAAATTCTTCAGGAAAACAACTAATCGTTAGAGTTTACAATGAAAAAGATGCATTAATTGCAGAAAAATACGCAGATATAATTGTTTTAGACTTGTTTAATAAAGATTTTGAAAATATTAAAATTAAAAAACCTCTTTATGCACTCACTCCAAGAATAATGTTTGATTCAGATTTAGATAATATAGTTAAAAGAATAAAAGAAATTTCTCCAGATGGATTAGTTGCAGGAAATTTAGGAATTTTAAATTTAAATCTTAATTTACCTATTATTTTAGATAATAATTCCAATTGTTTTAATGATTTACAATTAAATTATTATAATAAATTGGGTGCAAAACCTATTATTTCTCAAGAGCTTAAATTAAGAGAACTTGAATATTTTAAAAATAAAGATTTTATTGTTTTTGTTCATGGAAAAATAAGATTAATGACTTTGGCTCACGATTTAAAAGAACAAATAGTGAAAGATGAAAAAGGATTTAATTTTAATATTAAAAAAATATATAATGGTGTTGAAGTTTTAAATGAAAAAGAACTTGGATTATTTAATCAGATATCTTATATTTTAAAAGCAGGAATAAACCAATTATACATAGACACCGAAGAGAATTTGGGAGAAGTTTTACAAATTTATAGAAATATTTTAGATAATAAACCAATAAAAATTGCTAGATTAAAGAAGAGATATGTTATGGGTTGGAGCAAACAAGGAACTTTATGATTTTTTTAATTTTTCTACTGCTTTTTTAAAATATTCCAATTGTTTTTCTGTTATGGTTCCAAATTTTAAATAATATAATTTTACACTTCTTAAAAAAGAACTTTCTTTATACCATTCTTCTGGCAAATCAAATAATTTTTTCATTTTAGGATCTTTTATTTCTTTTTTTAAAGATTCTTTTTGACAATCATAACAAACAACATAATTTTGATTTGAAGTAGTTACTACATAATTTTTCTTACAATTGCCACATAATTTTTTAATTTTAATTGCCATTTTATAACTCTTTAATCATATAAGGCCCTTCCTTTTTATAACCTTGTTTTTTGTAATATTCTCTAACGCCTATACCTGAGATAATAACCATTTTACTTTTATTATTTTCTAAAGCTATTTCTTCTGCTTTTTGTAATAATTGCTTTCCAAATCCATGATGTTGTACTTTTCCTGATTTACCAATTTGTATCGATTTACCATAAACATGCAATTCTCTTATCAATGCAGAGTCTTTAGTAATTTCTTTTCTTAAAAAATCTGAAGGTAACCTTAATCTACAAAATCCTATTAATTTATCCTCTTCATTCAAAGATATAAAAAATTCTTTTCCTTTACTAGCAGAATATTCAAAAACTTTTAATTCTGGATTTTTAATTTCTTGATTTCTAATTTCTCTGCACCTTATACATTTACATTTTATTCCTTTCTCATTACATAAATCATGAACATATTCTCTTAGATTTGAAACACCAACTCCAGATTCAGTAACATAAATAGGAATATCTCTCTGTATTCTCATAATTCTACAATATTCTGGAATGATTTTTTTCAATTCAGAAATTTCTTCTGCTGCTTGTTCTGTTGTAATTGCTTTAAATTTACTAGATTTCCATAGATTATATAATTTTGTTCCTTTCAAAACCATACAAGGATAAATTTTCAGCATATCTGGCTTGAAATCATCATTTGAAAATAATTCTTTTAACATTTTTATATCTCTTTTTTTATCAGAACCAGGTAAACCTAACATAACATGTAAATTAATTTTAAAACCAATATCTTTTAGAGTTTTAATTGCAAAAATTGTATCTTCTACCTTATGACCTCTATTAATTTTATCAAGAACATCATTGTAAATAGATTGTAATCCTAGTTCAACTCTTGTACAACCTAAAGCTAACATAGAATTTCCTTGTTTTAATGTTGCAAAGTCTGGACGAGTTTCTATAGTAAGTCCAACACATCTAACTTTAGCAATTTCATTTTTTAATTGTTCTTTTTCTAAGGTAGATTTTCCTTTTAATTTTAAAACTTTAACTTGTACTTTTTTTGCTCTTTTAATGTCATGAACATTTCCAGGAAGTTCAAAGAATTTTTTAAACTTTACAAAATCAAATTTATCTTTAACGAAAAACATTTTAGAAAAATCATTTAATGCTTTAAAAATGTAATAAACAAATTCTTTTTGATATTTTTCAGGGTAACTTGGGAAGGTTCCACCCATAACTATAATTTCAACTTTATCAAAATTCTGATTTAATAAAACGTATTGTTCTAATCTATTAAAAACCTGTAAATAAGGATCAAATTTATTTCTTACTGCACGCATTGTAGCAGGTTCTTTTCCTGTATAAGATTGAGGAATGTCACCGAAAAAAGATTTTGGACCTCCAGGACACATGATGCAAGGACCAACTCCAGATTTTACATGTGGACATTCAAAAGGTTTTGTCATTACAGCTATTGGAGCTACTCCTGAAATTGTTCTTGTTGGTTTTGTAATAATATCCTTTGGTTTTTCAGTCAGATAATTTAAAATTTCTATATTAGAAGGCAATTTATTAAGAGAATACTTCTTAGCTAGATTCCTTTTTATTTCAATTAAAGCTTTTTTTACTTTTTTATCTTCTTTCATAATACATTATTCATAAAAACCTTTAAATAGTTATTTCTTTTATTTTATACATGGAAAAAAGAGGTTTAAAGAAAGATAAATCTAAAATTTCTATTAAATTCAAAGTAATGTTAATTGCATTAGCTATTGGAATAATTTTATTGATTGGTGCAATTTGTTGTTTATGTAAAGGTTCAAAAGTAGATTTTGAAAATAGAATTGCAGTTATAAAAATTGAAGGAGCAATTGGAGTAGAAAGTAATTATCTTGGAACTAGCGGAGTTTCTGCAGATAAAATTAATTCTTATTTAGAAGATGCAGCAAAAGATGATTCAATAAAAGGAATTTTAATAGAAATTAATAGTCCTGGCGGAGCTGTAATTGCATCAGAAGAAATTGCAACTAAAATAAATTCAATTAAATCTAAAAAACCAGTTGTTGCTTTTATTAAAGATACTGGAGCATCAGGAGCTTATTGGATTGCAAGTTCTTGTAATAAAATTGTTGCATATCCTATGTCAATTACAGGAAGTATTGGAGTAATTGGTTCTTATCTAGATTATGTTGGTTTAATGGAAAAATATGGAGTAAATTATAATCAATTAATTGCGGGAAAATACAAAGACATTGGAAGTCCTTACACAGAATTAACTCCAGAAAGAAAATTAGTTATGCAAAATATAATAGATGAAATTTATAATTATTTTGTTGAACAAGTTTCTAAAAATAGAAATTTAGATAAGAATACTGTTAAAGGATTAGCAACAGGAATGATTTATTTAGGAAAAGATGCTAAAGATTTAAAATTAATAGATTATTTAGGTGATAAAGAATTTGCTGTAAATATTACTAAACAATTAGCAAATATTTCTGAAGCAAAATTAGTAGAATATAAAGAACCTGTAAGTTTAATAGATATTTTAAGAGGCGTTAGTTCAGAATCTTTTTATTTTATGGGAAAGGGTCTTGGAAATGAATTATTTTCTTTACAAAATAAAAATAGTTTAGACATTAAAATTTAACGTCCACCTAAACTGTACATTCTTCTTTTATGAGAATTTCCACCAGAATGTCCATGTGAATTATAACTATTATTATTTCCAAATTGTCTTCTTGGACGTCTATCTCCATGTCTAGGTTCTTCACGTATAGTTTGAATTCTTTCAAATTGTGGAACTTCTTCTCTTTTAATGTTTAAAGTTCTATCAGACATTACATTTCTAAAATTAGTATGATCTCTCTCTGCTAAAATTGTTACTGCTTCTCCAGATTTACCAGCTCTAGCTGTTCTACCAATTCTATGAGTATATTCTGTTGAAGTTTTTGGAGAATCATAATTATAAATATGTGAAATATTACTTATATCAAGACCTCTAGCAGCAACATCTGTTGCAACCAAAACTTGTATATTTTCTCTCTTTAATGAGTCAACAGCATTATCTCTTTTATTTTGACTTAATCCACCATGAACAGGCAATACATGTATTCCTTGAGCACGCAAATTCTTTGCAATAAAATCTACTTCTCTTCTTGTTCCGCAAAAAACTATTGCTAATCCAGATGTTTTTTTCTTTAACAAATGAACTAACAATGAGAATTTTTCAAATTGTTTAACATCATAATAAACTTGTTTCAATAAAGAACTATCAACTTGTAATTGTTCTTTTATAAAAATTGGATTTTTTAAATATCTTTTAATCAAATGATTAACATCGGATGGGAGTGTTGCACTAAAAAGTAAAGTTTGTCTTTCTTTTGGCAAAGCTCTTATAATTTCTTCAACATCTTCAATAAATCCCATTTCAAACATTTTGTCTGCTTCATCAATTACTAAAAATTTAACACTTTTTAAATTAATTGTGTTTCTTTCAATATGATCTAACATTCTTCCAGGAGTTGCTACTACAATCTCTGATCTTCTTAAAGCATTAATTTGTGGTCCAATTGAAACTCCCCCATAAACAGAAGTAACATTAACGTGTGTAAATGAAGAAAAATGACCTATTGTTTCATGAACTTGGTTTGCAAGTTCTCTTGTAGGCGTTAATATTAAAGCTTGAATACCCTTTCCAGGTTGTATTTTTTCTATAATAGGTAAACCAAATGCTGCTGTTTTACCAGAACCAGTTAAGGATTGTCCTACTACGTCTCTTCCTGCTCTAATTTCAGGAATACATTTCTTTTGAATAGGAGTAGGTTTTTCAAAACCTTTCTTCCTTATTGCCTTCATTATATTTTCATGTAAATTTAATTCTTCGAATGTCATTTTATATTTTAACCTCTCGTATTTAATTTGCAAAGAAATAGTTTGAATATTAAAACTAATTTTTATCAATTATTTTTTTATATCAACGATTTCTTCTAACACATCCCTTTAGGCTATGTATAATAAAATTGACATCCACTAGTATTTAAAGCTTTGTATTTGTAACTACGGGCAGGTTACATGCTAATTTTGGTTAAAACACAAGATTTATATATTAATATGGTATATATAGTATATTAATATGGAGTTAATATGGTAAAAGCAATAATAGACATACCAGAACATGCAAATCATATATTAAATTTGATTAAAGTAAAGTATAAATTAAAAGATAAATCTGAAGCTATAACTAAGTTAACAGAGATTTTCTCAGAAGAAATACTAGAAGAAAAATTAAAACCAGAAATTCAATTCAAAAGAAAAGTAGAAATAAATGATTATATTCAATAAAAACAAAAAGCTTTAAAAGATACTTTAACATAGATATTTCTGCAGGCTAGATTGGAGTACTAGTTCTACTCTATAACCACAAATGAACTTTAGGTGGAATCGAAGCTTTAGAAGCGGTACATATTTAGATAATAGTCTTGGTTTGTACTATGAAGCTCTGTCCTATTTGGTCGATCTTCAAGACAATCAGGTCAGGCTGGGAACAGTAATTTGGTTAATAAAATTAACTGATTTGTTCAAAGCAGCCTTAATCTCGTTGATTGGCGCTTGTAGGGTAGCAGGGTCAAGGAAAAATCAAGGTTAGCTATTGTTTAATTGTGCTATCCACTCTTGAGCGTGCCTGCACTTTTATTTAGAACTTTCTTCTGCTATAATCTTTCCGTCTTTCTCAGAAACCTTATATGTTTTATTTGATATAGTTAAAGTATCTAATAATTTTATATCTATAGAATCTTTTTCTTTTTTATTCATCAATCCAAAATCTCTGTATGATTCAGCATAATAATATTTTCCGTCTGTAGTTAAATAATTTAATCTAAATATATAATTATTAAAATCAGATAATCCTACTTTCTCAATGTTTTCAGATCTTGTCACTCTTGTAGGTTGTGATTCAAAAGTCCTATTATCAAAAGTTCCTCCTTTAATAGATGTAAAATCCAAATAATATTTTTTAGCATAAATATCTTTTTCTTTAACATAAATTATGTATATATGGGAATTATCACTAACTATGTTGGGAGAACTTCCAAAATCTATATCTATTGTTTGTAACACTTCTTTTACTGGTTCTGATATTGACTCTTCTTTAACAAAACCATTTTTTATTGTTTCAGCACAACCGCTTATTAAGAATAATACACATAATAGTGCCACTATCTTTTTTATCATGATTTTTATGAGTATTTTGTATATAAAAAGCTTTTTAAATTTTAGAATTTCCTATTAACCATGACTAAAGAGGTTAATAATCTAATTGAAAGTCTAAATCCTTTGGAAAGAAAGGTTTTACCTACTTTAAAAGAAAATAAATTTATTCCAAAAATAATTGCTGATTCTAATTTATCTGAAACAGAAGTTATGAGAGCTTTACAATTATTAGAAAATAAAGACATAATAAAAATTAACACAAAAGAAAAAGAGATTATAGTCTTTGATGAAAATGGATTAAAATATTCAGAAGAAAAATTACCTGAAAGAAGGATATTAAATTTAATCAAAGGAAAATTAAATTATCAAGAATTAAGAGAAAAAGCTAAGAAAAATGGGTTAAATGATGAAGAAATACAAGTTTCTATAGGTATATTAAAAGGAAAAGCAGCAATTAATTTTTCAGGAAAAGATATCTCTTTAACAGATAATGGAAAAAATTTGTTAGATAAACATATGCTTGAAGAACATTTATTAGATAAATTAAACTTAAATATAGTTGAAATAAATGAATTAACCTCTGAAGAAAAATTTGCTCTTGATAATTTAAAGAAAAGAAAACAAATAATTAAAATTGAAAAAATAAAAGATAGAGAAATTGTTTTAACAGAATTAGGAAATAAATTAGTAAATTTAGAATTAAAATCAGATATGATTGAGACTTTAACTCCTGAAATATTAAAAAGAGAGACTTGGAAAGGAAAAAAGTTCAGAAGATATGATATAAAAACAAATGTTCCAAGAGTTTATGGAGCTAAAAGACATTTTGTTAACGATGCTAGGAATTACATTAAAAGAATCTGGTTAGATTTAGGATTTAAAGAAATGACAGGAGATATAGTACAAACTTCATTTTGGAATTTTGATGCTTTATTCGTTCCTCAAGATCATCCTGCAAGAGAAATGCAAGATACTTTCTTTGTAGAAGGAAAAAAACCTATTGAAAATAAAGAGGTTATTCCTAGAGTTAAGGCAGTTCATGAAAATGGTTGGACAACAGGAAGCAAAGGTTGGCAATATAATTGGAATATAAAAGAAGCAGAAAAATTAGTTCTGAGAACACACACTACTCCTTTAAGTGCTAAAACTCTAGCTAATTTAAAAAAATCAGACTTACCAGCGAAGTTCTTTGCAGTTGGAAAAAACTTTAGAAATGAAGCTTTAGATAATTCACATTTATTTGAATTAATGCATGTTGAAGGCATTGTGGTTGATGAAAATGCTAATTTAAGAAATTTAGTCGGATATTTAAAAGAATTTTTTAAGAAAATGGGATTTGAAAAAATAAGAGTAAGACCTAGTTTCTTCCCATATACAGAACCAAGCGCAGAAGTAGATGTTTATGATCCTATTCAGAAAAAATGGAAAGAACTTGGAGGTGCTGGAATATTTAGACCAGAAGTTTCTAAAGCACTACTCGGATTTGAATGTCCTGTTTTAGCTTGGGGTATTGGTCTAGAAAGAAGTATATTAGAATATTACCAAATTAAAGATATCAGAGAATTATATAAAAATGATTTAAAACAATTAAAAGAAATAAAGGCTTGGATGAAATAATGGCAACTATAACAATAAGCAAAAAAGTATTTGAAAGTTTAGTAGGTAAAAAATTACCTTTTACCGAATTAGAAGAAAGAATTTCTTTATTTGGTACTCCATTTGAAAATCTTGAAGGAGATAATTTATCAATTGAAGTATTTCCAAACAGACCAGATATCTTATCAGTCCAAGGTTATGCAAGAGCTTTTAGTTCATTTATTGGATGTAAAAAAGGATTAAGAAAGTATGATATTAAAAAATCAGGAGAAAAAGTAATAATTGATAGTTCTGTTAATAGTGTAAGACCATTTACTGCTTGTGCAATTGTTAAAGGATTGAAATTTGATGATGAAAAAATAAAAGAAGTAATTGATATTCAAGAAAAATTACATTTGACTTTTGGAAGAAACAGAAAAAAACTAGCTATTGGAATTTATCCTTATGAAAAGATTAAAACACCCATAACTTTCTTTGCTGCAGATCCAAAAACAGTAAAATTCAGGCCTTTAGAGTTTCCAAAAGAAATTACTGGATTACAAATACTATCTCAACATCCAACAGGAAAAGAATATGGATATTTGCTTGAAGGACAAAAAAAATTCCCATTCTTTAAAGATGTTAATGGAAAAATACTTAGTATGCCGCCAATTATTAACTCTCATGAAACTGGAAAAATAGCTGGAAAAACAAAAGATGTATTTATAGAATGTTCTGGATTTGATTTTAAAGTACTAAACAAGTGTTTGAATATTATTGTTACTGCTTTAGCAGATATGGGCGGTCAAATATATTCTATGGAATTAAATTATGGTAAGAAAAAATATGTTACTCCAAATTTAACTCCAGAAAAAATGAAACTAAATATAAAATATGTTAATAAAATCTTAGGATTAGATTTAAAAGAAAATGAAATTAAAAATTACTTAGAAAGAATGGGTTATTCTTATTCAAAAGGAACTGTATTAATTCCTGCTTATAGAACAGATATTTTACATGAAATTGATTTAGTAGAAGATATAGGAATTGCTTATGGTTATGAAAAATTAAAAGAAGAAATACCAAAAGTAGCTACAATCGCAGAAGAAAATAAATTTGAGGTATTTAAAAATAAAATTGCGGAGATTTTAGTAGGTTTGGGTTTAACAGAAGTAAATACTTATCATTTAGTTCCTTCAACTATAAACAAAAAAATAAATGTAAATGAGAATAATGTAAAACTAGAAAATTCTAAATCAGAAGAGTATAATTCTTTAAGAAGTTATTTATCTCCATCATTATTAAGTGTTCTTGAAAATAATAAAAATAGAGAATATCCACAAAATATATTTGAAATGGGTTTAGTTATTAAAAAAGACTTTGAAGAAAAAACAAAATTGTGTATTTTATTGTGTGATAACAAAACTAATTTTACTTCAATAAAACAGATATTAGATCAATTATGTGCTATGTTAAATGTTACTTACAATTTAGAGGAAGCAGAGTTAAATGCTTTTATTTCCGGTAGAGCAGGAAAAATAATCATTAATAAAGAAAAAATAGGTTCTATTGGAGAAATTTCTCCTTTAGTTTTATCTAATTTTGGTTTAGAAATACCTGTTTCTGCTTTAGAATTAGATTTAAACGTTTTATACGATATAATTAAATAAAGTTGTTACCTTACATAAAATTGTTCTAGAAATATTTATAAATGTGTTACCTTACATATTCTTAGGTGATTAAGTGGTTTATAAGAAATATATTAAAAGAGGGGGGAAGCTTTGTGGTCCTTATTATTATGAAAGTATCAGATTGAAAGATGGTTCTGTTAAAAATGTTTATTTAGGGAACACTTTATCAAAAATAAAACAACAAAAAATTATGTCTCCTATAAGAAACAAATTATTAATTTTTATATTAATATTTTTAATTTTAACTTCTTTAACATTTTTAAATTTATATTATAGTTACCCTACAAACAATTTAGAAAAAATAACGACAAAAGCTATTTCTGTTGAAAGTAATGAACAAAACATAATTGAGAAGGCTATTAAAAATGAAAAAAGTTTTGGTTTATTCCAAATGCCTCCCAGTCCAACCAATTTTTATTTAGATGCAAGTGGAGAGGGATTTATCGATAGTATGGATACAGGAGTAATAATTATGGGACTATTATCTTCAGGATATTGTGAATGGGGTTTATTTCCTCGTTGTAAAAATTTAGATGCAGATGGAAATGGTCAAATAGAAGTTCCAGATTTAAGTAAACTAAGGACGCTTATCGGATGTGGAACTACAAGTATAATTCAACCAAAAAATATAACAGTTGTATCAAATACCAGTGATTCTATAACCTTACATGTTAATCCAGATACATTTATGGGAAGTGAATTTTTAGCAGGAGTTGCAATAATTCCAGAAATAGGAGAAAAAAATAATGTAACATTTAATACAGCATATAACATAACAAATGATAGTGGAGAAGCTACTTTTAATTTTGTAATAAATGAATATAATCAACAACAAATATTAAATTTTACTATATTAAACACTTCTTTATGGTGCCATACGGATGCTGAAACAAAAGTTATTGCTCAAATAAATCCAATTAATACAACTTTTAATTTTAATAAAGATGCTCCGGTAAATCTAACTATATTTAATATAACTTTAGAACCAAATATAACTACTCAATACCTTTGGGAAAATAATACTTTTAATTGTTCAATGAGTTTTATGGATACACAAACAAAACACAACAATATTTCGTGGTTTTGGTTTGAAGAAGATACTATATTGATAAGCAATTTAACTAATGGTATGAATATGTCTAATCATACAAATGTAATTAATAGCACTTATTGGGCCCCATATAATTTAACAAATGGATCAGAAACAATAAATTATAAATATGGATACAATTATTCTTGCGGAGCTTGTATCTGGAATGGTTCTAAAATAGAAAATCACGATATGAGGTGCGTAAATTCTTCTAAATTCCAAATAATTGATAACTTAAAAATAACTAAATTAGAATACCTTGGAAATAAAAGAGGATATTCTATAGGAGTAGATTTCTTTGGCTATCTTACTTCACAAGGAGCGACTATGAATTATAATCAGTATTATCATGGATTAAAAGATATAATGAAATTATACCTTAAAACAAACCAAACCAAAATTTCAATAGCAACAATACCTAATCCAAATACAAACAATAATTATTCTAATATGAGTACTTCAGAAAACAATTTTAGATGGATGATAGCTGATTTAGAATATGATAAATATGTTTATACTTACCCAACAGGTTACTTATTCAATTTTACGGAAGGAGTTGAATATTTGGGAGGATTTACTATTCCAAATAATCTTTCAAATTCAATGAATATGACAGAAAATTCTTATAAATTATATAAAGAAGTGATTGGAAGAAATGCAACGTCATTTAAATTTCCACAATATATTATGGGACCAGAAAGCGTAAAAACTATTTATAGTAAAGATATTTTCCCATATAAAACCCATCTTGTAAAAGAAAGAGAAGTTTTTACATTAAATGAAAAAACAAATAATACTATTGAATTATCTACAAATGCAGATCCGCTATGTGATGTAGATAGCTCTTTTATAAATAATTATTTTGTAGAAGCTTACACTTGTGAAGCAGACCTTTTAGGACTTTGCGCTTGTTTAAATGATAGTTCATATTTTGATTCTTTATTAACAAATGTAAATTATGCTGAAGTACAATCAGATATTTCATATTTAGATTTTGGAGAATTAGGAGAAATATATTCTATGTATGCTTTTACAGATATAACTTTAATGAATGATACTAGATTCTCTCTAGTAACAACAAGCAATTGGACATATAAAAAGAGATTAGCAATAAATATTACAGGTATATTTACCACAAGTAATCAATACTTAAATCTTACAACCCCTTCTGGATTAAGAATAGCACAAAATATGACAACTTATACTGGAAGTGGAACAAATAGGGGGGCTTTAATAATAATCCCTGTTGAAAATGGAAATTATGATTTAATTCCGGTTGATGTACAAAGCCCAGATCCAAGTTTTATAATAGAAAATTTAACGATATTCGCAAATAATACTAAATGGAGTTTTAATGGAACAGATGATTCAAATTCTTCGGCTTATGCTATTTTTAAAATAACTTGGACAGGAAATGCAAATGTTTGGGGAGATTATAATAATACTAATACTGATTTTAATATGACACATGGTTTTAAATTTAATCATTCAAAAAAAGATGATTGGTGGGTAGAACACGATATGAAATCTGGAAAATTACATATTCTTGGTAATTCAAGTACTGGAACAGAAACTATACATGCAGAAATGCCATTTACATTTACTCAATCTGTAGAAACAAGTTGGTATGATACATATATATTAAATATGACCAATGTGTTTACAAACATTTCTCAAGTAAATGTAAGCATACCAGAAACATATGATGGTTCACGAAATTTAACTGTAAAATTACCTAATGGTACAAATATAAATACTAATTTTTATCCTGGAGGATCGATAATATTTTCAGTTCCAATAATACAAGAAGATAGTTCTATTGTAATTGATTATACTGGGGCTGCTCCTGGTTCTCCTAGCGGTGGAGGAGATAGTCCTTCAAATAAACCTCCTATAGAACCTCCTAAATGTATTACAAATTGTGGTGGCGGTCCAACTACAGTTACAGTTCCAACCAGCATTACTTATAATAAAGGCAATACAATATTAAAATTAAGTCTAGAAGATGTAGGATTAAAAAGATTGAAACCTAAATTAGATATATCTTTAGTCATTGATAAAATTGAAGGTATTCCTTCTCTATTTAAAATGTTTAATTGGAAATTAGTAATACTAATCATAGGCATATTAAATTTGATAATGATATCAAGAGAAGGTTATAGATATTATAAAATTAGAATTTAGAATGACCAAATTGAATTAACAAATCAACATCTTTTTCTAGATTCTTAAAATTTGGAGTATCACAAGCACCAAAACAGGATTCTAACCAAATAAAACATTTAGCATTTGTGTTTTTTTCTATGAAATTAGATATGTCTAGAGCTTTATCTTTTAAACCATCTGGTAACTGAATTAAAACAGTTTTAGCCTTTTGTTTTTTAATGGTTTTTACTATATTTTCAAGTTCTAAGTCATATTCCATAGATTAAATCTATTTAAAAAATTTATAAACTTAACTATAGTAAGATTTATAAAAAGTCTATATTTTAAGGTTATATGCGGTTGTAGTATAGTGGTTAGTATAGGACGTTGCCAACGTTCTGACCGGGGTTCGAGTCCCCGCCACCGCACATTTTAATATGAAAATAAACAAAAAGTTAATCTATGTAAATATAATTTCTTTAATTGTATTTATCTTAATATTATTGCTAGTTAAATTAGGATTATTCTTAAAATTAGATTTATCTATTAATTCTTTAATGCCTTTAATACAAACTAATTTTCTTACTATCCTTTCAAAGATTATTTGGTTTATTTTTGATACAAAAAGTATGATAATTATAACTTTATTAATATCTGTATGGTTATGGTATAAAGATTCAAAAAAGGATTCAATATTCTTTACAACTACAATGATTTTAAATGCTTTAGTTATTTTTGTAATAAAATTATTAACTCAGATATCAAGACCTTTAAATTCTTTAATAACAGAAACTGATTTTGCTTTTCCAAGCGGGCATGTTACTACGGCGGTAGTATTCTTTGGAATTTTAACTTATTTATTCGTAAAGAAGAATAAAAATATAAAAATAATTTCAATATTTATGATATTATTAATTGCTTTCACGAGATTATATTTAAATTCACACTGGTTTAGCGATGTTCTTGGAGGATTTGCTTTGGGATTATTTATATTAACTCTTTGCATCATAATATACAAAAAATGGCAGATATGAATTTAGAATTCAAACAAAGATTTATTGAAAAATATAAAGACTTAACAGATATAGATAAATTTTTAGAATATTCACAAAAATATCTAAGAAGATCTATTAGAGTTAATACTTTAAAATGTTCTATTCCAGAATTAAAAAAAAGACTTGAAAAAAATTGGGAATTAAAACAAATACCTTGGTGCAAAGAAGGATTTTGGATTAAACATAAAACAGAAGACAGAAGAGATATTGGAAATTTAAAAGAACATTCTTTAGGTTATTTTTATGTTCAAGAATCAGCTTCTATGCTTCCTCCTGTAATATTAAACCCAAAAGAAAATTCCTTGATATTAGATTCTTGTGCTTGCCCAGGAAGTAAAACAACACAACTAGCTGCAATTGTTAAAAATACTGGATTGATTATTGCAAATGACGATGATTTTACAAGATTAGTTAGTATTAATATGAATTTGCAAAGATGTGGTGTACTAAATACCATTGTAACTAATGGAAAAGCCGAAAATATAAAAATTAAATTTGATTATATTTTATTAGATGCTCCTTGTTCTGGTTCTGGAGTTATAAGAAAATCTCCTAAAACAACAAGAATCTGGAATCCTAATATGACCAAAAAATTAAGCTTGATTCAGAAAAATTTAATTGTAAATATGTTTAATTGCCTGGAAGATAATGGAGAAATGACTTATTCTACTTGTTCTATAGATCCTGAAGAAGACGAAGAAGTAATTGATTTTTTACTTAGTAAATTTGACAATGCAAAAATAGAAAAAATTGATTTTGAAAAATTAGGCATTAAAACCTCTGGTGCTATTTTAGAGCACGATGGTAAAAAATACAATAAAGAAGTTAAAAATTGCTTAAGAATTTGGCCCCAAGACAATGACACAGAAGGATTTTTCGTTGCTAAAATAAAAAAATTATAATATTTTCAACTTACTAAAAATTTTAAGAGTTTTTACGCAATCATCAAAAGGATTTGGACTTTCATTAATAATAGTTATATTTTCAATTTTATTTTTCTTTAAAGCAGTTCCTAAAGCTTCAATTTCTTTTATAGGAGTTAAAATATGATTCTTTTCTCCTTTGTCTCCGTATTCAATTCCAGAAAAATGCGAATGTAATTCAGGAAAACTAGAAACTTTCTTGCACATTTCATCGTAAGTCATTTTTCCATTGGATCTTGCTAATAAATGTGAAAAATCAATGCAGAAATGACATTTTGTTTCTTTTACTAATCTTAAAATTTCATCTAAAGATCCAAATACATTTATTTTTCCCATGGTTTCAGGAGCTAAATAAACATTCCAAGAATTCTTAGCTATTTTTTCTTTTAAATCTAAAATATTTTCTTTTATTACATTAAAAGTTTGTTCAGGACTTGATTTACCATAAAAACCAGGATGAAATACAACATATTTTGCTCCAAGATAACTTGCCCTTTCACAAGATTCCAATATTCTTTTTTTAGATTCTTCTTGTTTTTTCTTGTCTTCAGAATTTAAATTAATATAATAAGGAGCATGAACACTTAATCTTATATCTAATTTCTTAGCTAATTCTCCTGCTTCTTTAGCAGTTGCATTATTCATATTAACACCGTAGGTAAATTCCACTTCTAACCCTTTTAATCCAAGCTTATGAGCCTGTTCTAATCCTTTTAAAATTCCTAATCCAGAAGTACCTGCACAACCTATTTTTATCATATTTATTATATAATTTTAAAGAATTTAAATATATTGTTAATGAATCCAAACCCCATTTAAAAAACCTTGTTTTATAACTAATTGAGAGATTAATTCCTTATATTTTGAATTCAATTCATTTAAAGTTATAATATTAGATTCTTCAAAAAAATCACATTCTTTTCTATTAAGAATATCCCCTAAATAACACCTATGATCATTTTTAATTACATCAAAAGGTTTTCCAAATTCATCAAAATGAGAATATGTGCATGCAGGACAAATTATTTCACTAGTTTTATTTAAAAGAATTAACTTTTCATGATAATGTCTTTGTTGTACATTTTTGTATATTGTATTTAAATAACTCTTATTAAAACCCATTCTCTCCAAACTTCTTTTTTTCTTAGTAATATTTGTATTTAAAAAATCCAATATTCTTTTGTTTCTACTAATTTCTTGAATTTTTTCTTTATGTTTTTCTCCTTTTTTAAATAATAAACCTTCATCAACTTTTATATCTAATTCTAAAGCAGATTGTTGCTCATATAAAATTTCTAAAGAATAAAATTCATCATCTATCTCCTCTTGTTCATAATCATCAAAACCCATATATTTATAATTAATAAACCCTTTTTAAAGTTATATGGACTTAAAATTATTTATTGTAATATATAAATGCTTATAATAAAAAAGTAAACAAAAAGCATATGACAAATTATATTCTATTTGCAGGAGATATTGATGGTCAAGCATTTAATCGATTAATAGGTTATTTAACGGCCTTATCAGATAAGAGAATTATAAAAAATGTTCAAGAAGCAATTGTAGTAAGAGGAACAATATTAGAAACCAGCAGAAGTTGTCTAGAAAGAGATGTAGAAGAATATTTTAAAGATGAAAAAGTACAAGAAATTGTATCTAAATTAGAATTAAAAGATAAATATTGTTTAGCAAAAGCAGAAATTTCTAGTAAAAAAAAGTATAATAAATATATAAAAAAATTATACCAAAAATATGGAATTCCTTGTTATTTTTATAAAAAATCTATTTCAACTTCTAAAAAATCATAAGTAGGATATTCTTCAACTATTGCAGGACATAAATTTTCCTTTAATAATTTATTTTTTAATTTTTGTATATTTTTTACAGAGGTTAGTAATCTATGTTTATTTTCATCTAACTCTAAATCTTTGTATCTTTTTTGTATTTCTTTTAACTTTTCTAAATTTTTTATCTTATTTTCTTTATCTAAATAAATTGCTCCTCTAACTAACATTCCATCTTCTGTAATTTTATCGTACCATTTTTTTATGTTATTTGCTCTGTTAATAATTCTATTTTTTAATTGTACTCCATCTTTTAATCTTACAGTGCAATAATGAACATTTAGATTTTTTTCTGAGCAATAATTTAATAATTCCATTGCCATTTCTTCTGAACCATAAATTGCATAAGAACCATATTCTTTACATAAAAATCCAAATTCTGTTAAGTCTTCTGTATATTCTAATTCATTTAGATTCAAGAATTTTACTTTTCCATTGATGAAATCTATTAATTTTCTAGTTTCTTTTTCTTTACCTGGAATTACAGGAATTTCTATTCCAACATCCCAATCAAATTTCAAAACCAAATTAATTCTCTCTAAATTTTTATCTAATCCTTTAAACAATTCGGGATGTAATCTTATTTCATCTAAACCAGAATCATATAATTGTTTTAAAATAGTTTCATTAACATGATCTAGGGAAGTATACAAATGAATATGAAATTCTTTTCCAAATTCTTTTTTAAGTATTTCAATATAATGTATTGTTCTTTCTAATTTTAATAAAGGATCTCCTCCAGTTATTCCAACACCTTTAGAACTGCATAATTTTACTTCTTCGATAATATTAGAATCTTGTAAAACAGGACGTTCATTAATATAAGTTACATCTTTTTTCTTTTTCTTATCGGATATTGGACAAAAAACACAATTTCGGGTGCATATTCCTGTAACAAATAAAACACTTTTTAATCCTTTTACACATAATTCACATCCGTTTGCTAATCTTCCTATTTTCCAAGAATAATTTTTTGTAGGTATTATATTTGACATTTTATTTGTGTTTAAAAAATTCTATTTGTCTAAATCTTTTCATGATTTTTTCATAATTTCCTTTATTTACTAATATTTTAGTCTTTTTTTCATTTAGTAATCTAAAATCATATTTCTTAGTAGAATATTTTAATTTAGATTTTCCTTTATAATCTTTCCATCTAGTTTCAGACTTTAATTTGTATTGTAAAACCATAATTAATAAAAGAATTTTAAGTTTAAATAATTATTCTTCTTCTACATCAGTTTCTAAGATTTCAATTATTCTATCAAGTTTTGCATTAAGCTCATTGAATTGTTCTGGAGATATTCCTGAAGAGCCTCTACTTCTTGAACCATCCTTTTGTCTAAAACATTCATCACAAAAAATAGGTTTATTACTTGAAGGTTTAAATGGAACTTGACATTCTTTTCCACATTTATCACAAATAACATCAAACATTTCACGAGGTCCTCTTTCAAAACTTCTAGAATCTCTGTCTCTAAATCCTCTTCCTTCTCCTCTTCCTTCTGATCTTCCTTCGGATCTTCTTCCAGATCTACTTCTTTCAGATTTTTCTCTGAATCCCGCTCTATCCGATCTAAATCTTCCCATATTTTTTTGATTAAATCTAAGTTTATAAAGCTATGCAAGAGGTATAAAAAGTATGCTCCCGCCGGGATTTGAACCCGGGTCACAAGCGCGAAAGGCTCGTATCCTTGGCCGGACTAGACTACAGGAGCATAGTAAGAACAGAAATCTAATGATTTTTAAACATTTCTATTTAAAAAGTTTTATTAAGAAGTTGTTTTTGCATTTCTGCGGAAATTGGACCTATATTTGTAACAACCTGTTCATAGAACTTCTGAATTATTATTTCTAATAATCCTTCTTTTAATGGACCAGTACAATAATCCAATAAAATATCTAAATTGGTTAAATCAATAGTTTGTAATTTATCTTTAGGGATTTTACATAACATTCCCCTATTTTCTAATTTTTCTTTAACAATCTCTTCTTGGACTCCTGCTAATTCCATAACTTTTATATTTAACAAACAATTTCCTTTGTAAGTCCCTTTAACTTCATATAAATAGGTATTAAAATCAATAACTTTGAATACTTGAGCTCTTCCACATCTTTCTAAAATATTATTAAAACATTCTTCATTGTAATTACAATTTTTAGGAACAAAAAAATAAATTAGTGAAAGAATAATTAAAACAATAATTAAAGTAATAATGGCTACTTTTATAGAATAAAGTTTATCATTTTTTAACCTATTCCAAAATCTTTTAAATCCCTCTTCTTTAACCATTTTATTATTACCTTAAATGAGTTTTATTATTTAAGTATTTCTATTCTAGATCTTTCGCAGTAAATATTCTCACTCTTGCTCTTTCTACATTATTGTCTTTAGCTATTAAAAATTTAATGCTTGCTCTTTCGCACATATATGCAAGATCTTTTTCTACTGTTCCATCTAAAACAATCGCATAAATTCCTGTTCTAAGACTTCTAATAGTATTTACTAATTCTGTTACAGGTACTTTACCTAATTTATGTAAATCCTTATCTAAAATAAAAGCTCCTTTAGTTCCAATTAGTTCATCAAGCAAAGCTTTGAATTTGTCTTTGTGTTTAACTTCTCTTTTGAATGTAGATTCTTTTCTCTCTTCTCTTTTTGGTTCAGATTTTTTTGATTCTTTAAATCTACTTTTCTTGCCTTTCTTATCTTTAAATTCTTCTTCAAAAGAAACTTTGCTTCTAAGAGCTTTATGAATATCTTTTCCAGATAATTCTTCAACTTCTTCACCGCTAGGAGCTTTTGCTATAAAATCTATTTTTATAACTTGATTTAATTCATTAAGAATTATATCTCCACCACGATCTCCGTCGACAAAAGCAATAACAATTTTTCCTTTTACTAATTCTGCTACTGAAGCAGGTATCTTAGATCCAGCAAGACCTAAAACATTTTTAAATCCATATTTTAATAAATTTAATACATCGGCTCTGCCTTCAACAATAATTACTTCTTCAGATTCTTCAAAATCAGGACCTGCAGCTAATCTGTCTTGTCCTAATTCAATTATTTCTGCTGTTCTTCCAGAATGAGCTACTTCATCTCTAAGTTCTCTTGAATCTGGTAAAGTATCTTGTGTTAAATTCTTTAAAAGTTCTTTTGCTCTTTCTAAAACAAAATCTCTTTTTGAAACTCTAACATCTTCTATTTTTTCTACTTTTACTTTTGAATCACAAGGACCTATTTTTTGAATAGTTTCTATAGCTGCTGCTATAATTGTAGTTTCTTCTTTATCTAAAGACGAAGGTATAATTATTTGTCCTTCTGTTTTTCCAGAATTAACAGTTAAGTTAACTTCTATTCTTCCTATTCTTCCGTTTTTTTGTAATTCTCTTAATTCTAAATCAGATCCAAGTAAACCTTCGGTCTGACCGAATACTGCTCCAATTACATCTGGTTTTTCTACAATACCATTAATGCTGATTGCAGCTTGAATTATATATTTCGCTGATACTGGGCTAATTTTTCCCATTTTTCATTCCCCCTAATTTTCTATAGAACAAGTTTAGTTTTGATTATATTTTAATCAATTTACTCTCTTTTTTAGGTATATTCAACCTAAGTGAATATGATATTTTTATACTTGTCCTATGATATTTTTTTGATATATTGAATAATTGAGTTGGTACATCAATGATAAATACCAATTTGTGATATATTCAAATGTTGCCCTTACATAACTCCCAAGTTCATAGCTAGGAATTGCCTTAAGCTCTATTGAGTCTTTCTCAATAAGGGCAATTAAAGGTTCGTTTAACTATTTATAAATCTTTTGGTTTTATAGAAAATTTTAAGCTTATCTTTTCCATTTTAGGGTATTTTAACAACTTTAAAGTGGTTATCATAAAAAGATTTAAATACTAATTAATCAAAAAAAACAGACTTAAAATGACTGATTTAATACTTATGGACGGAAGAGATCTTGTAAGATTAATTCTTTCTGGAGAAAGAGATTTTTCTGGAATTTTATTAAAAAATTTTAATTTTAATACAGGTGTAAGTAATGATGAATACCTTGAAAAATATCATACTGCACAATCCAAAGAACAAACAAGATTAAAAGAATATTTAAATCAATGCGCAGAAAATGATGAACCGCTATATTTTGATGGTTCTGAATTTGAGAAAGTAGTTGCGAAAGAATTAAATTTTGATGGACTTGGATTTCAAAAAGGGGTATTTAAAGAATCTCATTTCCTTAATTCTAGTTTTAAAAATTCAAATTTCTATGGAACAAATATAAATCATTGTTGGTTCAGGGATTGTAATTTTTCTGATGCTAAACTCAACCAAAGTGAGATTTATGACAGTGATTTTTCAAATTCTTATTTTAACAGCGCAAATTTAGAAGGTATAAAAATAATAGGAAATAGTTATTTTTGTGGGGCTAATTTTTCAGATACTAATCTTGAAGGAGCAAGTATCGAAGCAAATTTAGGAAATGCAAAATTTAAATGGACCAATTTAAGAGGGGTAAAAGGTCTTGATAAATGTAACCAGGTGGAAGAAGCAGAATTTTATAAAATAAAAACAGATTGGAGAACAAAGAGGGTTATAAAAAAAGTAATAAATAGAATAGAAATTTTTGTTTAATTATCTTATTTTAATGGTGTTTAAATAAGCTTTAACACGTTCTATGATAGTATAAGCATCGTCTTTTAGTTCTGCTTCTAATTTATTAAATTTTTCAGGAACAAGATACCTATCATAAACTCCTCTAATAAAAGTCTTGATAGGACCAACCCACCTGTCTTCATAATCTCTTTCAATTTGTGCTTTAACAGAAACATTGAAATGTCCTTTGTCTAATCTTTTCTTTTTAACATCAACTTTTGTTAGTTCTTCTGCTTTTAATGAAATTTTTAAAATAAATTGTGTATACTCATCAACTAATCTTGTTGCTTTCCATTTTACAGTAAGAGCTTCTTTTTGTTGTTCTACAAATTCTTTTTCTTGTAAACTATAACCTAAAGTTTCTAATTCATCTTTCAACATATGATAGAATTCATTAAGATCGATTGCCCCTTTAAATTTTACCTCTATTTTATCTATAACATAATTTATTTCTGACATAATTATCTTAATTAAAAGAGATTAATAAACTTTACTAATACAAAAAAGATTTATAAATAAGCTATTATTCTCAAATTGAATGAAAACTCTAGTTATTTTTTATTCAAGAACAGGAACCACTAAAAAAATCGCTGAAAATATTTCTAAAAAATTAAAATGTGATATAGAAGAAATATTTGATTGTGAAAATAGAGTTGGAGTTAAAGGTTATATAAAATCTGGAAAACAAGCTACATTAAAAAAATTAACAAAATTAAAAGACACAAATAAAGATCCTTCGATTTATGATTTAGTTATTATTGGAACTCCTATTTGGGCTTGGAATATGTGCTGTCCTATAAGAACTTATATTACAAAAAATAAAGAACATCTTAGAAAAGTTGCATTTTTCTGTACAATGGGAGGAAGTGGAGCAAATAGAACTTTCAAATGCATGGAAAAATTATGTAATAAAAAATCTGTTGCTTGTTTGAAATTAAAAACCAAAGATGTTATTAATAATAATTATTCTGAAAAAGTTAAAGAATTTACAGAAAAATTAAATCCTCATGAATGAAGAAAAAATTCTTAAAGAAACAGAAGAGTATAAGGGTAAACTATAAATTTTTATCAATAAATTTTTTTAATGTAATTAAGTCTTTTTCATCATTATCATAATAAAAAGTATTTATTCCAACAGATTGAGCACTTTTTACTGCATTAAGACTATGCTCAAAATAAATAACCTCCTCGGGTTTTAAACTAAACTTATGAAGCATGATCTCATAATATTTTGGATCAGTTTTTTCTGGATTATGCTTTAATGTGAAAACTTCCCAGGGCATTTTATCCAACCCAAATTTTTTGAAATCTTCGTCATTTGCTCCAGTAAGAATAATTTTCCTATTTGGAAATTTTTCTAGCAAATCCTTCATTTCTTTGAAAATTTGAAAAGTACCTTCTTTTTCTATTACAAAACAATTCACTGCATCCACTAAAATTATCTTCATATTTTTATATTATTCATTAATTTTATAAACGTTTTGCAAATATGTGCGTATGACCAAAAAAATTTACTTGTAAAGACAATCAAAACAAATTAATTTATCAAATTTTCTTTTAACAACAGTATATCTTCCACAATTATTACATTCTCCTTCTGTCATTGCCGGCTTTCTATCCATTTCTCTTATATGGAATCTTTCTGTTAATATTTCTAATAAATCTGGTTGTATAGATAATACGTCTTTGGAAGTTAAATAACCTACCAATAAATTTTTATCAACAACAGGCAATCTTTTTACATTAGATTTTGCCATTACTTTTATTGCTTCAAATAAATCCATATTAGGACTTACTGTAGTAACATTTTTTACCATTACATCAGAAACTCTTGTTTTTTTAGGATCCATACTTTTTGCTATAACTTTATCAACAAAATCTTTTTCAGTTATAATTCCCTGTAGAACATTTTCTTCTGCCACTAACAAAGAACCAACTTTTTTATCACACATTAATTGAGCTGCATCTTGTATAGAAGTACCCGGCTTGACTATAAATGGTTTTATAGTCATTGCATCTGCAACTTTAACCCCTGTTAACATTTTAACCCCTCTTAATTAGAGAAGCTAAAAACCTTTATATATCTGCCGATTTTTAAAGAAATATGGAAAATTTAAGAGAACTAAACTTAAAATTAACTGCAGAATCCTTAAGAAAGGCTATACATAAGGATATCATCATAGTTCAAACTATTCACTCTATAGATAACTTAATTGCTGTTATAAGCAAATTATTATCCAATTTAAGAGAGCGTTATGGATATTACAATTCTGAATCAATGAAAATAGAAGATCAAAAACAATTATTGAATGAAATTAAAAAATTTAAAAAAGGAAAAGTAGGAATAGACTTAGACAAAGAAGATTTGAATTCTGTTTTAGATTTAGTAGAAGTAATTGAAAAATTAATTGATACAAAAGAAAAACAAGAAAAATATTTGGAAACTTTAATGAAAAAAGAGTGTCCATTTTTATTAGAAACGGCTGGAGCTTTAGTTGGAGCAAGATTAATTTCTCTGGCCAATGATTTAAAACATTTAGCAGAATTGCCTTCAAGTACAATACAAGTTCTTGGTGCTGAAAAAGCTTTGTTCAGACATTTAAAAGAAGGAGCACGTGCACCTAAGTTTGGAGTAATTTATAATCATGAATCAATTTCAAAAGATAAAAACAGAGGAAAAGCTGCAAGACATTTAGCAGCAAAAATTTCAATAGCAGTTAAAAAGGATTATTTTAGAAAAAAATGAAATCAACTAAATATACTGGAATATTTGAAGATTATAAAAGAAGAACTAGATATTTATTTACAAAATCTTTGGATGGAAAAAATTTCTTTGATGAACGTGACACTAAAGAAGGCAATTCTAAATATATTGAATTCAGTGTTAAAAGATCTAAATTGGCTGCAGCTGCAATAAAAAATATTTCTATGATTCCTATAAAAGAAAATCAAAAAATATTATATTTGGGAGCAGGACATGGTTATACCCCTGTGCATATTTCTGATATAATAAGAAATGGAGAAATTTTCTGTGTAGATATTGCTCCAAGAGTTGTAAGAGATTTGTATTTTATCTGTGAAGAAAGAAAAAATATGATTCCTATATTAGCAGATTCAAACAAACCAGAACAATATGAAAATAGAATTGAAAAAGTGGATGTAATCTATCAGGATATAGCCCAAAAAAACCAAGTTGAAATTTTATTTAAAAATCTAAAATTCTTAAAAGATAAGGGTTATGTTTTAATTGCTATAAAATCAAGAAGTATTGATGTTACACAAGTTCCAAAGAAGATTTATTATGAAGTTAAGACTCAATTAGCTACAAAACTAAAGATAATTGACTTTAAAGAACTAGATCCATTTGAACGAGATCACTGTTTCTTTGTATGCCAAAAGATATAGTAAAATTTATAAACCACTTGATAATGGTTACTTTTGGGGTTAACTATATCTAATATGGCAGATCAACAACAACCAATCTATATTTTACCTGAAAGTGCAATGAGAACTAGGGGCAGAGATGCTCAAAGAAACAATATTGCTGCAGCTAAAATAGTAGCAGAAACTGTAAGAACTACTTTAGGTCCTAAAGGTATGGATAAAATGTTAGTTGATTCTTTTGGTGGAGTTACTATAACAAATGATGGTGTAACAATTCTAGAAGAAATGCAGATAGAACATCCTGCAGCTAAAATGTTAGTTGAAGTTGCAAGAACTCAAGAAAATGAAGTTGGGGATGGAACTACTACTGCTGTTGTTTTAGCAGGAGAATTATTAAAAAAAGCTGAAGATTTGATTGATAGAGAAGTACATCCTACTGTAATCGCAAAAGGTTACAGAATTGCAGCTGACAAAGCACAAGTTATTTTATATAATATGTCTGAAAAAATTACAATAAATGACGATACAACTTTAAGAAATATTGCAATGACTGCCATGACAGGAAAAGCAGCAGAATCAGCAAAAGAAAAATTAGCAGAATTATCAATAAGAGCAATTAAAAAAATAATTGATATTGAAGATCACCAATTAAAAATTGATTTAGAAAATATTAAATTAGAAAAAAGTGTTGGTGCTAGCATAGAAGATTCTGAATTAATAGAAGGAATAATTCTTGATAAAGAAAAAGTTCATCCTTCAATGCCAAGATTAATTAAAAATGCTAAAGTTGCATTAATAGATTGTGCTTTAGAATTAAAAAACACAGAAATAGAAGCAAAAATATCAATTACAAGTCCTGAACAAATGCAGTCTTTTTTAAACAAAGAAGAAGAAATTCTTAAAAGAATAGCAGATAAAATATATGCTTCAGGAGCAAATGTAATATTCTGTCAAAAAGGCATTGATGATTTAGTTCAACACTATTTAGCTAAATATGGAATTTACGCTGCAAGAAGAATAAAACAATCTGATATGGAAAAATTATCAAGAGCAACTAAAGCAAGAATAGTTACAAATTTAGAAGATTTAAGTGGAAAAGATTTAGGTGCTGCAGGTATTGTAGAAGAAGTAAAAATCAATGATGAAGAAATGACTTTTGTAAAAGAATGCAGAAATCCTAAAGCTGTTACAATGTTAATAAAAGGCGGAACACAACATGTTGTTGATGAAACCGAAAGAGCAATCAAAGATGCATTAGGAGATATAAGTGCAGCATTAAAATTAGGAAGAGTTGTTGCAGGTGCAGGTTCAACAGAAACAGAAGTTGCTAGAAATTTAAGAAAATTCTCAGAAACTTTATCTGGAAGAGAACAATTAGCTGTTTTAGCTTTTGCAGAAGCTCTTGAAATAATTCCAAGAACTTTAGCAGAAAATTCAGGTATTGATCCTATTGATTTACTTACTGCATTAAAACAAAAACATGATGAAGGAAAAAAATGGGCAGGTATTGATGTATTTACAGGAAAAATTGCAGACTCTTGGAAGCTTGGAGTTATTGAACCTCTAAAAATAAAAACTCAAGCTATAAAATCAGCAACAGAAGTTGCAATCATGATATTAAGAATTGATGATATAATTGCTTCAAAAGAAACTAAACCACAAATGCCTTACCAAGGAGAAATGTAAAATGACTAATTTTTGTCCAAATGGAGAATATCATGATAAGATTAAAGAAAAAACTTGTTTATTCAGAGGGATAAATGTTTGTCCTTATGAAGATTTTAGAGATTGTTCTCTTTACCAAGAAAGAACCAGAAAAATTGCAACAAATACTGAAGAAGGTATTTATTTAGTGGATAAAGTAGGTTCTGCTTAAAATGAAGTTATCGGAAATAAAACCCGAACATCTTGATGAAATTTTAGAGATTTATACAAAAATTTGCCAACCTGGATTACATCCAAAAAAAATGCATTACGATGGAAAAAGACTTTATGAAGATTTTCAAAAAGCTTTAGCTGGCAATCAAATGGAATTATTTTTAATAGAAGAAGGTTACAGATTAGGTTCTAAATGGACAGGACATTCTAAATTAAAATTTAGAATATATAATGAGAAGATAACTGCAATATTTTATCCAAACTTATTAAGAGAAGAAAAAGGCCATAAACAAGCAGAAAAAGCAGGTAAATTATTTACAGAAACAGTTGAAAAGTACTTAAATAGCACTAATTCTTAAAAAGAAACCTTTTTAAATTCAAAATCTTTTATATTTTTATAAATAAAAGAGGTAAAATATGTCACCAAGTGAAAATACTGATTCTGGAAGGCTAGTTAGGCAATTAATAACAAATACAACTATGTTTCAATCTAAAACAGTAGATCTTATTTCTCAAATGTCCGACTTAACAAGAAGGATGGATAGAATGCTAGCTTTATTTGAAGATGCAGCAAAACATGTTTCAGAGACAAGAACCACAGACGAACAAATTAATGCATTAGCAGGAAAATTAGAAGCATTATTAGAACAAAATAAAAATGTTGCTCGTGGTTTACTATTGTTAGAACAATATGTTAGAGGAAGAACAGTAAATGCTGCTCCTAAACCTTTATCAGAATATTAATTTTAAAAATGAAAGATATTGAATTTTTGTATGATGATTTAAGATTGGAAGAGAAAAAATTAAATGAATTTGCAAAAATAGCAGAAAAAAAACCAATAAGAACAGATTTTAATGCTTTGATTCTAAGAAAATTTACAAAAGCTTTATTTGAAGCGGCAAGAAGAAAATATAAAAAACCAGAAGTAAAAACTGTTGAATTAGTAAAAAGGCCAACTGTAACTCCAATAAAACAAAAAGTATTACAAAGAGGAATTAGGTTGGATGTCCCTGTCCCAAAAGTAAAACTTGTAGCAAAAGAAGCTAGACCATCAATTCCTGTTCCTCAATTTACTGAATCTAAAAAACTAGAAGAAACAGAATATCCTTTAGTAGTTACTCTTGATACAAATAAAATATTAGTAAAAGCTGTTTTTAAAAATAATGAATATTTTGTAGAAGAACCAACTTTAACAAATTCTGAAACACAAGTTGTAACTGCATTAAAATTTAAAATTGGAAGTAAATTAATTAAAAAACCAGAAACAGCTAATGATAAACAACTTTTAATGAATCTTGTACAAAAATTATCTAAAAAATATAATATTCCTTTTAATACAGACAATTATGAAAGATTAAGATATTTCTTAATTAGAGATTCTTTAGGATATGGAAAAATTGATACATTGTTTAAAGATAAAAATATAAGAGAAATTAGGTGTGATGTTGTTAATAAACCAGTAGTTGTAACTTACAAAGATATTGAAAACGTAGAAACTAATATAACCTTTGATAATAAAGAACAATTAGAGAGATTAATTAAAAAATTATTTGAAATGTCTAAACAAAAAATAAAATCTGGAGTAAATTATTTAGACGTGGATCTGCCTGGATTAAAAATAAAAGCTATGATGGATACAGCAGAAGGAAATCTAAATTTTGATATTAAAAAGATTTAAAAAGAAAGGTTTGTTAATAATAATATGAAAAATAAACAAGGTGCGTGGGAAAGTTATAAACTTAGTTGGGGAAAACTTTGGAAATATTTCTGGATCCTATTATTAATATCTTTTATTAATTTATTATTAACTATACCTGGAAATATACCTTATGCAGGAATTATTTATGGAATTTTAATATGTGGACCATTAGCATATGGATTAAATTATGTTAAATTAAAAGTTATAAAAGGAACAAAACCTAAAATTAATGATTTATTTGAAGCATTTAAAAACTATGGTGATGCTGTAATTGCATATTTATTAAGTGCTTTAATTGTAATTGGAGGACTTATTCTTTTGATAATACCTGGAATAATATTTGCATTGAAATTGAGTTTTGTATCTTATTTAATTGTTGATAAAAAAATGAGAGCAATACCTGCAATTAAGAAAAGTTGGAATATGACAAAAGGATATACCTGGACAATATTTTTAATATATTTACAAGGAATATTTGTAGTTCTTGCAGGACTTATTTGTTTAGTAGTAGGAGTTATTCCAGCAATAATGTTAGTAGGCTTAGCTCATGCTTCTTTATATAACTCTATTAAATAATTCTTATGAAAATCATTTGTTTTGGAAAATTAAAACAGGAATTTAAAGTTCTTGAGCAAGAATATTTGAAGAAATTAAAATCTCTGGACAAGATTGAGATAATTGAATTAAAAGAATGTTCTGGGAATTCCAAAGAAGAAATTCTTAAAAAAGAAGAGAATTTGGTTAAAGATAAATTAGATAATTATATTGTATTAACAGAAGAAGGAAAAAATATTGATTCGAGGGAATTTTCTAAATTAATTGGGAATAAATTAACTTTTGTAATTGGAAGCTCTTTTGGAATATCTGAAAACATAAAGAAAAAGGCTTTTATGAAATTAAGTTTGTCTAAAATGACTTTTTCACATCAATTAGCAAGAGTTTTATTATTAGAACAAATTTATAGGGCTCATTGCATTAAAAAGAATCTACCTTATCAAAAAGATTAAACTCCAAACCAAATATCTATTAGTTTTCCAACATAATAAGTTGCTATTACAACTATAATTGCAATAAGCAAATGTTCTCTTATAACTTTAATTGGTTTTATTTTTTCTTCTTTAGCCATAATATAACTAAAAATAATTATTAAAGATAAACCCCAAATTATACTTACAATAACAGCCAAACCCAAATTTAAAGCTAAAACAGGAACTATAAAAGTCAAAGCAAATGCAAATTTAGATATAAAAGTAGAAATTGTTGCTTCCCATATACTATTTGATTTTTGTTTTCTAGAATATTCTTCTGACATATGCATACCTAAAGCATCAGAAAATGCATCTGCTATTGCAATTGTTAATATTCCTCCAATAACAACCAGTTTAGAATTTGTACTTGAATATAATCCTATTATTAAACCTAAAGTTGTAATTATTCCAGAAGTTAATCCGAATCCTAACCCTTTTTTTATTGATATTTTCATTTTAATTTCTCATTCATTAGTTTATAATCATTCAAGTGATTTGCTATATACATTATCCCAATAGGTAATTTTTCTTTTTTTGAATATCCTGCATTACAAGATAAATGAGGTAATCCTGCCAAGTTAGGACCCACTGTCATAATATCCATCATATAATTTTGTAAAGGAGTTAATTTTTCTATGTCTGAAAATTTAGGAGCAACTATTGGCATTGTAGGACTAATAATTAAATCATATTTTTTAAAAGCTTGTTTATATTCATTAATAATCATTGTTCTTACTTTTGCTGCTTTCAAGTAAAATGCATCTCTGTAACCTGCCATTCTTGTAAAAGTTCCTAGCATGATTCTTCTTTTTGATTCTGGTTCAAAATATTTAGTTCTAACTTTAGTAAAGTATTCATCAAAAGTTCCTTTTAGTTCTTCTGCAGCTCCATATCTTAATCCACAGTATTTTGCTAAATTTGTACTTGCTTCTGAAACTGCAATAATATAATAACAAGGAGTTGCATATTTTTCTACAATAGGTAAAGAAATTTCATCATAACTTCCAAATTTTGCCTTAACAGTTTTTATTATAGCTTCTTTTATTTCTGGATCAACATTCAAAGTTTCTTTTATGATTGCAACTTTTTTAATAGAATCATCTTTATTCAAAGGAGTTTTTTCTAAATTTAAAGAAGTTGAATCTTTTTCATCATAACCTTTTACAACTTCAAAAACGGTTTTTATATCTTTTAAATTATCTGCCATTATTCCAATTTTATCCAAGGAATTTCCATAATCTAATAGTCCATATCTACTAAACAATCCATAAGTAGGAGTATAACCATAAACACCGCAAAAAGCAGCAGGACAGGCAATAGAACCTCCTGTTGATTCTGCAATAGAAACATGTTTTATTTTTAAGTCAGATAATTTTCTTGTTATACCTGCAGAGCCTCCTGAAGAACCTCCGCAAGATCTTGTTTTATCAAAAGGATTTTTAGGAATATTATAAGTATGAGTTGAAAAAGAACCAAAACCAAATTCATCTTGACTCGTTTTTCCTAAAATTATTGCACCTTGATCAATTAATCTTTGTACAATTGTTGCATTAAATGTTGGTTTGTAACCTTCTAAAATTTTAGAACCTCCTCTTGTTTCTACGTCTTTAACACAAACACAATCTTTTATAGAAACAGGAATTCCATATAATTTTCCTTTTTTATTTGCATTTTTTAATTGTTCTTGTAAATCATCACAAATTACATTAAAATAATTATACTCTTTGTTAATGTCTTTTAATTTCTTTAGTAAATCTTTCATTCTAGTTCGCTAGTCCACTTGTCCATCTCTGCTTGTTTTTCTTTATACCATCTATCTTCTGGAGCAATCTCATACCCTTCATTTCTTAGATAATCAATTAATTTTGCTATTTCCTTTAATAAATAAGTTAAATTGGATGTATTTGGTTGCCCTTTTTCAAATTCTTTTTCGGCTTTTACTATCAAAGTCTTTAGTTCAGAGTGTAATAATTCTGCTTCTTTAATTTTGTCTCGTGCTAGTTCTGCCATTTTAAATTGCCTTTGGCCCCTTAAAATAATTATTGCTTTGATGTCTTGCATTTTTTAAGGCATCATCTTGTGATAATGAATCTTTTATAATATCTTCTCTTAAATGGTTTTTAATTTCAATAGGATGAAAAGATTCTTTTACATTTTTTGTATCTGCATCTTGAATTAAATTAAAATATTCTAGAATTTCATTGAATTGTTTTTCAAAATCTTTTAGTTCTTTATCTGTTAATTCCAATCTAGCATTCTTTGCTACTCTTTTAATTAGTTCTTGATCTACTTTCATTTTATTATCTTCTCCAGATCTTTTGCTTTTGTAATAGTATAATCTGCAATTTCTTTTTCTCCTCCGGTTGCATGACCCCAAGTTACAAAAATTGATTTTGCTTTTAATTTTTTTGCTGGTTCTAAGTCTTCTAGTTTATCTCCAAGAATATATTCTATTTTTCCTTGTTTAGATAGTTCTTTATCTAAAAATAAATTATCTTCTCTACTTAAAACAGGATCTTGTCCATATAAATAATCAAATTTTATAGGACATCTTATTATTTCTAATAAGCCAGTAATAATATCTTCACGCACTCCAGAGACTATAGCTAATTTAAATCCTTTTTTTTGTATTTTCTTTAAAGAATCTAAAAGTCCATCTGCATATATACCTAATTTATGTTTTGCAGCAACTTCATACATACAAATTCTAAAAAGGTCTGTCATTATCATTGTTTTAATATCTTTTCCAGATAAATCAATTTCAGAACCATAATTTTGTACATATTTAAAGTTCATATCTTCTTTAATACCATAGATTTTAGAGATATGTTCTTTTATTATATCATAATGTCCTTTTGTTCCATGTAATTTAGCATGTTCTTCTTTAGAAGGTGTTGGTATTCCTAAAATCCTATATCTAATTAAATTAGCTTCTTCAGCTACAAAGGGTTTTATTAAAGTCCCTGAAAAGTCTACGACTACTATTTTATTCTCTTTCATGAATATTAACTTTCTTTTTTAACGAAATCAAGTTTTATATTTAATTCCTTTAATTGTTTTGGATCAACTTCAGAAGGTGCCCCAGTCATTAATTCTTTTGCATCTTTATTCTTAGGGAAAGCTGTAACTTCTCTGATATTATTTTCTCCTCTTAGAATCATTACCATTCTCTCAATACCTGGAGCAAAACCGCAGTGAGGAGGAGCTCCAAACTTAAATGCAGAAATCATATGTCCAAACTTTTTATCAACAGCTTCTTTTGCATATCCTGCTATACTAAAAGCCTTGTACATTATTTCAGGAATATTATTTCTTACTGCACCAGAAGATAGTTCAATCCCATTACATACAATATCATACTGATAAGCTAAAATATCCAAAGGATCTTTCTTTTCTAAAGCTTCTAAACCGCCTTGTGGCATTGAAAAAGGATTATGCATAAATTCTATTTTTCCAGGTTCATCACATTTATATCCATACATAGGAAAATCAACTACCCATAACCAAGCCAATACCTTTTTGTTTATTACATCTAATCTCTTACCTAATTCTGTTCTTAATCTTCCAAGTACAGTACAAACTACATCTTCTTTATCAGAAACAAAAAATATAATATCTCCATCTTTTGCATTAGCTTTTTTAATAATATCTTTAATCATTTTATCATCCAAGAATTTTGTTAAAGGAGATTTTATTTCTTTGCCTTTTAAAATAATATTTGCAAGACCTTTTGCACCATTAGATTGAGCTTGCTCAGTCAATTCATCCAAATCTTTTCTTGAAAATTTGTTAGCCGCTCCAACTGCATTAATTATTCTTACTACTCCTTTTTCTTTGATTGTTTTTTTAAAAATATCAAACTTACAATCTTTTACAAGTTCGCTTATATCCATTATTTCTAAACCAAATCTTATATCTGGTTTATCTGTTCCATATTTCAACATTGCTTCTTTGTAAGGAATTCTTGGAAAAGGTTTTTTTAATATTTTTTTATCACAGAATTTTTCTGTAACTTCTATGAATAAAGGTTCCATTAATTTAAAAAATTCTTCTTGGTTTAAGAAACTTGTTTCTGTATCTAATTGATAAAATTCTCCAGGGCTTCTATCTGCTCTTGCATCTTCATCCCTCATACAAGGGGCTATTTGGAAATATTTGTCCATTCCAGCAACCATTAACAATTGTTTGTATTGTTGTGGTGCTTGAGGTAAAGCATAAAACTTTCCAGGATGTATTCTTGAAGGCACTAAAAAGTCTCTTGCTCCTTCTGGAGAAGAAACTGTTAATATTGGAGTTTCTATTTCTGTAAAACCTGCTTTGTACATCCAATCTCTAAGGAACTTAATTACTTGACCTCTAAAAACCAAATTATCTTGCAAATGTTTATTTCTTAAATCTAAGAATCTATATTTTAGTCTAAGATCTTCATTTATTTCTTCTCTGCTTCCAACTTCAAAAGGAGGTACTTCTGATTTGTTTAAAATTTCTAATTTATTAACAAGAATTTCGACTTCTCCTGTTGTTAATTTTGGATTTTCCATACCCTTTGGTCTTTTTCTAACATGACCAGTAATTGCTACGCAAAATTCTCTTCTTAATTTATCGGCTGATTCAAATATTTTTTTATTATCTGGTTCAAAAACTATCTGAGTTAAACCAAATCTATCTCTTAAATCAATGAATATTATTCCACCATGATCTCTTCTAGTATGTACCCAACCTGCTAATCTAACTTGTTTTTTAAGCTCTTTAGCAGTTAATTCCCCGCATGTATGTGTACGTAAATTGGTTTCTAGCATAGAATTAGGTTTTTTAAAGAATATATAAAGTTTTTGAAAGAAAAGGTATATAAATCTTAAAGACCCTAATTTATTATTAAAAGAGGTTAAAATGAGTCAAAAAACAATACTTATTGTAGATGACGAAGCAGACATAAGAAATACTTTAAAGACAATTCTTGAAAAAAATAAATATAAAGTTATTACTGCAGTCAATGGAGACGATTGCCTAAAAAAATTAAAAACAGTAAAACCAGATTTAATTTTAATGGATATTATGATGCCAGGAACTCCTGTTCGTGAAATAATTCCAAAAATAAAGGATACCAAAATTGCATATCTATCGGTTGTAAGAACTTCTGAAGCAGAAAAAGAAGATTTAATGCAATCCAAAAATATAGTTGATTTTATACAAAAACCATTTAGTGTAGAAGATTTATTAAAAAGAATTAAAAAAATAGTAGGTTAAAATGATTGATATTAAAAAAGAGTTAGATCAAAATCAAGTGGTTTTAGCTGTGATGGACAGCACAAAATATCAAAAAGCTATAGAAATAGTTCCAAAAATTCTTTCAAGTGATGGAAGCACTTGTTATGTTACTACCAATAAGACCTTTGGTTCTTTAAGTGAATTATTTAAAAAGAAAAAGGTTAATATTAAAAATATAATTTTTATAGATTCCATATCAAAAACTTTTAGAAATGTTTCAGAACAAGAAGATAATGTATATTATGTAAGTTCTCCCGGGGCATTAACAGAATTATCTTTAACTATAAATAAATTTTTAAAACATGAATTTAATTATTTGATATTTGATTCCATTACAACTTTGATGAGTTATGAAAACCAAGCAGTGGTTCAAAAGTTTTTAATGAGTTTAGCAGAAAAAATTAAAGGTACCAATACAAAAGCCGTGTTTTTAATGTTAGATTTAAAAGAACATGAAGATTTGATTAAAAAAGGACAAATGATTTTTGATAAGGTAATTAGGTGTTGCGAATAAAAAAGAGGGAAAATGGATTTTAGTATTAAAAAACTGTTATTTGGAAGTATAAATAAAAAGTTCTTCTTTAGTTTCTCTATTCTTATTTTGTTATTGGTTGTTATGGCTTCTTTATCTTATAATTTAAATAAAAAAATTGCAGATGAGACTAAACAATTAAGAGAAGTAGAAGCACCATTGGAAATTATGGCAGAAAAAGTAATTGGTTATGATGCAATGTTGACCTCTAATGTAGAAGCGGCCTTATTACACTCTTTGAAAAACGATACTATTGGAATGAAAGAACATAAAACATGGTATGATGGGCAAGGAATATTATTAGACAACCTTCTTAAAATAGAAGCTCCTAAATTAATGAAGAAAAGCAAAAGAAGTGAAGAACAAAAACAATTAGTTTATGGATATTTAAAACAACTTGATGAGATTAATCTTAAACTTGTTGATTTAGAAACCCGTGCTTTTACTGCCATGAAAAAAGGAGATAATGTTGAAGCTTCTTTTCTTATAGTTGGAGATGATTATCAAAATTATAAAGCAATACTAAGAGATTTGTATGATAAATGGAAAATTGAAGAAAAAATAATTTCAGAATCTTACAGACAAAAAGTTTTAAAAAATTCAAAACAAGTTATATATATAAATATAATTATATCTCTTGTATTAATCTTATTAAGTATTAGTCTAGCTTTTTTTACTTCAAGAACGATTTCAAAACCAATTAAACAATTATATCATGCAACACAAGAACTAGAAAAAAAGAATTTTAAAGTAAGAGTTGATATAAAAACCAATGACGAATTAGAAGAATTAGGAACATCTTTTAATAGGTCGGCAGAAGTCTTAGATAATCTAGATATTGAAAGAAAACAAATAGATTCAGCTAAAACCAAATTCTTGAGTATAACTTCACATGAATTAAGAAGTCCTATGACCCCTATGAAAGCACAATTAGAAATGTTATTGAAAAATTATTATGGTAAATTAACAACTAAACAAAAACAAGCAATGGATATTATATTAAATAACACTAATAGATTAGACAGATTATTGGTTGATTTCTTAGAACTTTCAAGAATAGAAGCAGCAAGATTAAAATTTAATTTTGTTAGAACCGATTTAGCAAACCCTCTTAAAAAAGTTGTAACTGAAATGAAAAATTTCATGCCCGAAAAAAATGTAAAAATAATTCTAAATATACAAAAATTACCCACAATAGAAGTGGATCCAGATAGAACAATGCAAGTGTTAAGAAATTTATTAAATAATGCAATAAAATTTTCAAAAGAAAATTCAAGAGTAGTAATTGATGTAAAAAAACATAAAAATTTAATATTATTTTCTGTAAAAGATTTTGGAGTAGGTATTTCTTTAGAAGATCAAATGAGAATGTTTGAACCTTTTTTCCAAGCAGAAGGAACAATTTATAGAAAATATGCTGGAACAGGATTAGGATTAGCTTTATGTAAAGGTATTATTGAATCTCAGAATGGAAAAATCTGGGTTGAATCAGTATTAGGAAAAGGTTCTACTTTTTACTTTACAATACCTTTAAAACCGGTAACAGAAATAAAACCTATTAAATTATTATTTACTTCAAAAGAGAATATAGAAAATAGGGTAGAAGATATTTTTAAAGAAATATTAGGTCCTTTAGGAAAGAACGAATTTGAAGGTTTAAGGCACGTTTTAACAAAAGATAATTTATTTAAATACATAAATTCATTGGTTAATCAAGGTATAATCTCAGGATTAAAAGGCAACCAGTTCAAAGAGAATATCCAAAATATATTTGGAGAAAAAAAGAGGATTAGATGAAACCAATAAAGATAAATCGTTTATTAATATTAACTTTTGTATTGTGTTTAATCTTATTTTCTGTGGCTGTTTATTTTGCTATAAATTTAAGTAAAAATGATTTACAAGAGAAAGTTGGTGAAAATAGTATACTTAGTGCAAGAAATATTGTTAATTCTATAGATAGGTTAATTGATAGAAGAATTGAAAGATGGCAATCTTATATTTATGAACCAGAGATAAGACCAACATTAGAAGGCACATTATATGAAGATTTAAAGAAATCTAATTCTCAATTTGAGTCTATGGGTAATATGAAAGAATATATTTCTAATGAAGACTCTAAATGGAAATCTGCTAGCGAACAAGAAATAACTCCTTTTATGTATGATTTAATTAATAATTCCATTTCAAATGATTTAAGAAGAGTAACTTCATTTTATGAAGAAAAAAATAGTTATAATCTTTTTCCAGAAGTTTTTATAACTAATAAATACGGAGTTAATGTTGCACAAACAGGAAAAACAAGCGATTACTATCAAGGAGATGAAGAATGGTGGCAAACTGCAAACAAAGAGGGTTTTTATATTAGTGATTTTGGTTATGATGAAAGCTCAAAAACTTATAGTATAGAATTTGCATTAAGAATAGAAGATTCAAAAAAGAATCCTTTAGGAGTTATTTTAGTGGTATATGATATTAAAGACTTAACAAATTTAATAGATAATATTCATTCAGAAAGCGAGTTAGAATACTCTTCAACAGACATAAAAATCATTAGCAAAGAACAGAAAGTAATTTATTCTAGTGATAAAGGAAGTTCAATTATTTATGAACCTATTTCTGAGAATATAAAAACAATTTTTAATTTAAATAAAAGTTATGGTTATTTTATTGCTGAAGAAAATAAAAATGATATACCAATTAAAACTTTATATTCTTATTATACTTCAGAAGGATATAAGGATTTTAAAGGCCTTGGAGAAATTTTAGTTATTAAATATGCAACCAAAGATGTTTTTAGAAGTTTAGAAATATTCCAAGGGGTGTTATTATTAACTTTTATAATTATGTTTAGTATTAGTTTTGTTTTATTTATTTATATTGCTAAATTTATCTCCGTCCCACTTAAAGAATTAGATAATAGGATTAAAGAAATAACTAAAGGGAATTTGAATATTGATACAAATGTCAAAGTTAATGTATTTGAAATTCAAAGCTTGATAGAATCTTTAAATAGAATATTGGCAAGTTTAAAATTAGCTATTTTTAGAACAGGTACATCTAAAGAATCTTTTGGTTTAGGAGAAGCAATTAAAGCAAAAGAAGAAGCAGAAAAAAGATATAAAGAATTATTTGATGGCGCTATTGATGCAATTTTTATTGCAGATCCGGTAACAAGAAAATTAGTAGATTGTAATAGGGCTGCTGAAAAATTGGTAGACTATTCCAAAAAGGAGATTCTTTCTATGGAAGCAGATGAATTACATCCAAAAGATTTGGTAGAAGAAACCATGAGAGGATTTAAAAAACAAGTAAAAGGAACCATTAATATCCTCCTTTCAGAAGTTTTAACAAAAGATAAAAAAAGAATTCCAGTTTCTATAAATGCTTCAACTGTTCAAATAGGAAATAAAATTTATCTTCAAGGAATGTTTAGAGATATTAGTCTACAAAAAGAAATTGAAAGAAAATATAAAATCTTATACGAAACTTCTAAAGATGCTCTTATGACTTTGGCCCCCCCAAAATGGAATTTTACTTCTGGAAATCCTACAACTGTAAAGATGTTTAAGGTTAAAGATGAAAAACAATTTATTTCCTTACCCCCTTGGAAATTATCTCCAAAATATCAACCTGACGGGCAACTATCTGTTGTAAAAGCAAAAAATATGATTGAAAAGGCAATGAAAGAAGGAAGTAATTTCTTTGAATGGACTCATAAAAGGTACAATGGAGAAAATTTCCCTGCACTTGTTTTATTGAGTAGGGTTAAAGAAGATGGGCATAGTTATTTACAAGCAACTGTAAGAGATATAACTACAACTAAAAAATTAGAAGGAAGAGAAACTATGGTTGGAAAAAGAGAAGAAACTGCTAAAGGTAGAGAAGAAGTTGTAGGTAAAAGAGAAAGTGTAGCAAAAGGAAGAGAAACTATGGTTGGAAAAAGAGAAAAAATAAAAAAAGGTATTGGAAGAGAGGGTATTGCTAAAGGTAGAGAAGAAGTTGTAGGTAAAAGAGAGAATGTAGCAACAGGAAGAGAAACTATGGTTGGAAAAAGAGAAGAAACTGCTAAGGGTAGAGAAGAAAAAGGGGTAATAACCGAAGCAAGAGTAACAAGAAGAGAAGGCATTGCTAAAGGTAGAGAGAATGTAGCAACAGGAAGAGAATCAAAGGTAACAAGAAGAGAAGGCATTGCTAAAGGTAGAGAGAATGTAGCAACAGGAAGAGAATCAAAGGTAACAAGAAGAGAAGGCATTGCTAAAGGTAGAGAAAAATAATTCTAATATAAAAAACTAGTTTAAAACCGCGAATTAATCATTTTAAAGTATATGATAAACGTCTATCAATAACAAATATAATATATGTAGATTATACACAATATTTATAAATACCTAAGATATACAACTAATAACGAAAGAAGGTGGTTTAATTGAAAGAAAAGGATAAACATCAAATTACAATAGAAGATATTCTTAAAAGCCATAAACAAGGGCTTACTATTTCTGAAATTATGAAAAAATTAAACTTAGCAAGACATACTGTTCTAGCCAGATTAAATATGTTAGAAGGCCAAAATAAAGTTAACTTAAGAAAAATAAATATGGCTAAATTATATTACTGGAAAGATGAAGAAGAAAAATTAGAAAATGAAAATCATCCAAAAATGGTAAATCTAAAAGAAAGTCACTTAAAAATAAATAATAATATAAAAATAAAAAAGTTTCCAATAGTAAATATCAAACAAATAAAAGAAGAAATTAATGAAGAACTAAGAACAGGTAAACTAAAAAAAGAGGAAGCCCAAGTTAAAGAACAAAGAAAACCTATCATAAAAGTAATAGAAAATTACAAAGATAAAACAAAAAAGACTCCTGCAAATTTTATAAAAACTGGAATTGAAGGTTTAGATGAATTATTTGAAGATGGAATTCCAAAAGGATCTTCTGTTTTAATTGCCGGAGGAGCAGGATCAGGTAAAACAATATTTTGCTTGCAAACTTTAGCCTATCATGCAAAACAAAGTAAAAAATGTTTATACATGAGTTTTGAAGAATCTGAAGAAAGGTTAATGGAACATATGGAAGGATTTGGCTGGAATCCAAAAGAATTAATTAAAAAAGGAAATCTTATGATAAAAAGGTTTAATCCTTTTGATATTACTAGAAGTGTAGATGCTTTACTAATGAAAGCAAAAGGAGAATTGTTAATAGATGTAGAACCAGTAATACTACCAAAGAATTTCAAACCAGATTTTATTGTCGTTGATTCATTAACAGCAATAGCTTCAGCTTTTGTTGGAAAAGAAGATAGTTATAGAATTTATGTGGAACAATTATTTAGATTTTTAGAAGGTTTAGAAACTACAAGCTTTTTAATTGCAGAAACAAAACAAATTCCAGAGATATTTTCAACTTCCGGAGTAGAAGAATTTCTTGCAGATGGAGTAATAGTATTTTATAATATAAAACACGGAGATGTAAGAGAAAGTGCAATAGAAGTTTTAAAAATGCGTGGTGAAAAACACCAAAAAAAGATTGTTGCAATGCAGATATCTCCAGATAATGGAATTGTTGTTTATCCAGAACAAGAAGTATTTGGTGGAATTGAAGAAAAATAAAATGAAAAAAAGAGGGATTATTAACGTAATAGCGATTGCTATGTTATTAGTTTTCATAGCTACGGCTACCTTAGTTTATTCTATAAATGAAGATTTTCAAGATAAATTAACCATAACAAATAATCTTGATGAAAGTTTAGATTTCAATGTTAAACTAAATACAAATTTAGAACAAGAAGTGAATCTAAATGAAGGCCCAATAGAAAAAATTGTTTTTCAAGATTTAAATTTAGATAAGGAAACTACATTAAAAATTGATGAAATTCCTACAGAAAGTATAGAAGAAAAAAACTTTGTAGAAGTTTATGCCATAGACCCAACACAAATTAATTTTACAGAAGCAACTATAACTTTAACAGCAAAAGGTAGTTCTTTATATAAGTGTAAAGAATGGGATTTTGAAAATAGAATTTGTAAGGGAGAATGGGTTTTATTTAAAAGGGATTTAGTTCCTGGACAAGAATATAGTTTTACATTAACACCTGAAGACCCTGCTTTTGGAGAAATAATTGCAATTGATGCTATACATTTAGATTCAAATTATTCTTTTATTTCAAATATTTATAACCAAATAAAAAATAAAGATGATTCTTGGTCTGAACCAATTAATAATGGAGAATATGTTAGAGTAACTTTTGCAGAAAATTTAATTTTAGGAAGTTTAACTAAAACAATTGATGAATTAATTTCTGGAGACAGTTTAGAAAATAATATAGAAGTAAATATTCCTTCAAATACGACTACTGGAACTTTTAGAGTAATTGCAAATGCTACAGCAACAAATTATTCAGAAGCAAATATTAGTGAATATATATTTGGAGACGAAGTTTTAGTTACTGTAAATAAATTAGAACTTGGTCCTGCTGCAGGGTATCCTTCTGGTGGAGGAACAACCTCTAGTCCTGGATCTTCTATTGGCGGAGGTGGAGGAGGAGCATCAAAAGCAGTACAAACTGTTCAACAATTTGATGTACTAAGAGGAACTTCAAAAGCAGTTCCAATTACAATTGAAAATATTTATACAAACAGCATATTACAAAATGTTAAAATACAATTAGAAGGTTTCTTACCTCAATATCTAAAAGTTTCTCCAGAAACCTTAAATAATATTCCTTATGGTTCAAGCAAGAATTTCGATTTAGATGTATTTGTTCCAACCTATTTCGATAAAGAAAGTTTTAATTTAAAATTAAAAGTAACTGGAGATGTAGTTGCAATAGCTCCAAAAAAAGATGGAACTTATGAAACAAAACCTTTGTTAATTCAAAAAACAATAAAATTACTTGTTAGAGAAGTAAGCACTGAAAAAGCCTTAAATTATATGGATAAAATTAAAGAGTATATTAATGAATTAGAAAAAGCAGGAATTCCTTATACAAAATTAAGTAAATTGGATAACGATGCGCAAAATTCATTGAAAAATTATGATTTTGAACAAGTAAAATCCCTCGAAGAACAAGCAAAATCCATTAAAGATAATGCCTTTGCTTCAAAAGAAATCATTGAAAAATTACAAAACGATGTAAAAAATGCAGAATCTAAATGGTTAAAGGTTTCTGAAACAAAAAGATCTTTAGAATTAGCTCTAAAAGCTTATCAAAGAGAAGATTTCGTTACTGCTTTAGAAAGATCTAAAGACGCACAATTATTATTTATTTTAGAAACCAAAGGTAAAGTAAACATCCTATGGTTATTAAAATATTATTGGTGGGCTTTGATATCAGGAAGTATTGCTTCTTTAGCAATTATCTTTTTAATATACAAAAAATTAACCGTCTTTATAATAAATCAGAGAATAATAAATATAAATAAAGAAGAAGAAGCAATTTCTGAATTATTAAAAGAAGCTCAAAAAGATTACCTTGTTAAAAAATCTATATCTGAATCAGAGTATAATAAATTAAATTCCCAATATAATTCAAGACTAAATAAAATAAGAAATATTAGAGTAAAATTAAGAAATAAACGTGTAGGAATAAAAAGATTAGAACAATCCTTAGATAACACTAAAAAAGAAAAATTAGATTTAGTAGAAAACGTAAAAAAATCACAAAGAGACTATTTAGAAAAAGGAAAAATAACGAGAGGAGACTTCTTTAGACAAGAAGAACAAAATCAACAAAGATTAGCAGAAATAGACGAAGAAGAAAACATAATAAAACAAAAATTAGAAAAGCAAAAACTATCAAAAGAAGGGAAATTAATAAATAAAATAAATAATTTCTTGTTAAGATTCAAAAATAAAAAAGGAAAAAATAAAGGTAAATGGATAAATATAAAAATTAAAGAACCAGAATATAAAAAAGAAATTGAAAAAACTATAAGTAAAGAAACTAAGAAAAAAGCTAATAGAATGTCAAAATCTGAATTAAAGAATTGGTTTCCAGGAGCATTTAAATGAACGAAAAAATTAAATTAGCATTATATATTGTAATGATTTACTGTTTATTCTGTAGTCTAATTCTAACTACTAACACAAAGATTACTGGCTCTGTTGTATTAGAAGAAGTACAAATTGAAAATAATTTTAATTATATAAAACCAGAAATAATAACTAATGATTCTACGATTACTGCATTAAATAATGCTCAAAATGAAATAAAGGTTATGAAAGAAGCAGGATTTGGAACTTATTTTGTTAATGATAAATTATTAGAAGCAAAAACAGCTTATACTTATGGAAATTATGAAGAAGTTTTTAAAAATACTCAATTAATTACTTATACAAAAAATCAAGCATTTAAAATTTTAGATACAATTTCTATCTTAAAAGATAAAGAGAATGAATATGCAAAATCTAGAATAAATACAAGTTTAGTTCTAGAATATCTAGCTCAAACAGAAATATCCTTAAAAGAAGAGAGATATAATGAAGCAGATGCTTTTGCAAAAGAAACTGAATTAAAATTAGAAAGGGCTAAATCTGAAAATACAAGAACTAGAGAATTAATTAAATTAGGTAAAAACTTTTTCTTGAGATATTGGTGGCAGATAATTATCTTTTTAATATTATTAATAATCGCTTCTACGCCAATTTATAAATATTTAAGAGTAAAATTTGCAAAAAGAAAATTAGAAAATTTAAAATTAGAATTAAAAACATTAAATAATTTGATAAAAGACCTACAAGAAAGAGCATTCCAAAAAAGAAACATTCCTATGTCCACATTCAAATTAAGATCTGAGAGTTATAAAGAAAAAATAGCTGAAATAAAAAGAAAAATTCCTGTAGAAGAAGCAATAATTAAGAGGTATACTAAAAAATGATAGCAATAGAATCTTTCAAAAAATTTAAATTAATAGATATTTATGTATTTATAATTTTATTGGGATTATATTTATCAACTAGTTCTTTAATAAATTTGATAAAACATCCTATATACTCTTTTGTTTTCTCTTCGTTAATCCTAGTCATATTTATGAGTTTAAGCTTATTAATCATAAGAAAAGCCTTTTCAGTAATAATATTTAATCTTTTAGTAGGAATCTCTAGTGCTATATTAAAAACGAATTTCTCTGATATTAGTTTATTATCTAACTATAATTTTATAATTTTGATTATAATTGCAATAATTTATGAGTTAATATTCTTAATGTTAAAATTAGAATTTAGAAATGTTCCCATTGATATTATAATTGGAGCAGCAATTGCTAATTCTTTTATTCCAATATTACTTTCTTTATTCTTTTCTTTAGAAGTAACTAAAAGTATGATGTTTAATTTTGTAAATTTATTCTTACTTTATTTCTTAATAGGAATTTCTGGTTCTATAATTGCATTCTTAATCTGGTATGAGCTAGAAAATAGGAAATTTATCTTAAGATATGAGTTTAGACATTAATTCTATAACCGAAAAGAATAAATATAAACTTATTACAGATAAAACATGATACAAGAGGATCTAGCAGACTTTTCTGTGAATTATGCGTTAAAATTAGGGGCAAAGTATGCTGAAGCAAGGCTAGAACAGCATAAAGGCACTAGTTTCTTGCTTAAAAACGGAATTCCTGAGGTTTCTGGTTTTGATGATACTTTAGGTATGGGAGTAAGATTTTTAGTAAAAGATACTCTTGGTTTTGTATCTATAAACAATTTAAAACAAGATTTAACTAAAGATTTAATTAAAAAAGCATTCAAATTAACTGAAGATTCTTACAGATTAACAGAAAAAACAAAATTAACAAGAGAAGATGTAATAAAAACAAAATATGAAGTAAAACAAAAAATAAAATTAGAAAATATTTCTCCAGAAGAAAAATTAAAATTCTTAAAAAATATAGACAAAGAAACAAAACAAGCAGTTGGAAGATTTTATTCTTTAAGTGATGATATTATGCACAAATATTATGTAAATTCTGAAGGAGCAAAAATAACTCAAATTATACCCAGAACAAATTTCTTTTATTATATAACTGTAAATAATAAAGCAGATAGTTTACAAAGATTCTTGCAACATGGAAATGTTGGTGGTTGGGAATCAGTAAAAGCCTGGAATTTATCTGAAAAAATAAAAGATGAAATAAAAGCTATGCTTAGAAATTTAAAAGAAGGTAAACAATTAAAACCTGGAAAATATGATGTTGTAGTTGCTCCAGAAGTTACTGCAATAATGACTCACGAAGCAGTTGGTCATCCAACTGAAGCTGATCGTATTCTTGGAAGAGAAGGAGCACAAGCAGGAGAATCATTTGTAACAAAAGATATGCTTAATCAAAAATTAGGATCAGAATTATTAACAGTAGCAGACGACCCAACTCTTGCAGGCAGTAATGGTTTTTTCTTATATGATGATGAAGGAGTAAAAGCAAGAAGAAAATTATTAATGAAAGATGGAAAAATAAATGAATTTTTACACAACAGAGAAACCGCAGCAGAAATGGGAACAAAAAGTAATGGTTCCTCGAGAGCAAATGATTATGATAAAGAAACAATTGTTCGTATGTCAAATACTTTTGTTTTACCAGGAAAAACCAAAGAAGAAGAAATGATAAAAGAAATTAAAAATGGAGTTTATATAAAAAATTTTATGGAATGGAACATTGATGATAAAAGATTCCATCAAAAATATGTTGGTTGTGAAAGTTATTCAATAGTTAATGGAGAATTAGGAAAACCAATAAGAAATCCTGCTTTAGAAATAACAACTCCTGGATTATGGTCGTCTGTAGATGCAGTTGGAAAAAATATAGCTCATTTTGCAGGAACATGTGGAAAAGGAGAACCAATGCAAGGAATTCCTGTATGGTTTGGAGGACCATCATTACGTCTAAAAAATATTGTATTCAAATGATAGAAGAGTATATACTTAAAAAATTAAAAAATGAAGTAGATGATGTAATTGTAATGAGTGGAGAGAGTAATTCATCTCATATTAAATTTGTTAATAATAAAATTGCTAAAACTGGAACCGAGATATTAAAAAACATAAGTATTTTTGCTGTTTGGAAAAAAAGAGTAATGTTTACAAGCTTGAAAGATTTTGATCAAAATACTATTGATAAAACCATTAATAATCTTTTAAAATTCATAAAAAGTTTACAACCAAAAGAAGATTATTATGGAATAGCAAAAGGACCTTTCAAATACAAAGACATTCCAGGGTTATATGATAAATCTTTAATCCATGTTAATCAAATAGATTTGGTTGAAAAAGCAATAAATGCTGCTGATGTAAAAAGATGTTCTGGAGATTTAATATTAAGCGAATCAAATTCTAGATTAATTGGATCAAATAATGTAGATACTTCTACAAATGAAACAAATGCTCATTTTTCAATAAGATGTTTCATGGATAAAGAAGCAACTGGCCATCAAGTGATTAGTTCTCCTACATTAAAAAATTTCGATGTAGAAAAAACTGCAAGAGTAGCAGGAGAAATAGCTAAAATGGCTAGAAATCCTATAGAAACTGTTTCTGGAAAATACGATGTTGTTTTCCATCCAATGGCAGGAGCAGCATTATTAGAAACTATTGGAAGTTCGGCTTCTGCATTCAATGTTAGTTCTAAAATGAGTTTCTTAGAAAATAAAATTGGAAAAAAATTAGGTAATTTTACTTTAGTTGATAATCCGACAATTCCTGGTGGAATAGGTTCTATGAAACATGATTCAGAAGGAGTTCCTACAAATAAAACAACAATAATAGATAAAGGAACATTAAAAACTTATTTACATAATACTTCAACAGCAAAAAAGTTTAAAACAAAAACTACAGCAAATGCAGGATTAATTACACCTGAATTTTTTAATTTAGTACTTGAACCTGGAAAAAATTCATTTAAAAATATTTTACCTGATAAAGGAATTTATATTACAAATGTTTGGTATACGAGATTTAATAATTATAGCACTGGAGATTTTTCAACAATACCAAGAGATGGAATATTCTTAATTAAAAACGGAGAAATTTCTCAACCTATAAAAAATATTAGAGTTTCTGATAATATGTTAAATATTATGAAAAACATGTCTCAAATAGCAAATGATTCTCAACAGATTTTAAGTTGGGAAGTAGGATCTCCTGTAACCACCCCTTCCTTCTTAGTTAAGAATGTGAATATAACAAAACCAACAAATTAATTTTTCTTTTCCATATGTAACAAACCTTTAACAAAGTGCCACATAGCATATAATTCTAATGCAAAAGGTCCGTAACCTAAATAACCTAATATTGGCATTTCAAATATTTTTAAAAATCCTACGTAAGGTACACTATATGTCCATTTTGGTATTGCCCAATAATTCCAGAACTCCCAAAAGAATCCACAAATTGTTCCTCCAATAAATAAAGTTAAAGGTATTGTTAATTTTTTATCTTTCAAATGACCTATTATTGAAGGATGTTTATGCATATAATTCCAAGGGTCCAATAATAAAAAAAATCCCAACCATATTAATGGAAAAGTAAATTTAGGCAAAACCAAAGGCAATAGGATACATAAAATTCCTAAAAACATTAAAATATATATAAAAGATTTTGTAATATTATATTTTTTCTTTAATTTAGTATGATTAAATAAATGTAAAGCCAACAATAAATCTGTTGTTTCAAAAATAGCAGGTATTACTGTTGAAAAAGATAAAGTTGCAAAAACATACTTTTCTATTATATTTGAAAAAATACTAAAAGTGTTATAATTCCAATTTCCCATAAATCCATTTATAAATTCAAACATCCACCAAACAGCCGCAGATAAAATTAATAAAATAAAGAATAATTTTTTATTATTCATCAACATAGACTTTTTTCTGAATTTATAATTTAAGGCATCCATCATAAAAATATAACCAAACCAGATTATAGGAAAATACCAATTTGCAAAAGGTTGTAATTTAAAGATAAAATTAATTTCTGCGAATAAAATCATTAAAATTCCAAATATTCCGTATTTTTTGAACATTTTACTTTAATTTAGCAATTTCTTTTCTTAATAAGTCAGAAGTTTTCTTTGCATCGATTTTACCTCTATATTTCTTCATTAAGTCTCCCATTAATGGGCCTATGCTATTCTCTCCTCTTTCTTTTATTAAAGTTTTATTTTTTTCTACTAATTTTTTAATTTCACTTTCTATATCTTCTGTCTCAACTACTTTGTATTTAGATGAATTTATTTTCCCTTCCTTAATCAAATCAGAAAACATCTCTGGAATTGCTTCTTTTGGAATTCCTTTTTCAACTAATTTTAATACTTCAATGAAATCATTTTCTTTTAATTTTGAAATATCTAAATTGTATCTTGCTTTAACATCTTTTGGATATTCAATTAATATTTTTGCTATTAATTCTGGTTCTAATTTAAATTTAATATATTTTTCAAAAAGTATTTTTTCTTTTATTATTTCTCTAGCTAATTCTGGACTTAATTTATATTTTTTCTCAAGAGCTAAAGATTTTTCTGTTAATAATTCAGGCAATTTTATTTTTTTAATTTCTTGTGAACTAATTTTTATTAATTGATGATCAGATTCTGGATACATACGTGAAGAACTAGGCATTGGTCTCATAAAATCAGTTTCTAATTTTTCATTTACTTTTCTTACTTCAGAAACAACTTTTTTTCTAGAATTTATTAAACTTAATTGTCTTTTTACTTCGTTTTCAATTATGGTAGGTATATCTCTTAATTCTTGCACCCCTTTTATTTCAACTCTTGCTCCATCTTTTATAGAAACATTAAGATCCTGACGAATTGTACCTAAACCTCTTTTGATTCTCTCTGTAGATTTTAAAATCATTCCAATATATTCTGCAACTTGTTTTGCTTCAATAGGATCATTTATGTCCGGACCTGTAGCAATTTCTATTAAAGGTATTCCTAATCTATCTAATCTATAAACAACTTTTTCAGAATCTTCAGAAGTTTTTCTTGCTGCATCTTCTTCTAAACATAAACTTTGTATTTCTATTTTTTTATTATTAAATTTTAAATCTCCATTTATTGCAACTAAAGCAGTTCTTTGAAATCCAGAAGTATTTGAATAATCTAAAACCTGTTTTCTCATAACTTGTATTTCTGGAATAATTTTCATATTAAGCAATAAAGCAACTTGTAAGGCAGTATCTAAGGCATGTTGATTTATTTTTCCAGGTGGAGATTCATCTAATTCTATTAAACAAGAATTATCATTATAACCTTCATAAATAGCATATTTGTTTTTTTCTTGTTCAAATTCAGCTACAACGTCTTTTTCTCCTAGTTCTGATAAAGAAGCTCTTAAAAATCTTTTAATAGTAAAATCTGGTTTATCTTCTTTCAATATAGAAGGACATTTACAGAATAATTTATGTGTTTCTAGCTGACAATGTATTTCTAATCCCACTTTTAAGCCTAAAGCCTTAAAATCCATATATTCATTCTAAATACTAAATATTTAAATATTTCTTATTCAGATATTAATTTATGAGGCATTCAGAAGGGTTTACAATAGGGTTTTTACTTAAAACCATAGCAAAGAACCTGCAATATATCTTCTTAGTTCTTGGAACTTTAAATTTGTTAAATATTATAGATTTTAGTTTAAATCCAAAGCATTTTCCTTCTTTATCTATTAGTTCAGAAATTGCAAAAATTACTGGATATACTTATAATCCTATTTTTATTTATGGACATTATATTTATACTTTTTTGTTAATTGCTAAAGGGTTTGCTTTAGGATTCTTTGAAACAATACAAGCAAATTATCTTCCTGCATTAATTATTTGTATTTTAATTGTAAATATTTGGTTATTATATAATAAAGTTAATTTTAGTTATGGAAAAAGTATTTGGAAATTGGAAGGAATTTTAAGTAAACTAACAAAATCAATTTGGGAAGAGTCAAATATTCTTGAAAAAGGATTATGGATGATATTTTTTATTGATCTTATGACTATAATTACAAGTCCTGGAAAATATGATTTATTATTTTTATTGATTATTTATTTGTTAATGATAGCAGTTAAATTCTTCCCCAATATCTCTTATACAATCATTAATTTATCAGATAACTTAGAAAGAACTTTTTTATACGATAAAAGAGTTTTGTTGGCTATTACTGGAATTGATATTGTTTTAATTTATTTTGATTCTTCAAGCATTTTTACTTTGTTTTTAATAACTTTAGTTTATAATGGAATTGCTTTACTAATCTTAAAATTCTTAAAAAGATTCAGAGAATTGTATGATTATGTCTTCTATGTTTTTAATTTAGGGATATTAGTCTTTTTCTTAAGTTTAATGTTTGTTTATTGGATTGCTTTGCTTGCTGTATTATTAATGCAAAGTCCAGTGATTGCATTTTATTATTATAAATATAAAAGATTTATATCGGAGAATTGGATTGAATTAGTAAATGGAATAGTTTTGGTTATTTTAATAATTAGATTTTTCTAAATAATTTCCTCTTCGTATTTTGTTCTTTCAGAAATTTCTCCACGCAAATTATCATTAAGCATGTATTTTACTTCGTCTTTTTTATAATTACCTAATAACCAAGCTAATTTAACAAAAGCAGTTTCTGCAAGCATATCTTCTCCAGAAATAACTCCTATATCTAATAAATCTCTTCCTGTACTATATACATTCATATTAACCTTCCCAAAAATACATTGTGAAGTTAGAACAACTATGGTTCCAGAAGAAATTAAATCTTTAACAGCTTTCAAATTTATTTCATTACCAAAATTAATAGGTATATGTCCAAGTCCCGTTCCTTCTATAATTAATCCTTTATAACCTTTAAAAGATTTTATTTGTGATACATTCATATTAGGATAAAATTTTAAAATTCCAACCTTATTTTCAAGTTTATCTTTCAAAATAAATTTACCTAGAGTCTGATGCTGTTTTTCTTTTTCAAAACCATAAATATTTCCTGTCTTGTAATCAACTCTTGCAATAGGTTCAGAATTTACTGGCCTAAAAGCATCTCTTCTTGAAGTATGTAGTTTTTTAGTTTTGCAAGCAGGTAAAATTAAACATTCTGCATCAGAAGAATTTGAATGCATACATATTGCAACTCCATTAAATCCGGATTTTATAATGAAATTTGCAGCACATAATAAATTCATTCCTGCGTCACTAGAACCTCTGTCAGAAGATCTTTGAGCACCAACTACAATAACTGGTTTTTGTAAATTTTCAAGCATAAAAGACAAAGCAGAAGCAGTATAAGCCAAAGTATCTGTTCCATGAGTAATTATTATTCCATCAACTTTATTTATAGAATTATAAACTTCTTTAGCAATCAATTGATAATCTTTAAAGTTCATATCTTCTGAAAATTTATTCATAACTAATTTTGCCTTGATATTTGATATTTTATTCAATTCTGGGAACAGGTCTAGTATTTCTTCAGGTTCAAACCTAGCAACTACTCCACCTGTCCTATAATCAACTTTAGAAGCAATAGTTCCACCACAATGTAAAATCATTATTGTTTTAAGATTAGAATTATGTTTTTGTTCTTTGAATTTTGGTTTTTCTGATTTTGTAGATTTAGAAATTATCTTAATGTTTTTTGCATTTTTCTTTTCAATTCCAATATTATATCCATTTTTTAATTTCAAAACAAGAGAATCTTTAGAATCTTTTACAACAAAACCTTCTACTATTTTGTCATTGTATAATAGTTGAATCAGGTCACCTTCATTCATTTTAATTTTTAATGTCAAAATTATTTATAAGCCTTCTCTTTTGTAAGAAATTAGGAATAAAGGTTAAAATATATAGTTTAAAATATATTTTAGAGTTGAATAATCTTTATAAATCTCATTTGGTGTATATAAATATTATTATTTTAAAAAAAAGTGTGTGTATGAGCTTCCGTAGTGGAAACTTCATCGAATAGTTCTTATCTGAGTAAATAAAAACTCATTCTAAAAGTAGTAAACAAATCAAATATATAAAATTTGTTGAACTATAAAATATACTTCACAGTATATAATTAAAAAAAATTGGAGGAAAAAAGAAAATACCTTAAAAAAGGGGGAGACACAAAAAAATGGAATTCATTATGCAAACTGCTTTACAAAAAGCTGAAGAAAACAAAATAGACACAAGCGGATTAAAATTAGGAACAGCAAACATCAAAGTTATTGGTGTTGGTGGAGCTGGATCAAACGTTGTTAACTGGCTACACAGAAAAGGAATAAAAGGTGCTGAAGTTATCGCTGTTAATACAGATGCACAACATTTACAAGTTATATCTTCTGATAAGAAAACATTAATTGGAAAAGATATCACCAGAGGACTTGGATGCGGTGGATTTATTGAAAAAGGAAGAGAAGCTGCACGTGAAAGTCTTGGAGAACTTAAAAAATATCTAGAAGATGCAGATATGGTATTTATATGTGCAGGTATGGGTGGAGGTACCGGAACTGGTGCTGCGCCTGTAGTTGCAAGAATCGCAAAAGAAGCTGGTGCTATTGTTATTGGAACAGTAACAATGCCTTTCGAAATTGAAAGAGCAAGAATTGATAAAGCTGAATTTGGTTTACAGCAATTAAGACAAGAATCTGATACAGTTATTGTAATAGATAACAACAGATTAGTTCAAATTGCAGGAAACTTACCAATACAACAAGCATTCGCAGTTGCAAACGAATTAATCAGTACAATGATTAAAGGTATTGTAGAAACAATCGCATTACCATCATTGGTTAACCTTGATTATGCTGATGTAAGAGCAATCATGGCTAATGGAGACGTATCTGTTATTGGTGTAGGAGAATCTGCATCAGAGAACAGAGTTGATGAAGCTACAAGAAGAGCTTTGACAAATCCATTACTTGATGTTGACTATCAAGGTGCAACTGGAGCTTTAATCCACGTTACAGGTGGAAACGACTTAACTCTTGAAGAAGTCACTAAAATTGGTGATGTAGTAACAGCATCACTAGACCTAGATGCAAACGTTATCTGGGGATCAAGAATTGAAGATAGTATGGATGGAAAACTAAGAGTTATGACTATCATAACTGGAGTTAAATCACCATATATCTTAGGAAAAAACTCAAACCGTAATCCAGTTAAAGAAGCTAAAAGAATGAGCGACGAACTTGGAATTGAGGTGATGAGATAAATAAGGTAACCTCCAATTTACACTCAAAAGGCAAAAAAAGACTAACCCCCCTTTATTGCCTTTTTGTGGTTTAGAAAAGGGCTAATGCTTTATGCATTAGCTTCTATTTCTTTTTTTATTATAAAACTAATTCTTAGAAAAATATTTATACTTACACAACTTATCCTTTTTATGTATAATACTAATTTTTCAAAACAAATAGAAGAATTTGAAAGATATCTTTGTGGTCATGCTGTTATTGATAGAGCAGAAGAAGAGAAAAGAGCAAAATATGCATCTTTTGTTCCTCTAAAAAGCTTAGAAATATTAGAATGTGTAGAAGCACCAAATGGTGAGTGGGTACCCAAAAAAAGTTTAGAAAAAACTGTTTCTAAATAGAATTCAAATAATCTTTTTTAAATTTAAATCCGTTTTTCTTTGCAAGTCTTTCAAGAGCTTTGTCAAATTTAGAACCATATTGTGCTGCTCTTTTCTTTCTAAATGCAAATTTTCCAAGACCTAATTCAAAAGCAGTCTCTCTTAATATCATTTTATTGTTTTCAGAAGTTATTTTAAATTCTGGAGGCAGGCCCATTGCATTTTTAATCAAATCTTTATCTAAAAAAGGAGTTTCTATTTTCATTTTTAATTTTTTAGCAATAGGCAAGTCTCTTTGTAAATCTCTATCATACATTTTTAATAAACCATTCCAACATTCTTGATTAACATCTTTGGATTCTTTATGCCTTTGATATCCTGCAAATATTTCTTCAGAGCCAAGCCCAGTAAAAACAATTTTTATTTTGTCTTTTTTAGCTTGTTCCATTGCAATTAAAGTTACTAAACCAACTCCTGCTTTAACAGCATCCAATTTATACAATTTAGATAATTCTTTTAATTTCTTTTCAATTTCATTTAAAGTTAATATTTTTATATTTAATTTAACTTTTAAAAATTTAACAACCTGTTTTGCATATTTTATATCTTCTGAATCTTCAAGACCAACACAATAACAAATAAAGTTTTTATTGAATTTCTTAGCAATTAAAGCAATTGTACTAGAATCTACTCCTCCTGAAAATAAAATTCCAAATTTTCCTTTAGGAACTCTTATTTTTATAGAATTAATTAAAGATTCTGTCAATAAAGTTTTAGCAAGATCTTTATCTGTAATCAAATATATTTCTTTTTTAATGTCTTTTATCTGCTTAATCCAATCTTGCTTTCTCATTTCCATATTATACCATAGAAAAGCATATAAACGCATTTAAATCTTTAATGATTGGTGATGGAATGGAATATGTTCTTACAAAAAAGATAAAAAACCCAATTATTATACAAGGTTTTCCAAGTTTTGGTCTAGTAGGGACAATTGCAACAGGATTCTTAATTGATCATTTAAATGCAGAGCCAATAGGAGAGATTGTTTCTAAAGATATACCTCCAATGCTAGCAGTTCATAATTCTCAGATAATAAGGCCTTTAGAATTATATTATGATAAGAAAAATAACATATTAATCTTAAATGCTTTAATGAATGTAGCAGGAAAAGAATGGGAATTATCAGAAGTTATTCTTAAAATGGCTAAAGAACTTAGTGCAAAAGAAATTATTGTTATAGAAGGTGTAGCAAGCCCTGATTTAACTCAAGAAGAACCAACAGCTTATATTTATACTACTAAAAAAATGGATTCTATAAAATCTTGCGGTATTAAAAAATTAGATGAAGGAGTTATTTTAGGAGTAACTGCTTCTGTTTTAGCAAAAGCAAAAGATACAGATGTTTCTTGTATATTTACAGAAACACATTCTGACTTACCAGATAATATTGCTGCTGCAAAAGCAATTGAAGTAATTGATAAATATCTTGGATTAAAAGTTGATTTCAAAGAACTAATATTAAAATCAAAAGAATTACAACAAAAATTACAAGGTATTGTAGATAAAGGTAAAAAAGCTAAACAATTAACCAACGAAAAAAATCAAGAATTAGATTATATGGGTTAATTTTATTTTAAATTTTTTCCAAATTCATCAAAATAAGTTATTCTTCTTAATTCTAGTTTTCTTGGCATTTCTTCTTGTTTTTTTACAAATCCAAGAGTTATGATTCCTTCAACTTTTACTTTTGGTGGTATTTTTAACAAACTTTCAATTTTATTTTTATTAAAAGAACCAACAAAACAAGTTCCTAAGTTAAGAGAAAATGCTTTCAACATAATATTTTGTGAAGCAATTGCACAATTTTGTACTGAATAATGATCTCCAAATTTTTTATATAAAACTTTCAATCTTCCAGGAGCATTACATAAAGCAATGTGAACAGGAGCTTTTTCCATCCATATTTGATTGCAGGCTTCTGCTATTTGTTTTCTTTTTTTCTTGTCTTCAACTATAACAAAGTAAAAATTCTGTATATTTCCTGCTGCAGGAGCAAATCTTGCTGCATCTAAAACCTCTGCTATGTTATCTAAAGAAACCTTTCTTTCTGAATACTCTCTTATAGACCTTCTGCCCTGAATTGCTTTGTCAAGATCCATTTTGTAATCAAAACCTTTTTATTTAGTATAAATATATAAATAATATGCAGTATTTAAAACTTGTTAAAATTTATGAGGCTTTAGAAAGCACAACAAAGAGGTTAGAAAAAACAAAAATTATTTCTGATTTCTTAAAAGAATGTCCTAATGAAGATTTACAGGAAGTTATGCTTCTATTACAAGGAATAGTATTTCCTAACTGGGATGATAGAAAAATAGGTATGTCTTCACAATTAATTTTAAAAGTTATTGCAAGATCTACTGGAGAATCTCCTGAAAAAATAGAAAGAGAATGGAAAAAAATAGGAGATTTAGGATTAATAGCTGAAGATTTAATTAAAACTAAAAAACAAAGAACTTTAGCTTTTAATGAATTAACAATAAGAAAAGTTTTTGAAAACATAAGAAAACTTGCAGAATTAGAAGGTTCAGGAACTGTTGATAAAAAAGTTGCTTTAATTTCTGAATTATTAAGTAATTCAAAACCAGAAGAAGCAAAATTTGTTGTTAGAACTATTCTAGAAGAAATGCGTATTGGAGTTGCTGCAGGCGTTTTAAGAGATGCAATAGCTCAAGCTTATGATATTCCAACAGAAGATATTGAAAAAGCATTGAATTTACTTGATGATTTTGGAGAAATTGCTGTAGCTGCTAAAAAAGGAATAAAAGCCTTACAAGAAATTGAATTAGAGCCAGGAAGACCAATAAGAGTTATGTTGGCTATTGTTGTAAAAGATGTTAATGAAGGTTTTGAGTATCTTGGTAAACCTTTACAAGTTGAATATAAATTAGATGGATTTAGATTAGAAATTCACAAGAAAAAAAATATAATTTCATTGTTTACAAGAAGAATGGAAGATGTTACAAAGCAATTTCCTGATGTTGTCGAATTCGTAAAGAAAAATGTTAAAGGAGATAGTTTTATTTTGGATTCAGAAGCGGTTGGTTATGATAAAAAGACTAAAAAATATATGTCTTTCCAAACTATTTCCCAGAGAATTAAAAGAAAATACGACATAGAAAAAACTGCAAAAGATTTCCCTGTTGAATTAAATATTTTTGATATTGTCTATTACAATGAAAAATCCTGGAAAGAAAAGCCTTTGATTGAAAGAAGAAAACTATTAGAAAAAATTGTTAAACAAGAAAAAGGAAAAATTATTTTAACTAAAAAATTAGTTACATCTGATGAGCAAGAAGCAATTGATTTTTACAAACAAGCAATTAAAAATGGATTAGAAGGAGTAATGTTAAAAAATCTTAATGCAGAATACAAAGCAGGAAGATATGTCAATTATATGTGCAAATTAAAACCAGTTCTAGAACCACTAGACTTAGTAATTATTGGAGCAGAATATGGAACAGGAAAAAGAGCAGGAGGCTTAAGTTCTTTTGTTTTAGGTTGTAAAGATGGAAATAAATTCTTAGCTTGTGGAATGATGGGAACAGGAATAAAAGAAAAAGTATCAGAAGAAGGAGTTACATTTACAGAACTAACTAAAATATTAAAACCTTATATTATTTCAGAAGAAGGAAAAACAGTAAAAATAAAACCAAAAATAGTTGTTGAAGTTGAATACGAAGAAATTCAAGCAAGTCCTAGTTATGAATCAGGTTATGCATTACGTTTTCCTAGGTTTAAAAGATTGAGGAACAAGGAGAAAACAGAAAAGGATGCAAATACTCTTGAAGATCTAAAAAGAATTTATAAAATACAAAAAGGAAGACGATAAATTTATTCTTTAAATTATAAATAGTAAAGTTTATATATGCAGATTATTCTAACTACTTGAAAGTAATTAATATCTAAAAAATGAATAAGAAAACAAAAATTTTATTGGTATATCCTGTAATTTCTACGAGTAATACAAATACTTCCACTTATTCTGCTCCATTAGGTTTAGCTTCAATAGCCACTTTCTGCAATCAAAATTTAAAAGATATTGAGATTAAAATATTAGATGGATCTTTAATGCAACATCAAGAACAAATAGGATTTTGTAGAAGTTATAAACCTGATATAATCGGATTAAGTCCAACAGTTTCTAGTCAAAAAAATGCTTATGAAATAGCAGAATTAGCAAAAAATAATGATGCTTTAGTATTATTTGGTGGAGTAAACTCAAGTAATCTTTTTAGAAATATGTTAAAGAACAGGGAATTCATAGATGGAGTAATTCTTTTTGATGGAGAAATTCCTTTTTATCAAATTGTTAAAAAATTTATAGAAGGAAAAAAATCTAAAGAAGATTTGTTTACTGAGACTCCAAATGTAGCTTATAAAAAGAAAAATGGAGAGATTTGTGAACCCTCTAAAATTTATATTCCAAGACTAGAAGATATTCCTAAAATTGATTATTCTGTTTTAGATATGAAACGTTTTTTAGAACAAACAAAAAAAAGAGGTTTTGGAAATGCAATCACATATTATGCTGGAAAAGGTTGTGCTAAAAGAAGTAAAGGAGATGTTGAAAGAGAGTATTCTTTTGATGAATATATTTCTTTAGTTAAAGCAATGAAAACTTGCGGATTTTGTGGAAGAAATGAATTAGGATTCAGAACTTTAAGTCAAGATAAAGAAGCAGAAATTGTTAGAGAATTATATGATAAATATGGAATTACAAGATTTTTTAATGTTCAAGACACAATAAAAATAAATTACCAAAGAAATAAATCGCTGGGTTTAGAAAATTGTATCTTCAGATTATTTGTAGGAATAGAAAATATAAATGAAAAAAATATCTCTATATTAAAACAAAGGTATGGTCCAAATATTATCTTACAAGCAGGCATAGAATCAGCAGATCCAAATATGAGAAAAGCATTTGGAAAAGTGCAGATTGACAAGTCTAAATTAATTAAAATTTTTGATTTAATGGAAAAAGAAAAAATAAAGCTTCACCCTAGTTTTATATATGGAGGTAAAGGTGAAACAAAAGAATCAATAGAAACAACGATTTCTATCATAGAAGAAATAGCTAGACGTCCTTCTTTATCTGATTGGATATTAGTTAGTCCAGAGATGTTACTTCCAGGATCTCCAGATTTTAGGAATATGCTTGAAGAATTCCCAGAAATGAAAGAAAATTATGAAAATAAAGATATAATAAGTCTTATTCAAAGTAATAAAGATTTTCTTAAATGTTATACTAAACTAGATAGAAATATTATATTAACATATCTTAAAATTACTGGAGAATTAATTAAAAAGCTAAATCCCAATGCAACTTATGATGTTAAGGGAATTGGATTAGACGAAGAAGAATTTGTAAAACCAATATGGAAACATTTAGATAAGTTCGCATAAGAATATTGCTACTCTACTATAATAATATTTAAATACTAGTTATTTTACTACTATTGTATAATACGTATCGCCTTATAGTAATAAATTCACTATGTTACTCTAATAGGTAACAAAAAAAGAGGGGGATATGAATCGGGAGGGTTAGTAATGATAGTTAAAGACGAGTTTTTAAATAAACTACGTAGATTTTTCGGCCTTAACTTATATGAAGTTAGGATATGGACAGCATTACTTTCTAGGGGAGTTTCAACTGCAGGAGAATTATCTGATATTGGAAATGTTCCAAGATCAAGAGCATATGATGTTCTAGAATCTCTTGAAAAAAAGGGATTTGTAGTTATGAAACTAGGAAAGCCAATAAAATATTTGGCTGTAGAACCTGGCGAAGTAGTTGAACGTGTTAAAAAATCTATAAGAAGAGAAGCAGATGAAAATGTTCTAAAATTAAAAGAACTAAGTACAAACGATGTTCTTAAAGAACTTGATAGCTTGCATAAGCAAGGTGTTGAATTCATAGAACCTACTGATTTATCAGGAGCAATAAGAGGAAGAAATAACATTTATGCACATCTTGAAGGTATGATGAAAGATGCACAGAAAACAGTTACAATAGCAACTTCATCTAAAGGTTTTATGAGAAAAATGGAATCTATGAAACCTACTTTAGAAAAACTAAAGAAAAAAGGTGTTAAAATTAGAATTGCAGCTCCTATAACAAAAGAGAATGCTTCTATGGTTAAAGATGTTTCAAAAATAGCAGATGTTAGACATATGGCTAAGCCAGATTCAAGATTTGCAATTGTAGATGGCAAAGAACTAATGTTTATGGTAATGGGAGACGAAGAATGTCATCCAACCTATGATATTGGTGTTTGGGTAAATACTCCTTACTTTGCTAGTGCATTACAAAGCATGTTTGATTTGACTTGGGATAAGTTAGACGATGCTTCAAAAGTTAGTTCAAAATTGAACTAATTCTTTTTTATTTTTCTTTATATATTTTTGTTAATCTAACACTTCTATCTTTAATTACTTCAGAAGATAATTGCTTTAGTTTAGAAGCCCTTGTATTATGCATAGAAGAAAATTTAGATATATTCAAAACATCTGGCTTTACTTTTTCAATTAGCTCTAAAGTTTTCTTGAAATCACTTTCAGTTTCTGTTGGATATCCACAAATTATATCAGTACTTATCTTTATTTCAGGAATTTCCTTTCTAAATTTCTTAACAATTAACTCAAAATCCTTTACTTTATAGAATCTATTCATTTCCTTAAGAACTTTATCAGAACCTGACTGAACAGGAATATGCAAAAACTTAACAATATGTTCGTTTTTATAAATTTTAATCAATTCATCTAAGAAATTTAATATATTATTAGGATTCATCATGCCTATTCTTATTTTATAATCTCCTTTTATCTTCAATATTTCTTTTAACAGTTTAACAAGATTTGTTTTAATATCAAAGCCATAACAACCTGTATCTTGTCCAGTAAAATAAAATTTAGTGCATTTTTCCTTTAAAGCTTGTTTAAATTCTTTTAAAATATCCTCAATTTTATAAGATTTTAACTCACCACGTGATAATTTTGCAGCACAATATTCACAATTTCCTTTACAACCAGCACAAATGTTAATTATAGCAAGATCTTTTGTCTTTCTTATTCTTGGAAGATTAATTCTATGCTCTTTTTCATTTGAAAACCGGGTTATTCTATCAGAAAGTAATTTTTCAACTTGTAAAATTGAATTTGTATCAAAAAGCCCAGAAATATTTGGATAAAGTTTCCATAATTTTATAACTTTATGCAAACATCCTCCAATAAATATTTTTTTACTTTTAGGAATGTTTTTAATGAAAAAAAGTTGTTTATTTAGTGTTCTTAATTTTACTGCACAAGTATTTACAATAACAATGTCTGCCTGTTTCATATTATTAACTATTTTATATTTTTTTGAAAGTATTCCAGCTAGTTGTTCAGAATCTGCAATATTACTCTGACATCCATAGGTTTTTATGAAAATTTTCTTCATGTATTTTAAAAAATAGAAAACTATTTAAACTAATTGTTAAACAAATTTTTTAATTTAAAAAAATGACTTTCGTACCAAAATATGTTTTTTTTACAAAAGGAAAAGGAGAAAATAAAAACAGACTTTCTTCTTTTGAATTAGCATTGAGAGATGCAGGTATAGAAAAATGTAATTTGGTTTATGTTTCTAGTATTTTGCCTCCTGGATGTAAAATCATTTCTAAAGAAGAAGGAATAAAACGTTTAATCTCAGGAGAAATAACTTATTGTGTTATGGCTAGAAATGAAACAGAAGAACAAAATAGATTGGTTTCTGCTGCTATTGGTTTAGCAGTACCTTCAGAAAGAACAGAACAATATGGTTATTTATCAGAACATCATGCTTATGGAGAAACAGATGAAAAATCAGGAGAATATGCAGAAGATATAGCCGCTACAATGTTAGCTACTACCTTAGGTATACCATTTGACTCTGAAACCGCTTGGGAAGACAGAGAAAAGGTGTATAAGGCTAGTGGAAAGATTTTTAAAACAAGCCATATATGTCAATCTGCAATAGGTAACAAAATAGAAAGGTGTTGGACTACAGTTATAGCAGCTGCGGTCTTTTTGGGTGATGATGTAGTATTAGACAAGAATGGAACCAATCAAACCAATCAAAATAACCAAGGAAATTAAAGTAAAAGATTTAGTTAATTCTATGGGTTCTTTGGGTTTTAATGCAAATAAAATTTACAAAGCAGCTGAAATTTTAAAAGAATGCAAAAAAGAGAAATGTAAATTATTTTTTGGCTTTGCAGGAGCAATGGTACCTGCTGGAATGAAACAAATTGTAATAGATATGATAAATGATGGAACAATTGATGTTTTAGTTTCTACAGGAGCTAATTTAACACACGATTTGATTGAAGCTTTAGGTAATAAACATTATATGGGAAATGCAAATATTAATGATGCTGAATTACATAAACAAAATATTGATAGAATTTATGATGTTTTTATGAAATCTGATGTTTATCAAGATCTTGAAGACTTTTTTGATAAAAACTTTGATAAATTTAAAGATAAAAAGACTGTTAAAGAATTTTTATGGGAAATTGGTAAATTAGTAAATAAAGAAGATTCAATTTTAACTGCTTGTTACAAGAAAAAAATACCTATTTTTGTTCCTGCAATTACTGATTCTGGAATTGGATTAATGATATGGAATCATTTAGTTCAAGGAAAAAAAGTTGAGATGAATGAATTTGAAGATCTAAAAGAAATATTAGATATTGCTTTTGTAGAAAAGAAAAAAGCAATTTTTTATGTTGGTGGCGGAGTACCGAAGAATTATATTCAGCAAGCAATGCAATTTTCAAGTCCTGCTTCATATGGAATACAAATAACAACTGATAGAGCTGATTTCGGTGGTTCTTCAGGTGCTGAACTAAAAGAAGGAATTTCTTGGGGAAAAATGTCTGAAAAAGGAAAATTTGTTAATGTAAATTGCGATGCTACTATTGCTTTACCTTTGATTTATGCTAGTTATAAATAGATATTTCTTTAACTAAATATTTAAATATTAAAACAATTTTAAATTTCTATGAGATATTTTAAAAAATTATTAGCTGCAGGAGTTCTTGCGTATAGCTTATATTCAAGTGGATGCTTTTTATTAATAAGAGAAGCAGCGCTTCAGCAAGAAGTAAAACTTCCTGGAAACTATACTTCTTCTTTACAAACTGAATTAAGAATAAAAAATCTTGCTGGCATAGATGCTGATGCATATTCTTTAGAAGCTGGAAGAAAAGATAAATGCCGTCTAAAAATGAATAGAGGAGAATATTTTCCAACTGAAAAAGAGATTGAATCAATGGCTATAAAAGCTGATATAAATAAAGACAAAAGAGTAAGTGAAGAAGAAATAGGAAAACTTGAAAACAAAGTATGTAAAAATTTCTTAAATAATAAAAATACAATGAAAATTTAATCAGAATTAGGATCTTTTAAATGTTTTTCAAAGACTTTTCAACATGTTCTTTTGTAAGGCTCATCTTATATCCATATAAAATAAACTTGTTTTATCTAAAGATTTTGTTATTTTTTCTAGGGAATTTATGGCTCTTTCTGTTAAATTTGTCTTTTTAACTAAACCAATATTTTGTAAGTCATATCTTCCTAAACATACACTACCATAATCAATATACTGAGGTTCTTTAAGTATTACTTCTTTTCCAGAACAATTTGTAACAGAAGGTACTTTCTTTATTATTTCCCAATCCTCCAAATCAACGTGATTTGAACGCCAATCGGGTCTTCTTCCTAAAAGCAAATAACTTTGTGGTTGATTATAACTTATTTTATAATCTGTTATTTTTATTCCTTTATCAAATTCTATAACTTCTATTAAATATTCTTTGCTTATCCTTTCTATTATATCTTGTATTGGAATATGTATCCATTCTCCCCACTTAATCCATTCCCTCGTATTAAATTCTGTAGATTCATTCATTTTCTATCGAGTACTAAATTACCCTCCAAAATGTATACTTTACCTATATTCAAATTAATACTTTCAATTTCTTTTAGGAGGTAAGATCCTGTTTTTTTCTCAATTAGGGATATTAAATCTTCTTTTGATTTTGAGGAAGATTCTATTAAATAAGGCTCCTTACTAAATTGATATGTTGCTTGGGTAGGTTGAGGATCTTCTTTTGAATACAAATAACCCAAGTACCAAGTTGTATCTCTATAATCTCCCATTGCTCCAGTTTCGTCAGCTATTTCTCTTCTCTCGCTAATCATTACAAAAGATTTAAAATTTATATCCAATAAAGCAATAGCTTTTTGTTTTGTTGTATACTCCCAAGTATAATTTTTAGTCATATAATCAACAACATTAAATAATATTTCTCCTTTAGCAAATTTATACAAATATTCAATTCTAGAATTCAAATTCCTTTGTAATTCTCTAATTTCTTCCAATGTTTTTTCTAAGCTTTCCATTTTATTTTCCACTACCGAGTTCTATTATTCTATTTACTTCACTTTCAGTATCAATCGCCTTTTTTACATCCAGGATTCTAATTTCTAAATCATCTAAATTTCTTAGACCCCTTAAAAAGTTTATAGAAGGCGTTCTTGCTTCTTCTTTCTCCTTTTCCTTCCAGGGATACATAAAAAATTCTTCTAAAAAATGTTTGTCTAAAGGGGATTTATTCATATTTATTTTATAAATACTAACATCATAACAAAAATAATATCCTTTTTCCATAAATTCTTGTACTTCTAAAACATATTTTCTTCTTTGATTTATATAAGAATGAAAAAGAAAATGTCCTTCAGGATTATGAATAAAATGTATAAGGTTATCTTTTCCTTGCACAGAATGTAAAGCATACTCTCTTTTAATATAATCATTGTGTTCAAATTCTCCATTAAAATGCTTTTTTAAAAGCCATATAGATGCATCTTTTTTCCATTCATAAGCCCCAATTGGGCTTTGTTTAAGCATCTCTGAAAAATTTGGTTCTTTATTATTGTAATATCTTTCTTCTTTTAAAGGATTTATCATTTTTGTATCTTACTAGCTGCCTCCTTTATTAATTTTGAAGAGGAAGTTATTTTTTCTCCAAGATTATCAATCATTTTTATTCCTAATTTTTCACAAATTTCTCTCTCTGGAATATTTGATATATTTCTATCCCCACCTTTTGCAAAAATGTCTGGTTTGATTTGCTCAAGAGTTTTGATGACAGTTGAATCATTATCTATAGCAAAAATTGCTTGATCAACGAATTTCAAAGAACTTATTATTTCTAGTCTTTCTTTTTCTCCCATAAAAGAAAATCCTTTTTTAATAATTGCTTGTTTGTCTGTATTAACAATTACAATTAATTTATCTCCAAGTTCTTTTGATCTTTTAAGATATTCTAAATGTCCTATATGCAAAGGATCAAAAAATCCTGAGGCAGCAACTATAATTTCTTTTGTCATTTTAATGCAAATAAGTAGCTGGGTCTACCCCCCCATAATAATCTGCACAAGCCTGGCATCCTCTTGCAAATTCTATTTTCTTTTTCTTGCAATTATCACAAGGTTCTTTTTTAGTATATTCCCTTATCTTAGCAAAGGTCTTATCATTTTGCCAGACATTTAAAATATAATCTGAATTTGTAAAAAGCTCAGAAGAATTTACATTTGTTTTTGGAATATATTCATCTTTAAGGAAAATACAACCATCAATTGTACCATCCATATTAATACCCATAGTATATCTTCCACAACTTCCATGAACTCCAAGAATTTGACATGGTTTTGGTTCTACTTTATCTAACGTAAGAAGATTTCTATTAACATGCGCTTTTAATCCATATTGTTTAATATAAGGATGATTAATAAATCTGTTAATAACACTTTTAACTTTTCCATTTTTATAATCTTCAATGGGTATCATTAAATTATTAGTTATTGCGCTTCCTTTTGGCCTTACAATTGAAAAATCTATTCCTGCTGCTCCGTGTTTTACAGCAAGTTCAAACATTTCATCAATGGTTTCTTCTTGATTATTAAGAGAAGTATGAACCATATTTATTCTTACAGGATAATTTAATTCTCTAAATGTTTCAATAGCATTTATGGCAGGTTCATAAGTTCCTGGTCTTTGTATATCATTTATTTTTTTAGGGCCATCAAGACTTACCTTAGCTTTTATTCCTAAATCTTTTATTTTTTCTGCTAGATCTTTAGTTAAACCAACTCCACTAAAAGCACTAGATACTTGTATTCCATTATCAATCGCTTTCTTAGCAAATTCAAAATATAAAGGATAAAAAGTAAGTTCACAACCACCTAAATTCATCCAAAATATAGGCAAATTAACTATTTGATCCATTGTTTCTTTTGCAACGCTGTCCTCTAAACTAAACCTACGATAATCATCACTAAAACAAGTAAGACATTTGTTAGGACATTTTCCAGAAGGATTATAAAAAAGTTTTACAGGAGATGATAAGGCGTCTTTTACAGCAGGAAGCCACCAAGCTTTCAAGTTTCTTTTTCCTTCAAAATATCCTTTGTAAGAAAGATAAGTCTCCAGATTTTTATCTCTTTTAGCTCCACCCCACAAAAAAATCTTAGCTAATTCATAAACATCTTCTGGATCATTAATTTGTATGTCTAAATTTCTTTTTGAATCATAAAGCAACCAAATGTTTTTTTCTTTTCCACCGCATTCTATTATAGTTTCTTTCCTTAGTCTTGCATCAATTTTCCTGTTTATCTTAGGCAGAGTAATTTTATTACCTTTAAATTCATGTTGTAAATCTTCACTAGATTCATCTTCTAAATCTGAATCGCAATCTACATCTGGAAAATCTAACATTTTAGTACTTCCTCACTACTTCAGGAATCAAAGTCATTGTTCCTTGAGTAAGTATTATTTGAATATGTGAATGATCAACTACAGTTGCATATTTTTTTTCATAATTCATCATTATTCTTGCTCCGATTTCGCTTCCAGGAACATCATATTGATGTTTTACTAATTCCATTGCTCTTTTATACAAATTAGAAAACATTTCAAATTTCTCAGAAAATTGCATATTAGTAACATGTTCTTTTGGAAGCCCTATTATTATATCTGCATAATTTTGGCTGTAATCTTTAACAGGATTTACAAAGATAAAATTATCATCCATATATCTTATAATTTCTCTTTTATTATCTGGAAATTCATATAATCTTCCAGTAAGAATTAAATTTCTCTTGACACCCATACTATCTTCTACATCTATTTCTTTTGTCCAAATCTTTCCAGGTTCTTTGATAACCTTCATATTTTCTACAAGTTCGCAAAGTCGGCAATTCATTTTTATCAAAGTTAATTACTTAAAAGACTATAAATATGTTAACTTCGTACTACACTATCCTACTAAAAATTTTTAAAATCACACTAAATCCTACTAAATTCTCCTTCGGAAACCCCAAAAAAGACCTTAAATCATACTTTATCCTACCAAAGTAGGATTTATATATAAAAGGGTATTTCTAAACGTATGAAGAACAAGATATCTATAACCATCAATGAAAAAATCTTGAAAGATATAGACTCTGTAATAGATAATATCTTCATTAGAAATAGAAGCCAAGCTATAGAATATTTAATTAAAAAATCTATGAAAGAGTCTAAGACCGCAGTAATTCTAGCTGGAACAGGATTAAAATGTTCTACTGACAAATTAAAAAATAGATATGCTCTAAAAGTAAATCATGCTACAATAATTGAAAAAACCATTAAAAAATTCCAAGATTCTGGATTCAAAAATATTTATATCATAGCCCCCCACGAAATTTTAACAAATATTTTTAAAATAGTTGGAGACGGATCTAATTTCAATGTAAAAATAGAATATATTGATGAAGAAAATCCTGAAGGATCTGCTTCTGCTTTAAAATTATTAAGCGGAAAAATAAAAACAACTTTTTTAGTAGTACAATGTGATATAGTTATAAGTCATATTGATTTATTAGAATTATGGAATAAACATTTACAAGAAAAGGCAGTTGTAACTTTGCTTTTATGTAGCGAAATACAACCTACAAATAAAATAAGATATGGTCATGTTAGTCTAAATGGAAATAAAATAACTAGCTGGGATGAAAAACCTTCGCTAAAAAACTTAAAATCAACTATTTTCAATGCAGGAATTTTTGTAGCAGAACCAGAATTGCTTAAATATCATGGAAAAAGTTTAGAATTCAATGTATTCCCAGATCTTGTAAAAAGAGGATTGTTATCAGGTCATATGTCTAGTTCTCCTCATTTACATATTCATACCAAAGAGGATCTAGAAAGGGTGAAAAAGATTTTGAAGGAATTAGAAAAGAAAAATGGCTAAATACCCTATTTTAAACAAAAATCTAACAAAAAATTACACAGTATATGATTTTCAAGATAATTGGGACAAAGATTCTATAAAAGAAGCAATAATTAGTTCAAAAGGAAAATTACCAAGTTTTTGTTTATCCAGAATAGAAATCCATCCCTCTGGAACATGTAATCAAAATTGTAAAACTTGTTATGGTAAATTTCTTGCCCCTAAAAAAAAACTAAATTTATCTGCAAAATATGTAAATTCTTTGTTATCAGACATAAGAAAGAATCTTCCTAATGAAAATCCGTTAATCATGCTATCTGGATTATATTCAGAACCATTAATAAATCCAGAAATAAAAGAAATTTTAAAATATCTTGGGAAATATAAATTTAGATTCGGATTATATACGAATGGGTTATTAATGAATGATGAAATAATTGAAATTTTAGTAAAAAATTCATTAAATATAGAATATGGAAGCTCTTTTGTATCATTTAACATCGCTTCTTCAATTTTCTCTGGAGATTTTGAAAAATTAATAAAAATAATTAAAAAATTATCAGCTAAAAAATCAAATCTACAAATAAATGCTCCATTCTTAGTATTAAATCCAGATTATGAATATATTAAAGAAATTGTTGAGAAATTAATCAATGCAGGAGTTAGTGTAATAAAATTATCAATTCCTTGGCCACAATTTGTCTACAATAAATCAGAAGATACTCCGCTAAATAAAAATAATAAGAAAATATTAGAAACCATAGAAAAAATACACAAAGAATTCCCAAATAAAATAAAGGTAAGATACCCTCATCCAAAAGAATCAGCCCATAAATGTTATGTTATGGCAATGGCAGCTACGATATCTTCTGAAGGAAAGGTTTATACTTGTCCAGAAACATGTTCTCCTTTTTTTAAGCAATTATCTTATGGAGATATTAAAAAAAATAAATTTTCTAAGATATGGCAAGGACCAAAACATCAAAAAGTATTTAAAAATTTTAATCTTAAAAACAAAAAGTGTAAATGTTGTCCTGTTAATGCTATGTTTAATGAATTCTGTGAAAAAGTCTCTAAATAATTATTTATAATAATATTTTCCAGATTTTCTTTGTTCTGAATCTAATTGTGAACCTGGTTTATTAATTCTAGGTCTATGGGTTTCTTTATCTTGTCTGTAAGTTATATCTAGGAATTTTAAAACTCTATTCATTCCTTCTTCTTTGTTCTTAGACCAATAGACATTTCCTTCTTTTCCTGGAATTCCTTCAAAAACTAAGATAGAATCAGAAATATAATCAATAAATTGAATATCATGATCTACAATAATTGCCGTAGTTTCATTTTTCTGTATAAAATCACGAATAACTTCTGCTATTGCTAACCTATCTTCTACGTCGATAAAGGCAGAGGGTTCGTCAATTAAAAACAAATCTGCTTCTTTGGATAAACAACCAGCAACCAAAACTTTCTGTAGTTCTCCACCAGACAATTCAGACATATTATTATTTAAAATATCATTAATGTTTAGTTTTTCTAAAATATTTTGTTTATACCAGCCAGAATCATATTCATTTCCTGCAATATCTTGCAAATAATCAACAACTTTTTTATCTTCTGCTTCTAAACTTTGAGGTTTGTAAGAAATTTTTATTTCAGGTACTTCTCCTGTTTCAGATTTTAATTCTTTAGCTAATAATTTTAAAAAAGTACTTTTACCAAGTCCATTTGCTCCAACAATCGTTAATATTTCTTGTTTGTGCAATCTTCCTGGTTTAACTTCTAAAGAAAAATCTTTAAATTTCTTAATTAAAGTTGGAATTTCAAAAGCTAATTGTTTTATTGTTGCAGATTCTCTAACTGTATGAGCATATTTTATTGAATAATCTCTAAATCTTATGTTTTCATCAGGTAAAAATCCATCTAAATATTCATTTATTCCTCTACGAACTGCTTTTGATTGTGAAAATATTCCATAACATGCTGGTTTACCATAAACAATTTGAATTTCATCAGAAATATAATCTAAAGTTGCTAAGTCATGTTCAATTACAATAATGCTAACATTTTCTTCTGCTAATTTTCTTATTAATTTTGCAATTTTTATTCTATGAGAAATATCTAAGAAAGAAGCAGGTTCATCAAAATAATAAACTTCTGCTCTTTTTAACATACAAGCAGCTATTGCAACTCTTTGTAATTCTCCACCAGATAAATCTTTAATGCTCCTAGATAAAATATTAGTTAATTCTAATTCTTCTACAAGCACATCAAACTGTTCTCTTTCATCTACCCTTTTTAATAAATCCTTAACAGTATCATTAAACATTTCTTTTAATAGTTCTACTCTTTGAGGTTTGTAAGAAATTTTCATTTTATTAGCAAATAATTTTGTAAAATAAGTTCCAATCCATTTTTTGGAGAATTTAGCTATTATTTCTTTTTCATCTGGAGGATTTTTATAATTTCCTAAATTAGGTTTTACAACTCCAGCTAATATATTTAACGCAGTAGTTTTACCAATACCATTTCTTCCTATTACACCAACAACAGTATTTTGTTTAACTAAAGGCAGAGAATATAATTCAAAAGAATTTTCTCCAAATCTATGCATTTGCTCTTCTAGTTTTTCAGGTAAATTAACAATAGAAATTGCTTGATAAGGGCAACGTAAAGGGCATATCCCACAACCAACACATAAAGATTCTTCTATTTTAGCAGTTTTACCAATTAAAATACATTCTTTTCCAGCTCTATTAACAGGGCATAACCCTTTACATAATTCATTACATTTAGTAGGAAAACACTTATCCTTCTTTATAATAGCTATTCTTGTCATAAAGATAAATGGTTTTATAGGATTTATAAAGATTTTTAAATACAAAGTTACTGTAAATTATATGAAATGTGACATTTGCAAAAAGTCAATAGAACCTAATTTTCTAGAAAAAATCTTTGGTAGCTATATTAAAAAAGATGGTAAAAAGAAAGTGGTTTGTAATGCTTGCCAATCTAAATATAAAGATAAAATTACGGAACAATTATAAAACATTAATTCTATTATTTTATATGCCCTATTAGCTCAGCGGTAGAGTAGCGCTTTCGTAAAGCGAAGGTCGCAGGTTCAAATCCTGCATAGGGCTATGAAAATGAATATTGGAAATTTAAAATTAAAAAATAATCTTGTACTAGCACCAATGGTAGCTATAAATGATCAAGCTTTTAGAGTTCTTTGCAAAAAATATGATTGTGGATTAGTTTTTACAGAAATGATAAATGCAAATGCTATTTTTAAAACCAATAAAGCAACTTTAAAGAAATTATCTTTTGTTAAAGAAGAAAAACCTATTGCAGTTCAATTATTTGGAGCAAATACTAAAATGATTGAGTTTGCTGCTAAAGAAGCTGAAAAAGCAGGAGCAGATATTATTGATTTTAATTTTGGCTGTCCTGATATAAAAATAATAAAACAAGGAGCAGGAGCTGCTTTATTAAAAAGACCTGCAAAAATTGAAGAAATTATTAAAGCAATTGTAAAAACAGTTAATATTCCTGTAACTGCAAAAATAAGGATTGGAATTACAAAACCAGATTTAGGTTTGAAAATTGCAAAAATAGTTGAAAAAGCTGGAGCAAGTGCTATAATTGTACATGCAAGAACAGCAAAACAAGGATATTCTGGAAAAGCAGACTGGGATGTTATAAAAGAAATAAAAGAAAATGTAAAAATTCCTGTTATTGGTAATGGAGATGTATTTTCTGGAAAAGATGCTTATGAAATTTTAGAAAAAACCAAATGTGATGGAATTATGCTAGGACGTAGTGCTATGACAAATCCCGCAATTTTTAAAGAAATTAATTATTATTTAAAAAATAAAAAAGAAAATAAAATTAGTAATAAAGAAAAATTAAATTTATTTTTTGAATATCTGGAATTAACTAAGAAATATGATTGTTTTGACTTTGTAAATGCAAAAAGACATGCTTTAAATTTCATGAGAGGTATGCCTAATATAGTAAAACTAAGAACAAAAGTAAGCTTAACTAGAAACATTGAAGATATGAAAAAAGAAATTAAAGAATTTCAAAAAGATTTATGACTATATAATATTAATCACCATAATATTTATTAATTTAAGTATATGCCTTTTAATTATGGATATCATAGAAAAAGTAAGAAATTTTGTTGAAGAAGAATGCAAGAAACCTTCTAGTAAATATGGTTATGAGCCTTACTTATTCCATTTTATACCTGTAGTAAATTATGCAAAAATATTAGCTGAAGAATTAAAAGCAGATAAAGAAATAGTGACTATCGCTGCTTGGTTGCATGATATAGGATCAATCATAGAGGGTAGAAAAGATCACCATATTAGTGGAGCAAAAATAGCAGAGAAAAAATTAACAGAATTTGGTTATTCTAAAGAAAAAATAGAAAAAGTCAAACAGTGTATATTAAATCATCGAGGTTCTCAAAATAGAGAAAGAATATCTGTTGAAGAACAAATTATAGCTGAAGCAGATGCTATGAGCAATTTTGAACGTATTGGAGGATTATTTAAAGCAGCCTTTATATACGAAAAACTTAATCAAATAGAAGCACAAGAAACCATAAGAAAAAAATTAGAAAATAAATGGAAACAATTGCATTTAGAAAATTCAAAGAAGATAATAGAACCAAAATATAAAGCAGCTATGCTACTTCTTAAAAAATAAATTTAACCTTTAATAACGGCTAAAGGAACAACTCTACAAACTTTATTTCCTATTCCTATATTGTGAGAAACATTTGCAACTTCATCAATATCTTTGTAAACTCCTGGTGCTTCTTCTGCTAATCCTGCAAAAGATCCAGTTTTTACTTCTATATTTCTATTATGCAATTCTTTTTTTATTGTTTCTCCTCTGAATTGTTTTAATGCAGAATGTCTTGACATAATTCTTCCTGCTCCATGTGCTGTACTAGCAAAAGAAACTTCTTCTGCTTTTTTTGTTCCAACTAAAATATAAGAAGCAGTTCCCATTGATCCAGGAATTAATACTGGCTGTCCTGTTTTTTGATAAACTTCAGGTAAACTTTCATTTCCAGGACCAAAAGATCTTGTTGCACCTTTCCTATGCAAACAAACTTCTTTTATTTTATTATCAATTTTATGTTTTTCCATTTTAGCTACATTATGAGCAACATCATAAACCAAATCAATTTTTACATCACCAAAAACATTTTTGAAAGAATCTCTAACCCAATGCATAATCATTTGTCTGTTTGCAAAAGCAAAATTAGTTGCTGCAGACATTGCACTATAATACTTCTGACCTAAATCAGAATTTATTGGAGCATTTATTAATTCTCTGTCTGCTAAATCTTTAAAACCAAATTTATCTTCCATTAATTTAATATAATCAGAAGCAACTTGATGTCCTAATCCTCTTGAACCACAATGAATCATTACAGTAACATTTTCTTTATTAATTCCAAAAGCTTTTGCTATTTTTTCATCAAATATATTATCAACTTGCTGAACTTCTAAGAAATGATTTCCTGAACCTAACGAACCTAATTGTGGCATTCCTCTTTTTAATGCAGTATCTGAAATTACACTTGGATCTGCTTTTAGCATGCAACCATATTCTTCTGTTCTTTGTATATCTTCTTTAATTCCATAACCAGATTCAACTGCCCATTTTGTTCCTTTTTTTAAAACTTCCATTAACAAATCTTTAGTAACTTTAATTCTTCCTTTAGAACCTAATCCTGAAGGAACATTTTTGTAAACTTCTTCAATTAATTGCTCTCTTTTTTTGAGAAATTCTTTTACAGAAATATTGGTAGATAAAATTCTTACTCCACAATTTATATCATATCCAACTCCGCCAGGTGAGATTATACCTTCTTTTAGATCAAAAGCTGCAACTCCACCTATTGGGAAACCATCTCAGGGTTATAAGATCTAACTTGATAACAATCCTGAATGTATATCTGGCATTGCCAGAGCACTCTTTTGGATCCCTTTTAATGTTGCAACGTTTGCTAATTGTTGGATTGCTTCAGGTTCTATTGCTTCAACTAATTTCTTAGAAGCAAATATTTTGCCTGGAACAAGCATTTTACCTGTTTTTTCAATCCCCCATTCAAATTCCGACACCTTTTTTAGTCTTGTATCCATTGTTTATTAAATTTAGAGCTTGTAATTTATTAATGTTTTCTTTTCCGTAAATAGCTAATTCATAGTATATCTTACCAAACCCATTCTTCATTTCATAAATTTTAGAGTTTATTTTATACGTTTTTAAAAATTTGCTCATTCTTTCTAGGTTAGGCTTTAAAATAGAACATAATCTTATTACATTACTTCCCTTCTTTAACTTAGCTTTTTCTTTGAATATTTCTTTAAAATTATCTTTCCAAACATAATCCATATAAGAATTTATAGCTAATTGTAATTTCTCTTTTTTATCTGGATGTAAAAAGTTTATTTCTTTTTGAAATTTAATTAGATTTTCTTTACCATAAATTGCTAAATGATAAATATCTCTTGTATTTCTCTTTTTAAATTTTGAGTTTATTCCTAATTTATTAAGACCTTCTTTTACTTGGATTAATCCTTTCTTATTTATGCAATCTGCACCAATATGTCTATTTTGTCTTTTATGATTTCTTACCCAACCTTCGCAATCAAAATAGCTTCTTAACCAAGATTTTAAATTGGTTTCATTTAGTTTAGGCATTCTCCAAGAATCTGAATAAAAAGAGCCAAATTCCTCTGTTAATAAATTATATATCTCTTTAGAACCAATTCTACATCTGCCTTCGCAAATATGTGGCTTTAATTTAAAACATTTATTAAATTTATTTTGAAAATCTTTTAATAAAACTGAATTTGTATTTCTTAAACCAATATGAAAATATTTATACTTCTCATTTTTACTTTTAATAACATATCCATCAGCACAGAGATATGCGTGAATAGAAGCCAAGTCATCGTTAATTTGCATTTAGTATATAAGATTTTAGAATATATAAATTTACCTGTTGTTTATCTGGCATTTTAAATATCCACAACAACCTGAACAATATAAGGTTTCTCTTTTATTTCCATGTGATTATAAGTAACTGCTTTTACATCGCTCTTTAAAGAATATTTATCAGTTATTAAATCTCCAACAACTTCTGCAGTTAGTTTATTTCCAGTAATTTTTATATTTTTAACTTCATGAAGAATAAAACTTTCAATATCTAATAAAACTAAAAACTGTTCAAGAAAATTATATAACAAAGCTTTTTTATCTTTTCCAGAAGCAGTAATTTTTTTAGTTATCTTAGGTTCTACTAATTCTGGAGATATCATAATAGAGGTCATAGCTAAAGCTGCATTAGAAAATGCTTCTTCCAAGGATTTCCCAAATGCTTGAAACTTAGCATCTGCTTTGTGTTCTAGAAATTTGTATTTCATTTTAAGATATATATCCTAAAAGCAATATATTAATAAATCTTTTTAATAAGATTAAATTATGGAAAAACAAGAAATCTTCAAACTTTATAAAAAAGAAATTATTGAATATAGCATAGTTGATTTACATCAAATAATGATAGATTTACTAGGAAAAAATTATTCTTTTCCAAATGTTATTAAAAACAATAGCAAAAATGAAAAAGATTGGGCCTTATTCTTATTAAAACCAAATTCTACTTCGGATAGGCTAACTATAGAAAATTATTTAGATGGAATGAGCAAAATAAGCAAACTTTTGAGTCAAGAGAGAAGACCAGATTGGGTAAATACGCTTAAAGGGGGTATAACTTTATCAGGAATAGATGCTCCCCATTATTCTGAAGATGGAACTTTAATTACATGGGTTAGTTTAGGAAATGAAGGATATAGTTGTACTCTTTACATTCAAAATAAAAGTGATACTTACTTAGCATATGCTGAAACACATCAAAATGCTTTAGAACAATTTATGACTCCTCATTTAGGTCCGAATTTAACTCATTTTAAACTTACATTTTGAGAAAACTATTTAAGATATAAAAACATATGTATAATATGTTAAATAAAATATTAGATTATTCCATAATAAGTAAAGATTCTATCATTTTAAAAGAAAAAGAAGGTTATATCTTTGCAAAAGTAAAAAGGTCTAACCATAAGATAAAATTCCCAAAAGAAGTGAACAAAGATGTTGCTTATTTATTTGGAGTAATTATGGGAGATGGAAGATTAGAGAAGTCCATAAGAAAGGTTTCAAAATACCCAAGAACAAAATTATATATTTATAATGATTCTAAACAATATCTAATCAGGTTAAATGAATATCTAAAAAAAGAATTTAATGTTCCAACAAGAATTTATAAGAAAAACTATAACAATTGTTATGTTCTTGAGTTAAACAATAAGTTTGTATGGCTTTATTTTAGTAAATATTTAAACATTGAAAATAAAAAATTAAATTTACAGATACCTAAAGAAGTTCAAAATAAAGAGTTATTCAAACATTTTTTAGCAGGCTTATTTGATACAGATGGTTATTTTAGTAAAGTATATGGAATAATGTTAAATGGATCTAATTATAATTTCTTATTAGAAATTAACAAATTATGTGAAAAATATTATAACATTAAAATGTTAGGCCCATATAAAAATATACTTAAAAAAGATGGAAAAGAATATTCAAGATGTTCTATATCTACAAGTATGCCTTACAATGAGCAATTTAAGGAGATTGTTCCTTTAAAAATATGAGTGGACCCAGCCGGAATCGAACCGGCGGTCTTCGCCTGACTTAGTGTTTACTTGTATTCGCCTAAATTAGCCGAAGCCAATTTAAAGGGCAACGTCGTAACCACTAGACTATGGGTCCATACACTCTAGTCATTAAAGATAATTTAAAAGCTTTTTGCTTACAAAAATCACAATATTTATAAATATGGGTTTTAAACTATTATTTGTAAGATGGCAACTAACAAAGAACCAAAAGAGATTAAAGAAACGCCTGAAACTTCTCAAAAAATACCTGAAATACCCAAAGAAATTAAAGAAAAGCTTGAAAAATTAAAGGTTAAATTAGATTCTTTTAAAAACAAAATAGTAAAAGATCCTGAAAAAAGAATTATTGGAATATCTTTATTGCCCCCTGAAAAAGAAAATAAAAATAATATTAATGTTTTAGTTGTAATAAATTCTGATAATATAAAAGATCCATTACAATTAATGGAAAAAGAAATAAAATTCATTGAAAAAATTGCTGATGATACTGATAAAAATATAAAACCAAGAATAATGTCCCTTTATGATTTAAGAGAAGCATGTTTTGATGGAAAATATGAAATTCTAAATATGATTGCAATGTCTGCAATTATTTATGATCCTACAGATGTTTTATCTGCATTAAAAATTGCTGAAATACATAAAACAATGTCTTTAAAAAAATTTGAAAAATATATTGTTAGTTACGCCGCAGGAGGTTCTTTATTTAGAGGAGAAAAAAGCAATGATATCGATGTTTACATTATTGTAGATGATACTGATGTTAAAAAAATGCCAAGAGTTGAATTAAAAGATAAATTAAGAGCAATTATTTTATCAATGGGAGATCAAGCAGCAGAAATGACTGGAATTAAAAAACAATTCCACGTTCAAACTTATATCTTAACTGATTTCTGGGATTCAATTAAAGATGCACATCCAGTTATTTTCACATTATTAAGAGATGGAATTCCATTATATGATAGAGGAGTTTTCATGCCTTGGAAATTATTATTAAGAATGGGTAAAGTTAAACCAAGTAGAGAAGCAATTGAAATGCAGATGGATGTTTCTGAAAAATTATTAGAAAGAACAAGATACAAATTATTAAGCATAGTTGGAGAAGATTTATTCTATGCGATATTAAATCCTGCTCAAGCATTATTAATGGTATATGGTTTAGCACCACCAACACCAAAAGAAACAATTGAATTAATGGATAAAATATTTGTCCAAGAAGAAAAATTACTTGATAGAAGATATGTAGATATTCTTGAAAAAATAAGAAAATATTACAAAGATATTGAACATGGAAAAGTAAAAAAAATAACTGGTAAAGAAATTGATGAATTACTGAATGATGCAGAAGATTTCTTAAAAAAAGTAAAAGAAATATTTGATAAGATTCAAAAGAAAAAAGACGTAGAAAACATAAAAGAAACTTATGAGGGTTGTATTAAAGTTACAAAAGAAATGTTAGAAGTAAATAATATCAAATTTACAGAATCAAATATATTAACTGCATTTAAACAATTGGTAGATAAAGAAAAACTACCAGAAAGATTATTTGAAATATTAAAAGATATTACAAAGATGGAAAAAGAATTCAAAGAAAATAAGCTAGCTGGACAAGAAATTGAAAAATTAGGAAGAGATGCTAGGGTTTACTTAAAAACCTGTATTGAATATATTCAAAGAAAGAATTTGATGGAATTGAGCAAGAGTAAACCTAAATAAGCCTTTAAAGCCTTATAATCCTAAAATTCTAAAAGAAAAAGCTTTTAAATATCCTATTTGTTAGAAATTATAAAATGGAAGGTTTAATCTTAAGTTACAGGCGTGGTAAGCACACCCAAAGTTTTACACACGCAATTGTTAAAGTATCAGGTGTTACTAATAAAGATTCTGCTAAAAAATTAGTTAAAAAGAATGTAGTTTGGGAAAGTCCTGCTAAAAAACAAATAAAAGGAATTGTTGCTAGTTCACATGGAAACACTGGGAAATTAAGAGTAATATTTGAAAAAGGTATTCCTGGACAAGCAATAGGAACAAAGGTTAAACTGGAGTAAAAAATGGAAGAACTAAAATATCAGAAACCCACAGTAACTAAATTAAATTTAATAGAACCTTTAACTATAAATGATATTGCAAGAAAATATTTTCATCAAACAGAATTTTTAAAGGCAATGGGTAATGGCGATAAAGATTTAGGACAAATAGTGATGGGGTGCCTTACAAAAGAAGACTGTAGCTTGTATAATCCACTAAAAACTCTTCAAAAAGAAATCAGAGAAATTATGAGGCCGGAGTAAAAAATGGCAACATTAAGAAAAGGCGTTTGTTATAGAAAATTAACAAGACCATATACTAGAAAAAGTAAATTTAAAAAACATTCATTTATTGCTATGATTCCTCCAAGCAAAATAGTAAAATATAATTTTGGAGATATGAAAAAACAATTCAAATATGCTTTTAGTTTAGTTTCAAAACAAGATTTAAATTTAAGAGATAATTCGCTTGAATCAATAAGACAAATTATAAATAGCAATTTAGTAGAAAAATTAGGAAATGATTTTAATATGATTGTAAAAGCTTATCCTCACCATATTCTAAGAGAAAATAAAATGATATCTGGAGCAGGAGCAGATAGAATGCAGACAGGTATGTCTCATTCATTTGGAAAACCTACTGGAAGAGCAGCAAGAATAAACAAAGGAAAAGCAATTGTAACTGTAAAAGTTGATGAAAATGGAATTGAAATTGCAAGAATAGCTCTAAAAAAAGCTATGCCAAGACTTCCAGGCAAATATGTTATAGAAATGGAAAAAATATAAGAGCAATAAGCTTTTAAATATCCTTGCTAAAGGTATAGTAAAGAGGCAAATGAAAAACTTAAAGAATATTGCTTGGTTCAAAGAACTTTCTAAAAATGATTTAAGTATTGCAGGTGGAAAAGGCTGTAATTTAGGAGAAATGTTCAATGCTAGATTTCCTATACCTCCTGGCTTTGTAGTTACAGCAATAGCTTTCAAGCATTTTTTACAAGAAACCAAACTAGATAAAAAGATATATCCTATTCTTAATAAAATAGAAATACAAGAAACTGCAGCTCTAGAAAAGACAGCAAAAGAAGTTCAAGAATTAATTTTAGATCAAGAAATGCCTGAAGATATAAAAAATGATATTATTTATTCTTATGAAAATATGGACGTAAGTTCTGAATTGTTCAGTGCTGTAAATTCAAGTGCTTTATCTAAATCTGCATTAAATATTATTAAAGCTGGAAGAGAAATACCTTTTGTAGCAGTAAGATCAAGTGCAACAGCAGAAGATTTACCAGAAGCAAGTTTTGCAGGACAACAAGAAACTTTTCTTAATATTAAAGGTAAAGATAATTTAATTAGAGCTGTTCAAAGATGTTGGGCTTCTTTATTTACTGCAAGAGCAATTTATTATAGAACCAAAAATAATTTTCCTCATGAAAAAGTTTTAATTGCAGTTGTAATTCAAAAAATGGTTGATTCTGATTCTGCAGGAGTTATATTCACAATAAATCCTACCACAAATGCTCAAAATGAAATTGTTATTGAAGGAGCTTTTGGACTTGGAGAGTCTGTTGTTGGAGGACAAATTACCCCAGACCATTATGTTGTTAACAAAGATACTTTACAAATAAAAGAAAAAAAAATTAATTTACAACTTTGGGCGTATAAACGAGACGAATTTTTAAGAAGAACTGTTCAAAAAGAATTAACTCCATTAAAAGGTAAAGAACAAAAAGTTTCTGATGATTTAATTGTTAAACTAGCAGATTTAGCAAGAAGAATTGAAAGACATTATCAAAAACCCCAAGATATAGAATTTGCAATTGAAAATAATAAAGCCTATATTGTACAAGCAAGAGCAGTTACAACTGAAAAGAAAATAGGTAATGTAAAAAAACATGCTGTAATAAACGCTCAAGAAATTCTTTCTGGTTTAGGTGCAAGTCCGGGAATTGGAATGGGAATGGTAAAGTTAATTCATTCTATAGAAGATCTTAATAAAATAAAGAAAGGAGATATTTTAGTAACTAAGATGACTAATCCTGATTATGTTGTTTCTATGCAAAAAGCAGCAGCTATTGTAACAGATGAAGGAGGACTTACAGCTCATGCAGCAATTGTTTCAAGAGAAATGGGAATTCCTTGTGTTGTTGGAACTATAGATGCAACTGTAAAATTAAAAGAAAATGATTTTATAACTGTTGATGGAACCAATGGAAAAGTATACAAAGGAAAATCAGATAATATAGCAATTGTAGAAAAAAAAGAATATGAATTTAGAGAAACAAAAACTAAAATTTACATGAATCTTGGAGAACCCGAAATGATTGACAATTATAAAAATTTACATTTCGATGGAATTGGATTAATGAGATTAGAATTTGTAATAGCTTCACAAATAGGAGAACATCCTTTATACTTATTAAAAATAGGACAACAAGATAGATATATCAATGGATTATATAAAGCAATAAAAAAAGTTGCTTCTACAATAGCTCCAAAACCTTTAGTAGTAAGATTTTCTGATTTCAAAACAAACGAATATAGAGATTTGAAAGGTGGAGAAGAATTTGAACCTCATGAAGACAATCCTATGTTAGGTTGGCGTGGAGTTTCAAGATATGTTAGTCCTGAATTTATTGAAGCTTTCAAATTAGAATTAGAAGCAATTAAAAAAGTTAGAGAAGAATACAAAAATGTTCATGTTATGCTACCTTTCGTAAGAAATGTTGAAGAAGTTAAAAAAGTTCTTGAAATAATGAAAGAAAATGGTTTAGAAAAAGCAGAAGACTTTGAAATTTATTTAATGGCAGAAGTTCCAAGCTTTGCTTTATTAGCAAGAGACTTTGCAGAATTAGATATTTCTGGATGTTCAATAGGATCTAATGATTTAACTCAAGGAGTTTTATGTGTTGATAGAGATTCTGCTATGTTGGGAAAAATGAATTACTTTGATGAAAGAAATCCGGCAGTTACATTAGCAATGAGAAGAATTATACAAAATTTCATTGAAAAAGGAAAAAAAGTTTCTTTGTGTGGACAAGCAGGGTCTAGAAAAGATATGGTAGAATTCTTTATTAAAAATAATATAACTAGCCTTTCAGTAAATCCTGACGCGGTTGGAGAAGTTCGTTTTATAGTTTCAGAAGTTGAGAAGGCGAAGAATAATAGTTAACTATATTATCTAATATTTCTTGTCTAGGTTTACATAAATTAAAACTAACTAATTCATTAAAATTAAATATATTTTCTTTTTTAGAGATATACAAACACCACATTCCTTTTCTTGTATTTCTCTCATATAGTTTATGATTTATATCAATTAATTTAAAAAGTGAGGAAATATATTTCATTTCTTTTTCATTCTTCATTTCAATTCTTATATATTTCATCTTTTTACAATAAGCAGTTCCTTCTCCTGCACTTATTCCTTCTAAATAAGCAGAGGCAAGTTCTTTGTCTTTTAAACATAAATCTTTAATTAAATCGTTTAATTTTAAAATTATCATTAAAATAATCTTTCTTTCCAAAGAAAGTCTATATTTAGGAACTGTAACAGATTTATCAACATATAAATGTAAATTTTCTTGCGGGGTATTCAAATCTTTTATGAAATCTGTTTTTGTTAGATTGTTATTTTTTGGAAGATAAATATAATATTTTAAATTCTCTTCTTTTTGTTTAAAATAATTCAATAAAACTTTTTTAAAATATAATATTATAGGTAGTTCTGAATTTGTAAATCTAACCTTAGAAGGAATTGTTTTTCCGTTTAAACCAGTGTCTCCTTCTGCTAGATATAAAGAAAAAGCCTTAACTAATTCTTTATCTATTTCTAAATATCTAGGCAAATAAGTCTCTACTCTACTTCCTGAGAGTCTAAAAGCAATTATTTCATTAAAAATATCTTCTTCATCTAAATTTAAATCTTTAACAATTTTTAATAAAAGCTGGAGAGAATCATATTTTCCATAATTAAATAAATGAGAAATAGTAGCATATTTTATCTCTTTCATCTTTGTTTTTTGATAATTTGATAAGGTCTTAAAATTCGTTTTTATTCCTTCAAAAAGCTTATTTTTAAATGAAGGGTTTACTTTAACATAAATATTCTTTTCATTTTTTATTAATTGATATAAATTTACTTTCATGTTTTTATTAAAATATTTTCATTTATAATTTAATATGCCTACTTTTTCTTTGTAAATTTTTAATAAATATATTCTTTTTCTAAAAATTTTAAAAATTTTTGATGATCTTTATTTTTAATTTCTATTTCTTCAATATTTATGGGATTTATTTCTTCATTTATAAATTTATTAAATATCTCTAAATGTCCGTGTGCACCCCCACTTAGATTCCCCACGCAATCAATTATTCCGAATATTTTATTGTTGTGATTCTTTCTAATTATAGTTAAAAATATAGAACAATTATAACCTGCTTTTAGTTTCGGATGATAAACTTTTAATTTTGTTATTTTAAAGTCTATATCTTTATATACTTCTTTTTTAAATTTAAATACTTTTATAAAATTTATTAAGGTATAAATTAAATTTGAATATCCTGGATACCCAATTAAAATAAATTCTTTAAATGGAAAATTGATATTTTCTTCTACAACAACACATTTAAGTTCTATCCCTTTTTCTATCTCATCTAACAATTCGTTAAAAAGTTCATTAGCCTCAGTTACTTTTATTATATAACTTTTTAAACTTTTCCCCATTTTTGCAGCATTAAATTTAACATTTTCGTAATCTTTTTCACCCAATTTTACATTTAAGCCTACTTCTATCTCGGGATTTATAGATTTATCCATACAATAAGTAATTGTAGCAAATATATAAAGCTTCCTATTTATAATTCTTAATGGAAAATCCATTACAAATAAAATTTTAAAGAAAATATTCTCTTTTTTTAAGAAGGGTTTATATAAAAATAATACTAATAACATTTATAAACTTCTATTAATAAATTAAACATATGAAATTATATAATAAACTAACTCTTTTATTTATTATCACCTTGATTTTAATATCTCATGTTAAAGCTGATGTAGAATGTGAAACAAGACCAGATTGTGACTTAAAATATGGAGAAGGAATAAAAATTTGTGTTGATAATCATTGTTTAAGCCCAGAAGAAATAGTAAATAACTATCAAGAAATAAATAAGAAATATCCTAATACAGTTATATTACTTTCAGATGGAACATATAAACTACCTGATGGAAGTATATATAATCCCGTAGATACAACAAGAAGTTTTGATATCCAACCCATTTCTGAGTTAAATGATTGTGATAATATAAAGTTAAGTTTAGTAAATATTTGTTATGATACTAACACCAAACAACTTAATTTAATTTTGAAAAATGATGGTTCCGTTTCTATTTCAATGATAGGCCTTTACAAAGGTTACATGGACGGCAGTAGTGATGGTAGAAATTTTTGGGATTTTACAGATTTTAGAAATGGAAGAACAATAACCATAATAGATGAAAATATTGGAACTGTTGTATCTGGATATGAATATGAAGGAGGTATAAATTTTGTTTCTGGTTTAAATATTGTTCCTAGTCTAAGCGATGGTAGCAAATGTATATCTCATCAAATTCAAGTAGAAAAAATTATAAATTGTAAAACAAATAATCAAGTTTGGCCAAAAACTGATTCAAATTCACAATCAAATCTTACAAATTCAAATTATCTTACCTACATTATAATTTTTATAATATTAATCTGCGTTCTACTTCTTATAAAATATAAACTATATAAAAAACTTAAATTTTCCCACAAAAAAGTAGAAAAAATAGAAATTCATAATGAAGAAATACCCTCAAAAAAATCTAAAATTTCAAGTGATATTTCCGAAGCAATTTCAATCAAAAATTTAACGGTAAAACATGGAAAAAATTTAATATTAGATAATGTAGATTTATCCATAAATAAAGAAGAGTTAGTTTGTTTATTAGGTCCTTCTGGAACTGGAAAATCAACAATAATAGAATCTTTGGTAGGAAGAAGAATCATTACTAAAGGAATTATAAGGATATTTGGAAAAGACATTAAAAATAAGGAAACATTCAATCATATTGGTTTTGTTCCCCAATCTCATGAAGTATATATGAATCAAACTGTAGAACAGAATATACTGAGCAGTATGACTAAATACGGAATTAAAGAAAATAAAAGATTAATTGAAGAAGTACTAAATACTATAGGCCTTTCACATAGAAAAGAAGTAAAAGCAAATAAATTATCTGGAGGTCAACTTAAATTACTCTCTTTAGGAATGGAGTTAATAAAAGATTCAGAATTATTAATACTTGATGAACCAACAACAGGATTAGACCCAAATACAAGAAATAGTATAATAACTATATTAAGTAAATTAGTAACAAAACAAAATAAAACTGTGTTTTTCACAACTCATTTTATGGATGATGCTGAAGAATGTGATGAAGTTATAATATTAAATGAAAGGAATATAGCAGTACAAGGACCTCCTTCTAAAATTAAAAAGAGACTTCCTGGCAATGGGAAAATTGTTAATGTCATATTAGATAATGTTACAGATGATTTACTTAAAAATATTAAAAAAATAGAAGGCGTTGAAAAAATTATTAGTGAAGGTAGAAATATTAAGATAATAACTGAAGAACCAAATGCTATAAAAATAGCCCAAAAAATTAATGAGATTGGAGGCATTGTTAATAAAACTGAACTAATTGAAGCTACAATGAAAGAAGTTTTTGTATTTTACACAGGTAAAGAATTAGAAGAATGAAAAACGTAATCAAAGCAATAAAACTAGAATTTAATAATATGATGGAACGTAAATTTAGTTTATTTTTCTATCTCTTTGCACCAGTCTTACTTATCTATCTTTTTTATATGTCTGCTACCGTTATAGTTCATTGGGGAAATTATTCTTCATTAGGAATTAGAGTATATGATTTATTGGCTTCAGATATCTTTTCTATGATAATTTTATTTATTACAACTCAATTAATGGTTTTAAGAATAGTTGGAGAAAAAGCACCATACGGAACATTAGATAGAGAACTTATAACTATCTCTAAATCAAGCATGTTTTTTGGAAAATTAATAACTAATTCTATATTTGTTTTTATTCAATGTTTTTTAGTATACTTTTCAGGTTTTATATTATTTCCTGCAAAAAATTATGGTAGTCATTTTTGGGTATTTATATTTATTTTATTAATAGGTCTTTTTGGTTTAGTTTCTGGTTTGGTTATATCAATATTTTCAAAAAATAAAGAACAAGCAGTACAAATAGTACCTTTTTATATATTAATAATGATGATTCTTAGTGGATCATTAATCCCTTTAGATCAAATGTCTCATGTTATAGGTCTTATATCAAATAAACTTCCATTAACCATGGGTATAAGCTCTTTAAAGAATTTAACCTTGAATGGAGTTGGTTTTGAAGATGTTTTAACTAGCTTATATTATTTAATTAGTTGGATAATGGGTATAGGATTAATTGGTTTATTAAAATTTAAATATGAAAAAAAATAAAAATATAATTATTGTTTTAGTATTATTGTTAATTTTCATTAGTGGATGTTCTATTTATGATTGTGGAACTGATATAAATTGTTTTGAAGAAAAAGCAAAATCTTGTTCTAGTGCAAAAGTAAATATTATTGAAGAAGGGAATAATATTCGATTAACATCAAGAGGAATATTGTTTGGAAAGTGTAAATTCTCTTTAAAAATAGAACAAATAGGAGAAAATTTGCAACAACAAAATCCCGGAATCTCGAAAGTATTAATAGGAAAAACGATGAATTGTGAAATACCTTTAGAAGAACTAAACATAAATTTAGATAATTATCTTAATGATATTGCTAATTTAAAGGACGGAGAATATGAACGATATTGCTCTGGCCCGATAAAAGATATATTAAATGCTATTAGTTAATTCTTTACTTATTACAAAAAGAATATACATAACAAAAACACAAAATACTTTTAAATAAATCCATTATTAAAATTAAATGGCATTAGAACAATATATACCACAAATTGCATTTTTTATAATATCTATCATCTCTGTGTGGGTTAGTATCTTAATATTTAATGGGAGCAAAGGTTATGTTAAAACAATCTTTTCTGGAGTAAAATTTGCTAGCAAAATTGAGGGATTTATAGTTTTTGTAGCATTGTTTTTTATTTTAAGTGTATTAGAAAAAATATTAACCCCTTGGATTGAAAATCTATTAAAAATTAATCTTAATCATTTGGTATGGATAATTATTGTAACTATTTTAATATCTTATTTTATGTATGATTATTTATACTTTAAAAAATAAAATTTTATCTCGAATGTTCTTTCATTATTTTAAGTATAAAAATGTTTATAAACTTAAATTAATATATTTAAACCATTAAAAGGAGGTGTATAAATGTTAGGAGAATTAGCCGCTTTAGTAGCTACATTTGGTGTCTTGTTATTTATAGCCATGATTTGGGAAATGGTATGGAAAGGTATTGCGTTGTGGTACGCAGCAAAGGATGACCATAAAGTTTGGTATGTTTGTCTATTAATTTTTAATACCTTAGGTATATTACCTATAGTATACCTTTTAATACATAGACAAAAAGATGTAAATAAAGTATACAAACAAATAACGGCAAAGAAAAAACGAAGATAAAAACTTTTTCTTTTATTTTTCTTTTTTATTTAGAATTTAATCGGATTGTTTTACTACCATACATTCTCTTACAAATCTTCTCTCTTCTTCTGCATAAGCTTGACATATAGCTATGTGCAATCCATCTACAGAAATATTTTTATTTCTAAGGTCTGCTAATACCATAGGATTAATCGTACTTAACCTTCTTTCTAAATCTCCTCTTTTGGTTAAAGCAAATTCCCTTAAAACTCCCCTTGGAAGAGGCAATAAACATTCAAATTCTTCTCCTGGAACTTTATGATAAACAGCATGGTCTTCTATACAATTTGGAAGAAGAGTTACTCTTAATACTTCATCTTCATATAAAGGTTTTATTTCTTTGTAAGACATAATTATTTTAAATATAAAATCTATTTAAACATTTATTTAGTTAGAATTATAGTTTAGAGTATAAGTAAATTCAAATAAACTATATTCTACAAAATATATATTCTAACAGATTGCAACTTGCAACTGGGTGCGCGTAAGATTTATAAATAGATTTTTCATTTATACTTTAAACTCCATGAAATAAGAGGCGAAGAGCGGAGTTTGTTTGCTTCTTATCTTGTGGAATCTGAAATAAAAACCGAAAGGAATAGGAGAGTGTTAAAATGGCAAATGCGCCAGAAAAAAAATGGAGAGTCTCAAACATGGAAGTAGTTGTTTGGGATAATAAAAAAGAAAAAGATGGAGCAGAATATGGTTATAAGACAGTTAGTCTTGTAAAAAGCTTCAAGAAAAAAGACGAAGATGTTTGGAGATCAGATACTATCAATAATTTAAGAAGAACTGATATTCCAAAAATGATTGCTTTGTTAAACAAAGCGCAAGATTATTTATTTTTCGAAGCTAACAAAGAACATGAAGGTGAGGAAGAATGAGCAAGAAAAAAGATGTAGTTGAAGGATTAGAAATGAAAGATGAAAATTCAGTTGAAGACTTACCTGGAGTAGGCGCTGCAACAGCTGAAAAATTAAAAGAAGCTGGATTTACTAATATGATTAGTATTGCTGTAGCATCAACTGGAGAATTAGTTGAAGCAGCAGGTGTTGGAGAAGCTGTAGCTAGAAAAATAATCAATACGGCTAGAGACAAACTCAAAATGGGTTTTGAATCTGGACATGAATTACTTGAAAGATCAGAAAAAACTGAAAGAATTACAACAGGAAGTAAAGCTCTTGATAAATTATTAGGTGGCGGAATAGAAACAGGAACTATAACAGAATGTTATGGTGCTTTCTCATCTGGAAAATCACAGATTGCACATCAAATTGCAGTCAATGCACAACTACCCAAAGAAAAAGGTGGAATAAATGGTGCAGTTGTATTTTTAGATACAGAATCCACTTTTAGACCAGAAAGAATTAAACAGTTAGCAGAAGCTCAAGGTTTAGATTTTACTGAAATCTTGAAAAATATTAGGGTAGCTAGATGTTTTAATTCAGACCATCAAGTTTTACTAACTGAAAAAATATCTGAACTAGTAGAAAAAGAAGGTTTACCTGTAAAATTAATTATAGTAGATTCTTTAATGTCTTTATTTAGATCAGACTATGTTGGAAGAGGAAGTTTAGCAGATAGACAGCAAAAAATAAACAAGCACATACACACATTGCAAAGACTTGCAAACATGTACAATTTAGCTGTTTATGTAACAAACCAAGTTATGGCTAAACCAGATACTTTCTTCGGAGATCCTACTGAACCTGTTGGAGGACACATAGTTGGTCACGGAATGAATCCAAGAGTTTACCTAAGAAAAGGTAAGAAAGGAACTAGAGTAGCAAAAATGGTAGATAGTTCTTATTTACCAGAATGCGAAGTAGTCTACATGATAACTCCACAAGGAATTAGGGATGTAGAAGGTTCAGAAGCAGAAGAATAAATTTTTATTTTTTCTTTTTTATTAATTCTTTATAAATTTCTTCTATTTTTTTAATTATACTTTCTAAAGAAAATTCTTTTACCAAAATTAAAGATTCTTTTCCAAATTTTTCTCTTGATTTTTTATCTTTTAATAATTTTTCCATACAATTTGCTATTTCTTTATAATCTCCGGGTTTTGTTATAAATCCATTTTTATTATTTTTAACAATATAAGGAACTGCTAATTTATTTACTCCGATGATAGGCAAACCGCACGCCATTGCTTCTAAAATAACTAACCCTTCTGTTTCAACAGTAGAGGGTGTAACAAAAATATCTGCTTTTGAATACAATTTAGGAAGATTATCGTGTTTTATTGGTCCTAAAAATTCTACATTTTTAGAAATACCTAATTTTTGAGTAAATTCTTTTAAACCTTCTAGATCTGGTCCTTTTCCTGCAATTAATAATTTAACATTTTTATTCTTCTTTAATAATTCGTTAAATGCTTTAATTAAAACATCAATATTTTTTTCATATCCTATTCGCCCCACATGTAAAATTGTTTTTCCGTCTTTTTTTGATTGTATTGGATGAAATTTTTTTAAATCAACGCCATTTGATAAGAATTTAACATTTTTTATTCCATGTTTTTCTAATTCTTGTTTCATTGCTATTGAAGGAGTTGTAACAATATTACATTTATTATAAAATTTTCTTGTATAACCCCAAGTTAATCTCTTTGCAGTTTTAGATTTATTAAAGATAGGTAAAGGTAGATAATCTAAGAAATCTGGGAGTAAAGTATGATAAGTCCCTACTACAGGTTTTTTATATTTATTATTTAATATTAAAGCAGCCCACCCAAAAATAGATGGAGTATGAATATGAATTATATCTGGATTAATTTCCTTGAATTTTTTGTTTATGTCCAATAATTTTGGGTAGGCTAATTGAAAATCAGGATATTTTATTAGGTTTAATCTAGGATAATGAAATACTTGTATATTTTTATGTAATTTTGGTATTTGAAAATTTTTTTCTTTAGGTTTTATAGTAAAAATATAAATTTTATTTCCTTTTTTAGCTAAATTTTCTGAAGAGTTTAAGATAGAAGTTACTATTCCATTTATATTGGGAACAAATGTATCTGTGAAATATGCTATTTTCATATTTACTATCCAAGTAAGTAATATTTAAAAAGGTACTCCCTTATCAAAAAATATGAAAATAAATAAAGTATACCAATCTACATTACAATATTTAAAAGGGAATTATAGGGCTTGTGAATTTGCTTTAACAAATATCTGTGTCTCTAAATGTTCTTTTTGTAATATCTGGAAACAAAAGAAAAAGATTATAGTAGATAAAGACAAAGCCATTAAAACAATAGACTGTCTAGCAGATTTAGGAGTAAGATTTATTACTTTAACTGGAGGAGAACCTCTTTTACACCCAAACATCATAGATTTTACTAAAAGATGTACAAAAAGAGGAATTGTTACTGCCATTCTTGATGCAGACCCTAGATTATTCACAAAAGAAAAAGTAGAAGAATTAAAAAAAGCCGGATTAGATTATGCTTGTATCTCTATAGATCATTACACAGATGAAATAGAATATAAATCAAGAAAAATAAAAGATTTATTGTTTCATATTAAAAATGCAGTAGAACTTTTAAAGAAAAATAAAATAAAAACTATAGCTTCAATTTTAATAAGCAATTATAATCATACAGAACTTAAAAAATTATTTGAAAAATGTAATGATATTGGATTTGATAATATAGCAATAAATTACCCAGAACATTCTCTATCTACAGTATATGAGCTCGGAGGGAATATGGTTAGACTAACTCCAGAACAAACAATTTATGCTTTACAAGAGGTAATCAAACTAAAAAAGGAGTATAATATTATTAATCCTATAGATTCGATGCAGAATATAATAAAATATTTGAAAAAAGAAAGAGTGGATTACCTTTGTTTTGGCGGGAATAAAGTTTTATTTGTAGATTGGTTTTTTAATGTATACCCTTGCATGCATTTGGCTAAACATTTTGGACCAATTTTTGAGTTAACTAAAGATAAATTATTAAAACAACCATGTAATTGTTGTAATATGAGCTGGTATAGAGATTTTAGTATTTATTTCTGTGGAATTAAGTCTATAAAACCTTTAATTAAAGAAATTAAACAATTTTAATTTAATTTTTTTGAAGTCGCGGCTAAATAAATGGTTTGATAAATAAATTTGTACCAAGGAATAATTTTAAATATGTCTTGCATCATTTTATAACTATCCATTATACCTAAAACAAATCCTTTTTTATGAGTTTTGTAGTAACAAGTAACATTCGGCCATTTTACAACACCAATTTTTTTATGATGCTTAATAAAATACTCATTAAAAACCACTTCTATTCCAAATCCAGTATTTCTACATTCTGGCAAATTATGGAAAAAATTTTTATGGAAAATTTTTTCTCCAGTTATAACATCTATCCCCAAAAGATTATGTATAAATAAAGTATTCCTTAAACTGTAACCCACATCTACTTTCCTACAAAGTACAGGTAAAATCAATTCTGAAATATTATCTGAGGTTAAACCTTTAAGATCTCCATCTATCATAAATAAATAATCTCCTCTCGCTTTATTAAAACCCATATATAATGAAGATGCTTTTCCTCTTTTTCCTCTTTTTTTTATAATCTTTATTGAACAAATCAGAGGTTTATTAGCCCTTATAAAATCTTTTATTTCTTTTAAGGTATTATCTTCAGAATTATCATCTACAACTATAATCTCGTTAATTAATTTATGTGTAGCAACCACATTTAATACGTTTAATACTCTTTTCTCTTCATTATATACAGGGATTATACATGAAACTTTTTCTTTCATTTTAATACGCCCCTATCCAGATTTGAACTGGAGTTACAGGTTCCGCAAACCCGCGTACTATCCAAGCTATACTATAGGGGCTTAATAAATCTAAAGAAATACCTTATTTAAATCTTTTTTATTTTAAACCATTACGAATTTTAGCTTTTCCATACTTAACAATTCTTGCAACATAGTGTATAGGATGTTTGACATGTTTTCTAAAAGCCCAGGTTCTTGATATTAACATTCTACCCACTCTTCCTTCATAACAATAAATTGAAACTTTTCTTTTTTTCAAATTATCTAAGAAAGATTTTGTATCTTTTACTCTAGAATAAGTAAGAACTTTTCCTAAATCAAATTTAACATGTCCGTCTGAACCACCAGTATATGCTTTTCCATATTTTTTAGCCAATTCTAAAGCTGCTTCATTTTTATTCATCATTAAATGCCCATTCATAACTTCGATGCAATCAAATTGTTTTATTAAATGAAATTTATCTGCTCCTTTTTCAATATACAATTTTTGTTCAATTTTTCTAGTTAAACCATGCATTACTCCATAAGGATGAGGTATACTTGTAACACACTTATATTTTTTTAATCTATTAAAAATCTCTCTACCTGTAAGTTCTAATCCGGAATAAATTAATTTTTTTCTATAAGGAAGAATACTAGTTTTAAAAAAATCTACTAAATCATCAAGATTATAAAAATAAACCAACATATCAAAATTTTCTTTGGTTCTTAATTCAATCCCAGGTATAAATTTAAAATCATACAAAGCTGCTTCCATACATCCTTTTATTTCATTGTGATCTGTAATTGCAACCCCAACATTATATTTTTTGCATAGTTTATTAAGAGTTTTTATGCTAGTTGCACCATCAGAATAATTTGTATGAAAATGCATATCAAAAAACAAGCCTTCTTTTTTAAGTTCAGCTACATCTATTTCTGAAGCATGTGAAAATAATTTTCCAAGTATTTTATTAATAAACATAGTTTAAATGATAAAAGAAACGTTTATAAACATTTTTAATGAATCAATTTAAGGTAAAAATGGCAGAAAAAGACTTAAAATGCACATCTTGTAATACCTCAATAAAAGGCATAAAAGGTGCTACGGTATTCAAATGCCCAAGCTGTGGAAAACAAGAAATTATAAGATGCGAACATTGTAGGATAATTGTAGCTAGATATAAATGTCCAACCTGTGGATTTTCTGGACCTAATTAAAATGGCAAAAGTAGTTATAACTTTAAGAATAATGCCTGAATCTCCAGATGTAGATTTATCAATATTAGAAAAAGAAGCTAAACAAATAATTGAAGAACATTGTTCTCCAGATAAAACAGAATTTAAAATAAGTATAGATCCTGTAGCATTTGGATTAAAAGCTTTAGTTATCATATTTGTAATGGATGAGAAAAAAGGTGCAACTGATCCTTTAGAAGAAAAGATAAGAAATATTTCTGGTATAGAAAGTGCAGAAATTACAGATGTAAGAAGAGCTATTGGTTAAACAGAAAGACTTTTATTCTAATTTAAATATTTAATTTTATGGTATCAGAGGATGATTTAAGCGAGCTAGAACAAGAACTAATGGGTTTGAACGAAAAAGAACAAAGACAAAAAATTAATGAATTTGTTAAAACTCTACCTAAAGAAGAACTTGCAAAATTACAAATGCAGCAATGTGTTTTCTGTTTGTTAAGTCAAGGAAAAATAAAAGCTTATAAAATATATGAAAATGATAAATTTCTTGCTGTTTTAGATATAAATCCTGCAAATATCGGGCATGTATTGTTATTCCCAAAAAAACATTATCAATATTTATCTTTATTATCAGATAAGGATGTTTCTGAAATGTTTATGATAGCAAATAATATTTCAAAAATTCTAATACAAGAACTAAAAGCCCAAGGAGTTAACTTATATTTAGCAAGTGGAAACGCAGCAGGACAAAAAGTAAATCATATTTCCCTTAACATAATACCTAGATTTGAAAACGATGGAATTGAATTTTCTTGGAATATGAAAAAAGCTTCTGAACAAGATCTTGAACAAATTAAAACATTAATAGCATCAAAATTGGTAATTAAAAAAGAAGTTGTTTTAGAAGTAAGTCCAGAACCAAAAAGAGAAAATTCTAAACAAATAAAAAAACCCCAATTTAAAATAGAAAAAAGAATTCCTTAAAAAGCTAAAATATTTCCAAATATTAAAGTTATTATCAATCCTATCAAAAACGCGGGAACAAAAGGCAAACCTTCTTTTACCATTACTGTTTTTATTTTCATATCTTTAAACCTTGCAATATCCTTTTTAGTTATACCCAAATAACTCGTATTTATCATTTTATTTTTATATTTAAAAGGAACAACCCAATCTCCTTCTGTTAATTTATTTATAGAAATTATTTTGTACATAGATACATTTTCAACGGTTTTTATAAAAATTAATAAAATTCCTAAAATAAGAATAAACAAAGCCATACCTATTCCAACTAATCTTAATACACTTTTAGAATAAATTGAAACAAAAAGCATAACTGCAATAATTAAAATCGAATAACTTATTTCTGTTTTTATCTTTTCTTTTTTTAATAATTTAAGTAATTCTGTTTTAAATTTAGCTCTGTGTTTCAAAGCAATTAGAGCAGACAAAATTATTCCATATAACCCTCCAACCAACAAAATGTTTACCATCAATATAAATAAAAATGGAAGATTTAAATTTGGATGAATATAATTAAGTAAAAATGAAGGATATATTGGAATTGTTGCTCCTATTCCCATTAATAATTTTGAATCTCCTCCTCCCCATTGTCTTGTATAATACATTATATTTCCAACTATAAAGAATATAAATGCCCCAAAAATACCATATAAAAAATAACTCCATTCATAATTTATTAAAGAATATAAAAATCTTAAAAACAAAGCAATGAAAATCAAACTATAATTAAGCCAATCTGGAACTTCTCTTGTTTTAATATCTTGAATTGTTGCTATAATTACATAAATGAATAATAAAATTACTAAAATAAAATCTATTGATGCAATCACCATATATAAATTAAAAAAGTTAAATATATAAAGGTTCTCAAATTTTGAAAATTATGATTTCGATTATTGGAGCAGGCCCTGCTGGGTGCTATCTCGCTTATTTATTAGCAAAAAATGGAGAAAAAGTTTCTGTATACGAAGAACATTCTGAAATTGGAAAACCTATTCAATGTACTGGAATTGTTACAAATGCAATAACAGAACTAATAAAACCCGATAAAAAATTTATAATAAATTATATAAAAAAATTTAAAGTTTTTTCACCTGACGGAAATTTTGTTGAATTTAATCTTAAAAATCCTAATTTGGTTTTAGATAGAACTAAATTTGATAAATATTTAGCTAAACTTGCTGCAAAAGCAGGAGCAAAATTTTATTTAAAGAAAAAATTTGTTGATTACAAAAAACCTTATGCAATATTTGAAAAAGAATTTTCTAAAAAAACAGATATTTTAGTTGGTGCAGATGGTCCTCAATCAAAAGTTGCTAAAGTTACTGGATTATATGGTAAAAGAGAATTTGTAATTGGACTGCAAGCAAGAATAAAAACAAATTTAAGAGAAAAAAACACTGTTGAATTCTATTTCAATAATCATTATTTTGGATGGTTAGTCCCAGAATCAAAATCAATTGCAAGAGTAGGAATAGTAGCTAAATATAATATTCACCCTCATTTTAAAGAATTTATGAAAATGATTAAAAATAAACATGGATATAAAACGATAAGTTATCAATCTGGATTAATCCCAGTATATGATTCTTTATTAAAAACTTCGAAAGATAATGTGTATTTAATTGGAGATGCAGCTTGTCAGGTAAAACCAACAAGTTATGGGGGAATAATACAAGGAATGACAGCAGCAAGAGACTTAAGTATAGCCATTTTAGAAAATAAAGATTATGAATATCTATGGAAAAAAAGCATTGGAAAAGATCTAAATTATGGTTCATTAATTAGAAGATTATTGGATAATTTTTCTAATGAAGATTATAATGAATTATTAAATATTGTAAATAAAAGACATATCAAAAAAATAATTGAAAAAGAAGATAGAGATTTCCCTTCAAAAATGATATTTAAGATATTAGCTAAAGAACCGGGATTAATCAAATTTGCAAGGAAGATTATATAATCAAGTATATATTTCTAAGATGTTAGTAAGGTTTAAATATTAATAAGTTATTGCTTAAATATGAGAAAAAGAGCACAAAGCGATGGTAAAGGAATTGCCGTTCTATTATTATTATTGGCTTTATTTATAGTCTTGTATTTATTATTACTTCCTCCAGAAGAACGTGAAGGTATATTAAATCAAACTTATGGAGAAACAGGAGACGATTTTTCACCAAAATTATTATTATCTGAAACTCCAGGAGAAGTATATTCCACAAAAGCAGGAAACACTATACATGAATTCTCACCAATTTCATTATTTATTAAAACAGAACCAAAATCAGATAGACTAGCAAATTCTTTAGATGTTAGTAGATCTCTCTTTTCATCTAAACCACAAACATTAACTTTTGATCTTGAAGATTTAACAAATATAAAAGATGCTTTTTTATTTTTTAATGTAATCAAAGGCAAGGGAAATTTAGAACTTTGGTTAAATGGAAATATTATTTTAGATAGAGAAATTTCTGGAGTACAAAGTATAGAATTACCTATAAATTATTTAAAGAAAAATAAGAATATTCTTGAAATAAAAGCTTCTTCTCCAGGAATATTATTCTTATTTAGAAATTTTTATTCCTTATCAGATCTTATAATTAAAACAGAATATAAAAGATTAAATCCACAAGAAGATAGAATATTTTCTATACCTTCTCCTGAAAAAGAAGGATTACAAGAAGCAAAATTAAGTTTTTCAATATATTGTAATGATTTAAACAAAGATACTGCAGAATTAAATGTATATATCAATGATAAAAGTATATTATCAAAACAAACTTTTTGTTCTGGTGGTTCTGAATTAGTAGAAGTTGCAAATGAATATATTAATGAAGGAAAAAATATATTGACATTTAGTATTAGCGATGGAGATTTCCAATTCAGCCAAATCAAATTAGAAACTAAATCAAAAGAGAGTAGCTATCCACAATATCATTTTGATGTAAAAACAGAAGATCATGATTATATTGTTGATGGAACTGCAAAAGCAATATTAAATTTAAAATTAAGTTCTGGAAACAAAAAATCAGATTTCATGGTAAATGGAAATACCTTTACAATGGATACATCATTAATTACTTATAGTAAAGATGTTTCAGATATAATTGAAAGCGGAGATAATTATATTAAGATAGTTCCAAAAAGTACTTTCACAATTGAAAATCTTGAAATTAAATTGGAATCTGCTTAATTAAAAGAGGAAATTTTATGAGTCCTGTTAAAGAAGAATTAAAAAAAGCCAAAGATACAGTTTTAGCTCCTTATGTATGGTTTCTTAAAAAATTTATAAAATGGACTGCAATAGTTATTATGCTTTTAGTTTTATTCTTTTTTATTAATGCTTGGAGAACAGGAACTGTAAACTCTATTGGAGTTCTTTTAGGAGTACAAGTAGAAAATAATGGGGTTGTAAAAGTAGCTGCATCAGAAGGAATTGGATTTTTCCAATGTTATTTAAATCCAACAAAATGTTTAACAACGCAAGTATCACTTGGTCCTACAGAAACTGTAGAAGAAATCATTAATTTAAAAATAGAAGACTTTGCTGCAACTCCAAAAAATGTAGAAATTGGACAACCTGTTGTTGCTAGAGCAATAATAAAAGCACAAGCTCCTACAACTAAAGATTTAACTTTAGATTTTTCAAATGCCTGTTCTTTATCTAATTATACTGGCCCAGTTACTATAACTGTTGCCAATCCAAAAAATCCAACAGATACTTCAAAACAAAGATTTATTCCAGCAGGAAAATCTGATGCATTTTCAGTAAGCTGTAAATTTTTAAATGGATTACAAACAAAACAGATTGCAAAATTAAGATTACAACCTACTTTCATAAATAGTCAAGAAGTAAGTTGGAGAGTTTTAGCAAAAGGAGAATTAGAAATGAATGATGAATCAACAAGCCCAAGTTGGGCAGAATCACAAGGTCCTGAAATAGTAACAATAGGATCATTTGATACTCAACCATTTTATGCAGGAGAAGACCATTTATTAGATATAAAATTAAGTCAAAATTTAGCTTGGAATGGTTATGTAAAAGAGATAATGGATATAGAAATAAAATCTCCACAAGAAGCAAAATTATTAACACAAGAAGTAGATTGTCATTTCCAAGATTCAGGGTATGATACTTATGCAATAAGATACGATATGTTAGCAAGAGCAAATATAGATTGTAGTAATCTAGAAATATTGAAAAGTTTAGCAAACTCTCTTAGAAAACCAGCTATGGATTTAGATGATTGTTTACTTGCAATTAAAAAAGAATTTGAATTTACTTGTCCATTCCAATTTTATGGAATGTTATCCAGAAATGCAGTAGAATATCCTTTCAAAGTAACAGTTAAATATAAATATCAATTAAACGAAGTAACTACAGTAAATATTGTAGAACCTTTAAGGGCATAAAATGAAATATAATATATTAACAATAATTTTAAGTATATTTTTAATGAGCGCTTGCTCTAATCCTTTAGGAGGAGGGACAGGTTATTCAAGTAATGGACAAGGAATAGATTTTCAATTTATGCAGAATCAACCTCCAACAGACGAATTAAATGAAGGACAACCATTCAGAACTGGAATAAATTTAATAAATTATGGTCTTGAAAATACAGAAGTTAATTTATGTTTATCAGATTCTTTATCAAATTGGGTTGAAGGAATACCTGAACCTTGTAAAATAATAAATATGGAAAAAGCCGAAGTTTCTGGAGATAAAATAATACCTTATCAAAAAAAGATTTATTTTCCTGGAGAAGATTCAACTTACAATTATATAAGTATTGAACCAAATATGGATACAAAAATAATTGCAGAAGCATATTATAGTTTTGTAACAAAAGCCCATGGACAAATCTGTATTAAAAGAGATTTGGAAACTGAAACTCCTGTTGCATGTGAAGTATCTTCACAAGATAATTTAGAATCTAATGCTGCACCAGTTACAATAAGTTCTGTAGAAAAAAAGACTTACCCTATAGGAAAAAATAGAGTACAATTAACTTTAAAATTCACTGTGTCAAACACCGGAGCAGGAGATGTAATTGATGTAAATACAGTAAAATCAAGAGAAGTAAAAGAACCCAAAATAAGTATAAATGTAAATCTTAAAGGAATAACTACTAATTTTATATGTAATCCAGTAAGATCTGATGGAAGATTTGCATTTCCAGAAAAAACAAAAATAATAACTTGTGAAGCACCAATAGATATGAAAGAATCATTTGTTGAAAATCCTTTAGAAATTACAGTAGGATATGGTTATAAACTCAAAAAAACGATAGGTCCTATCACTTTAGTACCAAAAGATGAAGGATTCTAAAAAAGAAAAGTTTAAAAATATAAAAATTAGAGAAAAAGTAGTGATTAAATGAAAATAAAGAGCTCGATTATAATATTCTTAGTAATTTGTAGTTTAGTATTTATTTCAGCAGATTGTGGTGGTAAAAAAGATCCTGGTGCTGGAACTTATTTAGGAGGAACCCAAGGTGTTACAATTGCTTTCAAAGCTAGTTCTCCTGTTCCTACTTTCCAACAAAAAGATACAGTCCCTGTAAAAGTAGATTTAAAAAATCTTGGAGAATATGATTTACAAATAGGAGAAGCAAAAGCAAAAATATTTGGTATTAACTTAGCTAATTTTGGTCTTACTTCAGCAGGAAATTATAAAGGAACTCCTGGATTATTAAGAAAAAAATCTGAATTCTTCCCAGAAGGCGGAACACAAACAGTTGATTTTGGAAGTTTAAAATATAATTTACCTATTTCTGGAGAATTAGAAAAATATACTCTAAGAGCTAAAGTATGTTATCCTTATCAAACATTAGCAGCAGTAAATGTATGTATGACTTCTGCAAATCTACAAGATCAAACAACAGGTATATGTGCAATAGCCGGAGAAAAAGTAGTTGCAGGAGATATATCTGGAGCACCATTACAAATTACAAGTATAACTCAAGAATTAAGAGGAGCAAACCAAGTAAAATTCAATTTAAAAATAGAAAACAAAGGTGCTGGAAAAGTTTTCTTACCTGAAGCTGACTGTACTAAATTAGAAGAAAACATAGAAAATCTTGATAAAAAAGACCAAGTTGTTGTAGAATTTATAAGTCCAACAGATATTAAATGTGGACAAGAAGATTCGAATAAAGCTACTATTAATTTAATTGGTACTACAGGAACTTTGATATGTTATAAAGATGTAACAAATCCTTTTGTAGAAAATTTAAAAATTAGCTTAAAATATGTATATGTTTCTGAAACTTCAAAAGAAGTAACTATATACAAATAATTCTTTAAAATATTAACGAAACAAGTAAATTATAAAGTACTTCTAAAATTAATTAGGTTAGCTAAATTAAGAAAGAGGTAGTTTTATTAATTTTTAACTTCTTTAAATTATATGAAAATATTTGCTGATTTACATTTACATACAAAATATAGCCGAGCTACAAGCAAAAATATGAATATTGATTTTCTTGAAAAATATGCAAAAATTAAAGGTTTGAATTTACTTGGAACTGGAGATTTTACTCATCCAAAATGGTTTGCTGAATTGAAAGAAAAATTAAAACAAGAGGAAACAGGAATATTAAAATCAAAATCCGGAATGAATTTTATTTTACAAGGAGAAATTTCTTTAATTTATACTCAAGGTAGAGGTAGAAGAGTTCACGTTATTTTATTAGCACCTAATTTTGCAATTGCTGAACAAATTACAGAATATTTGAAAACAAAAGGAAGAGTAGATTATGATGGAAGACCAATTTTTAAAATTCCGCTTCCTGAATTAACTGAAAAATTAATGAGTATTTCAAAAGAGATTATGATTATTCCTGCTCATTGTATGACTCCTTGGTTTGGTATACTTGGTTCTGAATCTGGATTTGATTCTGTACAAGAAGCTTTCCAAGATCAAGTAAAAAATATATTTGCTCTAGAAACAGGATTAAGTGCAGATCCTGCAATGTTATGGAGACTATCTTCTTTAGATAAATTTGCTTTTATTAGTAATTCTGATTCACATTCTTATTGGCCTTGGAGATTAGGAAGAGAAACAAATGTCTTTAATTTTAACAAACTAACTTACAAGGATTTTATTAATTCTATTAAAGAAAAAGATTCAAAAAAATTCCTTTATACAATAGAAGTAGATCCTGCCTTTGGGAAATATCATTATGATGGACATCGTGCTTGTAATATAAATTATAGCCCTTCAGAGACTAAAAAACACAAAGGTATATGCCCGGTATGTAAAAAAGGGTTAACTATTGGAGTTGAAAGTAGAATAGAACAATTAGCAGATAGAGAAATGGGATTTAAACCTAAAAATGCTATTCCATTCAAATCTGTAATACCTTTATCTGAAGTAATTGCAAGCTGTTTAAATGTACAAGCTAGTTCTAAAAAAGTAATGGCTGAATTTAATAATCTAATTAATAAATTTGATAATGAATTTAATATTTTACTAGATGTTCCTGAACAAGAACTTGAAAAAGTATGTTCTAAGGATATTTCTAAGATGATTTTATTAAATAGAGAAGGAAAATTGAAGATAATCCCAGGTTATGATGGGGTTTATGGACAATTGTTAAAACCTGGAGAAATTGTTGAGAAAAAATTGATTAAAAAAGTTCAAAAAAGCTTAGATGAATATTAATTAAATTTATAAAGGGTAAAAACGCCTAAATTTAAGGAGTTTAAAAATGGGAAATCCACAATTAGTAGAAGTTCAAAAAATAGCTAAAGAATTAAAAGCAAAAAATCCAAACTTAAAACATACTGAAGCAGTTAGTTTAGCTTGGAAACAAATTAAAGAAAAGAAATAAATTTTTTCTATTTTTTTAAATTTAACCAATATAACTAGTATCACCTTTATCAGGTTCGTCAGGAACAATATCTTCTGGATCTATTTCTCCAGCCTCATCCCCATCTTCATCATAAATTTTTTCCATTTTTTTAACAAAAGCACTCTCAATTTCTTTGAATTCTTTGTTTAATCTTTTAAAATTCAAACCAAGATTTAATTTTTTATCAAGAATGTGTAATACTTCTTTTGCACCAGAAACTCCCATTTCTGTAGCAGTAGTTTCAGCCATAAGATTAACTGCATCAATTTTCTTTTCATTAGCTAAACCTACTAATAATCCAGAAACACCTACAATAGGACCAATCATATTATTCATTTTTGTTGTCTCTTTTTTATATTTATCAAGTATCCTTGTATTATTTCCAGTACAATAAACTTTTGGATTTTCAACTTTATTTACTCCAAGTCCTCCAATAGTAATTATCTCATTGCACTTATTTTTTTGACATAAATCAAGAAGATTATAACAAAAATCATAACAAGAAACTTCATCCAAAGGTTGTGTGTCTCCTGCAACAAGAAATAAATCCTTGTTTTTTACTTTTTTATGATATACTGCTATAGCAGGAAGTTCAACCAAATTTTTTTCATTAACAAAAACGCAATGTGGAAATTTTCTTGAAGATAATTCATAAACTTTTTCTGCTTTTAAATCATCTATCATAAAATCTACTGCGATTTTACCTACGTTTCCAAGACCAGGTAAACCTTCTATTAAAATAGAGTTATTCATACTCTTTAATTTCCTGATCATCTTAACATTCCAAGTCATTTTTCCATCTTCTCCTTGTACATTCTTCTATATTTACCAAATTTATCCTCAACACTGTATTTTGCAGGTCTTGGATTTAAAGTTTTAACTTTACACTTTGAACAACTTTCTTGTAATGTATAATTATTACAACTAGGACACTTAAATATTTTGTGCATTTTATTCTTCTTTCAAAAACTCGACTTTACCTTTATTTCCAAGGCCTTTTGTTAGTTCATCAATTGAATTTTTTAATATTCCTTCTGCAGTTTTGAAATCTTTTGATTTTACAATTATTTTATATTTTGGAGCCCCCAAATAACTTAAAGTAACCTTATCTTGTATAATTTTTAATAAAGATTTTTTTATTATACTTAAACCATCTGGATCATAACTTTGAACTGTTAAAGTTCCTTTTACTTCAACTTCTGGAATTGTATATTTATCTTGAATTAAAGAAAATAATTTTTTAGTTAATTCTGGATCTAAATTAAAATCCTCTAATAATTTTTTGTTAGTTAAAACTTCTTGGAAAAAGGAATTTACAGAACCAAATTGTTCTATTGCTTTATACCCAAATTTGTTATACATCTCTTCTATAGTTAATTTAAATTGTTTACCTATAATTTCCATCATTTTTTCTGCTTTGATTGCTTGTTTATAATCGGATTGTTTATTTAATTTAACATTTAAAGTAACTCTTCTTAAAGATAATATAATATGGAATTTATCTCTCGCATCTAAAACCTTACATACAACAACTTTTCCTTCAGAAACATAATCTCTAACATTTCTTATTCTTCCTGGAGCAATCTCTGGTAAATTAATCAATCCTTCAAGATTATCATGATATTCGTCTAATATTACAAAAACAGAATGAGATGCTACTTTTTTAACAGTACAAAGAACTATTTCCCCTGATTCAGGTAATCCTTTCTTATGATAAAACATTTTAATTGCCTAATATCTCCAAAACCTTGGCTTTTATTTTACTCTTACCCCCTGTAGGTTCTGCCAAAGGAGTATTACAAACTAAGCAATCTATTCTTGTTGCAGTTTTTCCAAATATAATTTGTTCATTCTTGCATTTATTACAACGAACTTTTACAAATTTTGATTCTGATTCTATTAATTTTCTCATTTTAACAATGCCCCTCACAATTTCTTCTTGGAAGAAAAGCAATATACTTTAGTTGTTTAAAATTTGTAGGGTTAGATGATTGACTTGGAAGTTTTACTTCAAGTCCTCCTAATTTTTTAATTACTTTTTCAGTCATTTGTCTTTGCATTTCATTACTATATTCTTTTAAAAAATCATAATATAAGTTTACAAATTCATTAGGTAAACCCCATCCCATATTATATATTTCTTGTTCTGTCATTTTAACCTTGTTTTAATTCGAATTTCTTTGCTCTTCCTATTGTTGCAACAGAACTTTTATTGCAAACAGTACATTGATATTTTAAATTAATATTTTTTCCTTGTTTTGCTCCCATTCTCTTTGCCTTGGTTGGTTTTGAACCCCATCTTCCCATGTTCCCATAACCTCTTCCTCTTCCTCTTTTATGTCCTCTTTGTAAGGAACCTTTTTTTAAGGAGCTTCTTTTCTTTCCTGATTTAACTTGAGATACTTTTTGATTTGTAGTTTTATTACATTTTGGACAATATCTTTTTATTGCTTTTGGAAATTTCATTGTATTAGTTCAACTCTTTGATTTTCTAGTAATACATTTGCTACTTTTATTGGTAAGTTTGCCATATCCTCTTCCTCAAAAGGTCCGTAAACCTTCAAGTCATCACCCACGAATTTTGGAACAGCATTTAAAAACTTTACCAGTTTTAAGCTTGTATTCTGTGTATTTTCTTGGTTTTCAGGGATTTTTAAGTCTTTTGTTTCAGTAGATATTGGTAAACTAGGTAAATTTCCTGTTAATAAGCTATTTAAGATGCTTCCCCTAAAAGCATTCAATTCATCAGATATTCTTTTGTATAATTCCATTTCTTCAGGAAGCATATTAATAAATTCGTGTGGTGAATCGGTTCTTGAACGAAACATAGCTAGCTGTATTATCTTACTTTCTCTTCTTTCATATAATTCTATAAATATCTTCTGAGAATTTTCAATTTGTTTTCTTGTTTTTTGAGCTTCTACACTAGAAAATACGCTGTCTTTTCCTTCTTGAGATTTTAAAATAGCTTCTTTATCCTTAACATATCTCTGAACTTGTTTGAAAAAAATAGGATTTAATTCTTGTAATTCCGGGTTTATTTTTTCTTTCCTAAGGGTCTCATACAAAGAATCATAAGTTATCAATTCTTTAGGTTCTTCTAGACTTTCCATACTTATTTTAATAAAAAATTTGTTTAAATAGTTTTATGTTTTTTAATATATAATATAACCAAAACGTTTAAATTAGTATAAATCTATTAAAAAATATGAAAGAGGTGTATCTTAATAATTTTAAGAAGGTTATTTATAGTAATAAAGAAAGATATTCTAAATTCAAACCTAAAAAAGCCTGTAAGGTATATATTTTTAGACATGGAAGAACAGTTTATAATGAAAAAAAGATTTTTACTGGATGGAAGGATTCTAAGTTAACTAAAAATGGAATTTTTGAAGCTAAAAAAGTTGGAAATAAGTTAAAAAATAAAGAAATAGATGTTGCTTTTTGTACTAGTTTATCTAGATCCAAAGATACCTTAAAAGAAGTATTAAAATTTCATAAAGAATGTTTCTTAGTTATACAAGATGATAGAATGAGAGAAAGATCCTATGGAAATTTACAAGGAATTAGTCATAAAAGTTTTATAGAAAAATATGGGAAAGAATTATTTGATCAGTATCATAGAAGTTATGATATTAAACCTCCAAAAGGAGAATCGATAAAAGATGTGGAAAAAAGAGTAAATTCTTTTATAAAAGATTTAATTATTTTCATTAAGAAAAATAAAGTTAATGTTGCAATATCTGCTCACGGAAATTCTATGCGTCCTTTTAGAAGACATTTTGAAAAATTATCTGTAAAAGAAATGATAAAACTAGAAAATCCTTGGGATGATTATTTTGAATACGAGATTAAATAAAAAGATATATAAACAAACATTGTTCTATAATATATATGTTCTCAAGGTCAAAAAATAGAGTAAAAAAATTTACGGAATTAACAAAAGAGATTGATGGATTAATAAATAAATCTAGATATGAAGATGCTATTTTTTATTATGCTAAAGCAAATGAAGTTTTTGATACAATCCCTAATTCTTTAAAAACAAACGAATTACGACAAGTTTTAGAAGATATCAACAGAGAATTAATTCTTTATATGAAAGTAAAAGAATTACATATATTGGTTTCAGAAAATAAATTAGCAAGAGTTCCTGAATTAATAGAAGACATAGAGATGATTATAAAGTACATAGATGAAAATATTCCAAACAAACAAAATTTAATAGATTTTGCAACAGAACAATTAGATTCTCTAAGGAAAAAAAGTAACGAATTACATGAAAATTTACAATTTAATTCTAGACACATGAATTTTCATATATTAATAAAAAGAAAAGATTTCAAAAAAGCAAGAATAGAAATAGCTAAACTAGAAGAGTTATACAGAAAAGTTTCTTTCCATAGAAAAAAAGTATTTTTATTTAGTAAATTACAAAGATTAAAAGATGAATTAAGATTAGCAGAAGGTAAGGAAGCAAATAAAATTCAAGTTAAACACTATCTATTTGAAAAACATTCAACAGAATCCATAAAACCTGAATACAAAGAAGTTTTAAAACCCCAAGCTAAAATTAAAAAAACAGTGATTATAGAACAAACTCCAGAAGAAATTTGTGATAGGGTTCATAAATTATTAAAGAAAAACAACTTAAAAGACGCTCAAAAGCTTATTGAAAGCGTTTAAAGAAAACATTTATATATCTAAATTCTAAAGAGTTAATATGTTTGGACTATTTAAAGATAAGTTAAAAAAAGCAATTTCATCTATTTCTGATAAGATTAAAAAAACAGAAGAAAAAGAAATAATAGAAGAAGTAATTATAGAAAAACCAAAAAAAGAAAAGAAAAAGAAAGAAAAAAAAGAAGTTTCTAAACCTATTATAAGAGAAGAGATTAAAACTGAAGAACCTGTTGAAGAAGTTAAAGAAAAAAAAGGATTTTTCTCAAGATTAAAAGAAAGAGTAACAACAAGTCATATTGATGAAGCACAATTTGAAGAGCTATTCTGGGAGCTAGAAGTAATCTTATTAGAAAATAACGTTGCTGTTGAAGTCATAGAAAAAATAAAACATGATTTAAAAAAAGATTTAGTTGAACAACCTATAGAAAGAGGAAAAATTGATAAGATAGTTAGAGAAAGTCTAAAAAATTCTATAGAAAATTTGTTTAAAGTTCCTGAAATAGATTTAATTAAAAAAATTAAAACAAAAAAACCTTTTGTTATAGTTTTTGCAGGAGTAAATGGCTCAGGTAAAACTACTACAATTGCTAAAGTTGCTCATTTATTAAAAAAACATAATTTATCTTGTGTTTTAGTAGCAGGAGATACTTGGAGAGCTGCTTCTATTGAACAATTAAAAAATTGGGCTGAAAAATTAAAGGTAAATGTTATTGCAAATAATTATGGTTCTGATCCTGCAGCAGTTGCTTTTGATGGAATTAAACACGCAGAAGCTAAAGGAATAGATGTTGTTTTAATTGATACCGCAGGAAGACAGCATGGAAATGTAAATTTAATGCAAGAAATGGAAAAAATAATAAGAGTTGCTAAACCAGATATGAAAATTTTAATTGCAGAGAGTATTGTAGGAAATGATTGTGTAGAACAAGCAAAGAATTTTGATGAATCTATTGGGTTAGATGGAGTAATTTTAACAAAAGCAGACGTAGATGAAAAAGGTGGAGCAATGATTTCTATATCTTTTGTAACACAAAAACCAATTTTATATTTAGGAACAGGTCAAGAGTTAGATGACTTAAAGAAATTTGATTCTAAAGAGATTTTAGATAAATTAGGAATATGAAAAAGCTTGAAGTATTAGGGATGGGTAATTTTAAAGAATTTATATATTTAATAATAAAAAAAGATAAATTTTTCTTTAAAAGGTTAAGTGTCTTGCTTTCAAAAACATTTGATATTAATTATTGGGTAGAACAAAAAGAAGTTAAAGATGAAACATATGTTTGTAAAGAAATAAAAAAACAAATAAAGGATTATGTAGACAAACACGAGGTTTATAAGACTAAAGAAAAAGATAGAATAGACATATTTTATGGTAAATCAAAGGCATTTTTAATAGTACATTCTAATAAAAAATCAAAATTTTTAAAAGTATTAAATAAATTAGCTAAATTGAATAAATAACTTCTATTCAAATTGAAGCTTTAATTAGATTTATATATTACTTATTATTTTATAGAATATGAAAAGACTAATTTTAATCTTAATATTAAGTATATTTTTAATAAGTGGATGTAATAAAACTACAGAAAGTTATAAATGTACACAAGATTCTGATTGTGTTTTAAGTATAAACAAAGAGGAATGCTGCAATTGTCCAAAAGTTGTATCAAAACAAGAAATGCAAACCAACAGTAATTTAATTGTTTTTGACCTTACTAAAGATTATAGTACTATTTTAACAAAAGATTGTAGTAATGTAGAATGTCAAGCCTGTGAATATCCAAAAGATTATATACTAAAATGCACAGCAAATAAATGCGAGATAACACAAAAATGAAAAAATATTTAATAGGAATTTTAGTTTGTATCTTTTTAATTAGTGGATGTGCTAAAGAACAAGATAATTCACAAATGGCAAACCCTGCTTCTGTTTATTGTGAACAAAATAATGGAACTTTAACTATTGAAGAAACCGAACAAGGACAAAAAGGATATTGTAATTTTAAAGATTCAACAAGATGTGATGAATGGGAATATTATAGAGGAGAATGTAAACCAGGATATCCGGATATAAATCCTCATGAATGTAATTACCAATGTCCTGATGGTTCTACAGCAAAATGTACTGAATCTTGTCCAGAAAGTTTTTGTGGAATTTCTAAAAATAGCACTTGTAAATCAGATAGTGAATGTGTCGCTTCTGGTTGTTCTAATCAAATATGCCAATCAACAAACGAAGTTCCTACAGCAACTACTTGTGAATTTAGGCCTTGTTATGAAGCTAAAACCTATGATTTAACCTGTAAATGCCTTGATAACAAATGTCAATGGCATTAATCTAAAAACCTTTATAAATGTTTATTTCTATAGAATAATATGGTATTAGAAAACTTATCAAGTTCGTTAAAGAATTCTTTGAAAAAGATAGCAAGAGCTATGTTTGTTGATGAAAAATTGATAGATGAATTAGTAAAAGACCTACAAAGAAGTTTACTTCATGCAGATGTTAATGTTTCTTTAGTATTCAATTTAACCAAAGATATAAAAGAACGTGCTTTAAAAGAAAAACCTCCTGCAGGTATAACTCAAAAAGAATATCTAGTAAGAATTGTTTATGAAGAATTAGTAAAATTCTTAGGTGAAGAAAAACAAGAAATAAAAATAGGAAAAACAAAACCTTTCAAAATTATGTTTGTTGGTTTATTTGGTTCGGGTAAAACAACTACAATTGGAAAGGTTGCAAAATATTATTCTAAACGTGGATTTAAAGTTGCTTCATTAGCTTTAGACGTTCATAGACCTGCTGCAGTAGATCAACTAGAACAAATTTCAAAAACCGCAGATATAAAATGCTTCTCAGAGAAAAAAGAAAAAAATCCTGTAAAAATTTATAAAAAATTTGAAAAAGAATATTCAAAATATGATATTTTATTAGTTGATACTGCAGGAAGAGATGCATTATCTAAAGATTTGATAAAAGAATTGAATGATTTGAATAAAACAATAAAACCTAATGAAAATTTATTGGTTATTTCTGCAGATATAGGGCAAGCAGCACAAAAACAAGCAGAGGAATTTCATAAAGCCTGTAATGTTACTGGAGTAATTGTAACTAAAATGGATGGAACTGCAAAAGCAGGTGGTTCTTTAACAGCATGTTCTGCAACAAAAGCAAAAATAAAATTCATTGGTGTTGGAGAAAAAATGGATGATCTTGAAGAGTTCAATCCAAAAGGTTTTGTTTCTAGAATATTGGGTATGGGAGATTTAGAAGCACTATTACAAAAGACTCAGGAAGTAATTTCTAAAGAGCAAGCAGAAGATTTAGGAAAAAGAATGTTAAAAGGAGAATTTAATTTCATTGATTTATATGAACAGATGAGCGCAATGTCAAAAATGGGTCCTTTAAGTAAAATTATGGATTTGGTTCCTGGATTTTCTGGAATAAAAGAAAAATTACCTGCAGATATGATAAAAAATCAGGAAGAAAAATTAAAAAAATGGAAATATATTATGCAAAGTTGCACTAAAGAAGAACTTGAAGATCCAGAATTATTAGATAATTCAAGAATAGAAAGAATTGCAAAAGGTTCTGGATGTACAACTGGAGAAGTAAGAGAATTATTAAAACAATACAAACAATCTAAGAAAATGATGAAGTTAATGAAGGGAAAAGCAGGTGCTTCTGAAAAAGATATGCAAAAAATGATGAAGCAGTTTAAAGGCAAATTAAAATTCTAATGAATAATATTTCAAAAGTTATGGATATTTTATTGAAAACGTATATTAGTCATAGACAACCTACCATAAGAAGAACTTCTAAACAAAATGATCCTTTCAAAGTTTTAATAACTTGTTTATTATCATTAAGAACACAGGATAAAAACACAGAAATTGCTTCTTCTAGATTATTTGAACACGTAAAAAGTCCTCAAGATATTGTAAAAATAAACATTACTAAATTAGAAAAATTAATTTATAGTTCTGGGCATTATAAGAAAAAAGCTAGAGTTTTAAAATCAGTTTCTAAGGAATTAATTGAAAGATTCGATTCAAAAGTACCTAATAATAAAGAAGATTTATTATCTATAAAAGGAATTGGACCTAAAACTGCAAATATTGTATTATCTTTTGCTTATGGACAAGAAGTTCTACCCATAGACACTCATTGCCATAAAATTCCAAATAGATTAGGATGGGTTAAAACTAAAACTCCAGAACAAACTGAGATAGAATTAATGAAAATATTACCAAGAAAATACTGGATGGAGTTTAATACAACAATAATTTTGTTTGGAAAATCAATTTGTGTTCCTATTTCTCCAAAATGTTCTATTTGTCCTGTAAGAAAATATTGTAAAAGAGTTAATGTAACAAAATCAAGATAATTTTATTTTAGTCTTCTCAAATTCTTGAACTGATTTTAAATCATTTAAAGGGAACCAATAACCTTTGTGTTTATAATGTCTAAGATACATTTCTGGAAAAACATCTTTTTCTAAAGAACCTTTGTCGGGTAAGTCTATATCTAAGTTTTTATTTAAAACATACCAACCACAAGAAACCCATAAATCTTCCATTTTTGGCTTTTCTTTAAATCCCTTAATATACTTTCCACAAAGATGAGGTAAACCAAAAGGTAATGTTGGATTAGCAAGACAAATTGTATTATATTTTATTTTTTTAATTTTGTCTATATCTATATCTGTCAAATCATCGCAATTAAAAACTAAAACATGAGGAGAAAGTTCCTTTTTTATTTTTTTAAATTGAGTAAGTGCATATTTTAAAGCTCCTGCAGTTCCCAAAGGTTTTTTTTCTGCAGAAACAAGTATATTTTCAAAACCATTAGATAAATAATTATCAATTAAAGCAAATTCTATTTCTTCAGCTTTATACCCTATAGAAATCATTACTGAATCTACTTTTCCTTCTAATCTATTAAGTTGTTCAAATAATATGGGTTCTCTGTCTACTTCAACTAAAGCTTTAGGTAAATCAGAATCCATTCTTAATCCTTTACCCCCTGCTAAAATTATTGCATCCATACAAAAATAAAGAACAAAAAATATTTAAAATGTATTATTCTTCTTTTCCCCAGAATTCATCTGCTTCTTTTTCTAATTCTGCTAATCTGGTGTAATAATCAGGAAATTCATTTAAATGAGCTAAAGCTATCTTTCCTGTCATAATTGGATCATCATCAGTTACATTTGTCTTAGGGCTTATTGTTCCATGTTCTAATTCAACATCCATTCCCATTCTAAACTGCTCAACATCCCATTTATCCCATTTAATTCCTAATTTTTCACCTATTTTTTTTGCTTCTTCTGCAGAAAAATGTTTTTTTGTCATTTTCACCTCACCTTGTTATATATTAAAAACAAAGCTAATTTATAAGTTTTATTAAATAAGTATATTTAATTTAAAAGCCTTTTAAAGCAATAAAAATGAGTTTAAAACCGAAAGATTTTTAAGTAACTTCTATTAAAAATAATTATAGAGAGAGGATATAAAAATGAAAAAATTAGGTATAATATTTTTAGTCTTAATATTAAGTATTTCTTTTGTTTTAGCAGAGGAAACTTTGCCAACTAACGAAACTGAAACAATTACTGTTTGTAATGAAACGCAATGTGATGAAGCTTGTGTAAAATGTGATAACAATATATGTCATAAAGAAGGTTATGAATGTAAAGAAGATTTAAGCATTGAAAAAATTTCTCCAGAAAAAGTACAATTAGGATTAAATCAAATTAATATTCTTTTAAAAAATATGGGAGAACAAGATTTAGCAAATGTATATGCTAAATTATCTGGAAATGGAATTGAAACTCAAGAAGAAATACCTATAGATAATTTACCAGTAGGTCAAAAAGATTATACCTTTGTAAAAATAGAGGCTTCCAAATCTGGAAGTATAGACTTAGTTGTAAAATTATATGTAGATGATGAATTATTAAAACAAGATATCAAAAGCATATACGTTATAGCAGAAGAAAAACAACCTACTGAAACATTTAATATTACAGAATTATCAAATGCTTTAGCAACATTAAAAAAAGAGTATAATTTATTAGAACAAGAATATCAAAACAAAAAATTAGAAGGTTTCCCAGTTGATATTTACAAAGGAGATTTAGAAGATATTAATACAAATATTAAAAGTGCACAAACTTATTTCTATCAAGAAAATTATAAAAATGCAAAAATAAGTTTAGATTTGGCTTCTGAAACAGTAACTGATTTAAAAGAAAAATTAAGTAATGCTAAAAAACAAGAAAAAACTTTAGGTCAAAAAATTAAAGAAAATTTAACTTATATTGCAGGTATTGCTGCAGCTTTAGTTTCTATATTAACAGCATATAAATTGATTGGTAACCATATAAATAAGAAAAAAATAATGGAATTACACCAAAAAGGAAAAGATAAATTACTTACTTTTAAACAAAAAGTAGAACTTAATGAAATTCATACGAAAGCACGAAAGAAAAAAGCAAAGAAAAAAGAAGAGATAAAAGAATTAAAAAAAGAAATAAAAGAAGACGAAGAATAATTCTATGAAACTTGGTGTTTTATTTTCTGGTGGAAAAGATTCTTGTTATGCTTTATTTAAAGCAATACAAGAACATGAAGTAGTTTGTTTAATTTCTTTAATGTCTAAAAACAAAGAAAGTTATATGTTTCATACTCCAAATATAAATTTAGCTGAAAAACAAGCAGAATGTTTAGATTTACCGATAATAATACAAGAAACTAAAGGTGTTAAAGAAGAAGAATTAAAAGATCTTGAAAAAGTAATTAAAGAAACAATTAAAAAATATAAAATTGAAGGTTTAGTTACAGGAGCAATAGAATCTGTTTATCAAAGTTCTAGAATTCAAAAAATTTGTGATAATTTAAATATAAAATGCATAAATCCTTTATGGAAAAAGAATGTAGAAGAATATTGGAATGAATTAATAAAAAATGGATTTGAAATAGTAATAACTGCTGTTGCAGCACAAGGTTTGGATGAATCTTGGTTAGGGAAAAAAATTGATTTAAAGAATTTAGAAGAATTAAAAAAATTAAGCAAAAAATATCAATTTCATTTAGGGTTTGAAGGTGGAGAAGCAGAAACTTTAGTTATTAATGGCCCTATATTTAAGAAAAAAATTAATATTTTAAAAGCAAAAAAAGAATTCAAAGATAATTCTGGTATTTATATCATAGAACATATTGAAATAATAAAAAAATAAAAAAAGAATTTAACAAAAACTTATACTTATTCTAAATACTTAGAACTTTTTATGTTTTTGGTAGCAATCTCTGCAATATACAGGTCTTGGGTTACCATCAGCATCACTGCTTGGCTTAAAAGGAACTTCGCATTCCTTACCACAATCGCTACATACAGCTTTGTGCATTTCACGTGGACCAAAACTTTTTTGGAATCCACCGCCACCAAATCTTCTATTTCCGCTTCTTTCCATTTTGTTTGTTTTTACACCTTGTTAATTTAGTTATACTCTAATCTTATTAAAAATTAAAATATACTCGTTATTTCTATAAATAACTTGTATATAAAGTTAATTAAATAGATAGAAACCCCTTAAAAGACTTTAATAGGCTTATTCTACTATTACTTTGCCTTTTATGTTCGGATGCACTTTACAATAATACTCGTAAGTTCCAGCTTTATCAAAAGTTTTTGTAACTATTTGATTTGCTCCTACGATTAAATCTACAGATTTACCTTCTAAGTATTTTTCAGTTGTAGTAATGGTATGTGAATTATATCCAGTATTTACCCACGAAACAGTATCTCCTACTTTTATTGTAATTTCTGCAGGTGAATAACCAGAATCACTTACTTCTACTTTAACAGTTTCTGCTGTAAACATACCTGTTTTTTCGGCACATCCGCCCAAAAATAATAGGCTCAAAACCAAAAGTATTGTTATATATTTCATTTTAACCCCATAAAGGAGAGGGTAATAAATCTTATAAATCTAATGGTTTTTTCTTTTGCCATGGAGATCATAGGACAAGGTGCTGAAGCAATATTAAAACATGAAGATGGAGTTTTAGTAAAAGATAGGATTGTTAAGAAATATAGAATAAAAGAAATTGATGATAAAATAAGAAAATTACGAACAAGATCTGAAACAAAATTATTAGAAAAAGCTTCTAAAATAATACCAATACCAAAAGTTCTTGATTCTAATGATAAAACCATGCAAATTACTATGGAATTCATTGATGGTAAAAAATTATCTGAATATCTAGATGGAATTAATGATAAAGAAAGAGAAAAATTACTAAAAATCATTGGAAATCAAACTGCCTTGTTACATAATGAAAATATAATTCATGGAGATTTAACAACAAGCAATATGATATTAAAAGATGAAAAAATTTATTTCATTGATTTTGGCTTAGGATTCTTTTCTATTAAAAACGAAGACAAAGCAGTAGATATTCATTTATTTAGACAGGCTCTTGAATCAAAACATTATACTCATTTTGAAAAATCTTATGATAATTTCTTAAAAGGTTATAAAGAAAAATTTACAAATTACAATGAAATTATAAAACAACTTGAAAAAGTTGAGAAACGTGGACGTTACAAAGGAAAAAACGAAATTTAAAAAGTTATTTAAACACAATATTCTTTAATTAATTATGACAAAAAGAGTAGAAAAAGAAATTGAAAATTGGTGGGATGAATCTTCTAAATATTATCAAGAAGATTCTAAAATTCATACAATGTCTGCACATTATGGCCCTTTTTCTCCTAATGAAAATAAATTAAAATTATTAGGTAATGTTAAAGGCAAAAAAATTCTTGAAATTGGATGCGGTGGTGGGCAGTGTTCTATTGCTTTTGCTAAACAAGGTGCAAAATGTATTGGAATTGATATATCTAAAGAACAATTAAAATACGCAGAGGATTTAGCAAGAAAAAATAAAGTTAAAGTTAATTTTATCCACGGATCTTATCAAGATTTAGGTAAAATAAAATCAAACAGCCAAGATATTGTATTTTCTGCATTTGCTTTACAATATTCTCCAGATTTAAAAAAAGTTTTTAAACAAATTCATAGAATTTTGAAAAAAAGAGGCATATTCCTTTTTAGTTTAGATCATCCTTTTTATGCTATAATGGATGAAAAAACACAAAAAATAAAGAGAAGTTATTATAAAACAGGAAAAAGCATAGAATTAGAAATTTGGCCAGATAAAACAAAGCATAAATTTATAATTTATTTTAGGAAAGTAAGTGATTTTTATAATAGTTTGGTAGAATCGAAGTTCTTTGTAGAAAAAATTATAGAACCTTTTAAATTAGGTGGGGCTTGGAATAATTATTATGATAAAAATTTAAAATTATGTAAATTAATTGGACCAACAATAATATTTAAAACAAGAAAAATTTAAAATAGTTATTTAATTCTTATTATAATAATCTACCATTCTTCTAATAGCTTTTACTGCGTCTCCAGGGAATTCAAACACAGGAATATTCTGGTCTTCCATTCTATTCTTAATGAATTTAGTAAAATCCCCTCCTGTAGAAATAACAATTAAGGGTTTTTTCTTTTGATTATTTATTTCAGAAAAAATATTTACTATACCTTCAGAAATCAATGGAGTTTGAGGTAAAACTATAGTTAAGAGTATATCAATATCTTTTTCTTTAATACAATTATCCAATACAAATTTGTAATCAGAATCTTTAGCAATTCCTGTTAAATCTAAAGGATTTTTTACTGTTACTATTGTAGCTAGTTTTTTCTTCAATTCTTTTTTTAAATTAATTGAAATTTCTGGTAATTCCAAATTATTTTCTGAAACAGAATCTGCAGTTAATATTCCATATCCTCCACCATTAGTTATAATCTGTATTTTTTTACCTTTAGGTTTTATATTTGTTAATTCTAATTTCTCAAATAGTTTAGCAAGATTAAACATTTCTCTTAAGGTATTTACTTCAATTAATTTACATTGTTTGAATACAGAAGAATAAATTTCTGAAGAACCAGCTAAAGAACCAGTATGAGACAAAGCTGCTTGTGCTCCTTTTTCGGTTTTTCCACCTTTAATAATTATAACTGGCTTTTTCTTTGCAACTTCAGAAGCAATTTTCATGAATTTTTTTCCATCTTTTACTGCTTCAATATAAACACAAATTACTTTTGTATTTTCATCATTTTTTAAAAATTCTAAATAATCTGCTTCATCAACATTTGTACCATTACCATAAGAAACGAATTTTGAAAATCCATAATTTTCTGTAGCTAATAAATCTAATAAAGCTAAACCTAAAGCACCAGATTGAGTAACAAAAGAAATATATCCTTTTCTTGGACGCTTCATTCTATTTTTTGGGATAAAAATTGTATCTAAACTTGAAAAAGTATCTAAAATTCCTAGACAATTTACACCAACTGCTTGCATATTATTTTTATCTAACAAATCCTTTAATTGATTTTCAAGATCAACATTTCCTATTTCTGAAAAACCAGAACTTAAAATTAATACATTTTTTACACCTTTTTTAGCACAATCTTTGACTACTTCTAAAACAAAACCAGCAGGTATACAAATTATAGCTAATTCTACAATGTCTTTAATATCTTTTATATTAGAATAAGACTTAAAACCTAAAACATAATCTGCATTAGGGTTTACACCATAAATTTTACCTTTAAAGCTTGAAATAAGGTTATTAAATACTATATGACCTACTTTATTTTCCTCTCTAGAAACCCCTATAACTGCTATTGAACTTGGATTAAAAAACTTATCTAATGAAATTTTTACACCTCTTAAATCCTTAGTTTTAGAAGGTATATATTATATAAATAGGTTTCTCTTTGATTTTTTGGGCCTATGGTGCAATGGATAGCACGGTCGGCTTCATCGTAAGAAGCTAAGGACCGATTGATCAGGGATGTTGTAAGAAAGCTCTTGCAACACTGAATTTCGAATCCCTGTAGGCCCATCTTATCATTTCTGCATAATTTTTTAGTCTTTCTGTTTTATAGGGGATAGTTAAATGAGGCAAAATATATTTTTCTAAAAATATTAAATTCTTATAAGTAATATAAAAACAAGTATCATAACAATTTTTCTTTTTATATTTATAAATATGTGCTCCGCATTTCATAAACTTTTTAATTAAATTTTTAAGAGCAATTGCTTTTCTTTCATCAGATATAGAAATATATAATTGATATAACCTTCTATCTTTATTCTTTTTTAATTTAATATGACCATCTCCGTCTATCAAACCAGCTAAATAAGCACCAAATAAAGAAGGATTCTTTTTTATTTCATAAGGAATCCTCCCTTTTTTCCAATTTTTAAAAATAAAATAAATTTTATTAATAGATGTCTGCATTAGGTATAAATTTTTATTTGATCTTTTTCTTATATTAATTTTTCTATTAAAATATTTTTCTAATATTTCTTGAAATTTTTTTGCCATAGGTAAAGATTTTAGTGCAACACCTAAAATTAAACGTATTCTAGTAAACTTCTCTTTTTTGTCTTTAAATTTGTAGATACATCCATCTGAATGGAGAACTCCAATAAAATAGGCTATATCTTCATTTATAATTATATTAGGTTTTAAAGTATTTAACCCCATAATTCACCCCATATCCAAGATTATATAAACTTTAAACCTTTTAAAGCAAAAGGGTATATAAACATAACGTTGGGGCTGTGGTCCAGCTTGGTCATGATTCGAGGTTAGGGACCTCGCGACCCCGGTTCAAATCCGGGCAGTCCCATTTACAAAAATTTATAAAATACAAACATTTTCATTAACCATGTCAAAACAAGAGGGAATTACAGTTAAAAAAGAACAAGACTTTTCTGAATGGTATTCTCAAGTAGTTCAAAAAGCAGAGCTAGCAGATATAAGAAATTGTATACAAGGATTTATTGTGCATAGGCCTTGGGGCTTTGCAATTATAAAAAAGATTTATGAATATTTTGAAAAAGAAATTGAAAAAGATGGACATACTGCTTATTTATTTCCTATGGTTGTTAAAGAAGAATATCTTAAAAAAGAAAAAGAACATGCTGGATTTACCCCTGAAGTATTCTGGATTACAGAAGCAGGAGATAAAAAATTAGAAGAAAAATTTGCTTTAAGACCAACAGGAGAAGCACAAATATATCCAGTATATAGTTTATGGTTTAGAAGTTATAAAGATTTACCTTTCAAAGGTTATCAATCAAGAATTTCTAGTTTTAGAAATGAAATGACTACCAGGCCTTTTTTAAGAGGAAGAGAATTTTTGTTTTTTGAATCTCATGATGTTTTTAATAATCACGAAGAAGTCTTAAAACAAATAGATACAGATTTAAAAATTTGTAATGAAGTTTTAAAAGAGAAAATTAAAATTCCATTTTTGTTCTTTAAAAGACCTCAATGGGATAAATTTAAGGGAGCAGTTGATACTTTTACTCCAGAAACATTGATGCCAGATGGTAAAAAAACGCAATTAGCTTCAACACATGATCTTGGACAAAATTTTTCTAAAGCTTATGATATTAAAGTAAAAAATGATAAAGAAAAAGAAGAATATGTTTGGCAAAGTTGTTTTGGTCCAGGAATATGGAGAACTATGGCTTCTATTATAGGAATACATGGAGACGATAAAGGTTTAATATTACCTTTTGATATGGCTCCAACACAAATTGTAATTATTCCTATATTATTTTCAGAAAAAGAAAATAAAGTTGTTATAAAAAAATGCAAAGAAATTCAAGATAAATTAAAAGATTATAGAATTAAATTCGACGACAGAGAAGGAAGTTGTGGTTACAAATATAATTATTGGGAATTGAGAGGAGTTCCATTAAGATTAGAAATTGGACCAAAAGAAGTTAAGGAAAACAAAATTACTGTTGCATTAAGAACAGGAACTAAAACTACTATAAAATTAAAAGATTTAATAAAAGAAATTGAAAAAAATGCAAAAATATTAGATAAAAACATAGAATCTAAAGCAAATTTATATTTTAAGAATAGAATTAAAGAAACAAATTCTTACGATGAACTTAAAAAAATATTAAAAGAGCATAAAGGATTTGTTAAAGTTCCATTCTGTTCTATGGATTGGGATGGAGAAAAATGTGCAGATAAACTAAAAGAAGAAACTACAGCAAACGTCTCAGGAACTTTATATCCAAAAGAAGATAAAATAAAACCAGGACAAAAATGTGTTATTTGTAATAAAAAAGCAAATCATATTGTCTATGTTGCTAAAAGTTATTAAAATCCTAACCAATATAAAATTCTTGCATAAAATGGAACTTTTCTTACATTAACTAAAAAAGATTTGCTTGTTTGATAAACATGCCCATTTTCATCTTCATAAGTTATTGATAAATTATTATAAGTTGGACCATATAATTTTTTTCCTGTAAATATAAAAATTCTATTTTCTTGTTTTACAAAATTATCCAATTTAAAAAATTCTTCTCCATTTAATTTGAAAATAATATTTTTAACAGGAGTATCTACACTTAGTAAAAAAGTCAAATTAGTGGGTTGTTTGTATAGTATTAAATCTGGAAAATTTAGATTAGATATTTTTAGATTAGGATCATTCAATTGTTTTATAGTAACAAAACTAGCAACATCAATAACGTTATTTTTTGCAGTTATTTTTATTTCTTCATTACTAGGTAAGTCTGTAAATACTAAATTTTTAGAGTCTGCTATTGTCAATCCAAAAGTCTTGCAATCTTGATTTAAACAAACTTGTAAATCATTCAAAACTACATTTCCGGTATTAATAACAGTACAAGTTAGCTCTGCTTTTTCATAATCAAAGTAATAATTTTTTCCAGGTTTACAATTTAGACTTAATTTTTCTGAATAAATCAAACTTTCTTTTTCTGAATTTTTAGCTAATAAAGTATTTGCTTGTTCTTGAGTAAAAGTATCATATTCTTCTGCATAATTTATTTTTTCTGAAGCAACCAATCCAAATGAATCTATTACTTCAATTAAAGTAGAATAAATATAATTATTTTCTAAATCATTTGGAATTTTTACTGTCCAAAATACTGTTTTTTTCTGTAAAGGTTTTAATAAAACTGTTTTTATATTAGATTCTGTTAATTCTGGTGCTTTTGTAATTCTTAATTGAACTGGAACATAGTAAGATTGTAAATTTTCTAATTCTACTTTTATTGGAACATAACTACCAGGACCAACTTGATTAGTTAATGGTTCTATCTTAATTAATTCTAATTTAGGTAATTTTTCTCCACGAGCAAGTAATTCTGTATTTAAAACAAGTTCTTGTGTATTAATTTCTGTATTATAAGTTCTTCCAGTAATAGTCAAAGAAGGCATAGAAGAGTCACTTGATTCTCCAAGTCTAATGTGAGTAGCATCAACAAAACCATATTGTCCATAAGTTACATCAAATGGAACCCATCCATATCCATGAAGATAAACTTCTGCCCAACCATGATTTCCCCAAGTTCCTAAAGTATTTGTATATGCAACTCCTTCAACGAATTTTGCAGGTATTTTTACAGACCTTAACATAGAAATAAATAAACTTGTAATTTCATCACAAACACCTTGTTTATTTTCATATACCCAAGAAGATTTTTGTACAACATTTTCTGTTAAAGTTGTAAGATTATAATTTACATTAGTTCTTACATATTCTGCTATTTTAAAAGCAACCACATAAACATCATCTTCCCCTGCAGCAAGTTCATTTGCTTTATTTCTTATATTTTCATTTATATCAATATGTTCGGTAGCTTCTAAATAAGAAACTGCCTGAGGATCTGCTGATGTAGCTGGAAATTCTAATTTTGTTTGTATAGGAGTTATTTTATTTTCAGATACTACCTCTGCAGTAAAACCTAAGTTTAATATTTTAGATTCAGGCTTTTCCCATTTGTAAGTTATTGCATTGTTTGTAGAAGTTGCTGCTGTTGGATTTGAAATTATGTTTAAATTTGAAACACTTTGCAATTCTGTGTTTTTTGGATATATTTTTAATTCAGAAATTATAGCATCAACTTTTGCATCATCCTTAGTTGGATCTAAAGATAAATTCGTAGATAAAGTTAGATACATTCTCATCCAAGAATAAGAACTTGGCTCTTCTATATTTATTGCTGAAGCAAATTGAGATAGAATTATTACAGATATTATGAAAAGTATTAATTTATTTTTTATTTTACTCACCTATTTGATTTTTTATATTATCTATGAATATTGGAAAATCTTCTTTAGCTACACTCGAACCACAAGCATAATCATGGCCACCACCATATCCTTTTACATTTACCAAGGCTTTTTCAATTATTCCAGGTAAAATTAATTTGCTTGATCTTAAACTCATTTTTATTTCATCGCCTTTTTCTCTTCCTATAATAATTAACCTATCAGGATATTTATAAAGTAATTCGTTTGATAATTCGGTTGTAAAACTTGTTTTTGCACTAGGATAAATAAATAATAATATTCTTTTATCTTTTTGATATTTCATAGATTCTATTGCTTTTGCTAATAATTCTTCATATGCCTTATTAATCTTTGTATAGTTTTTATATAATAATTTTCCTTTAGAAGTTTCTTGATTTAATATTTCATAAGGAGTTTCTATTTTTGATAATATAGCTATATTTTTTCTCACATCTGAAGTTTTTCCTTTCAAATTAAAAGAAAATAATTTTACTAAAGTTCCTAATTTAGAATTAAATAAAATATCTTCTGGTTTTTTTTGATCTTCTAATAAACCTGGAAATTGTTTTTTAAATTCTGGCAAGAAATCTGGAATATACCAATCTGCAATAGAACCTACTGTAGCAATCCATAAATTATTATTAAGTGCTTTGTAAACTAAGTAAGTAGTAGGAGAATTATCTTTTTCATCTTTTATTCTGGGATTATAGTATTTTACTCCTTTTCTTTGAACTAAAGGATGATGATCTACCCAAATTATAGGAACATGAACATTATCAATAAATTCCTGGCTTATTAATGGTTTATCTAAAACAAAAACTATATCTGGACTTAATTCTTCTATTTTCTTTAAGTATTGTAAATCTAAAACAGGAGAGCTTTTTATTACTATACCTTTAGCATTATCATTTAGTTGTTTCATTAACAAATATGAACATAATCCATCAGGATCATCATCAAAGAAAATTAACGGATTTTCAGCATTTACAAGATAATCTTTAATTTCTTTTAATTGTGAAGCAGGAATCATATAAATTCAAGTTAGAAAAGATTTAAAAAGGTTTATGCCTATTATTTAATAATGAAAATCCTAAAAGAGGATGAAGCAGAGGACTTTCTTGAGAAAAATGGCTTTAAAGTAGTTAAAAGAGGCTTTTCAAAGGATTATAAGAGTGCTTTGGATATTGCTACTAAAATAGGTTTTCCTGTTGTTTTGAAAAATACTAATTTATTACATAAGACTGAAAAATCTGGTGTTAAGCTAAATGTTAATAAAGATGATTTTGAAAAAACCTTTAAAGAATTAAAATCTAATAATATTTTGATACAAAAACAAACTTCTGGTGTAGAATTTTTAATGGGAATTAAAAAAGATAATACTTTTGGTCATGTCATTACTTTTGGTTTAGGTGGAATTTATACAGAAGTTTTCAAGGATGTCTCATTTAGAGTTTATCCTATAAAAGAAGAAGACGCAGAAGAAATGATAAATGAAATAAAATTCTCAAAAATCTTTGATGCAAGAAATGTTAAAGTGAATAAGAAAAATATCATTGAAAATATCTTAAAATTAAATAATTTGATTAAAAAAAATTCAAAAATAACTGAATTGGATATAAATCCTTTGATTGCAAACGATAAAGAAGCATTAATAGTTGATGCTAGAATTGTTATGGATTAAAATGAAATTTTTTGAAAAAGGTGAGTTAAAATTATTATGGCCTTTTTATTTAACTGTCTTGATTCAAGCTTGTTTGTATATATGGCCTGCATTTCTTGTAATATTTTTTAATCAAAAAGGATTAAGTTTTTTCCAAATGTCCATACTTTTTGCTACAGTAAATTTTTGTAAACTGATATTTGAAATTCCTACTGGGGCAATAGCAGATATTTTTGGAAGAAAGTTTTCTGTTATCCTAGGAATAGTATTAGAATCAACAGGTTTGATTTTAACTTATTTTGTTAATAATTTTTATATGTTTATTTTATTAGCCTGTTTGATGGGTATATCTTATACCTTGGGTTCTGGAGCAAATGAAGCTTTAATTGTAGATCATTTGCATAAAAATAAAAGAAAGGATTTAGTTCATTCTTATTTTAGTAAAGAGGTTAGCATAGTTGGTTTGGGAGTTATTTTATCAGGTCTTGTTGGGGCTGTTATTGTAAAACATTTTGGAGTAGGTATAATTAGTCTAGTAAGTGCTGTAGGTTTAATTGCCGGAGGAATAATTTTATTAATTTTTGTAAATGAAAACTTTAAGGGTAAATATGTTTCTATTTCAAAATCTGTTAGTAATACTATTAATTATTCTAAATTTTCTATAAAAAGTAGTTTAAAACATCCAGTTTTATTATTTTTAATTGTATCTGGTCTATTTTTTGGAATTGAAGGTTCTCTTGGGGGGAATATATCTTGGCAATCTTTATTAGTAAATTTAAATTTTCAGGTTTATTGGTTAGGTTATTTATTCTCAATTGCTGGAATAGTTTTAGTCTTAACTCCCTATGCATCTAAATATTTTTTAAAATTAGTCGGAAGTGAAAAAAATTCTCTACTTTTAACTTATATTATTTATTTTCTTTGTGCTGTTTCAATAATGTTAGTATTTAATTGGCAAATTGCTTGTTTAGTTTATTTATCTGTATGCTTCTTTGGAGTTTTATCTACTCCTATTGAAAAAAGTTTTTTTCAAAAACATACTCTTTCAAAGTATAGAGCAACTATAACCTCTTTTAGATCTTTAGTTAGTTCAACTGGAAGTATTATTGGTAATTTAGTTGTAGGTTATTTAATTGATATAATTGGTCCTAAAATGACTTTATTTTATTCTTCATTTTTAATATTACCCATTATATTCATGACTTTATTAATAAAAGATAATTATAAAAAGAGGAAAAATACTAAAAATTAAAATGTGGCAGCAAATTTTACTTTACGCATTTATACTTATAAGTTTATTTATTTTTGTAAAGACTTCTCAAATAAAAGTTAATGGCCATAATTTAATTAGTTTAAAATATAGAATATTATTGGCTTTATTTTTTCCTTTGGTTTTTGTTTTATTATTTTTACTAAGTTCAGTTATCTTAGCTTTAGTATTAACTGCAGGATTTATTATATTATTAACAGCAATTTTATCTAGATTTTACGGAAAAAGACTTAAATTGCCTTCTTTTAAGAAAAAAAGAAAAATATATAAGGTAATTAACAAATAAAGACATATGAAAGGAATTTTACCTTTAGCTGCAATGGAGAAATTGCTTAAAAAAGCAGGTGCACCAAGAGTAAGTGATGATGCTAAAAGAGCATTGGCTGAAATTCTTGAAGACTATGCAGATCAAATTTCTGACAAGGCAATAAAGATAGCACAACATTCTAAAAGAAAAACAGTAAAAGCAGGGGATGTTAAACTTGCGGTTAAGTAAAAGAGATTTAAAACATTTAGAGCACGAATATAAAGGCAAGTATGGAAAAAAAGATGTTATTGCTCCAATATTATTAATTTTAGTTGGTGGATATTTGTATGCAAGAGAAATTGGTTATATTAATTTTCAAATAAGTTATCTTTCTTTTATCGTAATTGGTTTAGGACTAATATTATTAATAAAGAATTTAATGGAATAGAAGGCTTTATAAGTATTTTAAAGATTATTACGTTAAAGTAGTGAATTATAGAAAGGTTTATAAATTATATAAATAAAATATAAATATGGCCAATTTCGCAATTTTTGGGGACATACACGGTAAACAAGATTTAATGTATGAAACAGCAATAGAATGGGAACAAACTAATGGTAAACCTATTGATGCAATTCTTCAATTAGGAGACTTTGAAAGTATTGTAAAAGAAGAGGATTTTAATTATTATTATGCTCCACAAAGACATAATAAAAAAAATAATTTTGCTGATTATTGTGATGGTTTTAAAACTGCTCCTTTTTTAACCGTGTTTATTGGGGGCAATCATGAAGCATGGGGTTTACTAAAAAATTATAGTGAAGGTGGATTTATAGCTCCACACATTTATTTTCTTGGTTTTTCAGGTTTAATTGAAATAAAAGGGGTAAAAATTGGGGGCCTATCTGGAATATACAATCAAAAAAAATGGAAAAGTAAAAGAAATACTATTCCTTCATTTGATTGGAAATATTATAATAAACAAGATGTAGATTTTTTAAGCAAAAAAAGTTTAGATATACTCCTTTTACATGATTGGGTAAGCCCAATTTATGATAAATTAAAAACAAATCCTTATGCATCAATAATTAAAAAAGAAAATCTTCCAAAAGAAAATGATATGCTAAGCAATAAAAACCCGGTATACAATTTAATTGAAAATACTCGTCCACAATATGTTTTTATGGGACATAAACATAATTCTTATGTGGAAGCTAAACTTAATAAGACTATGATTTATGGACTAAAACAATTGGGACCAGAACGCAATGAAAAATCTTTTAAGGTTATAGATATAACACATAACAATTCTACTTTATTATCTCATCTATAATTGTAATATCTGTTATATTAATTTTTTTCCCAATTTGCATTCCTTTTTTATTAATTTGAGTTTGTCTTTCTAAAAGATACTTATTATATCCTTCTTCATCACGTAAAACATAAAAATTAATGCACCTACCTTTTATATCACCAATTTTTACTGTTTTTAAAACTTGAAGTAATCTTCCCAATATTTTACTTCCTCCAAGACCAATATCATATTTTTCCCCCAATCTAAAAGACCAACCATCTGTACTTTTACTTAGATCAATAGAATCAAAAATTACTTCAGATATAATCAATATGTCTACATCAGACATGAGATACTTCAATTTTTCATGTACATTCAATTCTGTATCTATTTTACTATATATCATTTTAGTATCTTTTCTATATTCTCTGGGAAGGCCGTAATCAGTTGGTTTTAAAACATTTTCATTTCCTATTGATTTCCAATCAGAATACCCTCTTGCTAAACTCCCAGAAATTAATACTCTAACTCTTGTTCCCCTAATTACTTTTCCGTTAATAGGTTCTGCCTCATGAAGTTTTTTTCTAAAAATTCTTCTAAGTTTTATTTGTTCAAAAAGAGATATTTTTTTTCCAAGATCCCACGGTTTATTTTTTATTTTTTTAAAATAAGATTCTAAGTCTAATATTAAAACCAGTATTTTTCTTGCTTTATCTAAATCAGTATTTTTAGATGCAATAAAATTAGACACTTCATTAAATATAGATGCATGTAAGTTATAAAGTGCAGATTTAGGTGAGTTTTCGCTGTCCAAAATCTCTATTTGTTCAAATTCAAATTCTTCAACTTTTTTAAAGAAGGTTATTACAATATCTAATCGTATTTGTGTTTTTATAATTTCTTTATCTTTAGTTGTATCTTTTGGAGGATTTTCTATAAGATAATTATCTATAATCCTTAATTTTTCTTTGCATTCTTTAATAAGGGAATTTATATCCATTTAAAATCTCCTCTATAATTGTAGTTAATAATTTAAATAACTTTTTAAATATATCTAATATCAATGGAATAATTAATTTTATATACTCTTAATTACTAACTTTATAAAAAGAGATGATCTAGTTTTTAGATTATTCCTCTTCAGAGTCTTCGTCCTTAATTTCCCTAGTCTTAGGGTTTTGGGACGTACTAATGGTGTCCAGTTTAGGCATGCTAAGTATAAGTAAAAAGTATATAAAAATCTTACTAAAATGAAAGAAAAAGAGGGTAAAATAGATTTTAAGTATAATTTGAAATTGTATTTCAAGTATTTGTTAAACTATAAGGGATGGTGTATTGGTTTACTATTTTTGATATTATTGATACAATCTACAGCAGTTCTAGAAACATATCTATTTAAAAAAATCATAGATAAAGGAACAGCCTTTGTTGCTAAAACAATAACTCTTGAAACTTTCATAAATGTGTTAATTTTAATAGCAGCAATCTATATATGTATGTCTTTAGCAAAAGCCGTATTTAAATATTTATACCTCCATTTTATTAATAAATTAGAAACAGGTGTAATAACTGACTTAAAAAGAAAATTCTTCAATCATTTGATTTACTTAGACCATAATTTCTTTGTAACACACAAAATAGGAGGTTTGATTTCCAAATTAATCAGGATAGGTGGAGCAGTAGAAAGATTAACTGATGTTTTAATATTCAATTTCAGCCAAACTTTTTTTAGATTGGTTGTAGTTTCATTTTCTCTGTTTTTATTTAGCTGGCATTATGTTTTAATTACTTTATTAGTTGCAACAATTTTTATTATTTATAGTTTAGTTATGCAAAGAGTGCAAGAAAAATCAAATATAGAAAGTAATAATGCAGAAGATTTAGAAAAAGCAAGCATTTCAGATATATTCACAAATGTTGATTCAATAAAATATTTTGGTAAAGAAGAATTAATAAAATTAAAATATAAAAAATTAAGTGAAATCAGTAAAAATAAATTATTAAGATTTTGGAATTATTTTAGATGGATGGATTCTATACAAGGTTTGATAGTATATACAGGAACATTTTTACTTGTTTATTTTGCAGTAAAAGATTTTATCAATGGAAATATAAGTATTGGAAGTTTAGTTTTTATTAATGGAGTATATGGTGGTTTTATAAGTGAATTATTTGGATTTGTGCATGGAATAAGAGGATTTTATAGATCTATGGCCGATTTTGAAACTTTATTTAGGTATGATAAAGTAACAAATGAAATCAAAGATAAACCAAATGCTAAAGAATTAAAAATAAAACATGGAGATCTTGCATTTAATAATCTTACTTTTAAATATGGAACTAGAACTATATTTAAAAATTTAAATTTAAAAGTTCATAAAAATAAGAAATTTGCCTTAGTTGGACATTCTGGTTCGGGTAAAACAACTTTAGTTAAATTATTGTATAGATTTTACGATGTTAATGCAGGAGAAATATTAGTAGATGGTAAAAACATAAATGAATTTAAACAAGAATCTTTAAGATCAGAAATGTCAATTGTTCCTCAAGAATGTTTGTTATTTGATGATACAATCTATAATAATATTGCATTTTCAAATCCAAAAGCGCCAAGAAAACAAGTACTTCAAGCTATTAAATTTGCACAACTTGATAAAATCATTAAAAGTTTTCCATATAAAGAAAAAACAATTGTTGGAGAACGTGGAATTAAATTATCCGGTGGAGAAAAACAAAGAGTTTCAATTGCAAGAGCGATTTTAGCAAATAAAAAAATATTGGTTTTAGACGAAGCAACATCTTCTCTAGATTCTCAAACAGAACATGAAATACAAGCTGCTTTAAGAAAATTAATGAAAGGTAGAACCTCTATAATAATAGCTCATAGATTATCTACTATTATGAATGCAGACAGGATAATTGTTTTAGATAAAGGGAATATTGTTCAAAGAGGAACACATAATCAATTGATAAAACAAAAAGGACCTTATAAAAAACTTTGGAGTTTACAAAAAGGTGGATATATTAAATAAGAATGAAATCTGAAAAAGATAAAGAATTGCTAGAAAAACTTGAAAGAATAAAAAGAGCTATACCTTATCTAGAAGAAGCTGTAAAGTCTAAAGATATAAAAAAAATTGAAGATTCGCTTGGGTACCTTTTTTATTATGTGCATAGACTACACAAAAAAGCAACAGAAACATCTACTATAGATTCTATTCAAAGACTTACAAATAGAATATGGTGGTTTAAAATAAAGAAAGACAAAAAAGAAAGGAAATATGTAGATATTAAAAAACATTATTCTTTATGGGCAAAGAAATATGATACAGATGTAAACTTAGCAATATTCCTTGAAGAAAAACACATTAAAAACTTTATTCCAAATATAAAAAATAAGGAAGTTTTGGATTTTGGATGTGGAACTGGGAGATGGGCAATTCGATTTGCAAAAAAAGGAGCCAAGGTAACTGCTATTGATTTAACTCCTGCAATGATAAACTTAGCAAAGAAAAAAGCGAAAAAAAGTAGATTAAATATAGACTTTTCAATTCAAGATTTAACAAAATATTATCCAAAAAAGAAATTTGATTTAATAATCTCTATGCTCGTTCTAGATCACATTAAAAAATTAGAAAAAATAGTAAAGGTTATTGATAAAGCAAGCAAAATAGGAACAGAAGTTATAATTTCAAATGTCCATCCTGAAACGATGATTAAATATCTTAATCCAAAAACAGGAAAAACAGGAGGATATATTTTAGAAAACTACAAAACAGACCAATTTTTTCATCCTCTTGAAGAGTATGTTGATGTTTTTCTAAAGTATGGATTCATTTTAACAAAAACAAAAACTCTCTCTCCTACAAAAGAAGATTTAGAAATTAAAAAAATGAGAAAATTTAGAGGGCTTGAAGATAAATCACAGGTTCTCTTAATGAAATTTAAAAAAATACAATGAAACTAAAAAAAATTGAAATAAAAGAGATACTTGCAAATTATAATCTTGGAGAATTCAAATCTTTTGGTAAAATACTAAAAAATGATACTGTTTCTTTATCTCAAATAATAGAAACAACAAAAGGAAAATTCTTTTTAAAAGTATTTAGAAATTTTGGTTTGAGTGATAAACAAGGATTGATTGTTATGTACAGATTAAAAAAACAAGGTTTTCCAACATTTAAAGTATACTCTACTAAGAAGAAAAAACTTTTCATTTCTTATCAAAACAATAATATTGCTATATTTGAATATGTAAAAATCAAGGAGCATACTGGATGGGTTTCGATGAATAAAGAAATGATTAGAGATTATGCTAAAACCTTAGCAAAATTTCATGTTATGACAAAAAACATAAAAATATCTCAAGGTGAAAGAGATGATTTAAGTCGTCTAAATAGATTAGCTAATATCTTTTACAAAAAAAGAATGAACTATTCTAAAAAGTATCAGATTTACTTGAATTTTATACTAAAAGAAGCTAAAAACATAAAAATTCCAAAAAAAGAATATACTTCTGGATATTACTCAGAATTTAATCCAGGACATGTAATCTTTTCTAAAAATAAAGTAAAATATGTTATTGATTGGACTATTGATAAAGATAAATCTTTCTTAGATTTTGGTGGTTCAGCTGCAGCCTGTTTTTCATTAGATGGAACCAAATTCTCTTATGAAAATTTTAAAGAATATGTGAAAAGTTATGATGAAGTAAGAAAGCTAAGCAAATGGGAGAAAGAACATTTATATGAGGCCGTTAAATTTGGGTGTTTAAAATACGGACTATGGGCTTTTGCAGATATAAACACAAAAGGAATGACTAAAGAAAAAAATTTGGATCAGAAGGATATCAATAAAATTCAATTTATTATGGATACTCCAAAAGAAATGTTTTTGAAGAGGTTAAAATGAACAAAATTATAATTAAAAAGGCTCAAGAAAAGGATTTGAAATTATTAGAAAGGTATTTACCTGCAGAGAATATACCTAATTTTCATAAAGATAAAATATCTGAACAAAAAGATGGAAATAGTGTTTGGTTGATTGCTTGGAAAGATGATATTCCTGTAGGACATATACAATTGCGCTTTAATGGAATACAAGATAAAAAAATTAATAACCTTATTAAAAATTGTGCTCATATAGAATCTCTTGGGGTTAAAGAAGAGTTTAGAAAACAAGGCATAGGAACTAAATTAATTCAAGAAGCAGAACAATTAACCAAAAAGAAAAAAATGAATAGAATTGGAATGGCTGTTGGAAGTGAGGATAATCCTGAAGCAAGAAAATTATATGAAACTTTAGGGTACAAAGATGCGGGATTAGAAGAATTTATAGTTAGTTGGAATATTGTAAAAAAAGGAATAACAAAAAAAGAAAATGAAAGGTGCGTATATCTAATAAAAAGGTTATAAAATGAAAAAATATTTTTGGCCAGTGCCTTCAGCTAAAAAACAAATTCCTAGAGGTAAAAGAAAAAGAGGATTTGGAAGAAATGAAGAAGATGGAAGGTTTCATGCTGGAACAGACATTTTAGCAAAATATGGTTCTGATGTTATATCTATTGAAAATGGAATTGTTAAGAATATTTTTCTTTTTACATATCCAAAATTAGATAAATTTCATAAATATGAAAATACATACGCTATTGTTATACAAAATCAAGATAAAAATTATACCTTATATGGAGAAATACAAAAACCAAAATTAAAAATAGGAGAAGAAGTTAAAGCAGGGCAAAAAATTGCTAAAGTTGGAAGAATTTTTGCAGATAGACCGGAACATACAATGTTACATTTTGAATATCATTCTAAATTACCTAAATCAACAACAAAATGGTATATTGGAAAGAAACCTAAAAGCTTATTAAATTCTACAAATTATCTTAAAAAGGTTATAAAATGAGTAATAAAAATATTAAATCAAATATTTGGAAGTATTATTTAGCTAGCTCGCTTGCTCAGTTTGCATTTTATACTCCAATCATACAACTTTTTTATCTTGCTCACGATTTAACTATATTTAAAATTGCAATTTTGGGGGTGGTCTGGACTATTATTAGAATGCTTTTAGAAATTCCTTCAAGTATACTTGCAGACAGGTGGGAAAGAAAATGGACCATGATTATATCTTCAATATTTACCGTTTTATCTGTAATTACTCTTCTTTATGCTACAAATTTTTTATTTTTCATATTAGCGAGTGTCTGGTCTGCTGCAGCATATGCATTCTTATCTGGAACAAATGTTGCATTCTTTTATGATACCTTAAAAGTATTAAAAAGAGAAAAAGACTTTGATAAATTATGGGCAAGACAACAAATATATCAACAAATACCTTTATTTATATCACTTCTGTCTTCTGGTTTCTTATTCAATTATTCACAATTACTTCCATTTCAACTTTCTTTAGTATTTTTAGTATTATCTTTAATTCTTATGTTTACTCTTCATGAACCTAAATATCACAAACCAATAAAATATATTAGTGTATTTTCACATTTTAAACAATCTATACAATCTATTCTTAAAAATTCTTATTTAAAAATGATCTTAATTTTTTCTCTTTTTTTAAGTTTAGGATCAGATTTTTCTTATGGCTATGGACAGATTTACTTAAAACAATTAGCATTACCTGTTGTTTTATTTGGAATAGTATACACCATTAAATCATTAGTAGTAACTTTTGCTTCTAATCTTGCACCTTCATTACGAAGAAAATTTTCTTATAAAAATATGTTTGGTTTACAAATAATTACACTTACTATTTTATTTTACCTTATGGTATTAACAAATAATTATATCCTTGGTGCATTATGTTTTATATTAATTGGAATTCCTTATGGATTTTTTGATATTACAAAAAGTAGTTATATGCATCAACATATTCAAAGTCATCAAAGAGCTACAATCGATTCAATGTTCTCTTTTTTAATAGCTCTTATGTTCTTAATTGTAGAACCTATTTTTGGATATCTAGCAGATATTTATACAATAAAATTACCTTTCTTTTTGATAACAATTATTCTAACTATTTATAGCTTATATTATATAATCTATGGATTTAAAAAAATATGAAACTAACTTTACCCAAGAATGATGTAGAAAAACAAGAAATCTTAGAAAAAGTTGCTAAGAAATTTGAAAAAGGAAAAGAATATTCTGAATTAGAAGTTAATGAAATAATAAAATCTTTTGATGTAGATGATCATGCTATGTTTAGAAGAGAATTAGTTAATTTTAATTATCTGGGAAAAGATACTGGAAAAGGAATATATTGGTTAAAGAAAGATTCTCTTACAAAAGAGGAACTAGAACAAATAAAGAAAACACAAAGTAGAATAAAATGAAAATCTATACAATAAAAATTCCTGAATATAATGTTAAATCTAAACCAGATTGGGATAAGATTGGAAATAAATTAGATATTATTCTTAAAAAACATTTTTTAAATAAGAAAATTGCAGTTAGATGTTTAAGTTCTAAAAAACATAAAAAGAAAGACATTAATGATTTAATAAAAATAATTAAGAAATTAGGACATGATAGATATAATCCTAAAAGAGAGGGAGATAGATATGGAAATATTGAAAATAAAAAGATTGATATTTTTTGTTTAGATTGGACTGTAAAACCTAAATCAAAAATGATGTGGCAAATGATATGGTCCTTTTATAAATTTCCAATTGATTTTGGTAAAAAACCATCAAGAATAGATATTTGTATAATTTATGATTTAAATAAGTTAAAAAGAGTTGTACATCAATATAAAGGAAGAAAAGACATTAAAAAAGATGCATTTATCTTTAAATATCCTAATAAAAAACCAGAAGCAATTTTAGGAATAATTAAGATACAATGAAAAATTACGAATTTTGGAAAAATTGGAAGAATAAAACAGAAAGAGAAAAAAGAGCAATTTACTCTATTAAAAAAGCAGAACAAGTTCTTTTTGAAAATATTCCAAAGAATAAAATTTATGCTATTTATATAAAAGGAAGTTTTGTACGTAGAGAAATGAATGAAAAAAGCGATGTAGATATAATACCTATAACTTATGATAATAAAACTTTAGAAAAAATAAAAAAATTAGAGGAAACAATAGGTCAATTATACAAACCTTCTGAATTATTACCTCATTCTTTAAAAGAGTTTGAAGCAGGAAAAAGATATCTTAAATACAAGACTCCAAAAGGAGGAGTGGATATGACTCTAAGAGATTTGTATAGGTATAAACTAATTTATGGTAAACCTATCGATATTCAAAAATACCCTATGAGGACAGATTTACAATTTTTAATAGGACAAATAAATGCCTTTAAAGATATATTTATTCCAAATTTTAAAGAAAAAAAGATGGGATTTTCTGAGTTAGTAAAACAAACAACTTTTCTTGTTGAAAAAGAACAAAGAATTAGAGGTATAGAACCACCAGAATCTTGGAAAGAACTAGCTAAATCTATAAAAAATAAAAATCATATAATTCATGATGTTCTTAAACTTAGATTAAATCCTACTAAAGATAATAAAAAGAGAGAGAAATTCTTAAGAAAATTAAATAAATATATTTTTGAATTAGAAAAATTAACAAATTGAAAAACGTTTTAATATCTCTTAGTATGTAAGAAAACATAGAATAATAAATTTATTTAGCTCTTACTGGATAAGCATTACTAAATGAATAAGAAGATACAGGTGCTTGTTTTGCTTTCCCTTTTAATTCCTGTTTAGTTTTAGTTCTTTCAGGATACATAAATTCACGCTGAGCGCTTAATACTACACTAGTTATAGCCTCATTCCAATTACCTTGTAAATACATCTGGTATTCTACGGGATTAAGATTATTTTTTATATGAGTATCATATTCACCAAAAAATCTATTTTTTTTGTTTGCTATTAATTTATCCATAACTTTTTTATTTCTAGATAAATAATTAAATATGACTTGAGTAGGTTGTAAATACCTTCTAAATTTTTTTATAGCATTTTTACTCAATTCTTTACAATAACTTAAGTAAATTGGATCATTTACAATTAAAAATAGAAAAGCTTCATCTACACCAAATCTTGCTTCTATATCCTTTACCTTTAACTCTAAGGTATCTTTATCCAAATAATCTCTATAGGTTTCCATAGTTCTAATCATATCTCTTAGCATATAAGAAATCTTTAACTAATTCTTTTATTTCAGGTCTATCTGCAAAAGGTTTCATACAATTTCCTTCTCTAAAAGAAAATCTTAACAAGTAAGCAGTTATAGCTTCAGCTAATTCTTCTGGTACTCCTCTTTCTGGATTTGTAAATTTATTATCTTTACCTCTGTATGTAGAAGCATAATGTGAAATTGGTTTGTAATTTTCTGCTTCTTTTTGAAATTTATCTATAAATTCTTTTCCACCAACTTCGCTACAATCAGGTAGTTTAATTATATAATTATCTAAATGTAATGCAGGAGTTATAATTGTATGAGCTAATTCATGAACAAATCCTTGTGAAAGGATTATTCTTTGAACATCTTCACTAATATTTTCAGGCAATTGATAAAGTATTACTTCAGCACTTGGATTTTTTTGATCTTTTGCCCAAGCATTATATTCAGTTTTAGCAGTAACTATAGCTGTTTCTGATAAAGCTTTTTTTACATTAAAAGTTTCTATTGGATTTTCACTTGTTGAATTTTTATGGAACCAAGCGCAAGGTTTACAAATTACTTCTCTAAGAATAGACCTTCTTCTAGCAGGTTTAGGGAATAATTGGAATAAACTAGTTAAATCTAGCTCAGATAAAGGAATATAGGCCTTATCTATAATAGGATAGTCAAATTGACCTTCTTTAGTCTTAGGTAATTTAATAGAGGCATTGCTATAATATTCTATAGTTCTAGCCAGATCTAAACCCTCTAAATTGTCGTTTGCCATGGTTTAAGTATACAATTAAACTTTTTAAACCTTTCTATTTGTTACTACTTATAAATAACTATTAATAGTAAGATTTATAAATAATATATCTTATAAATTCTTTATGAATATCGAATCCCTTAAACAAATATGTGAACAAGAGTTTAGAAAGATGGATGGACTTTATCATATTACAGATACAATTATAGTTAAACCTGATTTTGGCTCTAACCGTAAAATTAGATGTGAATATTTATCTAATAGGTATAGTCTTGATTATATTAATGGAAAACTTGGTGACTATGATCAAGAAACTAAAATAACTTTTTATAAAGAATTAAATGAATGTAGTATTGGATTTCTTTCAGTTATTCCATTAGTAAAGAATATGGGATTTGGAAGAAAAATGGTAGAAACAGTTGAGAATATTTTTAGATTAATTGGAGCAAACAAATTAAAAATAACAGACGTACAAAACCCTTCTTTTTGGGAACACTTTGGATATGGTCCTAATAATGAAGTTGGAGATTTAGGAGAAGGGCATTATAGTAATTGGGAAAAAATGTTGATAAAACCCTAATAAAAAATAATTTAAAAACTTATCCAGATTAATTCTTTCTACAAACAAACATTACTTTTCTTTTATCCTCAAAAAATAGTATTTTTATTATTTTAAATCTCTTAGATAAGCTCTTTTTTACTTTATCAATAGAATAGACAAATTCATCATACCTATCTTTTTCAATTTTATAAAAATTATTTTTATATTTATTAAAATAAGTTGTATCCCAAGTTAATTTATTTCCTTGAACAAGAGTATTATCATAAATAAACCCAGTTGGAGTTTCTTTAAGTTTTATAATCTGTTTTTTCATATCTTCCAAATGTTTTTGAGTACGCATATCAAAAATAAATAATCCATTTTTATTAAGATGATTATAAGAATGTTTAAATGTTGATTCCCAATTCTTGAAAGGTTTAACTTCATTAATACATTCGTGTACTGAAAAGATTATATCAAATTTTTTATTAATTCTAAAATTATCCATGCTTTGAACAAAAAGTTTAGCATCTGGAACTATTTTTCTAGCTACTTTTATATAATCTTTTCCTAAATCCAAACCATATTTTTCAAAGTTTTTAAAATAAAAAAGAACTGCTCCTAATCCTACACCTAATTCTAAAACAACCTTTGCTTTTGGATTATATTTTTTAATTACTTTAAGAACTCTTTCTGCCCTTATCTTAGCAGCTTTTCTATCTATATTCTTTTCCCATATCTCTGTTAGATTAGACACCATCTTTTATAAAAATAAATAAAGAAGTTTATAAATTTAATTCTTTCCCTGTCTATTATGTGCTCTCAAACTAGGTCTATTTTTTTCATAACCTATTCCTTTTCCACCAAGACCTCTTGATTTTGTTCCAGCACTTGTTAATCCTCTGAAAACTCTTCCTCTTTGAGTTAGAATACCTTTGTATTTAGGATCTTTTTGAATTTCAGGTTTATCGGGATCAATTAGAATAACTTCATACCAATAATGTAATGCATCTTCTGTAACCCAATATGAATTTAATACTTCTAGATTTCTAAAGAATTTATTTGCTCTTTCTTCTGCAACCCATTGATAGCTTTTACCAACAATTTTTCTGTGTCTAAATTTCTTAGATTTTCTTCCTGCCCTTATTTGCATCCTCATTCTTCCACCACGAGGAACTCTAACTCTAGCAACAACAACTCCGTTTTTAGCTTTATAACCAAGCATTCTTGCTTTATCTATTCTTGTTGGTTTTTCTATTTTAATAACAGCAGGCTCTTTTCTCCAATTGATTAATCTAGTTTGCCATACATAACCTAAGTTTATTTTAGGTTTTCTCCAGGTTTTGTTAATATATTTGTAAATTCCCATTTTAAGCCTTATTAATCGTGTTAAAGAATTTATTAGAAATATATTTAAAGGTTTTGTTTTTATGTTTTTGTTTAATAAGTAACTGATGTTTAAAAAGTCTAAGATACATCTTTAAAACGTATTGCTTCTGGAATTCTTTTTCTTTTACCTGTTGAAATAGCTATTTTTGAATCTAATAAATAATTAATTAAAAATACAAATAAAATCATTAAAATAAATGTATATGAAGAAAATGTTCCTTTAGACATTAAATAAAATGTAGCTCCGGCCATAACACCCACATTAATCTGTTTTAATGTTTCTCTACAAGAGTTCCAAAAAAATTTATGACCTACTTCTATTTTTAAACCCCTATCTTTTTTAGATTTCTTCATTTTAATATCACAACCAACAACATCTTGTTGCTACCATAAATATTTCATGTTGTTTAAATCTTATTTTTAATTCTTTTTTATATTCCTTTAATGTTTTTATTTTCGTTGAATTATGTATTGTCATTTTATCTTCAGAATCAACTAAAACAGTGTATACTACCGTTTTATCATTATAAACTCTTTTATCTTCGGGATTTATCCAAGAACCAAATATCGGAGAATTAGAAGTATGTATTCCACCGGCAATTTTAAGAAGTTCATCATGTGTTTGAAGAAATAATTCTTCAGATATTTTACCCCCACCTTCTTCTGGATTAAAATTAAGGGGTAATTGTATGTCTACTTTGAAATGTGTCATTATTGTATCTCCATAATTTTTATTTATTCAAAGGTAATTCTTCAAACTTAATATTATTATCTTTTAAATTTTCAAGAAATCTTTTTTCTATTATAAATTCATCTTTTGTGTCTGAATAAGTGTTTCCATTAGTCATTAATATATAGAATCCTTTTACTTTATTATCTCTTGAAGAATTAATTTTTACCCTAACATAACTATGTTCATTATTATCTAATTTAAAATTATCCACTTTTTTAGGCATAATAAAAATAAAGGTAATAAATATATAAATGTTGCTTTTTAGGGATTTATATAAAAAGGCTATTTAATTTATAAATTATCTCAAACACTAATTGTACTAATCACAAACCATAAACATCTATGGTTTCATAGTTTTTTGTATTATCATCGATAATAATATACTGTTTGAGTTATTTAAATACCTTATGAATTTGTTTTAAAGTAAGAATTATTATTTTTATGCAGGACCATTAATATTTGCATAAGATTGGATTATTGTGTAAACCCCCTAATTAGAAACTATTATAAATAAGGAATTATTTAAGTTAATATGAAGTTTAAGGTAATTTTTGGGTTATTAGTAATATCTTTATTTTTAATAAGTGGTTGTGAAAATATTGATATAAATGGTATTTCTAAGAATTTAACAGCAGAAGATGTTAATAAAATAATTGCTTGTGAAACTCCCTATATGAGGTTTGAAACTGGTTGTTGTTTAGACCAAAATAATAATAAAATCTGTGATGAAGATGAAGGAATAACTTCTACCCCAAATTCTGAAAATTTATTAGATATTTCAGGAGCAGTAAATAAATGCAATAATTATTGTATGCAAGAAGATTATACAACTTTTTTACAAAATAAACTTAATGTGGACATTAATGGAGACGGAAAATCAGACGGATTAAAAACTTGTACTGAATTAAAAATAGTTTGTACTGCTATAAAAAATGAAGAGACCATAGTAACTGAAGAGACTACTGAGAATAAATATGCAATAGATTCAAATAATATGGTTACTCTTAGGTTGGGAGAAGGAATAAATCATCCTATTTCCGTAGATATAGGTTATGCTCCAAAAACTACCCATCTAGTTTATTTAATTCCAGATAATTATATTCTCTTTGGATTAAATATGATTAAAGTAATTTCAATTGATACTAATAGCATTACTCTCCAAATTAATTCAGACCCAACATTTATTGTGAATGAAGCAAAAATAAATGAAGTAAATGTTATAGAAAAAGAAACTAATGAAGGTATATTTGCTTTTCAATATAATGGAGATTTATGGATTCATAGAGTAACTAATCCAAAAGGATACCCTGATTATAAAGGAGCAATAGACGAATCCAGAATAAGATATTAAATAATTTCTTAATAAACAAATCTCTTAAATTTTTGTTTAATAAATAAACTATTTCGAAGGTTTTTTAAATAAATCTGTTTTTAATTTATATGTATTAAAATGCTTATAACACCATTAGAAATATTATATATGAGTATTACTATTTTAGTAATTGGATATATTTTTATGAGTTTTTTAAAGGTTCCTGAAACAGATTATTTCAAGAAAAAACGATTTGACTGGAATGCTTTTAAATTAGCCATATTGGTAGCTGCTCCAGGAGTAATTTTACATGAACTTGCTCATAAATTTGTTGCAATGGGATTTGGATATAGTGCTACTTTTGAAATATTTTTCTTTGGCCTATTTTTAGGTTTATTTTTGAAATGGATAAAAAGTCCTTTTTTAATCATAGCTCCAGGTGCAGTTGTAATACCTGCCATGACAGTAGGTTGGCAGACTGGAATAATTGCATTTGCAGGTCCTTTTGTTAATTTAATTTTATGGTTAGGTTCTTGGTTAATACTAAATAGAGCAAGACATTTGAAAAGAAATACTGCAATTGTACTTTTATTAACACAAAAAATAAATATGATATTATTCATATTCAACATGATTCCATTAGGACCATTTGATGGAGCAAAAGTTTTACAAGGAATAATTAGTTTGTTTTAATATTGTAATTTTCCTGCTTTTTTTAATTCTTCTTCAAGTTCTTTAATTTCTTTCTCAAACTTTTTAATATTAGGAAGATCTTCTTTCAAAAGAGAATTACATTCAGGACATCTATAATTCATTTCCATTGCTTCATGCAAATTAACTCTTATGCATTTATTTGGACAAACATAGAAAAAAGTCTTAGATTCTTGCTCTAATTTTTCTTTTAATTTTCTTAATTTTCTTAATTTAATATTCCAATACAAGTTTTCCAGTCTTTCTGGATGGAAAGTCCAATAATAAATATACCAACCTTTTTTCTTATCTTTTTTTCTTGTTCCAGAAACTAAATTATAAGAATCTAATTTGTAAATAATACTCCTAAACTGATTAATATTCATTTCTAAATTTTCTGCAACAGTAAATTCAGAAACATTCTTCCTTTTTATTAGTTGATCTACAACAGTAACTGCTTCAGGACCAATTAAATTCGTTAAAAGAGTTTTAAATTCTTTGTCATAGATAGATATAGGTTTTTCTTTTTTGGGAGAAACCTTTTTCTTCTTAGATTTAGTTTTTTTAGACATAGGACAATAAAATTTCATAATATAGTAAATATAAAAATGTATTGATTACTATTTTACTACAGAATAATAATAAAGAAAGCTTTAATAACCTCTTAAAAGTAGAAAGAGTATGGGTTGGTTTACAAAAAAGAAAAGAGAGGACGTATCTTTAACTCTACCAAAATTACCGGCATTAGAACTTCCTAGTTATGAATCTCAATTTGAAAATAAAAGATTAGAGCTTCCAGGTCCAGAACCAGATATACCTGAAGATGAAACTCATGAAGAAATGAGAAAGAGAATTTCTTTACCAGCATTAAAAGAAATGGTTAAAGAAACCAAAAAAGAACCTGTTTATAGTTATAAAGAACCGATATATGAATCATATAATGAAGAACCATTACCTTTTTCAATAGATGAAGAAGGTATTGAAGAACCAAGAGTGGAGGATTTTCCTCAACCAGAATTTAAACCAATACAACACGATAAAAAAATGGCACATCACAAAAAACCAGAACCAAAAGTAGTACATCACCATCATCACCCTAAACCAGAATGTATAGAATATATCATTCCAATAAGAGAAAGAGCAGTTCCTGAAAGAATTGAAAAATTACTTCCTAGAAGAGTTGAACTTGATGATAAACAACCTTTATTTGTAAGAATAGAAAATTTCAAAGATGCTCTTAACGATTTAGAAAATATAAAACTAAGAATAAGAGAAGCAGATTTAATTCTTGACGAATTAAACAGAATAAGATTAGAAGAAGAAAAAGAAATTAGTTCTTGGAAAATAGAATTAGAAAAAATAAAGACTAAATTACTAGAAATAGATAGAAAAATATTTGAGTCTCAATAAAATGGTAGAACAAAAATCAAGTGTTGTTTATACACATATTAATAATCCAATTGAAATTAGGAAAGAAGTTCTGAATGCAGCTTTAGAAACAGCAAGTTTACTTAAAAAAGTTGGAAATAGCAAAGTAATGAAATATAGAACTCAAGCTTTACAAGATTTAAAAATAAAAGTAAGAGATATTAGAAAATCAAAATTAAGTTTTAAAAAAGCTCTTCCCGTATTAGAAATTAAAGTAGAAAAAGTTCCAGAATTACATGAAGTTCATCATACAATTCCAAAGAAAATAGAACATTCTCATATGGTTCATAAAGTAGAACACAAATTAGCACATCATGAAATTCATAAAAAACAAGAACCTCATCAAGTAGAAACAATATACGAAGAACCTGAAGAAATAATAGAAGATATTAATTTAGAAGAGAATTATGAATCAAAAAAGCTTGCAGATGAAATAATGAATATCCAGAAAAAATTGCATTCTATAAAATAATAGAAAATTTTATATAACTAATTACAAAAGGAATTGTAATGAAAGCACATGAATTAAAACAAAAGTATCTTGAATTCTTTAAATCTAAAGGTCATTCTATTATAAAATCAGCTTCTTTGATACCAGAATTTGATCCTACAGTGTTATTTACAACAGCAGGTATGCATCCATTAGTTCCTTTTTTAATGGGCCAAAAGCATCCTATGGGAAAAAGATTAGTAGATGTACAAAAATGTATTAGAACTGTAGATATTGATAATGTAGGAGACGCTAGTCATTTAACCTTTTTTGAAATGTTAGGAAATTGGTCTTTAGGGGATTATTTTAAAAAAGAAGCAATTGAATATAGCTTTGAATTTTTAACTAAAATCTTAAAATTTGATAAAAATTTGTTATCTGTTACAGTATTCTCTGGAGATAAAGATGCTCCAAAAGATGAAGAAAGCGCAAAAATTTGGCAATCTTTAGGAATACCCAAAGAAAGGATATATTTCTTACCAAAAGTAGATAATTGGTGGGGTCCTGCAGGAACAACAGGTCCTTGTGGTCCTTGTACTGAAATGTTTATAGATACAGGAAAAGAAAAATGTTCTAAAAATTGCAAACCTGGATGTTCTTGTGGAAAATTCATAGAAATTTGGAATGACGTATTCCTGGAATATAATAAAGTTGCAGAAGGAAAATATGAAAAATTAAAACAAAAAAATGTTGATACTGGAATGGGAGTAGAAAGAACTTGTGCTATGTTGGAAGGTAAAAAAAATGTTTATGAAACAGAATTATTCCTGCCTTTAATTGAAGAAATTAAAAAATTAGCTAAATTAAAATCAATTTCAAAAGAAAATGAAAAAAGCGTTAGAATTATAGCAGATCATATGAGAGCAGCAACTTTTATTTTAGGTGATGAAAGAGATGTTATGCCTAGCAATGTAGATCAAGGATATATTTTAAGAAGATTTATCAGAAGAGCAATAAGACATGGAAATTTATTAGGTATTCAAGATAATTTAACTAAACCTTTAGCAAAAATTGTAATAGAAATGTACAAAGAAGATTATCCTGAATTAAAACAAAAATATAATTTTATTATGAAAGAACTTGAAAACGAAGAATTAAGATTTAGAGATACCTTAGAAAAAGGATTAAAACAATTTGAAAAAATAGCAGATAAAAATATTTCTGGAAAAGATGCTTTCTTATTATTCCAAAGTTATGGTTTTCCATTAGAAATGGTTCAAGAATTAGCAAAAGAAAAAGGAATTAACGTCGATGAAAAAGGTTTTAATAAAGAATTTGAAAAACATCAAGAATTAAGTAGAGTTGGAGCTGAAAAGAAATTCAAAGGTGGATTATCCGAAGCATCAGAAATAACTGCAAAATTACATACTGCAACACATTTATTGAACGAAGCTTTAAGAAAAATGTTATCTAAAGAAATAAAACAAAAAGGTTCTAATATTACTCCAGAAAGATTAAGATTTGATTTTAACTTTGATAGAAAATTAACTGACGAAGAAATTAAAAAAGTTGAAAACGAAGTCAATAAAATTATTAATAAAAATTTAGATATAATCAGAGAAGAAATGCCTCTAGACAAAGCAATAAAATCTGGAGCACAACATGAATTTGGAGCTAAATATCCTGAAAAAGTTTCTGTATATTCAATTGGAGACTATTCAAAAGAAATTTGTATGGGTCCTCATGTTAATAACACAAAAGAATTAGGAAAATTCAAAATTATAAAAGAAGAATCAATTGCAGCAGGAATTAGAAGAATAAAAGCAGTTTTAGAATAAACAAAAGCTATTTAAAATAAAAAACTTAATAATTTATAGGTGTTACATGAAAAAAAGAGGTAAGCTAGTTAAAAAAACAGAAAAAGCTTATGAATATACTCTAAGAGAAGGAAATATTAGTTTAGTTCTCGATTCTTATGGAGATATATTTTCTGGGTTTGATCCAAGAGCTTATTCAGAAAGATCATTATCTACTGATTTTGTAACTGAATGTAAAAGAGCTTCTATAGACAAACCAGAAGCAGGATTAGAATTAAGATTACTAATACCAAAACAAAAAAGAAGTTTAGAACATGAAGCAAAAATAAAAAGGAGATTAAAAAACCATTTTGATCGTCATTTTAAAGAAAAAGAAAAAGAAATTAATGGAGTTAAAAAAGAAGGAGTAATTTGGTTTATGATAGGGATAATGTTCATGTTAATAGCTACTACATTTTTACATGTCACCGATCCAAATTTCTTACAGAAATTCATGTTAATAGTATTTGAACCTGCAGGATGGTTCTCATTCTGGGAAGGTCTTACAAAAATATTTATAAAAGCTAAAGAAAACAAACCAGAATATATTTTCTATAAAAAAATGAAGAATGCAAAAATTAGTTTCTTTAGTTATTAATGTCTAGCTTTTTTATTATTATAGATATACATTACACCTTTAACATATTTTTGAGTTTCTGTTGGTAACTTCTTTTTACAGTTATCATAACTTAAACCATCACAATATTTATTTACATAACCTGGGCCTGCATGATAGGCAGCCAACATTTTTTCTTTATCATTCTTTATATAAGGTAATTTTTTTAAAAATTCTTGATATTTCATACCTGCACGAATATTATAATCTAAATTAAACCTTTGATCATTAGTTGTATCGCATCTTGTGAAAGAATATTTACAATCATAATATTTTCCATCGTTTTTAAAAGGGTAATGAGGTACGTCTAATTCAACTTGTCTTGCTGTTCCAGGCATTACTTGCATAACTCCTGCTGCTCCTTGACTACTTACCTTGTATATATCTCCACCAGATTCCCAATAAGCAATAGATTCTGTCATTAATTTGTCATTATTATACATTGATGCCCAATGATCTATTGACTTTTCAACATGTTCAGGAAGAGAAAATTTTTCTTCAGATTTGGGATGTTTAATTTTTTGAATAGGTTTCGTCTTTGGTTGTTCAATTCTTGCTTCAAGATTAGGTTTTTTCTCAAAATATCTTTCAAAAAAACCACTCGCTACATAACATCCTTCTACTGCTAATGAAACGCAGGTTATAAAAACCAAAAAATTATTTTTAATACCTTTATAAACATCCTGAACAATTTCCAAATTTTCTTTAATAGAATCTTTAAATTTATCTGATCTTTTAAGATAAATTTGTCTATCCCCTACATCAAATTTTTTTACCATTTTAATTTAAATAGAATTACAGATAATTACTTATAAACCTTTCTATTGCTATTATTTTAGAGTAGTAACATTACAAGGCTACTGACTTTGCAGCTTCCATTGCATACCTATAAATTGGTCCAGAATTAGAAGGCATCAATAAAACAAGAATTATTGTAGCAATAACCCCAAACACCATCAATGAAATTAAAAAGGATATAGTAGCCATTACTGCTTCTTTAAGACCGTATTTTAAACCAAAGTAAACTAAAGGACCAAACATTATAAATAAAGATATTATCCCAACCAATAATAAAACTATTAAAGAGATTATAGTTTGAGTATCATAATAAACATATTTTCTTATTAAACTCAAGAATAAAGAAGTTAATACCCATAATATAATTAAAGCTAATGAACTAACTATTCCAGACCAAATACATTTTACTGCGTTTTTTTGTTCAAGAACTTTTAATTTTTTTAAAGCATAATAAGCTCCAAAAATTAATCCAGCTGCAATTAATAATCCTATAAAAATTCTAAATCTATACAAATTCAACCAAGATTTTGCATAACTTCCAGTCAAACTAAAACTCTCCATTGGATCTAAAGAATTTGCATTTTTAGAATAAGAACCTTGACCTATATATCCAACTACATTTGCCATTTCCCCTACTTTTCCCATAGAAAAGTCTGCTGCTGCTCTTTCAAACTCAGGCAAATAATTTACTTTTTGACTAGTGCCTTTTAAATGTAAATCTCCACTTACAGAAACTCCAACATTTACAGTGTTTGTATCAAAATTTAATTTTATAGTTTCAAATTTAAAATCAAAAATTCCTAAACTTTTTTCTGTATAAGATCTTGTTTTATAGTATACAATTATTGAACTTGTTTCACTCTGATTTATTTTATGAGGAAGTTTCATTCTGTATACAACAGAATTTGATAATACACTTGTTTCATAATTTATAGATTCATATTGTGGAGGCCATATCTGTCTTGGAAAATAAGAAGTGCATTTATCTAAACATCCCAAATCATTACAAACTTTCTGCCAATTATTACAATCTTCAGTATATAAGAAATATTCTTGAACTAAATTTATCATTCTGATATTATTTCCAGGAATTTCAAATTGTATTTGAGATACGCCTTCTTTATCAAAATTTTGTATTTCTATCTTAGCAGCTATGGTTGCATCTCCTTCTTCATCAAAATCAACAGTATAATATTGGTTTAATCCCGTATTTGCTTGGTATGGAGGATAAGCCATAATTTTACTTTGTACCATTTCTTCTACTGCTAAACTAATAGGCAATACTAATAATAAAACCAAAAATAGATTTAATATTTTCATTTTTTCCTCCTAAGATATTGAATTCCTATATATAAAAAGGTTGTGAATATAACTCCAACAAAAAAATATAAACCATAATTAATCATTGTAGATGTAGCTATAGGTGTTGCTTCTGGAGCTGCTGCTAGAGCTTGTTCTGCTGTAGCTTTTAACATTGTTGAATCTGAAGCAATTCTTGAAATAGGCATTGAAAATTTTTCATAAAAGTAAATTCCTAAAGAAGCTAAACTTCCAATTAAAGTTATAGGCAATATTCCTTTTAATATCTCTGAAAAGTTTTTTGTGGATCTTGGTGTTACAATAATTAATTTATTGACTAATTCGTAATATTTTATTTTCTTTCCTTTTTCAGACCATTTAAACCCTTTTGATTCTATTAAACCTGCATCCTCTAATTGTTGTACATTATAATGAGCAGTTGTTAAAGGTAAATTTAATCTCTCTGCTATTTCTGTTTCAGAATAATCTTTTTCAGATAATAAATTAATAATTTTTCTAGAAGTATCTGAAGAAATTACTTGAGCTAATTTCTTTGATTTCTCTTCTCCTAAAGACACCAATAAAAATTTATCTTCTGCCATGATTTTTAGAAGTAAAACTCATTTATAAAGATAGTTAAGACTTTAGTTTAGATTGAAGTTATATAGTAATTTATATAAAGGTAGCAATATTTAGTTTAATATGAATCATAAAAAAATCTTAATCAAAACTTTAATAGTCTCTTTAATAATCTGGATTTTATTATATTTTATTGGTTCTTATTATAGGTTATTTGTAATATATTGTAAAGAAGGTTCTCGTTGCTTTGGTCAGTTTGGAAATTATCTAACTTACTCAATATTTTTATTACCAATTATATTCTTATTAGTTTTAGGAACTAATTATTTATTAGAATACCTTATTACTAAACTTCATTCTAGATAAAGTGCAGGTTTTCCTGGTTTTGATTTTGTAGCTTTATTCTGAGGATCATGTTTCTTAGGGTCATTTACTGCAAAAACCTCTACATCTAAAGTTGTTCTCAGTTTAATTGATTCTATTTCATTAGAATAAATTTCTTTTTCTTTTGGAATTGTATAAATAAATACTTTTTTAGGTTCGTTGCCTTTTTCTTTTATGATTCTAACAACGTTATTAATATCTTCTGTTAAATTATCTATTAATTTATCTTCTTGCTCAAATTTTTCATTGATTTTTTTCAAATCTGCTTTTGGCCAATCTTCCAAGCTCAAAAATCCTTTATTTTTTAATTTACTCCAAAGCTCTTCTGTAATGTGTGGACAAATAGGGTGAAATAATTTCAAAAAAGATTCCAAAGTATTTTTAGATTCTTCTTTATTAAAAGATTCAAATAATTTTCTTATTTTTATTATTGCAATATTATAATTAAATGATTCTATATCTTCGGTAACTTCTTTTATAGTTTTATTTAATTTTGATTCAATTTTATCTGTAGATTTTCCAATTTTTACGTTTTCATAATAAGTTATTACTTTATTTATGAATTTAAAACTACTTTCAACACCTTCATCTCTCCATTCCATAACTGCATCTGGAGCAGCAATTGACATTAAGAATAATCTTGCAGTATCAATACCATATTTTTCTGAAATTTCTGTTTGATAAACAACATTTCCTTTGCTCTTTGACATTTTTGCACCATCTTTGTAAACAATTCCTTGATTGAAAAGTTTTGAAAATGGTTCATCAAAACTAACTATACCTAAATCTTTTAGTGCTTTTACAAAAAATCTAGCATACATAAGATGCATAACTGCATGCTCTGCTCCACCAATATATTGATCAACAGGCATCCAATAATTTGCTTTTTTCTTATCAAAAGGTTGTTTTTTATTTGTATTGTCGCAGAATCTTATGAAATACCATGAAGAATCTACAAATCCACCCATAGTATCTGTTTCTCTTCTTCCAGGACCTTTACATTTTGGGCATTTAACATTTAAAAATTCTTTATTTGTTGATAAAGGATTTCCTGTTTCAAACTTAACTTTCTCTGGCAAAGTTACTGGTAAATCTTTTTCTGGAACAGGAACAACTCCACATTTATCACAATAAATTATTGGAATTGGTGTTCCCCAATATCTCTGACGAGAAATCATCCAATCTCTTAGTTTGTATTGAGTAACTTTTTTACCTGATTTTAATTTTTCAAGATGTTTTGTAATTTCTTCTATTGCATCTAAATTATTTGTACCATTAAATTCTTTAGAATTTATTAGTGTTCCATTACCTGTAAATGCTTCTTTTATACTTCCTGAAAGTAATCCCAATAATAAAGCAGAAAAGTCGTCTCCTCTTCCCTGTCGACGCTCTTTGTTTTTAGTAATCTCATAACATTCAGCTAACCACCTTGCATTTGGGATTGGATAAGTAATTCCTTTAATATTTGCTACTTCATTACCCAAATCGTGATTAAATGTTCCTACCTCGAGAAATAAATCCTCATATTTATAAGATGTATGTTTAAATTTTTCATTTTCTTTCTCTTCTATTTTTGAGTAACCCAAACCAACAAGAAGCTTTTTTGCTTTTTCATAATCTTTTTCTAAAACTCCAAAATCAACATCTCTTGGTTTAATGAATATCTTCTTAGAGTGCCCGATTACACCAAAAGTTCCATTGAACCAAACTTTTATCTTATTTTTTTGCATCAATTCATTTATTTTTTTTATTTCTAAGAACATTCGATTTATCATGTCGTCTTCTTTAATTGACTCTTTCTCAGGTATAATAACAATTTTAATCGGAATATTATATTTTTTTGCAAATTCAAAATCTCTTTGATCATGCGCAGGAACTGCCATAACCATTCCAGAACCATAATCTGCAATAACAAAATTTCCAGCATAAACAGGAACTTTTTCTTTAGTTATAGGATTAATTGCATAACTTCCAGTAAATACTCCTTCTTTTTCTAATTCTTCAAGCTCTTCTTTAGAAACTGTTTTTAATTTCTTTAAGAAAGTTTCAACGTCTTTTTTCTGTTCTTTTGTAACTAAATCAAATAATTTTGGATGTTGTGCAGAGATAACCATAAAAGTTACTCCATAAATTGTATCTACTCTTGTTGTAAATATTGGCCAATTTTCATTATTTATTTTAAATAAAATTTCTGTACCATGAGATTTACCTATCCAATTTTTCTGCATTAATTTTATTTTTTCTGGCCAATCTATTTTATTTAAATCATTAAGAAGTCTGTCAGCATAGGCAGTTATTTTAAAGAACCATTGTTCAAGAGGTTTTTGCACAACTTCGCTGTCACATCTCCAACATTTTCCTCCTTCAGACTCTTCGTTAGCAAGAACTGATTGACATTTTTCACACCAATTTACAGGAGCATTTTTTCTATAAGCTAAACCTTTTTCAAATAATTTCAAGAAAAAATATTGGTTCCATTTGTAATAATTAACATCGTGACTTGAAAGAATTTTACTCCAATCATAACTATTACCTAAAGCTTTTTGATATTCCATTATTTTTTTAATAGAACTTTCTGCATATTTTTTTGGATGTATTCCTTCTTTTTTTGCTGCAGTTTCAGCAGGTAATCCAAATGAATCATATCCCATTGGATAAAGTACATTAAAACCTTGCATTCTTTTGAATCTAGCATAAATATCTCCAATAGTATAATTTCTTACATGCCCCATATGCAAGAAAGAAGCTGAAGGATAAGGATACATCTCAAGAACATAATACTTCTTTTTTTTAGGATTTTCTTTTGCTTTGAAAGCCTTTTTATCTTCCCAAGCTTTCTGCCATTTTTTATCTATCTTTAATAGGTTATTAACCATAAAATCAAGTAATTTAGAATATATTAAAATCTTTCTATATTCTCTAAAATATATATTCTAACAAATTGCAACTTGCAAGATGTGCGCGCCAGATTTATAAATGAAATTTTATTAAATAATATATATGAAAATAACATCTGAATTAGCTGAAATAGCAGGTATGTTTGCAGCCGATGGTTGTTTACAAAAAGGGTATTTGTGCATGTGGGGGAATATATACCAAGATAAAAATTATTATAATAATATTGTTGGACCTTTATTTTCTAAAGTATTCAAAATTAAATTTAATATTCACGAAAAAGTATCTAATTCCGTATATGGATTTTATATATGTAATAGAAAAATTGTTAAATTTTTTAATAAAGAACTTGGATTTCCAATAGGAAGTAAAACTTATATCGTAAAAACTCCAAAGAATATATTAAAAAGTAAAAAGGCAAATTTATATTCTTCATTTATACGCGGATTTGTAGATTGTGATGGTTGTTTAAATTTTGATAAAAAAAGAGGAGAATATGTATCTTTATTTAACAAAACTTATCATATGTACCCAAGAATTATAATTAAATGTGCATCATTAAATATAATTGAAGATATTCAATTTATGCTTAATTATTTGAATATAAATAATAAAATTTATTTGGCTAAATCAAATAAAAAAAATGAAGTCAATCAATACAAAATAATATTATATGGTTCTAAAGCCATAAAATTTATCCAAAAAATTGGATTTAAAAATGAAGTAAATATTAGTAAATATAAAATTTATTCTAGATTTGGGTTTTGTCCCAGTAAAACCACCTTAAAAGAAAGGCGAAAGATATTAAAAGGAGAAATAAGTCCTTATTCTTATTATGGGACTGTAGCGCAGGCTGGATAGCGCATATTGGTTTAAGTTTAGGCTTAACCGAGCAAAACTGCCTTCTACCGCGCGGAAGTGAGCAGAGGGTCGCGGGTTCAAATCCCGTCAGTCCCGCTTTATAATCAAATATATAAAGAAATTATAGATAATCAAAAATATGGGCGTATGGCGAAGCGGCTAACGCGTTCGGCTGCAAAATTTTGTAGTACCCGAATATCCGCAGGTTCGAGTCCTGCTGCGCCCTCTTTTTAGAATTATTTCTTAGGACAAATAGTTAATCCATGATAAACCAAATGATATAAATGGGCACTTGTAGGAACGTGAGTTATGTTTTCTCTTCCTTCAAAAAAATGAACAGATGAATTACTATAATGTTGATATAAATAATCTCCCATTCTAAAATGATCTGGTCCTCTCCAAGGATTTTTTTTATTTTCTTGCATTAAAGCTTGATGAATACATTTTTTAATATCATTTTTATATGAATTACCTTCTTTATCTTTCTCTAATCCTTCTCTATAAATTCTTCCAGCATAATTAAGACAAAAAATAGGATTATGTTGTTTATCTCCTAAAAAAACTTGATAATTACCAATAAATTTCTTTGCATTACCCCAATATTCATCTACAAACAATAAATTTCCTGAAGCTAAATCTAAAGGAATATCTTTTGATTCTATAGAAAACATCCTAGAATCTGCTTCTAAATTATCGTGATATCTATTTTTCATACAAAATGGAATAGCATTAGAAATAAATTTTTTTAAATCTTCAACTTCTTTATCAGATAATTCTCTTCTAAGTTTAGGATCTTTCATTTTTAAAATAAATTAAAAATTTATAATGGTTCGTATTTTCTGTTAAAGAAAACTAATTTTACTAAGAAGGTTATTCCTAATAATAAAATTATGATTCCTAATATCCAAGCAACTGTTGGTAAAGCATCTTTTATACTTCCAAAGATTGAATCTTCTTCATATACAACATTTCCTGTTGGTAAAGTTGAACCACTAACAGTAATTAAAACATTATCTGAGTTTTCTAATTTACCATCGTTAACAGTTAATTTGAATAAATAAGCTCCTGAACTTGTTGGAGTGAAAGTTGCAATGTTTGCGTTTGCATTTGTTAATTGAGTTTGCATTCCGCCTATTTGTTCCCATTTGTATGTTAATTGATCTCCATCAGCATCTGAACTTGTTGATCCATCTAAGATTACTAAAGTATTTGCTGAAAAAGTTTGATCTTGACCTGCATTTGCTACTGGTGCTTTGTTTGGTTTTTCACATGAAACAGTTATTTTATTTGCAGTGTTTAAATCTGATTTATATTCTCCATCATGATAGTATACAAAAGCTTCAAAAGTATAAGTTCCTGCAGTAATATTATTAGGAACTGCAATTGTAATTATTTTTGTAGTATCTTCATCTGAATCTAAATCGAATGAAGCAGTAGTTCCTTGTAAATATTTTGAACTATCTTGTACTTTAACATAAACATTTGATTCATCTTTACTTCCTGTATTTTTAGTTAAAATATTAAAATCAACATTTGAACCACAATTTACTGTTGAAGGATTTATACTTTGTAAATCAACAGACATATCATAATCTTTTGTCTTAACATCAATTTCTTGACTTTCATATTGACAATTATCTTCTTCATTATCATCTTCATATGCTCTTACATAAACTGCATATTTATTATCAGGATCTGCATCTGTAGGTACTTTTAATGTTAATTTAATTCCAGTTTCATCTTTACCATCATCTAAATCAAATTTATCTGCTTCTACTGAAACAACATCTTTACCTTCAGTTAAATCATATAATATCGCTTCAACAACAATATCAGTAACTTCGTCGTCTCCATTATTATCAACATCTATATCTAATTCTATTTCATTACCTAAATAAAATTCATCGTCTGCATCAGTTTCACTGTTTTCTTTTATTGAAAAATCAGAAATTTTTAAATCTCCTTGTTTTCCAGATTCACATATTTCTGGAGCTACAGGAACAACTAATTTAACAGTACTTGTAGTAGTTCCATCAAAGATTACTATATTTCCTTTGTAAGTTGCAGTATCTACTTCTTCATCTATAAGAGCAGAAATTGTAATTGTTTTACTTTGAGTTGCAGGTATGGATATGCCTGAAGCAGGATTAAAAGAAATGATTATAGCATCTTCATCTTCATCTTCGAAATCAGAAGAATCTTGTAAATAAACTGATAATGTAACTGTATTTGCACCATTATTAGTAATATTAAGATAACCGGTTGCAGTTTCACCTGCTTGTTTTTCATCAAGTTCAACTGTTGAAGGTAAACTTAAACTAAATACACTTGTACTTAATATAACTAGGAACAAAATTCCCAACAATAAATTTAGTTTTTTCATTATTGACTAACCCCTCACTCTTTTATTGTTACTATTCTTGGAGGGTATCTTATTTATAAAGGTTTTGGTATTGGCCTTTTTTAGAAACATTTTTAAAACTATTTATTAAATTAAAATTATGAAGTATTATTATAGTATATTTCTGAGGTGCATTCTAATATTTTTACCTATAAGTGTATTTTATTTTATATTTAGTCCTTTGACAATTTATCCAGTATATTATATACTCTCTATAATAAAACAAGTAACTTTACTAGGAAATACTCTTTTTATTAATAGTTATAATATAGAAATAATAAACGCATGTATAGCAGGAAGCGCTTATTACCTATTATATATACTCATATTATTTACAAAAGATATTAAATTTAAAACCAGAATTTTAATGTTTTTATTGGGTAGTTTATCTATTTTGGTTATGAATATATTAAGAATTTTAATATTAATCTTTGTCTTAATTAAATTTGGAACAAATTACTTTGAATCTATTCATATAATCTTTTGGAAGCTAGTTTCAGGAGTTTATGTTGCTTTTGTCTGGATATTCTTAGTATTAATGTTTAAAATCAAATCAATCCCTATATATTCTGACTTAAAAGAATTATATAATAAAAGTCTCTTTAAGAAATAACTATTCTTTTTTATCCATTCCTTGTAAAACCAATAAATCATTGGTATCAAGTCTCTTTTTCTTTCTGAATTTTTCAAGAACGTGCTGAGTTTTTTCTTTTAATTTTTCTTTCATTGAAATTTCATGTTTTATTGCTTCTTCTTTTTTCTTCTTTTGAATTACTTCGTATACAGATTTAGATTGATTTAATTTTTGTTTCAATTGTTCGTTAACTTTTAAAAATTCTTGTTTATATTCGATGAATTTAGCAAAAGCTGCTTCTTGTTCAGATCTTAAATCGTTGATTTTTCTTGATAAACCTATAAAAGAGGCATAACCATTTGTATCTTTCAAAGTATTAACTATGCTATTATGGAATTCTTGGGCTTTTTTCTTAGATTCTCTAACTTGTTTTTCTATTTTATCTATTTTGTCTATTAATTCACGAATTTTACTTTCTTTAAATATAGCTTTTAAAGCATTTAATTGCTTCATTAATTTTTTTTCGTTTTCAAAAGAAGTTTCTGTTTCTAATCTTTTTTCTATTGCTTCTATCCTTTTTTGAATCTTATAAGGGTCATCTTTTATTTGATATTTATAAAATATTTTTGTTTTTTCTTTATGTAATTTAGATAATTGATCTAATAAACTTTTAACTTGATGGTTGTATTTATCACGTTCTTTTTTCATTATTTCAACGTTCTTATTTGACTCATCACTATGTAATTTTATTTTTTTAATATCAACTATGAGAACATTAATATCTTTTTTCAAATCTTCTTTTTTCTTAAACCAGAATTCTTTTTTATCATTTAAATCAGAAAGTTTGTTTTTTAGAATAGACATCTCTTTATTGGGATTGTTTTCTTTTAGTTGCGAATCCGGATTTTTTAAACTTTTATTTTCCATTCTAAAACCTTAAAATAAATAAAAAAAATTATCCAAATAATGCACCTAATCCAGCTGCAGCTTCTTTTACTTCTTCTTTCTTTTCTTCTTTCTTAGGTTTCGCTTCTGCTGCTACAGGCGCTGCTACTTGAGCTACTGTTGCATTTTTAATAACATCATCGATATTTACGCCTTCAAGCGCGGCAATCAATGATTTTATTTGTGCTGCTTCCTTGTGTATTCCTACTGAACTAAGTAGTTTGTTTACATTGTCTTCATTGACATCTTTTTTTGCTTCATGCAATAAAATTGCTGCGTGTATTAATTCCATTTTGACCTCCTGTTCAAATTTTATGTTTTACCCTTTTTCATTTTTTGATCTTGAAGTTTTTTTAATACTTCTTGAGCTTTGTCAACGGATTCATCAAATCTATTCTTTGTTTCTAAAGGAGATTTTTGTACTTCTTTTTCTATTATTTCTGGTTTTACTTCTTTAACTTTAACAGGTTTTTCTTGTATTATTGGTTCTTCTTTAATCTCAACTTTTGGCTCTTCTTTAATTTCAACCTTAGGTTCTTCTCTAACTTCTATTTTAGGTTCTGGTTTAATCTCAACTTTTGGTTCTTCTTTAATTTCAACCTTAGGTTCTTCTTTTGTCTCTTCAATTGTTAAATTTAATTTCGCAGACAAAGCTTTTTCCTCTAAAGCCGCATTTGTAACCAATTGTTTTATTATCTTTGGATGAGGATATTCTATTTTCAATGCTAAAGTATAAGCTTGTAATGCCGCTAGTTTCATTTTATTTAAGTATTCTTCCTCTGTTATTGATAATACATCATGTTTATAGATTAATCCATTTTCAAAAGTTCCTACTAGATTCATAGTAATTGTCATAGGTTCTATTCCTAATTTTGCAATAACTGCTGCAACTTTTGGATTAATTATATCTCCTTTTTTAACAATTAATTTATCTTCTTTAATTGCAATTTTTCCATTTTCAACTGCAGTTTTTAATCCAATTTGTCCCAATTCTCCAATAACTGGACCTGGAGTAAATTCTGTTGGACCTGCAGGTATAACTATATCATTTGGTGCTATTTGACCCGGTTTTGCTGCTGCAGAACTTTTATGTTGTAATAATAATTTTGATAATCTAAATGAATCTTTATTAGTTAATATTAAAGCAGGTATTCCTCCTAAAAATTCTTCTAATTGTTCTATTCCTTTTTTACTTTCTTTTGCTTTTTCTATAGACTTTTGTATTAATATTTTTTTAACAGTAATTATTTTAGCATGATCTCTCAATTTGCTTCTTATTTTTTGTAATGTAGAAGAAGGCAAATTAGTTAAATCAATGATTCCAACTACCTGATTTTTATTCATCAAATTAGCTAAATCTTCAACTATTCTTTTTTTCTTTTCTAACCCTTTCATTTCTCTTTAACTTCTTTTTTTGGTTTTTCTGCTTTCTTTTCTTTATGTTCTTCTTTTTTAACTTCAACTTTATGTTCGTGTTTAACTTCCGGTTTAGGTTGTGGTTTTTTCTCAACAACTTTAATTTCTTTTTTAATAAAACCAAATCCTACCTTATATGGAGCGCCCATAGTTAATTTAATATAAATATCTTTGATATTGTTTTCTTGTTGAGGTAATAAATGAAGTAATTGACTTTCTATAGCTAAAATATTTTCTACGATTTCTTCTTCTTTCATAGCTTCTGTACCAACAGCAACTTTAATTGAAGGTTCATTTTTAGTTAAGATTCTTGTTGTACTTTGTAATTTTTTTACTAAACCTGCCATTGCTGGGAATTCTGGAGGAACAACACATCCTGCTTTTGGATTTGGCATTTTTCCTTTTGCTCCAAGAGTTTTACCAAAATTCTTAGCAACTTCAGTCATAATGTTTGCTTGAGCTATGAAAAATGAACACTCTCTTAAAAGAGCTTTTACAGATTTTTTATTTGCAGAATATTTTGAAAATTCATCTCTTGTAACGACAAAATCACAAGTTTCTTTTGCTTGTTTGGATAATTCTTTATCAACGAATGCGCATACTTTTGTTTTTTTACCTCTTCCAGAAGGAAGAGTCATAAAGAAATCAATTTTATTTTCATCTTTTTTAAAATCAATACCTTTTAAATTTATGATTAAATCTACAGTTTGTGAAAACTTTCTTTTATTAGCTTCTTTTACTGTTTTTAATGCCTCTAAAAATTCTTTCTTTTCCATTTATAATCCTCCTACCAAAGGTAGTTTTACGGATTTATTCTTGAAAAGAAGGTTATTTATAAGCTTTATTGTTTAGAAAGGATAGTCCCCTTTATTAGGAAAATCTTCTGCGGTGAATCCAGCCATATATACCCAGAACTCATCAAAAAATAATTTTTTAATACCCATTTTAGAATATTTTAAATTATATTTTTTAAATAATCCTTCTATATCTCCAATTAAAGAAGAACAAGCAATTAAAACTCTTCCATTTGGAGTCATATGATTTACTGCATCTGCTAAGAATTTATCTAACAAGATATAACCATAAACCCCTCCAGAATTTTTGAATAAAGAACTTACGTGGTCGCTAACACCTTTATCAGAATCAGGCATATATGGGGCATTAAATATTACAAAATCAAATTTTTCTTTTGGATCTATAGCAGAAAATAAATTTGAATGTCTTACATTAAATCCTTTTTTCTTCACATTATGAATAGCATCTTTATCTACATCTACAGCAAGTATAGATTTAACTTGTTTATTTTGTTTTGCTGCTTCTGCTTGCACTCCAGAACCTGTTCCCATATCAAGAACACTTCCAAAAGCATATTTTTTTACATATTCGCTTAAGAAGTATGAATCTTCTCCAGGATCTTTTACCATTTTATTTTATTGCTCCATAATATTCTTTTACTCTAGAAATTATCGAATTTAAATAATATTTTTCTATTTTTTCTTCGAATAAAGTAATTAATTTTTCATCTTCGGTGATTCTATACCCTTCGTTATATTTTTCAACCAAAAACATTGTTTTTAATCTCTTTAATTGTCTTCTAATATTTGAAGAAGCAATTCCTTTTAATTGTAATTTATTTTTCTTTCTAGTTTGTATAACCATAGATTTAATTTCTTCAGAGGTTATAGCAGTTTTAGAATTTGTTAACACAAATAATATATCAACAATAATATCTCTTGAATCTCCAGGTTGTAATAATCCAGAAGATAAACATAATTTTCTTATCAACTCTCTTTTTGGTAATTTGCCTGGTTTTTCGTATTTTCTTAAAGTAATTTCCGCAAAAGGAATGTCTTTGGCAATTAGCCTCTTTTTTACCATGATTATTGGTGTCCTCGAGGATTTAAATATTTTTAGTTTTCTAAATAATCGACTACAAAATATATATTCGATAAGAACAAGATTTATAAGTAAATATTTCAAATTTTAGTTATGGTACAATTAGTTGCTTGTCTAAGTTCTGGAAAAGGTACTTGGGGCCATGTAAATAGATTAATAGAAGATTCAGAATGGGAAAATATCTATTTAATTACAAATGAATTTGGTAAAGAAAATTTTCATCCAAAAAAGAATTGTGAATTTATAATTGCAGATTCAAACCAAGGACTTAAAGAATTTAGAGATTCCATACAAAATCAATTAAATGGTAAGCTAAAAAGTGAAGTTGCTTTAAACTTAGTTTCCGGTATAGGAAAAGAACATATGGCTCTTCTATCTGCTTTACTGAGATTAGGAGTTGGAATAAGGCTTACTGCACTAACAAAGGATGGAATAGAAGAAATATAGGAAAATTTATATTTTTGATAAATTTAGAATAACTATGGGATTATTTGATAATATCTTAAAAGGAAATGAAAGTTTATTCTTAGATGAAATTGCGTTAGATTTTGATTATATTCCAAAAGTTCTAAAACATAGAGAAAATGAACAACAGTATGTTGCAACTTGTATCAAACCCTTATTACAAGAAAGGAGCGGAAGAAATTTATTTATAACAGGAAAACCAGGTATAGGAAAAACTACTGCAATAAATTGGGTTCTTAGAGAATTAGGACAAGAAACAAATGATGTTTATCCTATTTTTATTAATTGTTGGAAACATGATTCTACTTTTAAAATTGTAAATTATATTTGTGAAAAATTAGGTTATACTTTTACACACAATAAAAAAACAGATGAATTAATGAATAATATTGCTTCTATAATTAATAAAAAAGCAGCTGTTTTTGTATTTGATGAAGTAGATAAATTACAAGAACCGGGGATAATTTATAATTTATTTGAAGAAATAAATAAAAAAACAATTATCCTTATTACTAACGACGAAAATTATATTTCTGAATTAGATCCAAGAATAAAATCAAGATTATTATTAGATTCTTTAATATTTAAACCATATAATTTTGAAGAAACTAAAAGTATCTTAAAAGAAAGAAGAGATTTTGCATTTGCTAAAAATGTCTGGGAAGAAGAAGCTTTCGAAAACGTAGTAAAAAAATCTTATGAATTAAAAGATATCAGAACAGGATTACATTTAATGAAAGAAGCAGGAGTTTTGGCTGAAAATAGTTCTTCTAAAAAAATTAAGAATGAGCACACTATTAAAATAATAGAAAATTTAAAAGCTTACAAATTAAAAGATTCTACTGAATTAACAGAAGATCAAAAAATAACTCTTTCTTTAGTAAAAGAAAATTCAGGAAAATTAATTAAAGAATTACATGAAATTTATGAAAAAAGATATGGTAACATTTCATATAGAACTTTCTTTGATAGAATAAAACAATTAGAAAAAATAGGAGACGTTTCTACAAAAACTAAAGAAGGTCCTGGCAATTCTACTATTGTAACATACGGAACTATAAAAAAACTAAATGAATTCTAAAAAAGAAAGAGTTAAATATTTTTCTAAAGCAATAAGTAATATGGCCCAAGAAGAAATTAAAAAAGCAAGAATATCTGGTTTTGAAGATGGTAGGGAAATTGGCAGATTAGAAAAAGAGATACATGAAGGGTATATACATGTAATGGAACTAAAGGAACCAAATATATCTACCATTAGTGATATGTGCTTTTCTTTATTAGAAACCCATAAGAGTCTTTTAAATGATTATTTTAAAGAATGGGCTTGTCGAAGAATAAAATATACTCCGATATTAGGAGAAGAATTTATTGTCACAGAATATTTAGAAGCCATAGATTATTTAGATAAATTAAATGGTATATGTTTAGAATTAATAAAAGAAAAAGAAGAAACACAAAAAGAGGAAAAACCAGGTGAAGATCTTCCTTTCTAAGAAGAGTTACTTGCAATAATAAATTTTATATGACTTTTCTCAAAAGATAGTCTATTATATAAAAGAGTTCATATAATCTTTACTAAAGGGATTTATGAGTCATTTTTAATTAAAAAGTATATTCTACAAAATATATATCCTATCAGATTGCAACTTGCGAGATGTGCGTGTGAGGTTTATAAAGCAAATTCTATTTTAGTATCTAGAAACAAAAAGGAGGCAAAAAAATGAGAATAATCCCACAAGAAATGGACCAAGAAGCAATAACTAGAATCGTCAGTAATATGATTAAAACCTTACCTACTGATAAAAGAGGTGATTATAATGAGAGAAGATATGTACTCTGAAGATTACATAGATGAAAAGCTAGATGAAGATGGCATCGGACTTAACGAAGCAGCATTTATGAAAGGTTATTTAGAAACATAAGATTATTAAATCTTTTTTATTTTCTTATTTCTATGAAATTATTAGCATTTGTAGATTTACACAGCAATACGCACGACTTGAAAAAAATTATAGAAATTTCTAAAAAGGAAAAGCCAGATTTTTTAGTTTGTGCAGGAGATATTTCTGATTTCGGTCAACACATAACAGATATTTTTAAAACACTTGAAAATCTAAAAATCCCAATGTTAATTATTCCTGGAAATCATGAGACCGATAAAGAGATTCATGAATTGTGTAAAAAATTTAAATTTGCAATAGATATAGATAGGGGTTGTTATGAAATAAATGATTATTGTTTCTTGGGTTATGGCGGAGGAGGTTTTTCTATAGAAGATCAAGACTTTGAAGATCTAGCTAAAAAATTTAAAAAATACATTAAAGAAAATCCAAATAAAAAAATAATTTTAGTTGTACATGCCCCAGTTTACAAAACGAAAACAGATTATTTATCCAATTTAGGACATCAAGGAAATAAAGCTATAAGAAATTTTATTGAAGAAATTCAACCAAAATTAGTTTTGTGTGGACATTTTCATGATACTGCAAGAACAATGGATAAAATAAAACAAACATTAATTATAAATACAGGAAGTCCAGGACAAATAATAATAATATAAAAAATAGAATATAAAAAAAAGAAAAAGAAAATAAAAATTTATCTTCTCTTTTTCTTTTTGCTAGATTTCTTAGCACTTCTTTTCTTTGCCTTTTTTCTTTTTGCCATTTGTTTTTTCACCTCTTTTCCCAAACAAATTTTAAAAACTTATATTATATTGTTGTATAAAATCATTTAAATATGTTTCTATTTTGTATTTTTTGAGAAAAAATTTAATTTTTGTAAAAATTTAAGAAATTTTTCTACGTCGGAGAATTAAATTAAAAATAAAATTGGTTTTGCTATAAATAAAAGAAGTTTTAATAAATAAGGAAGTAAATTAATAAAAATTAATAATAAACAAAATAAACTTGTTGTAATATAAATTTTTCTAGCTAATTTTTTATTTTTTATAAAATATAAAATTCCTGTATTGAACATTCTTCCTCCATCGACGGGACCAAGAGGTAATAAATTAAATAATCCAACACCCAAACTAATTGCATACATCCAGAAAAATAATTTCATTATCCAATTTGATATTAAAACAGTAATTTTTCCATAATTTCCTTTTGCAATCACTTCAACTGCTGAAACAGAAATTCCTAAATATCCTTCTTCAGGATTTTTTGGACTTTGTGTTGTAGTTAAAGTGTAAGTAGAATTTAAAGTTTGAATTATTATTTCTTGATTAGGTTTTATATTTTCTAAAGATTTTGAAAAATCATTTACATTATTTATTGTAATATCATTTATGAATTTAATTTCTTCTCCAACTTTTATTCCAGATAATTCTGCAGGATTTTCAGGAACCAAAGAAACAACTTGAACTCCATTTGGTTCTACAAAAGTATAAGCTATTGGATTTATTATAAATAAAGTAAAAAATAAAATTAAAAATGCTGAAACAATATTAATAAAAGGTCCTGCAGAAAATACAGTTAATTGATCAAACTTTTTCTTTTTAATAAGTTGTTTTTCATCAGGTTCTACAAAAGCAGCTAAGATTGGTCCTAAAAAAGCAAAACCAGAAGATTTTATTTTTACACCTATATACCTAGCATAAACTCCATGGAAAAATTCATGTATTCCTGCTATAAATAATATTGCAATAATCCAATGGAAAAAAGATAATGTAGGTAAACCAGCGACGTGTACTCCTGGCAAAACTGGTGCCAATAAAGGTTGTGCCTTAGGTATAAATAAATAATTGTAAGTTCCCTTAATTAAAAAATAAAAAATAAAAGCCATTCCAAAAAAACCAATAAAAACAGAAACATAACTTAAATATTTTAAAAGTCTAGGAAATTTACTAGCAATTTTATCCATTAATTTTAATCCCCATTTAGTCTTATATAAAATAAAAACTTTACCTTGAACTTCAAATTTATTTTTATATTTAGAATAAATTCCAAGTAATATTAGAAAAAATAAGATTAAGAATAATAAATCAAAATTCATTCTCACTTACCTTTTTTGATAGGTCTAAAATGTCTACTTCCACACTTTCTGCAAATAACTTTTCCTTGTAATATTTTTTGTATTGGAGCTCTTTTTTTAGATTTGCATTTTCTGCAAACAAATACTCCTGCAAAAAGTCTTTTAGCTGCTTCTGGAAATTTTACCATTTTTTTATTTTGGTTTAAATACTTTATCGTTAAGTATTACCCAATAACCTACTTCCTCTCCCTCTTTTATTTTTCCTTTGAATTCTTCTGGTATGATAATATCAAAAGTTTCATACGATGCTGAATCCATTACTGTTGCTTTATTATCACTAATACTTAATACTTGTGCTACTTTCTTTTCAATAATTGGAATTTCTATAGTATCATGAGAAGGTTTTACAATAATTTTTTTAGTACCATCTATTAATCCTGAAGCTTCTATTCTACATTTAGCATGTCCATGCTTTCCTGGCCTAGAAACATCTAATCTTTTTACTATGCAAGCAACTCCGTCTATAATAACATAATTACCTACTTTTATTGACCCTGCGTCAACTAATCTTATTTCTCCCATAATAATTTTTATAAAAAGATTATTTATAAAGGTTTTGTATACTCTAAAAAGTAAAATTTTCCATCTAAGAAACATATTTAAATAGAAAATGTAACAGAATTAAAATGATAAAAGTAAATAAAGGAGATTTTATTGAAATAGATTATGTAGGAATGATCAAAGAAGATAGAAAAATCTTTGATTTAACCTCTGAAGAAATTGCTAAAAAGAATGATATTTACAATAAAAATTTCAAATATGGTCCAATAATTATTTGTATTGGAGAAAAAAATATAATTAAAGGTTTAGATAAAAATTTAATTGATAAAGAAATTGGAAAAGAATATGAATTTGAAGTTTCTGCAGAAGAAGGTTTTGGAAATAAAAATCCAAAAGCCCTGCAATTAGTTGCTATGAAAGTTTTTTTACAAAATAATATAAGACCTTTCCCAGGATTGCAATTAAATCTAGATGGAATGTTAGGCACTATTCGTTCTGTTTCTGGAGGACGTGTAATTGTAGATTTCAATCATCCTTTAGCAGGTAAGAAATTGTTGTATAAAGTTAAAATTTTAAAAAAAATTGATGATACAAAACAAAAAGTTGATGCTTGTTTAAAATTCGTAGGACTGCAAGAAAACATGTTTAAAGTCAATTTAAAGGATAACAAAGCAGAAATAGACTTACACACACCTATGGAAAATGAAGTTCTTAAGAAAGCTTTTGAAGAAAAAATAAAACAATTAGTTCCAGAAATCAAAGAAGTTAAAATAAAATCCTTACCAAAAAAAGAAGATAGCAAAAAGCAATAAAATAGAAATATATTTTCTACTAAATATAAATTTAAATACTCTACTATAGTCAAAAAAACGGGGTTGATGAATTAATGGCTTACAAAGTTAACATTGGGACTAACGTTAAGACTTCTGCAGTAGATGAAGAACTTGAAAAGCTAGTTAGTGCTCAAAAAACTAAAATCAAAGTTATTGGATGTGGTGGTGGAGGAAACAATACTGTTGCAAGAATTAATGAAGTAGGTATTGTTGGTGCTGAAACTATTGTTGTTAATACTGATGCTCAAGATTTATTATATGCAAATGCAGATGTAAAAATTCTAATTGGTAAAGAATTAACAGGCGGATTAGGTGCAGGAAGTATTCCTCAAGTTGGAGAAGAAGCTGCACGTGAATCAGAACATGATATTAAACAATCATTACAAGGAGCCGATATGGTTTTCATTACTTGTGGTTTAGGTGGAGGAACAGGAACTGGAAGTGCGCCTGTTGTTGCTGATATTGCTAAAAAAATGGGTATTCTTACTGTGGCTATTGTTACTTTACCTTTCTCAATGGAAGGACAAAGAAGATATGAAAATGCTATTATGGGTCTTGAAAAATTAGAAAATATTGTTGATACTTTAATTGTAATTCCTAACGATAAATTATTAGAATTAGCTCCTGATTTACCATTACAAACTGCATTCAAAGTTGCAGATGAAATCTTAACCAATGCTGTTAAAGGCATTACAGAGCTTGTAACTAAAGCAGGACTAGTTAATCTTGACTTTGCAGATATAAGAACTGTAATGGGTAAAGGAGGAGTTGCAGTAATAGGCTTAGGAGAATCTGATACTGAAAACAGAGCTCTTGAATCTGTAGAAAAAGCATTAAACAATCCTTTATTGGATGTTGAAATTTCTGGTGCAGAAGGTGCTTTAGTAAACATTACTGGAGGACCTGACTTTACATTAGATGAAGCAAGAAAAATAGTTGAAAGTATATCAGAAAAATTAGACGAAGATGCAAGAATCATATGGGGAGCTCAAATTTCAGAAGATCTTGATAAAACAATAAGAACAATGTTAATAATTACAGGTGTATCAAGTCCTCAAATTTTTGGTCCTAAAAGATCTATCCAAACACGTAAAAAGAAAGAAATAGAAGATGAATTGGGTATAGAATTCTTGGATTAAAACAAAATCTTTTTAAATACTTAAAATGCTTTATTTTTATGAATATTAAAGATCTACTTGTTAAACTAAAAACCTTTATCTTAGAATGTAAAAGGGTTTGGACAATAACAAAAAAACCAGGAAGAGTAGAATATATGAGTATAGTAAAAGTTACTGGAATCGGAATATTAATAATAGGGTTAATAGGTTTTATTATACACCTAATTTGGCAATTTATACAATAAAATGGTAATATATATTTTAAAAACAACTGCAAACAGAGAAGATCAAGTAATGGATTTTGTAGAATCTAATATAGAAAAAAAGAATTTGGATGTTTATGCTGTTGTAAGACCTCATGGTTGGAGAGGATATATTATAATTGAAGCAGCAACAAAACAAGACGCTGAAGAAGCTTTTACAGGTGTTCCATATGCTAAAGGAGTTTTACCAAAACCTACAATTTATTCAGAAATAGAAAATGTTCTAGAACAAATTAAAGTACAAGTTAATATTGAAAAAAATGATATTGTTGAAATAATTTCTGGACCTTTTAAAAGAGAAAAAGCTAAAGTTAAAAAGATTGATGAAGTAAAAGAAGAAGTTATTGTTGAATTATTAGAAGCAACAGTTCCTATCCCAATTACTGTAAAATTGGATGCCGTTAAAGTTATAAGGAGAGAAGGCGAAGCAGAAGAACCTAAAGAAGACTAAAATGGCAGATAAAATTAAATTAATGGTTGAAGGCGGAAAAGTTAGTGCTAATGCAACAATGGCACAAGCACTTGGTCCTAAAGGAATTAATATTCAAGAAGTTCTAAAAAAATTAAATGAAAAAACTGCAGATATGAAAGGAATGCAAGTTCCTGTTGAAATTTTAATTAATAAAGATAAAACTTACGATATTACTGTTGGAACACCACCAACTTCAGAATTAATTAAAAAAGAAGCTTCAGCAGAAAAAGGATCAAGTTTTCCAAGTAAAGAATATGTTGGAAATTTAGCAATGGAGCAAGTAATTAAAATTTCTAATATCAAAAAAGATTCTGTATTAAATAAAGATATAAAAGCAGTAATTAATAGTATTCTTGGAACATGTAATCAAATGGGTGTAATGGTAGAAAATGAAAATGCAAAAGATATTATTAAAAAAGTAAAAAAAGGAGACTTTGATAATTTAATAAAAAACAATAAAACCGATGTTGATTCTGAGAAAAAAGAAATATTAAAAAAAGGTTTAGAAGATATTCAAGCTAAATTTAAATCAGAAGTTGAATCATTAAAAGCTAAAGCTAAGAAAGAACCTGGTGCAGCAGCTCCAGCAGCAGAAGGAGCAGCCCCTGGTGCAGCAGCTCCAGCAGCGGCTAAAAAAGAAGAGCCTAAAAAAGAAGCTAAAGCTAAAAAGTAAAGAATTCTATAAAGAGCAATCTTTAAATATTTAGAATAAAGAAATTTTATAATGGGGTTATGGTCCAGCTTGGTTATGATTCGAGGTTTGGGACCTCGCGACCCCGGTTCAAATCCGGGTAGCCCCATTCAATAAAATTTATAAAGAAGTTGTTTTTAGTTAAAAAGTGGTAAAGACAAAAAAAGTTGGATCAACAGGCCGTTTTGGCGCTAGATATGGTAGAGGAATCAAGCAAAGAGTTTTAGATGTCGAAGTTAGACAAAAAGCAAAAAAAACTTGTCCTTACTGCGGAAAACATGGAAGAGTAAAAAGAATTGCAGTTGGTATTTGGCATTGCAAAAAATGTTTAAAAAAATTCACAGGAAAAGCTTATACAATTGAATAAAAATGGCAGTCTATAAATGTTTCAAATGTGGAAAACAAGTAAAAGAGGAATACGCAAAAAGGAAAATAAGATGTCCTTATTGCGATAGCAAAATTTTATATAAACCTAGAACCATAAGTTCGAAGGTTAAAGCAATTTAAATTTTACGGGAGGGAAGTAATTTTAAATTAATTATAAAATGGAAAATTCAGATACTGAAAAGAAGATAATGGAATTGCAGATGATGGAGCAAAATATGCAGAATTTTGCAATACAAAAGCAAAGATTCCAAGCAGCTTTAACAGAAATTGATAATGCTTTAGATGAAATTAAAAAAACTAAAGATTCTCCTTACAAAATTATAGGAAATATTATGATTAATGTTAAAAAAGAAGATCTAGAAAAAGATTTGAAAGAAAAAAAGAATGTTCTTGAAATAAGATTAAAAAATATAGAAAAACAAGAAGTCAGTATTAAAGAAAAATCTAAAGAAGCACAACAAGAAATAATGAAAAAATTAAATAAAAAATGACAAAAACAACTACAAACGACAGAGAAAAAATTGAAAATATAGTTTCTTTGTTAAATCAAATTGAAAAAGAGGATACATTACCTAAAAGTATAAAAATAAAGCTTCAGGAAATTGTTTGTTCTATGAATGATTGTAAAAATCCTAATATAAATATGACGATAGATAAGGCTATTCAAGAGTTAGATGGTGTAGTAGAAGACCCTAATTTACCAAGTTATGCTAAAATGCAGATTTGGAATGTGGTTAGTTTACTTGAGAGCAGTAATAAATAACTTTTAGAAATATTTATATATTTGATACTGTAACAATTGGATAGGAGAAAATGGCAAGTTTCATTTCAAAACTAAAAGAGAGATTCGGAAGTAATTCTGGTTTTCCAAATGATTTCACAGAAGATTATGTTGAGATTGATACAGTTAAATCAGCTAGTGCAAAATCAAAGATAGTTATAAGACCATTTTTCATTGAAGATTTTCCAGATATTAAACCAGTATTAGACACTTTAAGAGAAGGTTATACTGTTGCTTTAGTTAATATTAGAACATTAAAAGATAAAGATTTAGTTGAATTAAAAAGAGCTGTTAGTAAATTAAAGAAAACCTGTGATGCTATTGAAGGAGATATTGCAGGATTTGGAGAAGATTGGATTGTAGCAACTCCTAACTTCGCTAAAGTTTACAGAGCAGCAGAACCTGCAGAAGATGTAGGTACAGCTCCAAAACCACAACTAGAACCATTCTAAATTCTTGATTATATTAGATTAATACATATATTTAGTAGTAAGATAAATTTTATAAATGGTTAAATTCTAAAATAATTATGGAAGAATTAAAAAAACAGGAATGTCCTTTGTGTAAAACTAAAAATTTAACACTAAGTGAAGAAGAAAAAGAAGTTCCTCATTTTGGAAAAGTATTTTTATTTTCTATGGTTTGTTCTAATTGTAATTATAAAGTATCCGATGTAGAATCTGCAGATGTTAAAGAACCTATCAAAGTAACATTTACTGTTGAAAATGTAAAAGATCTTAATGTTAAAGTTGTAAAATCAAGTACTGCGTCTGTTAAATTAGTTGAATTAAGAATGGATATGACTCCAGGTCCTGCTTCAATTGGATTTATTTCTAATATAGAAGGATTAATCACTAAATTCGAAGAAGTTTTAAAAGCTCAAAAAGAAACTGCAGAAGAAGACGAAGACAAGACAAAAGCAAAAAATTTACTTAAAAAAATCTGGAAAATAAAATGTGGAGATATTCCTTTGAAAATAGTAATTGAAGATCCTTCTGGAAATTCTGCCATATTATCTGATAAAGCTAAAGTTGAGAAATTAAAGATTAAATAAATTTATTTTCTATCGTCATCAAAAAATTCGTAGTAAGACAAAATTGCTATTGCTGTCAATATCATCCAAAAAAATAGTTCTTCAAATGGAAAATTTATCCCAAAAATATTTATCCATCCTATAAATTGTTTGCTTGGAAATGCCCATTGCCCCAATTTAAGTGCAGTTATTTCATAAATAAAAGAAAAGTAAAAGAAATAGGCTATTATTTTAGAAATTTTAGTATATAAATTTGGACATTTTAAAAAAACTAAAAGTACGGGAAGTAGAACTAAAACAATTCCCATTTTTAAATAGAAATATGAAACATTTAAAATTATTGGATTTATAATTAAAAAGATTAAAAAGAGAAATATAGCTAAACAAGATATTATTATAAGATATTTTAAATTAGGGGAATATAATTTATCTTTAAATTTATGTTCTATAAAATATTCATAATACATAACTATAAAATAAGAATATAAAAAACCCCACAAAAATTGTTCTATCACTATGACATTAAATAATTTTGGAAATAAAGAGAATGGAACAACCCAGGTTTTTGTTATTTCTGCCATATATTCAACAATTATAGTTACAGGTATTGTAAGAATAATTGAAAATAAAGCCGCTTTTTTAATTAATTTTTTATCTAAAAAGGAAAATATTAAACAAGGCCCTCCAAAAAAGATTAAGGTTGAAACTAAAAAATTAGCTTTTAATAAAAAAGATAAAAAACATGCAAAAATAGGATATAATAACAAAATTACCCTAATCTCTTTTTTGTTCATATACAAAAGAGGCATATATTATATTTAAGGTTTTTTATTTATAAATAATTAAATTTAAATATCCTTTCCTTACTAACTAATTATGAAAACATTATTTATTGAAGCAAGATCAAAAGAAAAGATAGATGAAGTTCTAAAGAAAGTAAATATTCCTGGAAAAGTTGGTTTAATTACTACAATACAATTTCTTGACCAAGTTAAACAAATTAAAAATAAAAATTATATTTTTGCAGGACAAGTTCTTGGTTGCAAAGCAGACAATGCAATTAAAATACAAAAAAAAGTTGATTCTTATTTGTATATTGGCTCTGGAAAGTTTCATCCAATTTGGGTTGCTCTAAAAACAAAAAAACCAGTTTACATTGCTAATCCAAACACAAATGAATTTTCTAAATTAGATGAAAATGAAATCATTGAATATGAAAAAAAATTAAAAGGAAAATTAAATAAATTTTATGCAGCAAATTCTTATGGGATTTTAGTTTCTGTAAAACCCGGACAATATAATTTAAAAAAAGCTTTGGAATTAAAAAACAAACTAAAAAATTCTTATATTTTCATGTTTAATACCTTAAATGAACTAGAATTCGAGAATTTTAATAAAATAGACCTCTGGATTAACGCTGCCTGCCCTAGAATTGAAGGCAAAAACATTATAAATCTAGAAGATTTACCTAAATTATGATTACAATAGAGGAATTAGCTACATTCTGTAAAAAAAAGGGTTTTGTTTATCCTTCTTCTGAAATATATGGAGGATTAGCAGGATTTTGGGATTTTGGTCCTTTAGGTATTGAATTATTTAATAATCTTAAAAAAGAATGGTGGAATTATTTTGTTTATCAAAAAGATAATATTGTAGGTATTGATGCAAGTATAATATCTAATCCAAAAATATGGAAAGCTTCTGGGCATATTGCAAATTTTTCAGATGTAGCAGTGGTATGTAAAAAATGTAAGCTTTCTACTAAGATGGATAAAAGCGAAGTTGGAAAAGTAAAATGTCCTTGCGGTGGAGACTATGAAGTAAAAGGAGAATTTAATTTAATGTTCAAAACAACAGTTGGTGCTTTAAATCCTACAGAAGTTTATTTACGTGGTGAAACTGCCCAAGGAATGTTTACAGATTTTAAATTAGTACAACAGACTTCTAGAATGCAGTTACCTTTTGGTATTGCACAAATTGGAAGATGCTTAAGAAATGAAATTGCTCCAAGAGATTTTTTATTTAGAAGCAGAGAATTCCATATTGGAGAATTTGAATTCTTTATAAATCCTGAAGAGAAAAAATGTGATTTACTTACTAAAACTCATTTAAATTTGAAATTAAAAATTTTAGATGCAGGAACACAAACTGCTAAAAAAGATACTCTTAAACAAATTACAATTGGAAAAATGCTACAAGAGAAAAAATTAGAAGAGTGGCATGCTTACTGGTTAGCAGAACAGATTTTATTCTTTAAGTCTATAGGATTAGAAGAAATAAAAGTTAGAGAACATACAAAAGAAGCATTAAGCCATTATTCAAGCGCTACTTTTGATATTGATTATGAGTTTTCAATAGGAAGCCAAGAAATTGCAGGTAATGCTAATAGAGGTCAATTTGATTTAACACAACATATGAAAAATAGTGGGGAAAAAATGGAAATCTTTGATGAAAAATATAAAAATAAAATAATTCCTAAAGTTATTGAACCTACATTTGGTATGGAAAGAGTTTTCTTAGCAATATTAACAAAAGCATATAATTATGATAAAAAAAGAGAAAATGTTGTTTTAAAATTACCTGCAAAATTAGCTCCAATAAAAGCAGCAGTATTTCCAATAATAAAAGATAAAAAATATGAAAAATTATCTTTAGAAATTGTAAAAGATTTGAAAAAAGAATTTAATGTTGTTTACGATGAGTCTGGTTCTATTGGTAAAAGATATGCAAGAAATGATGAATCTGGAACACCTTATTGTATCACTATAGATGAAAAATCTCCTTCAAAAAAAGATATTACAATTAGAGATAGAGATTCTACAAAACAAATTAGAGTTAAAATAAAAGATTTAAAAGAAACTTTAAAGAAATTAATTAATTCTGAAATTAAATTTGAGAAAGCAGGAAAATTAGTTAGTACGAGAGTAAAATAATTAAACATTAGGCATACAAACCTTTTCAAATAGTTTTTCAAGCATTTCTACATCTTGTTTGCAGTGTTCATTTATAATATCCCAATTATTTTCATGATATAATCTTTCTACATCCTTCCCAAAGAATCTTTTATCAGGAACTTCTATTCCATGCATCCTACATAAAACATCCAAATTAGGATTTATAAAATTTCCATTAAAAGAGAAAAATTGTATTGTATCAAAATGATTTGAAGCTTTCATAGAATAAACATTTGTATTAATTTGTGTTTCTCTTGGAATTTGAATTCCATTTGAATAAGATCTTATTAAAATAAAAGGAATATCAAATTTATATCCGTTATGTGTAACTATTTTGTAAATTGGATGTTTCATGACAAAATCTTTAATAAAATCCCAGAATTTAGTTAATAATTCTTTTTCATTTTCTCCAGATAATATTTTAGTAGGTTCATTTGTAACTTTCAAGCCAATTGTAATTATTTTAGAATAATTTGGATCAAGACTTCTCGCTTCTTTAGAAATTTTTTTATCCATCAAATATTCTTTTATATGTTCATTTTCTATCTTAAAAGGTACAGTTTCTATGTCTAAATAAAGAAATTTCATAGATTATTATACATTTAATAAGTTTATATATATTTATGGTTTAAAGTATATAAAAATCTTTATAAATGCGTATACCACATAGTAAATATGCATAAAAAGAGGGTTAGAGACAGTTTTTATTATTATACAACCAAAAGGGAAGGTAATAAAACTAAAAGTATCTATCTTGGAAGAAATTTAATAGAAGCTAAGAAAAAAGAAGCTAAAATTCTTGGTTTTAATTCAAATATACCACATAGAAACGTTTTTTTAATTCCTTTAGTATTAATTTTATTATTTTTTGGATTTTATTTTATTGGAAGTTATACTGGATTCTTTATTTCTAATGAAAATGAAAGTTTTTTTGTTGAACCTGTAATTGATGAAAATATTATTGTATCTGAATCAATTAATTCTACTGAAACAATAGAAGAAACCAATTTAACAGAAATTCCTGTAGAAGAACCTATAACTATTCCAACTGAAGAAAATGTTAATGAGACAAATATAACAGAACCAAATGAAGAAATAATTTTAGAAGATAATACCACTTTAGAAACTCAAAAAAATCCTTTAATGGGGGGATTTGATTTAATGGCAACTTCAGTAACTCAATGTATTCAATTAGATACATCAGGAACAGAATATCAATTAGCCAATAATGTTAATGCTTCCGGAACTTGTTTTAACATTACTGCAGATGATATTACTTTAGATTGTCAAGGTTATAAAATTAATTTTTCTGCTAAATCAGTTGGATATGCTATTAATGATTCTTCTGGTTTTAATAATCTTACTGTTAAGAATTGTAATATGACCACCGGTTCTAATCAAAATCTTGCTTGGGCAATGGTTCTGAAAGGAGCAAATCATACTATTATTAACAATACTATGTTTAGTCAGGGATATGGATTAACCGGAGTTAATATGAATAATTCTTATATTATAAATAATACAATTGTAATTTCTGCAACAAGTCGTATTGCTATTTATCTTCAAGCAACAAGTGAGAATAATACAATTATAGGAAATACTCTAAAAGGTACTGGAGTACAACACTATATGATGTATTCAGCCTTCTCAAAGAATAATATTTTTAAGAAAAATACTATAAATGCTTCAAGGTCGTTTGGATTTTATTTTGCGGCAACAGAAAATAGACTACAACAATTTAATCATTCCATAGATGATACTAATTTAGTACAAGGAAAACCAGTTAATTTTACTTTTAATGTAAGTAATACAGTTTATGATGGAATTAATTATTCAAATTATGGGCAAGTTATTTTTGCTGCATGTCATAATATTACATTAAATTATAGTAACTTTACAAACCACAGTTTATATTTATTAAATTCATATAACTGGACAATAGATAATAATAATTTTACAAGCGGAGATGCTTATGCAAATCTTTATGCTTATCTTTCAAGAGATATTAATATTAGTAACAATTGGTTTAATGGAGGAACTACTGGAGCTTATGAAAATATATATGCAGATACTGGAGCGAGTTTTAATATAATTAATAATACGCTTAATAAAGCAGTAACTTATAATTTATATTTATATAATACTCCTTACAGCCTAATAAAAAATAATAATGTTACTGCAGTTATTGGTGGTGCAATAGGTATGTATAATTATTGGTCTATCGATGATGAATATTCAAACAATTCTATTTATTCTTCTACAGGTGCAGGTTATGGTATTGTTGGAAGATATGAAAAAGGAACAAGACAGTATAATAATACGATTTTCATGTATGGTAATAATTCTTATGGATATTATCATGCAAGCAGTACAACTCAATGGGGGGATAATGTAACTTTAAAAGGAAATAATATACAAATGAGGGGAGTAAATTCTACTGGGGTTGGAATTAGTACAAATCTCAATATTTCTTTAGAAGATAATATAATTAATGTATCAAGATATGCTTATTCTGCAGGAAGGGATATTAACATTACTACACCAACAACTAATCCTGGAACTCAAGGTACAGTGAATGTAACCAATTGTACAAATTCTTATGGAATTTTAAATGTAACTGTTATTGGAGGAAGTAGAAATAATATTACTGTGAATATACATCATTATTTAGATGTCCTTGTTTATGATACCTCAACAAGTTTATTTGTAAATTTAGCAAATGTTTCAACCTTTAATAGAACAGATACATTATATAAAAATGGAACAACAAATTCTAACGGAAACATTACATTTACTTTACAAGAATATATGATGAATGGTACTGGAACTTATTATTTTACTAATTATACAATAAATGCTACTTATGGAGAATTTATTTCACAAACAGAATCTGTAAATATTACTAATTTTACAACTATTTTATTAAATATAACTTCAATTACGAGTACTTGTACTTATTCTTCTGGTGATTGGAATATAAATTGTGCAGATAATTGTGATTTAACTACAAATTACGATTTAAGTGGAAATAATATTTATTTTACTGGTGCTGGAAGTTTCTATCTAAAAGCAAATGTAACTAATTTTGGATTATTAAGTTTAAGTAACGATTGTAATATTATTTTATATGACTCTTCTTTAGCCCCTAGCTAAAAATGAAAAATTAAGTGGAATAAACACTATTTAGAGTTATAAAAATGTTTATAAATATAAATACCCCAATAGATATGTATGAAAAGAGGTTAGATATAATTTCTATACCTAAAAAAAGAGCCATGATTAACAAATGAAAAAAAATATTTTTTTATTGAGTCTGATATTCTTATTATTAAGTGGAATAGTCTTTGCAGATAGTTTCCCTATATATGTTAAACCTTTAAGTGGAGGATCTGTTCAGCCAAGTACAGCTTTTGATTATAGATTTGATTTTACCTCTGATCAAGCTTGTGCAAGTGTATTACATTCTGTTACAAAAACTATAACCACAGATAAATATGGGATTGGTTTTGCTGAATTAGATATAAGTCCGTTAAATGACACTCCTTCTTATTTATGTGAATATAGGGCAGCAAGCGGAGGTGCAGTAACTTTAAGACAAACACATAATATAAGCACCGGACTTTTTAACAGGACTTTAGGAAAAGATATTAAATATAATTATGTCAATGTAACTGGAAATGTAACTTTAGGTCAACAAATTTCTTTCAAACTCGGTTCAATTATAAAAGAAATCTCAAGTTGGGTCATATCAACTACATCTTTGGCTATCCAAGGAGATTTAAATGTAACTGGAAATGTAAATGTTACAGGATATGTAAATGCTTCAACAGTTTATTCTGGAGGAATAAATCTAAGTGAATTAGGAACTTATGCTTACAATCAAACTACATATGCTTTAGTTGTAATTAGTACAAATATTAGCGCTTTAAACGAATCATTATTAACTTATATTAATTCTAATATTACAAACTTAAATGCCTCTATAAATTATAATTATAATGAATCAAATTATGTTCTTACAATAACAAATACAAATTTTACAGCATTAAATGAATCAGTAACAAAATGGCTTTATAATATGAGTGATGGAGGAGCAGATGGTTCTTACAATGCAACTTACGAATGGATCAATACTACTTATAATAAATATTGGTATAACATGAGTGATGGGAGCTACAATGTTAGTTATGCAGAAGGAGATATTAATTTACAGTCTAATATTTCTGCAGTCAATACTTCTTTAATGAGTTATATTAATTCTAATATTACTTCTTTGAATAATTCTATTGTTACAAATTATATTACTGATTTTATTAAATATTGGTATAATCAAACTTTAGCTACCCTTACCTATTTAACTGAATCTTCTAATAATTTACAAACAAATATTTCTGCAGTCAATACTTCTTTAATGAGTTATATTAATAATAATATTACAAACTTAAATGCATCATTAATTTATAATTATAATACTACGACTTATGCTCTAACCACATTAGCAACTAATATTACAAACTTAAATGCGTCTGTAACAAAATATTTGTATAATCAAACATGGTTGAATATAGATTATTTAAATGTAACAAATAATTTTAATGCCACAAATATAACAACAACAAATATCTCTATAGGAAATGGAGTAATATTCTGGAATGGAAGTAATTTAATAATTAGTGGTTAATATGAAAAAAGTTTTAATTTGGGGCCCCATCTTCTTTTTATTAATTATAACTATAGCCTTAGCCGATGAAGAATTATTTATTCCTGCCTTAGGTGATCAAGAAATGAATGGAGAAATGTTTGTTGGAGATGAACAATTAGGAGTTGGTCCAGCATTAGATTCATCAATCACAGTTACTCCTACGCCTCCTAGCGGTCCATCTGGCGGTGGAGGAGGTGCAGGTGGTGGAGCAGCAGCACCCAAAGTTATATTCAGTATGTATCCTCAATTAATACAAACCTATTTACCAATAGAAAAAGATGAAATAAAAACAGTAACAATAAATAATGAAGGAGAAACACAATTAATACTAGAATTAAAATTAATTAATTTAGAAGAAATTGTTAAAATAGAAACAACTAATTTAGTAATACCCCCAAAACAAGAAAGAACAATAGAATTAAAGATATTCAATGGAACCCAAAAACCAGGAATTTATTCTGGACAGTTGCAATTAATTTCAAAAACTTTAGTAAAAATGATTCCTATAATTATAGAAATAGAATCTGAAAAGCCATTATTTGATGCAAGCATAGAAATACCAAAAGAATCTTATGAAATAGAAGAAAATGGTCCTTTAACTTCAAAAATAACTTTAATCAATAAAGCAAACACAGGAAAAGAAGTAAACGCAGAAGTAACATATACTATAAAAGACTTTGAAGGAAATGATCTTTACACAGAAAAAGAATCTGTTACAGTTTTAGATACAATAACTTATGATAAAAAATTAAATATAAACTTAAAAGAAGGAGAATATATTCTTGCTATAAAAGTTGATTATGGAGAAACTACTGCAGTTTCAAGTTCAACATTTAAAGTACTTCCAAAGACAATAAAAGGTATGCAAAAATCAGAATTATACTTAATAATAGGAATAGCAGCAATTTTAATAACAATGTTAATAATTGGTATTTTAAATTATGTAAAAATAATAAATATTAAAATTAAAAAACCAAGATTGCCTGTAAAAGAAGATTTGTCTGATAAATTAAAATTAATTAAAAAGGCCTACAAAGAAGGGATATTAAAGAAGAAATAGTAAGATTTAAATGAATATAAACCATAACAAACTTATGAAAAGAGGATTATTAATATTTTTATTACTAATTCCTATAGTATTTTCTAGCGAAATTATTATGAATCAAAAAGAGGGCATAATTACTTACAATGTAGAATTAACTTTAGAAAACACATCACTAACCCAAGATTCTTTTGTAAATGCAAATGTGAGAATAAGTGGTTTACCTGATACACAAAAAAGACAATTTATTATTAATTTTTATATAAAAGATCTTAATGACAAAATAATAGCAAAAGACACAAAAACAATTGTTATAGAAAAGGAATTAAATGTTAAAAAAGAATTTTATTTAACTAAAAGATTAGAACCAGGAAAATATAATTTTATAGCAGAAGCAATATATCAAGATACCCTTGTTTCTGATTCAAAACCCTTTAATGTGGAACTAAAATTAGATAAAAAAAGTTATTTCTCTTATAGTTTATACTCTCTAATTATTATAGCAATACTAGTAATCTCCTTTTTAATTATCTTTGAAAGAAACAAGCTAAAAGATATAGAAAAGAAGCTTCCAGAACAATTAAGAAAAATATGTGGAGATTATAGAAAAAACAAGAAAAAACAAGAAACTTTAATAAAACTAAAAAAACAACTAAGATTGATTAATGAAGCAAAAGATTTAAGGGTAATTTCAGACGAATCTTATGAAAAAGCTTCAAATTCTATAAAAAAGGTAATAAATAAGATAAATCGATAAATAGAAAGTTTTATAAATATAAATTTTTATTATTATTTATGGTTAAAAAAGATAAGAAAGCTATTGACCAAGCTTTAAACGATATAAAAAAAGAGCTGAATATTCTTAAAAAGGATAAAAGCGGTGTAGAAAAGAAATTAGGGGATTTAAAAACTTCTTTAGCTTATACAAGAGATAGAGAAGTAGAACTAAGAAATAAGATTTCTGAATTAATATCAAGAGAAACAAAATTAAACGAAAACAAAGATAGAGTTCAAACTCAATTAGAAACACTTAACGACAAGCTTGAAAAAGTAAAGAAGATAAGTGAAGAACTAAAAGATGTAGAAGAATAAATTTATATAATTCTTTATTAGATTTTTTATATGCAAAAGAAAGTATATTTTAATAATCAAGTTGGAGAAAAGATAGTAGGAATACTACATACCCCTAATAAAAATACCAAAAAAGCAATTATAATGGTACATGGTTTTACTGGTCATAAAGAAGGTTATTTTACTTTAGGATTATCAAATTTATTAGAAAAAAATTATAATTTGTTAAGATATGACTTTTCTGGAAATAAAGAATCTGAAGGAAAGTTTGAAGATCAATCTTATTCAAAATATATAGAAGAGCTACATTTAGCAATTGAATTTATGAAGAATAAAGGATTTAAAGAAATTATTTTAGTCGGGCATAGTTTAGGTGCAACAATCTCTTTGTTTGAATATCAAAAATACAAAGATTCAGATAAAATTATATTTATTGCTCCTGCATTTTACTTAAAGAAAAAATTTATGTTAAGTATGGTTTTAAGATTTTTTATAACTTTAATCAAAGGAAAAATAAATTATAAAGATGCTTTTGGAAATGAAATAACTCTTAAAAGAAAATTCTTCACAGAACGATTGTTTGTTTATAAAAAACATAAAGCCTTGAAAATTTTAAATATTCCTTCATTAGGAATCTTAGCTGAAAAAGATAAGTCCATAAATAATAAAAAATGTGAAAAGTTATTTAAAAAATATAATCTTAAATATTATATAATAAAAGAAGCAGCACATAATTTTAGAGAAGAAAAATATTTAAAGGAAGTTAGTAGTTATATATTAAAATGGCTGAAGTAAAAGATTGTATTTTCTGTAAAATAATAAAAGGAGAAATTCCTTGTACTAAAATATATGAAGATAAAGATACTTTTGTAATGTTAGATATAAGTCCTGCAAGCCCGCAAGGAGGCCATACTTTAGTTATGCCAAAAAAGCATTATGAATTAATTACAGACATACCTGATAAAGAATTATGTGAATTAACTAAGATTGTTAAAAAAATGTCTAAAGTTTTACTAAAATATGGTCAAGGATTAAATATAATTCAAAACAACAAAAAAATAGCAGGCCAATTTGTTCCTCATGTTCATTTTCATTTAATACCCAGGTTTGAAAAAGATGGTGTCTTAATAGAGAAGTGGGCTACTCATAAATACCCAGATGGAGAAATGATTAGGGTAGCAGATAGAATAAAAAAGCTTTTAAAAGCTTAATTTCATCAATTCTCTTAAGGCACCTTAGCTCAGCGGTAGAGTACGAGTCTCATGAGCTCGACGTCGCCGGTTCAAATCCGGCAGGTGCCATTTTACAATGAAAAGAGGATACAAAAAACATTTACACAGATTAAAACATCCAAAGACTTTGCTCTTATTAGGAACAATTATTCTAGCTTATATTATATTTGAAGGAAGAAATTTTGGTCCATTTCATCAATTTTTAATAGATATTGGTTATTTAGGTTATTTGATTGCAGGAGGGTTCTATGCTTATGGATTTACAGCAGCTCCAGCAACAGCAGTTTTATTAGCAATAGCAAAAGAACATAATTTATTTTTTGGTGCATTAATAGCAGGTATTGGGGCTTTAATTGGAGATCTAATAATATTTTTCTTAATAAGATATCCATTGAAAAAAGAACTTAAAAGTTTAGAAAAAGAAAAAGTAGTAAAATTCTTAGAAAAGGAAGAAGAAAAGGTTTTTGGAAAATATAAAAAATATTTCTTAGCCACATTTGCAGGATTTATAATTGCTACACCTTTACCATCGGAAATAGGAATTGCATTAATGTCTTCTATAAAAAGAATGTCATTGAAAAAATTTGTAATAATTGCTTATATTTTACATACTTTGGGAATCTTCATAATACTGTCTATAGGAAATTTAATATAAAAAAAAGAAATAATTATTTTTTTGTTAGGTCTATTTCTATAGTAGAAACTCTTACTGTCTTCCCTTCTTCGTTTTTAAATTGCTCTGAGTTTATTCTTATATTGTTTACAACAACTTGATTTTCTAAGAATCTCTTTGTTGCTACTTCTGCTATATCTACTGCTCTGCTAATAAATTTCCCTCTTGCCCTAATACTTACTTCTGCTGCTCCTTGGGTTGTAAACTGCATAACCAATCCAGTAACATAATTCATAAAAGGTTTGTTACCTACGAAAATTACGTGCGAGTCCTTATCTTTTGGTTTTTCTGTTTGATTTTCTGCCATTTTAACCCTCCAAATCGTTATTTCTGTTATAAGGTTATTAGCCTATAAACTCCTAAAAGAAAACATATATATAAAATTTACGTATTATAAGTCTATTAAACCCTATTTTAAAGCACTTTTCTTAACTAACTTAGAAATATGACCTGCTATAACATTTCTTAGTTTTTTTGAAGGAATATGTGCTAATTCATCAGATAATTTTTTATTAGCTTCGAAATTATTTCCAAATCTTCCTTTACCTGCTTTAAATATATCCATCGCATTTCTCTTAATTAACTTAGTTTTTATTCTTCCCATGATTTAAACCACTTATTTTATTTTATAAAGCTTGCTATTTTAGAATTATAAGGTCTTTATGATAACCCTATTCCTTAGCTGTTTTTCTATATATTCTTGTATTTTCTTTGTAGGCTCTCCATTTGTTATGTATAATAAAGGTAAGTTAGATTGGGCAGCTTCATTAAATGCCAAAGAAATATCTGCTATAGATAGTTTCTTCTTATTTTGTGCTTTTGCAAAGAAAGTCATATTTCCTATTTTAGTAGGAACTTTAACAATATAATTAGATTCTTTTCCTTTCTTTATTATCTTTGATTCCATTGCATCTATTTCATGATCTTTTAAAAATGAAAGAACTTTCTCTTCAAATTCTCCTTTTTCTATAACTTTTGTTTCATTCTTTTTTCTTTCAACTTTAGGTTTTTTTATTTTTTCTTCTATTATTGGTTCTTCTTTCTTAACTTCTTGTTTAATTTCTTGTATTATTTCTTTTGGAAGTTCTTTTTCAACTTCTTTTTCAACTATTTTTTCTTCTTTGACTCCAAGATTACTCATTATTCTACTTTTGGCTTCAGAATCAGGATACATATACCATTTCCAAAATCTTTCTGTAATATCATTATCATTTACATCTATAGGTATAGCAAAATCTTTTATTTCTCTTAATGCCACTCTTATTGCAGGTTGCATTTCTTTATCTCTAAGAACTAATTTTTGTTTTAATAAATCAAAAGCTTCTCTTTCTTTTTCTTTTAGATGTTTATATAAAGTTTGTATTTTGTGTTCTTGACCTATGACATAATATAAAGGACTTCCACCAAATTTAGCATTTGTGAATAATACTTTTTTAGATCTAACTAAATCCGATAAAAAAGCAGAAGCATAAAAAGTATCTCTTCCTATTTCTTTTCCTACTTGAATTGGTAAAACAGGACCGTTCTTTCTAATAAAAGCAAATGCTTTTTCTTTTAGATCTTGTGAATTCTTTAATTGATCTGCACCACTCACTTTATTTGGATTTATATTAAACATGGTTTTAGAACTATACTAAGCTATAAATAAGTTTTGTTTATGGTTTTAACTTAGATAAAGTAATAATTAAATTTAAATAGTTTAAAGTTTAATAAGTAAATATGTATCCAATTGAAAGAATTAGAGATATACATGAATTAGAGTTATTTTTAGGACATTCTACTTCAGGAGCTATTTGTGAAGATCATGGAAGTAATCGTTTACCTCAAAATAGACAATCTGAACCACAACATAAACCCAGAAGTTATGAAGATCAAGAAACAATTAGGGTAGAATGTTTTGGATTAAATGATAAAGGCGAGCTTTACTCTAAACTATGTGATAAATGTGAACATCCACAACCTAATTGTGTATATTCCATCAGAAAAAAAGAAACTAAATCTTAATTTAAGGTCTTACCCAATTTACTTCATAATAAGTGACATCAGATTCTTCATCAGCTATACCTAAAAGTAATCTTTTTTTTGTAGAATGAGCTACTCTGTTTTTAGCTGCAAATTCATACCAAGTCATTGTTTCTGATTCATGCACAGGATATACTATCCATTTAGCATGTTCATCTCCTGGTTTAACTCCACGATCATAAACTCTGAAATCTGCTCCAAATTTTAAAGCAGTTTTAACAATATATCCACGTTTTCTTAAATCTCTATAAACACAATATCTTGTCCAAAAATTAGGTTCGAATTTTCTTGCTTTTTTTATAAATTCATTTACCTTCATTTTCTTATCTTTTTCATAAACATCGAGTCTTTCTCTCTCAATTAAATAAAGAGCTTCGATTAAAGCATATTGGAATCTTCCTTTTTCATTAACTTCTCCAAATCTTGATTTATCATACAATTCTCTAGAAACATTATTTTCTTCTGCAAGAACATTTTGTCCTACAAACAAACCTACAAACTTCTCATTAGAAGAGTCTATAATTTCTAATTTAGTTTCAATTTTCTTAGGTTCTACCTTTTTTATCATATAATACTCTTTGAAAAGGAGTATAAAAAGTTTTTTATATACTAAAATTGGACTTATTAAAATGAAAATCATATTTTTAGGCACTGCAGCAATGCAACCTACAAAGGATAGAAGTTTATTTTCAATTATATTAAATTATAATGAAGAAAGCATTATGATAGATTGTGGAGAAGGAACTCAAAGGCAAATGAAAATTGCTGGATTAAAACCAACTAAATTAACTAAAATTTTAATTTCACATATGCATGGAGATCACTTATTTGGGTTACCTGGATTAATGCAATATCTTAGAGCAAATGATTATCAAAAAACTCTTGAAATTTATGGTCCTTCAAAATTAAAAGACTTTTTATCTTGTGTTATTAAAACAGGAACCATTGAAGAAAATATAAAATATAATATTAATGAAATTAAAGAAGGAATTATTTATTCCGGTAAAGATTTTTCTATAAAAGCCTTGAAATTAGATCATACTGGAATTTGTTATGGATTCCAATTCATAGAACACGATAAAAGAAAAATAGATTTAAGTTACTTAAAAAAATTTGGATTGAAACAACATCCTATTTTAAAAAATTTACAACAAGGAAAAGATATTATTTGGGATGGAAAGAAAATTTCTGCTAATAAAGCAACTAAATTAATTAAAGGTAAAAAAATTGCATTTATTTTAGATACAAAACTTTGTAAAAATTGTTATGAATTAGCAAAGGATTCAGATGTTTTAATATCTGAAGCAACTTATCTTGATGAATTAAAAGATAGAGCAGAATTATACAAACATATGACAGTAAAACAAGTAGCTGAAATAGCTAAAAAAGCAAATATTCAAAAATTAATTTTAACACACTTTTCCCAACGATATAAAGATACAAAAGAGCTTGAAAACGAAGCAAAAAAATACTTTAAAAAACAAGTTATTTGTGCAAAAGACTTTTTAGAAATTGAAATTTAATTACTTTTCTTGTGATTCTTCTATAAGAAATTCTATAACTTTTGGACCTCTTCCATTACCAGAAAGATATTTTACTTGCACTTTATTGTAATTTTCATCTGCTTTTTCATCTGGCTCATTTAATAATTCAAAACCTTCTCTCATAGCAATCCCCTTATGAGATTTCAATAAATATAATTCTTGATATAAATCCATTTTATTTTTCTTCTAATTTTTTTTCTTTTAATTTATCTTTTAAATTCAACTCTTTTAATAATTCTTTGTATCTGTTTCTGATTGTAACTTCGGTAACACCTGCAACATCTGCAACCTCTCTTTGTGTTCTTTTTTCATTATTCAATAAAGCTGCAACATATAATGCTGCTGCTGCAATTCCAGTAGGACCTCTACCAGAAGTTAATTCTGCTTTTGTTGCTTTTTGTAATAATTCTACTGCTTTTGATTGTGCATCTGCACTTAATTTCAATGCTGAAACGAATCTTGGTAAATAATCAACAGGATCTGAAGGTAATATTCTAATTCCTAATTCTCTTGTAATAAATCTGTAAGTTCTTCCAACTTCTTTCTTTTCTATACCTGAAGCTTCGGATAATTCATCTAATGTTCTTGGAACTTCATTTCTTCTACATGCAGCATATAATGCTCCTGCAACAACAGATTCCATAGATCTTCCACGAACTAAACCTCTTTGAACAGCCATATGATAAATTCTTGCTGCTTCTTCGTCAACTGATTTTGGTAATTTTAAGAATGAAGATACTCTTTTTAATTCTGCTAATGCTAATTTTAAATTTCTTTCAATTGCAGTTGATACTCTGTATTGCCATTTTCTTAATCTGAAGAATTTATTTCTTTCTTTTCCGCCTAATTGGAATATATCTCCTGTTTGACCAATAGAAGTTCCTAAACCTTTATCATATTTAGTATAAGTTAAAGCTTGACCTGTTCTACGCCTTGATTCTGCCTTGTCTTCAAATTCACGCCATTCTTGGCCGAAATCAACCATTTTTTCTTCTATAACAAGACCACAATCACGACAAATAACTTCACCTCTATCTTTCTCTATACTCAAATTATTAGAACCACATTCGGGACATTTTTCAACATAATGAGGCATTTTTAGTTACCATCCTGCAATGCTATAACAAGATTTATAAATAGTGTCTAAATCGCATATATAAACGTTTTCATTTATCTTTTAAAAGCTTCTAATGCCCACTAAATAGGTTTAAAATTTTAAAATTATTAGTTTTAGTTTCATTCTAACATAAATATTGCAGAATATAGGTTTTTAGTATTTTTATTGAAATCGAAGTCTAAGAAAGATTTAAATCTCAAATCAGTTTATTATTTATATGCAAAAAAATTATTTAATTGTTTTAATTATTTTTTTATTATTGTTAGCTATATTTTTCTTCCCAAAACCTTGTAAAGAAGGGTTTGTGCAAGAAGATGCTATTCAAAAAGATTGTAAATGTTTAGGTATAAAACATGCTTTCTCCTCCATAAATAAATGGGCATGTTCAGGATGTGGTTGGAAAACTTATTGTTTAGGAATACCTTATTCTTATTCTTGTGAAAGTATGAGTAAAGGTATAGTTCCTTGTAATTAAAAATTAATTATCCCTAATGCAGGCAATATTCCACCGAAAATTAAAATTAGTAAAACCATTGTATCTCTTATTGTTCTATCTGGTTTTCTTATTTCTAAATGGAAAAATGCAGTATACAATTCGTAAGCAAGATATAAACTAAAAAAAGCAAGTCCTATTGGAAGAGAAATATATCTTACTGTTAATAATCCTAAAGTATTATATAAAAAAGCTAGAGCAACTCCAGAAGAAATTTTATTTAAAGTATAATATTTTCTTAAACTTTCAAAATCTACTATTTTTGATTGCGAAACTAAAGCTGCTATCCAAAAAGGTATTGATAAAACTAATTGACCTGCAATTAAATTTGATTCTAATAATTCAGATTTTACAGTAAGCATTAAAATAAAAATAGTAATAGTTACTCCTAAAAATCTAGCATCAACAGTAACATATTGAGGAGAACGTTTTAATCTCTGAATTTCCTCTCTCCTATCCTCTTTTTTCATAAATTTAATAAGGTTATAGAATTTAAAAAGTTTGTTATATCAAAACTGCGTTTAAAGTTCCTTCTTGCCCAGGTCTTGAAGTTACTTTTGCTTTTCCTAATTCAGTATCAATTATAGCTCCTTTTGTCATAATGTTTCTTCTAACATAATGTCTATTTGCAGGATTTTCTACAATGGTTTTTATTTTTACAACTTTAGATTTTTTTGTTTTTGGATTAAATACATTTGCTACATTTGCAGTTAACATTTTTTGTTTTTGACAACCACTTCTTGCTCTTACTGATTTTTTCTTAGTTTCTTGTAAAGAAGTTAGAATAGGATTTCCTGCTAATTCAGAAATTTTTTTCTTTCTAAAATTAATATATTTTCCACTAGTTATTTTCCTTTTTGCTCTTAAATGCGATCTTACCATAGAAAAAATGGAGTATTTTCATTTAAAAATCTTTTCCTTTTCAAAAACCGAATAGTTTAAATACTATAAATTAAACAAAATTCTAGGGGGTTTTAAATATGCCTGAATCTGAAAGACCTTTAGATGCATTGAATAATGCAAGAAACAAGAAAATAATTGTAGAACTAAAAAATGGTAAACAATTAATAGGAAAGCTAAAAGCTTTTGATATTCATATTAATGTTGTTCTAGACGATACAGAAGAACGTGAAGCTGGAGAAATAAAAAGGAAGCTTGGAACAACTTTTGTAAGAGGAGATACAATAATACTTATTTCACCACAATAAGTGAGGATTTAAAATGGGAACTGGAACTCCTTCTATGGGTAGAAAATCTGGTAAAAGAAGATTAGTTACTAGATGCAGACGTTGTGGAAAAAGATCTTATCATGTTAGACATAAGAAATGTTCTTCTTGTGGTTTTGGTAGATCAGCTAAATTAAGAGGCTATAATTGGCAAAAACCAAATAAAAAGTATATAAAAAAAAGAGCTAAATAATTCAAAACCTTTTTAAAATAGATTTCTTTTATATTTGTATGCGGGAATGCCGGAGCGGTCAAACGGGCTAGGTTTAGGCCCTAGTGCTTAGTGCTACGCAGGTTCGAGTCCTGTTTCCCGCACTTATTTTTCAATAGAAAAATTTATATACTATAACCAACTATAGTTTGATATGGCAACAACAATTCAAATAACAGAAAATCTTCAAGGAGAACTAAACAAAAAAAAGATTTTTGATAGAGAAACTTATGAAGAAGTTATATGGGATTTAATAGAAGATACTAAAGAACTTTCTGAAGAGACAAAAAAAGAACTTGCTCAATCTCGTGAAGAAATTAAAAAAGGAAAAATTCATACTCTTGAACAAGTTAAAAAAGAGTTAAGATTATAATGTATGAAATAATATTTTCAGATACTGCTAAAAAACAGCTTGAAAAATTAGAAAAGAGCGTTCAAGAAAGAATAATTAAAGCACTTGAAAGAATTAAAATACGCCCAGAATCATATATCACCAAACTTATAGGAGATCCTGGATATAAATTTCGTGTTGGAGATTATCGTTTAATTTTAGATGTGAATAGAGATAAACTACAAATTCTTGTAATTAAAGTCGGTCATCGTAAAAATGTTTATAATTAATTAAGAATTGCTTTAAATTTCATTTCTATTAAAATAATTAAAGAAATTATAATTATTAATACTAAAAAAGAGATTAAGATTGGAACTATTAAAAAAGCCAGAGTATAAATTCCTAAGAAGAAACAAGCAGTTAGATAAGATATTATTAAAAGAATTAAAACAAAATATAATAAAATTAATTTCCAATTTTTTGCTGATTTTAATATATTTTTAATAGAATTTATATTTAGATAAGATAATAATAAGAAATATGGAAGTATTAATAATATAATTAAATATATTATTGAAAAAATTAATGAAAATTCTGATAATTGGTTAAATAACTTTGATAGTATAAAAATTATTATTAAATAAAAAGGAATTGTTATTATTGAAAATCTTAATAGATATTTTTTAAAATTCTTTTCTTTTGAAAGAGTATAAAAATTATAGGATTGGAATATACACCAAATTATAAAAAAAGATAAAGGTATGAATATATACCAAAAATATACCATATTTGATATCATTGAATTTAAATCTGTTAATTGGGTATTTGCTGCTGCTATATTAGAAGTTATATTTTCTTGTAAAGATTGTTGTATATTTTGTATTTGGTAAGAAACTAAAGTTAATTTTTGAATATAAGAGGACATTTGTTTTTTTATAAATAAAGAAATTGAGATTAAAAATACTGTAAAAAGTATGTTAATTGTGAATAGTTTTTTGAATTTAGTTTTTTTAATCATTTTATTAAGGCATTATATGCTCCGATAATTAACCACTTATCTATATCTTTTTTTTCTGTTACTCCAGTTAATGTATTATCTTGTTTTGCAAAATTTTTTCTAGTAGTATCATCTCCTTCTTTTTCTATTTGAATAATTCTACAATGTTCATCAGCATTACACATTTTTACTATTTGAGTTATACCATTTTTAAAATCTTTTGTAAAGGTTATTCTTTTACTATTACCTAAAAATATCCACCCTTGATTTGTATTATAAGTATAACTTTCTAAAACAGTATTTTCAAATGTTCTAATCAAAATGTTTATTCCTTTCAAAGCAATAGTATTACATCTATTGTCCCTCCAAGTACATTTTTCTTTACATTTAGAGATGCATTCAGATTTTGATAAACTATAACAAACATCACATTGATCTAGTGGAGTAATAGGCTTGCATTTATTATTTTCCAAAATACAAGTTTTATCACATTGCATACAAAGAAGTTTAGTTTCTTCTAAATTATTTAAATCATTAAAACTTTCACACTTTCCACCACAATCACTACAAAAGAAATTATAACTTCCGAAGACACTATAAGTAGCATAGCAATCTGATCCCTTTTTTTCATTGTTACATTCTTCTTTATCACAAGTGTTTAAAGCACCATTTCCACAATCTGAACATTTAGAAATTAATCCCGGAAGTGTAGTTGATGCTAAATACTTTACTTCTATGGTGGCGGTATTATCTGTTAATCCTTTTAAATTTAATTGCACTCTTTTATTATATTCCTTACAATATACCTCCACAGGGGTATCTTTATATAATATTTCTCTTACACTTATACCGGTGAAACAAGTTTTTGGTAAAATTATGCTAGCCGTAGTTGGAATAGGTTCTCCTACTCTTTTTATTTCTTCAACTATTTCTTGCTCACTATCAGATATTACTGAAAGTTTTCTTTCTTTTGCGGTTGTTGTTCCTATACTCTCTAATTTTATCCAAAATTCTGGAAAATCTTTTAATATTCCTTTTTGCATTTCTCCTTCTTTAATTGTTATTTTTTGTGTATTTGATAAAACAGTTTGTGTAGCAGGATTATTACATGTATTTACCTTCCAAATACAAGGGAATAGACAAGCAGCAGGATCAAAAACTTTTGTACAATCGCTCTCTGTTGTTTCACTTCCTCCTCCACCCTTATTATTTACATTTATGGTTTCTTCCACACATTTCTTCTCTACACATCTAAACCCTTTAAGACATTCGTTAACATTATCTCCGCATTCAACTCTTTCAATAGATGTTTTAATTGTATCTCCAAGCAACATATAAATTTCTCCAACTCTTATTTGAGACCATATTTTTATAGAAGTATCTAAAGAATATTGTGATAATTCTACATAATTTATTACTGCTTCATTATTTGAAGGAATATCTTTTTCTGTTTTTTCTTTATTAAAACCTTTAAAATCATTTCCAGATAATAAACCAATCAAAATTTCTTTTTTGCTTTCTAAATTTTTATTTTCTTTAGCAAGACTTAATTTAGATTCTAATTCTGCAAAATAAGCTTTACTTTTTTGTACATCAAATAAACCCGCTAAAATTTCATTATATTTTGCTGTTCCTTCATCCATTTGTTTCTTATTCAAAGCAAAGGCATTCATTACATCCTCTCTTTTTTCTTTATTTTTTATATCAATTGTCTTTGTATTTATCCAACAAATACCTAAATCATTTCCAGATTTATCTTTTCCACAAGTACTTCCTGCAATTGGACTCCAATCATTTGCATTGGTTCCAGAACCAGGATTTATAGTAGAACAAGTTCTTACAATTCCAGTACTTATTGCACCATATTCTTCTGGTAAAACTACACTTCCCAAACTCGTACTTAAGGTAGGAGAATCAGGAACACATTGTTTTTGAGAAGTTATTTTTCTAGCTGCTTCGTTTTGTACAATCTCATCATTTAATGCATTCAAAGCATAATTGGTAGTTACTTTTCCAAATCCACATTCTGTACTTCCACTTATAGAAACACAAATTTTAGTCATTCCAGGTTTATCAAATACTTTATTATTTTTATCAGCATATTTTCCATATTCAATTATTTCATAAGCAGATCCTCTCTGTTCTGAAGTTACTGGTATAGAATATCCTTGATCATCCACCAAATAAACAGCATATTTTACTCCTTTTGAATTTACTCCTGTTCTTAATGCTTCAGGAATACTTCCTGCATATATGTGGAAATAAACATTATACAAAGACATTTCTTGTAAATTTCCTAGTTTATTTGTTCCAGTTGAAGGAATATTTCCTGCTTCTGTTATATAAGGAGATTCATCAAATTCAGCATAAAATTGTGGAGGATTTTCTGGCTCAGAAATTTGATCTAATAAACTTCCTACTTCGGCAAACTTTCCAAATATTGCAGCCTTACAAATTTTTGTACCAAATTCTTGTGTGCTCATTGCATTATAAGCACTAAATGCACTTGAGGCATATTCTTTTGTAAAGTAATTAACCATATTAGAGGTTGTTTCCATATTTGTAGTAAAGTCTAAATATTCAGAACCTCCAGAATTTATTCCAAACATTTTTTCTGAAATAAAGTTTATCAATCCTCCCTGCATATTAAAAGTATTAATTATTTCTTTCCATAATAATTCACATATTCCTAAGGATCTTATTTTATCACAAATTCCGATATTTTCATGATTTATTTTTGAAGTATGTAGACATTGAACAAATCCTTCTAACAAAGACCTTATACTTTTTAATCCAGCAGAAATTCCAGGCAAGCAAATAGGTAAAGGGGTTTCTGGATAATTTGGCATTCCTAAAACCAATGAACCAATAATTCCTGTTTCTACAACACTTCCAGAAACTTCATAATTGCCTCCTAAATTAAATCTTGAATTAGGACACATTACAGGATCACAAACTGCAAACAAAGTCTTACAATCATCTGGATCCATAAAATCTTGACAATTTGCATTTGTACTTGATTGTGCTAATTTATATCCTTGCATACTACACAAGAAAGGTCTATTTGTATTTGGATTTAAAGAACCCATTAAAGAACCTCCTTCTGTACAAGTACTTGATTTATATTTTGCTACCAAGTTTTGACACAATCCCTTTGTATCTTCTCTGGTATTGATTACATCTTTTCCTGCAATTAATCTATCTTCTCCAGAACAAAGTAATCCATCTGCTCCAACATTCCAATATTCACAATCATTAGGAGTTCCATATTCATACCAACTTAATATTTTTACAAAATTACCATTAGAACCTGTTGGAAGACAGAAAGGTTTTCCTTTTTCTATAAATTCTGCTTTTGCATTTTGAGCATATTTATCATTTAATCCAGAATCAGCCGATTTTAATGATTGAAGTGCAATTATATATTTATCATCCTTAGTAGTATCTTTATAAACATTATATCCTTGGAATTTCCATTCAGAGTCTAAACATGTTTTTTTAGTTGATTCAGAAGAACATATTATATTTTTAACATTTTCCGGTGCATCACTTACCTTAAGTAATTTATAAGTTCCAGAATCTGTTATTGTTACTTTTCCAGTAGTGGAATCTATATTTGTAGAATAAGTAGTTGCGGTAATTCCAGTCTCAATATTAGTTTCAGATACTAAAGGTTCTATTTTTACATTTTTAGCATCTATCCCGAATTCGTTATTAAATTGATTAATATATCTCTTTTCATCCTCAGGACTGATTTTAGCATTTGTATCTAAAACTCCCAATGCCAGGTTGTATAAATATTGGAATCTGCTAGTTGCTTCTGTTTTTTTATTTGCAGATAATTCATTAAAATTTGTTGTTCCTATATTAGATTTCTCATATGCTGCATCATATGCATTTAATTTATTTTTAATAGAATTTTTTGCATCATCACATTTATCTTCTCTATATTCATCTATTCCTAAATTTTCATTTTTCATATCCACACAATAAAATTGATAATCTAAAAATTGAGCTTTATCAACAGGATTTGCTATTAAAGCATTTTTATTTAATTCTGCTGCATTTTCAATTATTTTTTTATTTTCATCATTATCATAAAGGTCAATTCCACTTAAACAAGAATTATCTTTTGAAGTAAGGCAATCATTTCTTTTACCTACCAAACCTTCTGCAACATTTAATGTAGATTCAATTTCATCAGCTTTATCAGTAAGACATTGACTCATTGTTTTTTTCTCAGGACTGCTTAAAATTTCTTTCTTACATTCATCATTATACATCGGCATTACTTCTTTTCTTGCTAAGGCTCTATCTGCTGCACCTGCAGTAAAAGCATTTTTAACAATTAATAAACCATAAGTAACCATACATACATTCTTCCAAACTTTTATTATATCATCAAGTTGTTTTATAAATTTACTAAGTTGGTCTATTTGTTTTTGAGTTGCATTTATCATTTTATCAATCTGTTCTGGAGTCCATTCTATCATTCTTTTATCTACACCTAAATGAACTTGGAAATTTGAAGTAGAATATGCTTCTCCTGTTCCAGGATAAACTGTAACATATGCTCTTTTCTTTGAATTTATTTTTTTAAGAGAAATATCCACTATAGAATTTTGTACTGGTTTTCCATCGGTCCCTATATCTTTATAAATTGTAGTTGCTTTTCCAGGATTAATATATACTGTTTGTTCAGAAACCTCTGAGGTTACACCTAAGGTGGATTTTGTCTGACGTTTTCTGGATAAATAAACTGTATTACTATCTATTTTATCTATATACCAAATTAATTTCTCTCCTACAGAATTAAATTGATAACTTGTTCCATCAAGTATAGATATAGGTTCTCCTTCTCTATAAATACCTGATACTCCTCCAATAGTTAATTCTGCAGTAGATTTATCTGCTTCAGCCACAGGAATTATATCTACTAAACTGACAAATGCTCCTTCATCTTCTAAATAAACCATCTCTGATTTTGAATTTGTATAAAGATCATTTTTTAATTGGGCTATTTTTGTTGTAATTTCATTTGTCTGTTCTGCATGGCCATAATAATAAATTGCTATTTTTTTTGCATTAAATGAATCTGTATTTACAGGAAGTATATCTGACAATCTTTCATAATTTTGTCCAATTAAATCATAAGCATAATAAGTATATTTTTGATTATCTCCTGCATCTTTTATTGAGTCTTTTAATTTTTGTATAGAAGTACAATATAATTTCATTGCATTATCATTATCATTTTTATCGTTATTACTTTTAACTAAATCATTTAAAGTTGGAGTTTCTTGTAATATATTTTTATCACAAAGATTATTTTCTATTCCTTCAACTTGAACTTTATCAGATAAAATAAGAGTTTCTGTCTCTCCTGTAGCTTTATCATTATATGTTCTATATAAAATTTTTATATCTCCATAAGAATTTCTTATTATTACTTGTTGAGTTGTTAATTTTTGAGCACTTCCTGCAGATACACATTTTCCACTATAACACGTTAATCCACTTGGACAATTAGCATCAGTCTTACAACTTATTTCAGTAGTATCATTAGAAATTGAATCTATTATCCAATTTGAACCAGAATAAATTTTCATTCCTCTTGCAATTGTTTTTGTAGTTTGTTCTCCATTAACTGTAACTTTTAGCTGAGCAGTATCTTCTGGTTCACTTACTTCATTTAATTTTAAAGTAAACCTATCATTAAAAAATGAAGAAGAACCAGGTAAAGACATTGTTCTTGAATCTCCTTTGGTTAAAACAACAATTCCTCTTCTTTCTAATTCACTTGCGTCTCCAATTCCCAATAATCCAAAACCAGAACCATAAACTTGTATATAGGCCCTATTCCCTTCAATTTTAGTAACTCTCAAATAACCTTTTCCATTCCAAAAAGAATTTGAAATAGAATCTGTTTTTTTCCAATCCTCTTCAACAGAAGATTCTTTTAAAATTAAATCCTGTGCAGATACATCTCCAAAACCTCTATTAAAATCAAAATATAATTTTAAAGTTAAATTTAAATCTATTTTTTCTGGAACTTTTGTCTCATCTTTTACTTGTTTTAATAATAAATAAATATATCCCATATTATCTAAACTTCTTGCATAAGTTTGTGGCATTATAAATTGTGGTTGAGAAGCTAAATATTCTGTAGAACCAGAAACAGAAACGTACCCTGATTTTATTATTGGTTGTCCTATAAATGGTTCGGATTCAGGAGAATTTTCTTGCATAAATAAAGAACCCAATGTACTTCCTTCAAGATAAACAACAACAGGAACATTTCTTGATTCTATAAGTGAAGAAGCAATTACTGGAGGTTGATAGTTTACTACATTAACAATTATAGCTTCTCCTAAATCTTGATTATCTAAATTATTTTCAATTGCAGAAGTTGGGAAAGTTGGATTTATAGTCATATCTTCTACAGAATAAACAGAAGCAGGAACAATCAAAATAGTTATCACTATCATAAACATTGCTATTATTATTTTATTTATTTCTTTCATTTTATTCTGGATATCTAAACATAGGTAAACCTGCGTTTTCCTGTATTGAATTATAAATGATATTCATATTTTCCTGGGTTGAAGGTATTTGATCAACAATAGTATAAAAGTTCATTACATTTTTCTCTGCAATTTGTTCTCTTTCCAAATCAAATTCAAATTCTGCTCCACCCTTTATTGCTTGCTCTACAATTATATCTTCAATTTTTACAGAATAACATTTTTCTTCTTCTCCAAACAAGTTCCAAATTGCTGGCTTTGATACTTTTACACATTTATTTATTTCTCCCCCTTGTAGTTTTATTGGCCAAGTACTACTTCCCATAATATAAGATTTAACTTCATATCTTCCTGGAATTAAATCAATTTGTGCAGCAGGTTCTTTTATTGAATAAGCAAAAGAAGCTGTAAAATCATTATCCATATTTTTCAATTCAAAAATAACAGTTTCAGATTCATAAGGATCTCTTACTTGCCCAGTACTTTTTTCTATTAATTTAACTGTAGGAGTTATTTTATAGATAGGTTCTAAGATTAATGAAATACTTTTTTCTTCGTTTGTAGATACTATTTGTTTTGCTTTGTAATAACCTTCTTTTTCTCCAATTATTGCTCCATTAATACAAGAAGGGAATAATCCAGATAAGTAAGCTCCTTCATCTGTCATTTTTATATCACATTGTGTAGTAAAGCATTTGAATTTTATATTTGTTTCTGGAAGAGGAATCATATTTCCATAATTATCTGAAGCAAAAGTATAAACATCTATTTTTGTTGAAGGATTTTTACATATTCTCGATTCAAATTCTGGTTGATCATAAGTTCCATAAATATTTTTCTTTGGTTGATTATTATCAATTATAACTTGCGAAGCAAATTGGAAAGTATAACCTTCTCCATCCAAAGCAGCTGTATCTGTTAAAATAACTAAAATAGGATATTTTAAATCATAAATAAAATGATAATTATAAATGCACATTAAATAAGCAATTGGTCCTGCATATTCGCTTAATTTCTCGGTAAGAGAAGTTCCCTGCATCAAATCTCCGTCACTTGGATAAACATCTACAATTGTAGGCCAAGTATTTGAATACATAAAATTTATATCCAAATTTGCAGCGCTTGTTTTTGGATCCAACATAAAATAAGAAGCGTCTTGGTTTACTGAAGAAAACTTCGAACCTTTAACAAGATAAGCAGGAGTATTAATTGATAAAGCATCTTTTATATTATTTGTAACTTCTTGCTTTGACCAGAATTTAGGTTTACAATCAAAATCGGTTCCAGAAAAAGGAATATTTTCATAAGCAACTAACATATCAATAGTTTTTTCTTCAAAGAAATTTAATTCTTGTTGTTTCATAATACCGGAAGAAACCTTATACATTTTTCCTAAAGGAACGTCTAATTTTGCTTGATGCTCTTTCAAATTAAAATTAAAATCTTTTAAAGTAAATGAAACAGGCATTTCTAAATTAATTAAAACAGAATTATCTAAAATAGAAACATCATATTTTCTTTCAGTAGTTACTATGAAAGAATATCCTTGATTAGTAAGTCCTTCCAATCCACTTATACATTCTGCCATATTATTAGCAACATATTCTCCAATCTCTTTTTCCATAGATTCAATAGTTGGAATTTGTTCTTGTTGTATTCCATTTGAAGTTTCATAAAACCAATAAGCTGTTTTCAATCCAGGAAAAGATTCTAATTTATTTGAAAAAGGAGTTACAGGTGTAACTGGAAGATTATCCACTGGAATTTGTATATAGCCTCCTTGAATACCCATTGTAACTATTGCTTTTTTTGCAAGTTCATAAACACAAGAATCAATATACTCTTTTACAGGAACAGCTTGATCTGGCACAGTTCCGGCCTTTAAAATATTAGTGTCTGTTCTACTTTGAATAAAATATTGTCTTACAAAAAAGGCAGAAATAATTATCAATAATATAATAAAACCCAAGATTATATAAATCGTTACCTGGCCCCTTTTTTCCATATAAATACTATTAAAAGTCAATATATAAAGTTTTTGAATACGTTTAAATATCTAAAATTTACAGTATAAAACATGAAAAACAAACCAGAATTATTAAGTCCTGTATCTGACTTTACAAGTCTTACTTCTGCTATAAAATCTGGTTGTAATGCTATATATTTTGGTGTAAAAGAACTAAATATGAGAATAACTGCAAATAATTTTAAATTAAATGAATTAAAAAAAGTTGTGGATATATGCCACAAAAATAAAGTCAAGGCTTATCTAACTTTAAACACAATAATCTATAATAATGAATTAAATAAAATTAAAAAAATATTAAAAACTGCTAAAAAAGCAAAAATAGATGCAATAATTTGTTGGGATTTTTCTGTTATACAAGAAGTTAAAAAATTAAAATTACCTTTTCATATAAGTACACAAGCTTCTGTTTCAAATATAGAATCTGCTAAATTTTATAAAAGTCTTGGAGCTGAAAGAATTATTTTAGCTAGAGAATTGAGTTTAGAACAAATAAAAGAAATAAAGAAAAAAGTAAATATTCAGGTTGAATGTTTTATTCATGGTGCAATGTGTGTTGCATTATCTGGAAGATGTTTTACAAGCCAATTTGTTTTTGGAAGATCTGCAAATCGTGGTGATTGCTTACAACCTTGCAGAAGAAATTACATTGTTAAAGATAAAAGAATTGGTTATGAATTAGAACTAGAAAATGATGCTGTTTTAAGTCCAAAAGATTTGTGCACTTTACCTTTTATAGAAAAATTAATTGAATCTGGAATAAACTCTTTTAAAATTGAAGGACGTGCAAGAAGCCCAGATTATGTTTCTACTGTTACAAAAGTTTATAGAAAAGCTATTGATGCTTATTTTGAAAATAAATTAACAAATAATTTGAAACAAGAATTAATTTCTGAATTAAAAATAGTTTATAATAGAGATTTTAGTTCTGGATTTTACTTAGGTAAACCAATAAATGAATTTACAAGTCCAGATAATCAAGCAACAAGAAAAAAAGTCCAAATTGGAATAATAAAAAATTATTATAAAAATATAAACGTGGCTGAAATAAAATTATTAACAAGAGATTTAAAATTAAACGATTTAATTATGATTCAAGGTCCAACAACAGGAGTAATAGAACAAAAAGTAAACTCTATGGAATTAAACAATAAAAAAATTGATATTGGAAAGAAAGGAACAATTATTGGAATTAAAATTAATAACTTAGTAAGAAAAAACGATAAAGTTTTCTTGATAATTTAGTGGACCCAAAGGGAATCGAACCCTTGATCTTCGCTAAGTCAAAGCGACGTCGTACCACTAGACTATGGGTCCTTAAAATAAAAATGAGCCTCAGGGGAGAGTTGAACTCCCGACCTGCTGATTACAAGTCAGCTGCTCCACCACTGAGCTACTGAGGCATAAGAATCAATTCCAGAACTAAATTTAAATACGTTTCTATTCTAACTTTTTAAAGGTTTTAACAACTAAATAAGATAAAGGATATATCTTTTTAAGGTCTTTTTGAAGGTCTTTTTGTAATCTAAAAGAGATTATAGCATCTATCAATTCTTGATAATTTGAATTTTTAACAAATTCTTTTACATCTTCATCTAGTTTTTTTCTTACGGCAGTTAAAACTGCGTTTTGTGGTTTATGTTTTGAAAGAGCCAATATCTTTAGTATTACTTTTACATTATCTTTTGTCTTTAAATTCTTAGTTTCATCTATTTTTCCTTTAGACATTTTTGTTAATCTTCTTGAATAAGCTTTAACAATTTCATACCCCATTATTTCTGTTGCACCTTTATTCTCTTTTATTTCTTTAACTTTGAATATGACTTTAAAATTCTGTTTTTTAGGATCTCCTGTAAGCATGGATAAATTTGCATCTATTACTTTTCCAACTAATTGAGAAACATCATAAACATGGGATTCTCCAAGTTCTACATTAGTAAACTCTTTAGAGGCCATTAAAGGCACCCAAATTTTTTTCAAATTTTTCTTGCTTATTGTTGTCTGTTCTGCCATTTTAATTTAGATTTTTTTGAGAGATTAATTTAATAAAGCTTTCTATTTAGCTTCTTTTAAAACTTGTATAGCTGTACTTAAAAAGTCTTTTTCTTGCTCTAAAGAGAGTATACAACCTGCTGCTTCTCCATGACCTCCGAATTCTGCATCTTTTAAAGGCAATTTTTCAGAAATACTTTCTACTAATTTCCTAAGATCCTTTTTAGTGTCTATCCCCCTTATAGAAGCTTTTAAACATCCATCCAAGGTATGCCCTACAGTCATTATAATTGTTCCATTGGGATACAAATTAGACTTAGTAATCATAGAAGTTAGAGTTCCTATCATAGTATCTTTCAAATTATCTTCTGAATTTATCAAAACATAACCAGGTCCTTCTTGAATAGTTTCTGTTTTTCTTTTCGAATAAAACCAATTTAATGCTTTAATAATTTCTTTTTTATAATCCAATAATAATAAATTTGCTTTTTCTTTGGAAATAGAATCATTCAAACATACTCCAATACCTAAAGAAGGTTTTCCCATTTTACTACAAGCATTTAATAAAGTTGCAAATTCTTTTGCATTTCTTGTTACAGAATCTTCTGCTTCATCTACTAAAGTATAAATATCTCCTAAAACATCGTCTGGATTTTTTTCACTACCCATTCTTTTTAAGATTATAGCAGTAGTTAATTTTTTAATTTCTTCATCTGATAAATCACATAATCTTCTAAATTTGTTTTCTGGATTTTTTGCAGGAATTCCTAATTCATTTAAAAGTTGTGATGCATTTTCTTCTGATCCAGTAATACCTGGAATATAAGGATCTGTACTATACTCCAATAATCTATGTAAGGGTTTTGTCTGAGCTCCAAACATTCTAAGTCCTCTCTCAACTTTAATTTTTTTAACAGAAATTGCATCTTCTAAAATTCTTTGATTTAAATAACTGAATTTATCTTCATTATATTCATTTGTGTCATATGCTTGAATATCTCCTAAGGCACCAATTAAAGCTAAATGAGCCAAATCAATATTTTTTTCATTCAAATTTTTAAAAAAGATGTAAGTAACTCCTGCTCCAGAAACTTCAAAAGAACCGTCGATATCAAATAAATGTGGATTCACTATAAAAATATTTTCTGAATTTTCTTTTAAAAGTTCTTTATCTATTATATGATGATCTAAAATAAAGATTATTTTTTCTTTTAATATTTCTTTCATAAAATGTATACTTCCAGAACCTAAATCTGTAAAAAAATAAACTTTATAATCTTCGTTTTTTAATTCTTCTAATTTTTTCTTAGTAAGTTGTTTTACTGTTGAAATAGAAAATTTTAAACCCTCTCTTTTAAAAGCTGCACTTGCTATTGCTGCAGAACAAATCCCATCTGCATCTCTGTGAGAAATTAATTTTATTGGTTCTTCTTTTAAGTTTTCTAAATTTTTAAATTTAGCTACGATATCATTTACATAATTAACAAAAGTTTCATAATTATCCATTTTAAAAATAAAAGGCTTATCCGCCCATAATTAATTTAACTGCTTCTTGGCTGTATTTCCAATCTTTTGGAAGTCTTCCAATTTTTTTGTAATAATTTACAAGCCTATTAATCTTTGATTCTGCTAATATTAAACCACGTTTAGCAGACATATCTTTCTTATTTTTTTCTACATGTTTATTAAGTTTAATTTGAGTCTTAATTAAAGCAGTTAAATCTTCAGGTAATTTTGTTAATAAATCGTGTTCTTTTAAAACTTGCAATAATTTCTTTTTTAATATTACAGAAACATCTGGGATACCATAAACATCTCTTAAAACAATTCCAATTTGACTTGGAGTTTTTTCTTCTTTGAATAATTTGATTATAATTTGTTCAACTTCTTTTGAATCATATTTTAACCAAGTAGGTTTAACTTTTTTAAAGGGCTTTTTAGATCCACTTTGTCCTTTGATATGTCCATACATTCTTGCCATTTTGTATTTTAACCGAGAATAAGCTTAGTTTAATGGTATAAACAAGCCGTAACCGGTCTATCCTAATTTCATTGCTTTTAACTTATTTATAAAGGTTTGTATAGCCCTAGGAGGATTCGAACCTCCGTCAGAAGATTTCTTTTCGAAATCCAAAGTCTCCTATCCCTAGCCTTGGTTTTAACCAATTTGGCCACTAGACTATAGGGCTGTATAAAGATTGAGAACTAAAGCTTTTAAAAAACTTTCTAAAAGATTAATTTAAACAAATAGAATGCATCCAATCCCAATAAAGCTACAAATAACAAGATTTCAAAGATAGAACCTGTTTTGATAAAACCAGATACTCTAAAAGTAAGGATTGGATTCAAAAAATTTATTCCAGAAACAGTTAGAGCATCTAATATTAAATGTGAAAAATAACCTATTAAAATTGCAAAACCCATTAAATTTAAGTTTAAAATATAATTAAATATTAAAAATAATAATATTGGGATATAAATTGAATGGAAAATTCCTCTGTGTGAAAATAACTTTGCTATAAACCATAATTTTTTACCTAATTTAGATCCTGCTTCATCTACATCTGGAATTACAGAAACTAAACAAACTAGTAAAATAAAAATATATTTGTTTGAAATATCAGGTAAATATTTTAAAGAAAATAATGAACATAAAAGTCCAAAAGCTAAATGGGTATAAAACATCATTTTAATAACACTTCTGCTAATTTTACATAATCAACTGCTTCTGCTTCATTTGCAGCAAATTCTAATCTATTCATCATTTCATTTCTATTTACTTTTCCTTTTAATAAAAATTGTTTACCAAGAACAGAACTTTTTAATTCTTCAAATTTTTCAAGATTATTTTTCATTTCTACTAATTCTGTTTCATTTCTTTCTAATATCAACTCTGCTTGATTTCTAAATGCTACAACACGAATATTTGCTGAACCATCATCAAAAAAGAAATTAACAAAAGGAATTAATTTTGGTTCTACTACACTATGTTCTTTACAAGCGAAAACTCCATCTTCAATTCTTACTCTAGAGCCACATAAAGGACAAACTTCAAAAAATCTTGGTTCAAACATTTGTACTATTGTTCCAAGAACTTCTGCATAATCATTTTCTTGTAATTCTGATATCTTTTTTCTTATCAAAGTAGGTTTTACGAGTACATTTGAAATAGTTTCTCCTTCTGGGTTTATTATTAATTGAGATTTACTTGCTAAGTGTAATTCTTTATAACCTTGATTTTCTCTGCATGAAGCTCCCCTTATTTTAACAATATCATTTTCTTTCAAATTTTGTTTTAATATTTCATTTATTACGACTTCGTCCCAAATAACCAATCTTGTTGTTGCAGTTTCATCCCCAATCAACATAGTAGCTAATCTTGCTTTTCTTCCATCTTTATTAAATTCTCTAACTCCATAAAAATTAATTACTTTTCCAGCCAAATTAATCAATCTCATTCCAGGTAAAACGTCTTTAATTTTTAGAACTTTAGGAACATCCATTAATTTTACATTTAATTCATTTGCAATAATATGTGCTGCTCCTTCTCTGCTAATTAAATTAGAAAGCTCTTTTAGTTTTGCATTAATTCTATCTTGAAGTTCTTCTTTTGTTATAGTTGTATTTTCTAAAATAGTAGAAATTATTTGTTCATAACTTAAATTCAGCAACTTTTTTACCCCCGATTAACTTATTTGATTTGAACTTTTTAATGCAAATACAAATGCAATGTTTTCATTAGTACATGGATTTTTAATATTTTGCACATTACACTTTATTAAACTATCGCTTTGTATACATTGTAAGTTACTACTCTGAGAACATACTTCAAAAGATTTGGAAGATAAACAGGTTTTAAGTTTATATGCCTCATCTATAATCTCTTGTATTTTGGTTGTATCTGCATTAATTTCTGTATTAAAGTTTATGTTTAATTTGTAAGTTATATCCATTTTTTCTTTCATTTCTTGTAAAGTTAATGAATCTGCAACGGCTTTAATTTTAATTTTATTTCCATAATCTAAAGTAAAAGTATATTTATAATCTGTTTTAACTCTTTCTTTGAAATTATTTTTAAATTCTGATTCGAAATATTCGCTAAAAATAGGGTTGCAATTAGGAGTAAAATCCCAAACCATATGATTTCCTACAAGACAATTTGGATTATTTAACAAACCTTTTTCTAAACTTATTTGTAAAGCATTACAAGCAGCAAGTTTTGCATTTTCTTGTATTGAAAAAACCATATTTTCTTTTTCTGTATAAAAATTAATTAATTCTGTAGAAAACATACCTACGTTTTTTTGTTCATCTTTTATAATATCACTATAAAAAATCCCCAAAAATATTACTGTAAAAAGAAAAGCAAATATTGCTAATAGGGGTAAAAATATTCCTTTCTTATTCATTCTATCACCAACTTTATTTTTATTTCTTTATCAAAATCGGGTAAATTGAATTCAGAAGAAGTTGTTTTATCTGTTTCTATTATTCCGCCTAATTCTGCAGGTGTTCCAAAATCTTCGCTCATTGCTACTTTTCCCTGAGAAATTATTTGATTATCTATGTACAAGTTATATTGATCAAATAGTTTATTGAATATCTTCTGGTTTATACCTTCTAAATTTGTTCTATATTTTTCTTTGTTTTTAACATACATTCTTATTAAATCGGAAACTAAAACTTCTTGTCCTTCAACATTTACCGGTGTTCTTAAATAATTTAATAAAATACTGTTAACATCTATTTTTTCTTTAGCAAGAATTTCTTGTTTAACAGAATCAATTCCAAAAGAGAATATAAAAAATATAATTAGTGTAACAAATATTAAAATTATAGCTCCAAGATTATAAAAAATCATACCTATTCCTTTTTTCCCAATTTTATCAAGTTTAAACATTTTCAAATATCACGTCATAATTTAAAATAGCCCCTTGTTTTTTATTATCTTTTACTAAAAGAACATAATCCTTTTTTTCATAAAAAGTATATTTCTCGTTTTTTATTTTTATATTTTTTAAATTTTTATTTAAATCATATTCTTTTTTATTATAATAAGTATCAATTTTTTCTCCGTTAAGAGTTTCTATAGTTATATTTAGTTGCAGATCTTCATTATTGAAACAAGATTCTATTAAAGGAAATTTATTTGCATCTATTATTCCAAAATTATTTCTTTCATCTTCATAAGATAAACAAGAATAAGCTTTATACAAAACAAGTTGGGGTTCATATTCAGAAACATCTATATTTCTTGTTAAAAAAGTCCAAGTTATTGAAGCAAATATTACTAAAATTACTGCTAAAACCAATATATTAAATGCCCATACAGGAATATCTATATCTAAGGAATCTCCTTTTTTATTCATGATATTGAAACCTCGTTATTTTCTTTTTTAATGGTTATAATAGGAGTTTTAGCTTCTTTTTCAACATTGGAATTAAAAAAACATTTATATGAAGAAGGAGTTCTTGAATAAACTTTTTCACTTGATTCATAAATTTGAAGCAAACATGGTTTTTTTATGTTCAAAACATAATCTGAACTATCAAAATTAATTTTTATAGAAATATCATTTGGACTTGCTGAAACTGCATCCAAAGCAAAAGCAGATTCTATAGCTAAATATTTTTGTTTAAATAATTGATCTTCTGCTATTTTCACTGATAATCCCACAAATGCTCCAAGAATTAATATTGCAAGAAACATGTACGACAGCCACAAGTACTGCATCTCATACCCTCTTTTATTCATAAAAAGAAAAAGATTTGTTAATTTATAATGGTTTTGATTACACCTAACCAAAATATTGATTTGCATATTTTGTTCTTATTCCGATATCTCTCTCGGGCTTAGCTGGATTTTCTATGTTTATCACAAACCAAGCCACCCATTCATTTCTAGTTTTTTGTTTTACTATTTCAGTGCCATAAAAAGTTTTTAAATAAAATACCATAAATTCAATTTGTTTATTATAATCTAAAAGAGCATTTAATTTATCTTGACTATTTGCATTTTCTAGAGTATAATATTTTAAGAATTGTCTTCCCAAGGCGGTTTTTCCACAAATATTATATTGCCATAATCCATAAGAACAATAGTTAGTTGAACCTATTGGACTAGGATCTCCCATATTATTATAAGAAAGAGCAGATTCTCCAACAGCATTTGCAACCATAGCTTCTGCTAAATTAATATTATTAAATCTAGCATTTATATCATCCCTTAATTGGTTTGCAGAAACATATAATAATTTTGGTTTTTTCACATTTATGGCCCCGCTACTTTGAGTTTGTGATGAACCTATTTGTGATTGTTCAATTGTAGAAGGAACATAAGTTGTTGAAGAAGCTTGTTGATTTTGTATAGCTGTAAGTGTTGGAGAATTTTCACAATTAGTACAACTAGGAGAAATTTCATAACCGGAATGAGGCAAATAATTTAATGGATCTCTTTCATAATTAGGTTTACCAATATCTGCAGAAAAATCTTGAGATAAATAAACTTTAAAATCTAAATGAGGTCCTTCTGAAAATCCAGTATTTCCTGACAATCCAATAATATCTCCTTTCGTAACTTGTTGTCCTTCTGTAACTTTAATTTCGGATAAATGATCATATCTTGTGTATAAATTTTCATTGTGTTTAATTATAATATATCTACCATAGCCTCTGCAAAGTTCTTTATAATCAATATCCTCTTTACCACATATTTCTATTACTGTTCCATCTTCAACAGTTTTAATTTCTGTACCTATAGGAGTTGTAAAATCTACACCATCATGCCAATCATTAGTTCTTTGACCATAAGCAGAAAAAATAATTGGATTAGCTAAAGGAAATATACTGAATATTGAAGAGGTAGAAAGAGTCTCTTCAACAGGTTTTTCTTTATATATAATTAAAACTCCATTTTCTTTTTTGAAATAAATTGTTTTAGAATCTTTGTTATTTTCTGCAGAAATGTAATTATCTCCAAAACCAACAAAATCTATTTTTTGTATATTTTTTAAAATATCTACTAATTCTTTTTTTCCACAATAATAATTATCTGTACAATAATATCCCTCTCCTTTTTTCTCAACTTCACAAACACAAAGTTTAGATTTACCTAAAATTTCATTACTCATTTCAGTAGAAGTTATCTGTAAAGAAAGGTCTGCTTTAGAAGGATAAAAACCAGCAAGAATGCACTCTTTATTTTCAAAATATACTATTGTCTCTTTTATTTTATTTTCTTCAAGAATATTTATATCATTTAAAAGAATATTTAAAGCACTTGTTGTTTGATCATCCATGCATGCTTGAAAAGGTATTGTTGTTTTGTATAAATTACAAGAAGTAGTAATAAAAAATAATAAGAGTATAAGTCCTAAAATTAATCCAACTGGAACCTCTTGAAAATTCAATCCTTTTTTCATTTTAATTTTTTGGTATAGTATCTGCTGTTCCAATAATGTCTTTTACAATATTTCCTAGTTTTAAAATTAATTTAGAAATATTTCCTCCAAAAAATATTATAACTATTGCTAAAACAATTAAAAAAAGAATTACAACAACTATAGTATTAATTGGTAATTCCTGTGATTTTTTATTCATTTTAAAAATAAAAAGGAATTAACAAGCGCCTTCTGCTTCTATTACAGGACAACTCATTCCTAATTTCTTGCAAGTCAATCCTTTTTCATCAGATCCAATGTTTCCATTACCATTTAAGTCTACATTGAATTTTTGGTTACAGAAGTTATCTCTATAAGCAGTTATTGGATTGTTTTCGTACTGCATACAATAATTATTACATCTGTTTGTTGCTTCTGGAACATCTGTTAGTTGACTACCAAATAAAGCCTTTATTTTAGTAGTTAAACTTGCCATCCCACCTGTGAAAAATATTGCAACTATAACTAAAACTATAATTACTATGATAGTTATAATTATAACATCCATAGAAATTCCTTGTCCTCTCTTATTTTTCATTTAATCACCTAAATAAAGACAAAATATAAATATTTAAATGTTTTGATTACACAAAATCAATAAAAATTAGGTACAATAAGGTAATCTACTTGTTGTAATATAGTTACTTAAATCCTCATCTGCGATAAATTCCCCTGATTGAGATCTACTTACAACAAAACAAATCTGATTATCTTTTTTATAAAAGATTATATTATTATAAAAAAAGTAATATTTATCAAATAATCCAGAATCAGTATTTACATTTTCTCTATCTTCTAAGGCTCTTGTAACTTCGTAAGATAAAATAGCTGCATTTCCTTTTAAATCTTTTATAGTGCCTTTTTTATCTATATCATAAGATTCTAGATAACAATTCATCGTTTTTCCAGTAAAAAGATTTTTTCCATTTACAACAGAACTTTCTAATTGTTCCCATTGACTTCCTTTTCTTTTTTCTAGAGAAAGTATTCCTTTAGTTACAACAATTCTATAATTTATAGAAAAACTCGGGCCTACAATTTTACAAACACAATCACTATTTTTAGAATCAAAACAAGTTTTATAATTATTTTTTAAAACTGAAAAATCACTTATAACTTGGGAATCTGTTTTTGAATCTCCCCCAAGAATTTTATCATAAGCCGTTGTTAATTTGTTAATTAAATTAATAGGACCAAGTAAGCTAACACCTACGATTAAAAGTAATAAAAATCCCGCCATTATTGTTTTTAGAGTAAAACTCGTTGCCATTTTATCCAAACCCTAATTTTGTAAATATCATTTCAATTATATTATATATTTTTTCTTTTCCCATCCAAACCAAACCCAATAAAATAAAAAAAATTATTAAGGCTAAAACTAATTTTACTAATTCAGATACTTCAATTTCTCCTTTTTTGTTCATTGACATATTTTTTTAACCTCTTCAGAATTAAAAATAAATACTCCTTGATAAGCTTTTTCATGGTATATTGTTGTTCCAATAGCTGTAGGTATTGCTGCCATAAAACCTCCCAAAATAGCTCCGGGTCCTGACCATGAAGTTGCTGCTGTTCCAGCAACAAAACCAGCAACAAAAGCTTCACCTAAAAATATTAATCCTTCTTTATTTGTTAATTGTTCCCAACCAGGATTAAGTTTTGCTATGTAATAAATATAAACAGGTTTATTCAAAGGAACTTTATCTAAGTTTCCAAGATCTTTTATATTTAAATCTTGAGAAATTGGATTTTTTGAACTAGTAAAATATTGTAAATAAGTTTGGTCTCCTGCAGGAATTTTTGTATCTTTCAAATAATCCCATAAATTTACTTGTCCATTTGTTAAATCTTCAGAAAAATCAATTTTTGAACATAAAAAACAATTAAGACCATAACGATTAAAACTAAATTTTTTTAAGAAGTTTATTTTTCCTTCCCCAAATTGATACCAACAATTATACATTTCAGTAGCAATCGTCTTTTCTACTTTATGTGGAGTAGATATTTTATCTATAAACACTGGATTTGATTTACAAAATAAAGGAGTATTCATAAATTGCCCAACACCTACACTATTTAATCTTGCCTTAAACTCTACGCTTATTTTACATAATGCCACATTGGAAACTGAAAAAAGTCTTGGTCCTAAAGTTACAGTTAAAACAAGAATTAAAATAACTGTTGCCATTAAAAGCACGGCTAATTTTACTACAGTTTCATGAGTCATCCCTTTTTTATTCAACATTAATTTCCCCCCAAAAAAAGAGTAGATATATCTGTTTTATACATCATCAATATTATTATTCCTGCTATAACTATTAAAAACACTAATAAAAATATTAAAAATAATAAAGTATCATTCATAATTATTCATAAGTTTATTAATATATAAACTTTGTTAACCTCCAGAGGTTATTGAACTTGCTATTGCTGAACTAGATAATATTGTTGAAGATAATAAATTAAATATTAAAATAACTATCAAAGCCAATATGAAGTATAGCATAGTCCCTCTTAACAAATTTTTACCTAGCAAATATTTTTCATTTAATTTATCTGGACCATTTTCAATACCATTTGCTAATATTGTTAAAATAAATATAACTTCTACAACATAAACACCAACAACTAATTGGAAATAAAATGAAGGAATTATATCTTGTACTTTAAATAAATTAGCAACCATAGCAATATTTCCACCCATAGTTTCTTGTGTAGCACCTGCACCGACTTTAGTAAACAATTTTTCCATGTTTACAATTATTCCAGTAATCATAGATCCAATACCGACAACAATTCCAGCTATAACTGGGGCCATAAAAGAAATTTGAGATTTCATAGAAGAAACTATTTCTGTTAATAAATCTTTTAATCTTTCATTTACTCTATGGATTTCATCAACGTAATTTGAAATGCTAATCAAAGATCTTGCAGCAACTCTTGGACCTTTTTTAACACTCTCTAATAAAACCTCCATAGAAGATTGAACTAATGTTGAAGGATAAGATAAAATTGCTCCTGTTTTTTCATTGAAAATTGCTTCTTTTAAATTCATTCCTAAATTTCTTATATTAACGCTTACTATTCTGAAAAAATCTCCTGTTGGAGTATTAGACATATTTTGTGCTACTGTACCTACTGCCAATTCTGCAGGAATTCCATCTTCAAGTCTATTTCCTAATTGGAATAATGAAGAAGCAAATTCTTTTTCAAGAGATTTAGTTTCTTCTCTCATTTTAACTAAATCTTTTGCTTGATTTTTATAATAAATTGATAAACCAAATGCTAATCCTAATGGGAAAAATAAACTCATTAATGCTGCACCTAAACCAAATGGCCCACAAGCACCATCGCATCTATAATCCAAAACATTTCCCATTTTTTCTGTAATTAAATAATCTTGTTCTGGAGAAATATAATGTAAAAACAAAGGTAATATTCCTATAAAACAGAATAAAATTATAATAATTGCTGGAAAGAATTTTGATTTTTTTTCTTTCAACATATCTTGTTCTATTGAAGATTCTCCATAACCTGTAGGTCTTTTACTAAGAATATCATAACCAAAAGTAAATACTGCTAAAGGCAATATAATGTTGTAAAGTAAAGCTAGATGATACCATTTTACTATTCCTCCCATAAAAGAAGAAACTAATGGAAATATCACCAGCCCTAAAATTGGTAAAATTACCCCAAGCATATGTAACATTGTAATTGGATTTTTTAATTCTTGAGCATAATGCAACATTTTTTCATAAGTTCCGTTTAACATTACTTCAAGAGCTTTGTCAAGTAATTGTATTCTTCTTTCTTCAGAAGGTTCTAATAAAGAAGATTCAATTAAATGGAATGAATTTACAAATTCTAAATTATAATCTCTCCAATTTTCTAAATAAGAATTTAAAGATTCTTTTATTGTAGAATATCTTCCTGTTTCAATATCCCAAAAAACTTTTCTAAAATCTAAAGATAATGGTGACCCTATATGTTCTGTTGCGAATTTAATTGCGTGTTCCAAATTTGAAGTATGACGCATGTACATAACAATATATAAAACACAAAGAACCATTTGATTAGAAGCTTTTAATCTCCATCTATTTGCAAGATAAATTGGAGCATTTGATAAGGGTTTTAAAATAACTGCGGCAAATATAATTAATATCAATGGAAAAAATACCATTGTTGTTCCTGCTTCTTCAGATAATCCTGTTTCTTCATCAATGGCTCCTTCTGAAGGATTTGATAATAAATAAGAACCTGCCATTAAAGTAATTGCAAACAATACAAGAATTATTGCAGCCAAAACAGCCAAACTTGTTGCACCATTTGGACTAATGTTTAAATGAGTTGTTTCTATTGCTTTTTCTAATTTTGGTCTAGTTTCTTCATTAGGTTTTATTGTAATTATTTTTTCTGCAATATTACATAAAGACTCGTATCTAGAAGAAGTTTTTGGCATTAATTCCGCTCTAAATTCTTGGTATTCATGAGAAAATTTTATAGGAGTATCAACATCTTCTGTTTCTATTTTTCCTTTTAATAATTCTTCATATCTTTCAATTATCTTTTCTGTTTCTTTATCCGCTATACTCCCACCTCTTATATCTCAGACTTTTCAAATGTTTTTTGTTTAATATACTTTTTCAATTCATCTTCCCATCTAAAAAATATTTTTTTATCATCTAATTTTCCAGTTTCTGTTCTTACGTCGCTTGAAATCTTATGAAATATATCATTAAATAAAACTACTGTTTCTGATTCTAATAAATCAGGCATATTGGTTATTTTAGAATATTTGACTAAGGTTTCTTTTAATTTTGCTCTTAATAAAATATTATTCCACACCGCATCCCAATTGCCTGCCCATTCTTTTATGTTTCCAGCTATTGCTTTTACAATTTCAGATTCTCCATTTATCAAAGCATCTGTTGGTTGCAAAGAATCTGTTTTTGAATCATATTTCATTAAATCTACAAATCCATTTTCTTTTAGAGGATCATCTTCCCATTCTTTTCTTACTTCAGTAATTTGAGTTATTCTTCTCCATTTATGCATTCCATCTGGGCTCCTTATTGGATTACAAATAATTATTATATCTGTAGCTTTGAAACTAGTTCTAGGAACTTTTAAATCATTTACAACTCTATCAAAAACACCATAAGGACTATCTCCATGAATTGTTCCTGCTACAACATTAGCAAGAGCACCGACACGCATTGCTTCATACAAAGCTAAAGCTTCTGTGCTTCTAATTTCTCCAACTATCAAAGAAGAATCTCCCATTCTTAATGAAGTTCTTATACCTTCATCTGCTGCAATTTCAGAAGATTTTCCCATTAAAGCAGCTCTAACTTTCATAGGTTGAATATTATATCCTAAATCTCTTAATTTATCTGTGCTCAATTCAAAAGTATCTTCAACAGTAATTATTCTAAATTTTCTCATTATTTCTAATAAACAAGAATCTAAAAAACTAGTTTTACCAGAACCTCTTGTACCTGCAACTATCATTGTCCTTGCTCCATCAATTAAAAAACTAATTAAACCAGCTGCCAAAGGAGATAACATTCTATTTTCAATATACAAAGGTAAAGTCCAAGGCTTATCTCTGTGTCTTCTTAATGAAAATGCTAGACCAGATGGATTTAAAGGTCTAGTAATTATTGCTACTCTGTTTCTTGAATTTGGAAGAGTTAATTCTGTATCTAAAACAGGATTTGCTTCATCCAAAGGTCTTCCAGATAATAATCTAAATTTAGTTGCCCAACCTTCTCCATCATCTAAACTAGGATAAATATTTGTAACACATTCATCATAATCTGAATGAACGATAAAAATTGGAGTTTGTCCTATAGGCCCATTAATAGAAATATCTTGAACTTTTTTATCATTCAATAAAATTTCTATTAATCCAAATCCTACAGTATATCTAACTAAAATATCTGCAAGCTCTTCTATTTCATTATAAGAAATCTCTATTCCTCTATGAGTCGCTAATTCAGTAAGTAAATCTTTTCCTATATTGAAAAAAGTTTTTCTTATTCTTTCTGGATCTACGAATTCTTCTGCTTTTGGTTTGTGTTCTGACAAAACAGATTTTGCTAAAGTTAATAACATATATTTATCTTCAGAAATTTTAAATTCTGGAGGTTCTAAATGATATAATAATTTTATATCTCCAGGAGTTCTAAAAATTGTTACATTTGTTTTTGCATCCACAGAATAAGCATCTATTTCTTCTCCATTCAAAGGAGGATCTGCCATTAATCTTGTATACATAAAATCAGGAGTGATAACTGCTCTGAAAATTTTTCTATAAACATCTCTCGTACCTACTTGATATCCATCAATGTAAGGTTTTGCCATTGCAATTAATTTTGTTTTGTCTAAAAAATTCTTTACTAAATTCAGTAAATTCATATAATGTTGTCTACATTCCGAACATTTTGGAATAGTTGTTTTTCCTTGTAAAATTGTTTCTTCTCTAACTAACCTTTTTAATTCTACGTAAGCACCTATTGGATCTGATCTTAATAAATTAAGAATAATATACTGAACTTGGGATAATCTTTCAGGCAAGCAAGTTGTACATTCTAAACTAGTTCCCATCGCACCTAAAGATAATATTTTTTTCTGTTTTAAAAAATAATTATGTATTGTAGCAATTTCTAATAACATTGAAGTATTATCAAAACTATATTCGTAATTTTTTCCATATTGAGAAAAAACAATTTTGTGCACGCTAGGATTTTGCATTAAATATTCTATTGTTTTAGACATACAAATATCACTATCTTCAATTGAAGGAGAAAAAGGATAATTATTATAATTCATCCATATAATTTCTTCATTACCTTCTTTTATTACTTCGTAATCACCTGGTTTTGTTTTCTTGCTAAATAACATTTTATCTATAAATACATTTATATAGGGGTTTATATACTTTAATAAATATAACTATTAAAACTTTCGATTTAAAATGCCTGAGGTGACCATAACAGCAGAAAATGTTCTAGCAGATTTAAATGCTAGAATAAGAGTTCTAGAAGAAAAGCAGAACATTTTAAGAGAGAAATTACTTGTAGTTAATCAAAATATGCTAGAAGAATATAAAAGGCTTATACAAGAAATAAAGATTATAAACACCGATTTAAGAGATTTAAAAGAAGATTTATCAAATAATAAAGAAATGATGAGGCATTTTATAAAAGAAATGGAAAATTTCGCTAGAAAAGAAAATTTATTAATTTTAGAAAAGTATATTAAGTTGTGGGACCCTATGAAATTTGTAACTGAAGAAGAGGTTATAAAACTAGTAAAAGAAAAGAGGTAAATAATGGCAAACGAATTCAGGGACATAAAAGAAGGTGTAGCAAGAAGTTCTGATAATCCTGGAATTAGTGGAATGCAACCATCTATGTTACCTAAAGAAGAAATTACAATGGCTGAAGAAGAAGCACCTTCTGCAGAACCAGAACTTCCAGAAGAAGAAGTTGAACAACCTATTGAAGAAGATATTCCAAATACTCCTTTGATACCTACAACCTCTGTTCCAATGGTTGAACAACCAAGAAGAGATTTCCAAGAACAAATAGAAGAAATTACAGAAGCAGTAGTTAATGAAAAATGGGAAGAGTTAATGACCAATGTTGGAAATATTGCCATATGGAGAGAAAAAATTAATACAGATGTAAGATCAATAAAACAAGAAATAATAAGAATTGAAGAAAGATTTGGAAGTTTACAAAATGCAGTCATTGGAAAAGTAGAAGATTATCATCAAACTATGACAAATGTTGGAGCAGAAATGAAAGCTCTTGAAAAAGTTCTTGAAAGAATAATGCAACCTTTAGCAACAAACATCAGAGAATTAAATAAAATAACAGAAGATTTAAAGAAGAAAAAATAATTATTTACTTCCTATTTGATGTCCGACAAATCTTACAGTTAAAGAAGCAATTATTAATAAAAATATAGCTCCAAGGGTTCTTGGGTGAAATAATGTTCTTAAGGTTTCAGAACCGATAGTTTTAGTTGTATTTCCTACAGTTTGATAAGGAGTAAAAACATCTCCAAATACTTGGGTTAATCCAATTAATAAAATTAAAAAAGCAATTATCATTACTGTCCATACACTCAAATTATTCCAAATATCTTGTTCTTTTATTCCAAAGTGCATTAACACTCCAAATAATAAAATTAAAAATATTGCAATGAAAACAAACCAAGGAATAACATAATTAATTAAATCAACTATTGAAGCAGTAAATAAAGTTATCATAGCGACAGAAAATGCAGCTATAAATTTTAATGCATTATTTTCTCCAAGGATTTTTGTTTTATCCAATAAAGCATACAATCCTGCAAATATAAACAAGAAAGTAAAAATTGGTAAAAAATAATTCAATAATCCCATATCCATTAAGGTTGCCATTTTTTAACTTTTTCCAAAGAAAGCTTTTACCATATCTTTTGCTGGACTTTCGTTTTTTGGTTTTCTAGTGAACATTGCTACAACGACTACAATAGTAACTATTAAAATTATCCAAGCTTTATCTTCATCTGTTGGATGGAACCAAGTAGGCATATATATTCCTGCACTTGGTGAAATTGCCCAAATTATTCCAAGAATACAAACTATTAAAGCAATTATCATTGCTATTCCACCCCAATCTCCTGCATAATCAGAACCAAACATTCCCAATACTAATAAAAACATTAAAATAACTATTATCATCAAAGAAACTTTTGGTAAAAATTGATTAATTAAATAAACTATTTGTGGTTGTGCTATTAACAATGCACCCATTGCAAAAGAAACAACAACATTAATATTTGTTTTTGGATTTTCTTCTTTATCTTTTCCCAAAATTTTTAATTTTTCTAATAAAGCAAAAATAATTGAGAATACTAATAGGAAAGGAAGTAAATATTCGTATACTCCCATTGCTTGTAATGATTGAAGTGTTGAAGCTATGCTCATTTTTCCTCTTTTTAATCTTCTTTTTTATTTGGCTTAAAACCAGTTACATATAAGATTGCTCCTATAATAACGGCTAATAAGATTATACTTGAAACTGCTGATCCTCCCCAATTTCCCATAACATAATTATATGCTTGTTCAAGCCAAGAACATTCTTGACCAGAAGTACAATAAGGAGATTCACCTAATATTGAAGACATAAATATAATTATAACTCCTGCAAACATCCCTATTGTAAAAATATAATAAAAGGTTGTATGTTTCTTTTTCAAATCAAATTCATCTGTAGTTGCAAATACTCCAATCATCAATAAGAAACTAATTGAAATCATAACTAATAAAATTATGTTTGGTAAAGCTAAATTTAATGCAGTTACAACTCTATTGCTTGCAACAACTAATAAAGCAATAACAAAAGCAACCATAGAATCAAGATTTTTCTTTGGTTTCTTATCTTCTGCACCTAAAATCATAGTTTTTTCTAAAATTGCAAATACAATTGTGAAAACTAATAAGAAAGGTAATAATATATCAAATAAGCCAAATGATTTAAAAAATTCAATGGCTCCTGCCAAAGGTGAATCTGCCATACATTTTTATAGGATATATTATTTATAAAGCTTATTGTTTAATAATATAAAGAAAAAAATAATATTTTAAGAAAAAATTAAAATTTAATCCAAATCTTCTTTTATTTCAGAATTTCCGCCGTCTTCCATCGATGGAATTGCTGTTTTTGAAATTATCATTACTTGATCTATTGCTTTAACAAGTGGATGTGGAACTATAACTCCTTTTGCACCACCAAGCATTTTAGTCAATAATGAACCTTTTGTTGCTCTTACACGCCAACCAGCAATTTTATTTCCTTGTAAAATTGATTCTTCTACAACTCCAAAGAAAGAACCTTCATCAGTGTAAACTCCCATTTCAAAAAGTTCTGTTACGTTTCTGACTCTTAACATTTTATTCCTCCTTATTAATCCTTTATGAGTGGATACTAATGGCAAACTTTTTAAGTTTATATAATTTTCCTTTTTAATGATAACTTACAAAAATCTGACTTTAATTGGTACTTCACATATTGCTATACAAAGTGTAAACCAAGTTAGAACTTTAATTCAAGAAGAAAAACCAGAGATTGTAGCTTTAGAACTAGATAAACCTAGATTTGAAGCTTTAATGTCAAGAAAAAAATATAAATTAAGATTAAGAGATATTAACAGATTTGGATTAAAAGGATTCTTATTTAATTTTTTTGGAGCACTTGCAGAAAAAAAACTTGGAAATTTAGTTGGAAGCAAACCTGGAACTGAAATGAGGGTAGCTACAGAAGAAGCAAGAGCAATAAATGCAAAAATTGCTTTAATAGACCAAGATATCTCTATTACTTTAAGAAGATTATCTCAAAAATTAACTTGGAAAGAAAAATTTAGATTTATAATAGATATTATAAAAAGTTTATTTGTTAAAGAGAGGATAAATTTTGATTTAAAAAAAGTTCCAAGTCAAAAAATTATAGATAAATTAACAAAAACAGTTAAAAAAAGATATCCAAATTTCTATTTAGTTCTTGTAGATGAAAGAAATAAGTACATGGCAAAAAATTTATATAATCTAATGCAACAAGATAATAAGATAATTGCGGTTGTTGGTGCAGGTCACGAACAAGAAATAATTAGTGAAATTAAAAAATGGGAATATTTAGTAAAAAAGAGGTAAATAAATTAATTATTGCTATTCTTATATTAAGTTTTATTTTTGGTTATAATGATAAAGCTACAGCTTTTAATTGGAATCATTGGTTAACAAATTTCTTTTTGGTTTTAATTGTTGTTTGTTTTTCATTTTTATTACATCAAATAGTTCAAAAATTAGTTGCAAAAAAATATGGATGTCAAACTGAATTTGATTTATGGAAAATAAAAAGATATGGATATAGAGCAAAAGATAAATTTCCAAAAAAGTTTGGACCTTGGACAATTAGCGGACTTCCAATATATCTCTTCTCTATTTTTATTACTTTAATTTCAAATGGATTATGGTTTTTTGCTGTAGTAGGAACTACGATTATAGAAGCAAATGAATCAAAAAGAATAGGAAAGGTTTTTCCAAAAATAACTGGAATTGAAAAAGCAATTGTAATGTTTTCTGGAGCATTAGTAAATTTACTTTTGGTTTTAATATTTTCAAATTTAGCGACTTGGACTGGAATAAATTTTGACTTATTTATTATAATAAATCTGTGGATATGTGTTTTTAGTTTAGTTCCTTTACCAGGACTAGAAGGTTTAGAAATTTTATTTGGTTCTTTACCATTTTATATTTTTAGTATTGCTTTTTTTGCATTTTCTTTAGCTTTAGTTCAAGTGAATTTTATTTTAGCAACAGTAACTACAATATTAATTTCATTTGCAATAATGATGTTTTACATTTATATTTATGAAAAGAAGTGATAAATATGGGATTAAAAGGATTAACAGAAGATAAGTTCGATGATTGGGCAAAACAAAAAATTGCAGAACATGCCGGACATGGATATTTAGCATATTGTTGGGATGCTATAGAAATAAGGGGTGAAATAAAATTATATTATGCTCTCTTTAAAATATGTGGAGATGGGAATAGGAACGGAACTTTAATTACTTATTTAAGACCAAAACCTCCAGAAGAGACACAACAAAAGAAAGATATATAAACAACCATATAAAGAATTTTTTATGATAACTCTTCACAAAACCGGCGGATTTAATGCAATAGAAGAAAATAAAGTAATTAAATTTTTAAATGTAACAAAGAGTTTAGAAGAGCATTTTAAAGAGGATCCTCATTATATACAAGAACAATTTAAATCATTTGAACCACACCTCTTAGGAAAACTTTCTAGAACTTATAGAGATATGATAACTTTAAATGAAGATATTAGAAACTTAAATCAATATTCTGAAAATTATAAAAAGAAATCTAAAAAATTAGTAGATTTACATTCAGAATTTATGGGTTTACTTTTAATGTATAAAAAAATTTGTCCTTCTGAAGAAAATAATTCTAAAGAAATTATTGATGATTATATGAAAAGAGATTGGCTTCTTAAAAAAAACTGAATTAAAAAGGTTTAAATAATAATGTTCGTATAAGAATATATGGATAAAAAAGCGGTTTTGGAAAAAATCAATACCGAATTACAAATTCAGGGGAAATCAAAACAAACACAAAAAGCTTATTGCTTCTATAATGAAATGTTTCTTAATTTTATAAAAAAAGATTGTTCTAAAATCACCGAAGACGACGTGAAAAAATTCTTAGCATATTTATTATCAGAAAAAAATTATGATTGTTCTTCTGCTGCATTGGCAAAAGCTTCTTTGAAATTTTTTTATGATGGATTATTAAAGAAAAAAATAATGGATGATATAAAAACTCCAAAAAAAGTAAGAAAATTGCCAGATGTTTTAACTAAAGAAGAAATAAAAGTTCTAATAAATAATTCAAAAACCTTAAGAAACAAATTAATGATCGAAATTATGTATTCTTCTGGATTAAGAGTAAGTGAATGTTCTAAGATAAGAATGGCAGATATTAATATTGAAGATAAAACTGGATTATTAAAATCTGGAAAAGGTGGAAAAGATAGATTTTTTATTTTATCTGAAACACTAATAAAAGATTTAAAAGAATATATGAAAGAAGAGCCAAATTTAACTTATATTTTTTATGGAAAAAATAGGGATGAACCTATAAGCGTTAGGGCAATTCAAAGAGTTGTAAGTAGAGTTGCAAAAAGATCTGGAATAAAAAAACATGTTTATTGTCATTTACTTAGACATGCTTTTGCTACACATTTGCTAGAGTATGGAGTAGATATCAGATTAATTCAAGAATTATTAGCTCACACTAATTTACAAACAACACAATTCTATACCAAAGTCAGTAAAACCCAATTAAAGAAGGTTAAAAGCCCTTTAGATACTTTATAAGTAATTACTATTAAGTGATTAAAATAGAAAGGTTTATAAATAATATTTGAATAGCTAAGTTATGACATCAATCGAAGAATTAGGGGATAAGTTAGTCTTGAATCCAGAAGAAGCATTAGAAAGATCTCCTGGAATTTTTGCAATATATAATGCTTTAAGGAAAAAAAGTTCTGAAACTGCGGTTTCTGTAGAAAAAGGTTTATTTAAAAAAACAAAAGTAAGGGCATTTGAAAAAACACTTTATGAATTTTTAAGTTTAGAATTATGGCATAATGTGCTTAAAAATTATTCTGAAACAAATAATCTTAAATTCAGAGCCCCTGAACCAAAATTTATAATTGAAGAGGATATAAATTATCAACCAATACATAGTTTGATAATGGAATATATCGAAGGTTATGAAGTTAGTTTATTATTAAAAAGAAAAATTCCTTTAAAATCAAATGGAGATAATCCTTCAGTCAAACTTTATCCTGCATGTGCTCTTCATTTAGGGGCATTAAACAGAATTAAAGAAATGGAAGGATTTTTACATTCAGATTACGATGAAAGACATATAAAATTTATTCCTTTTAAAGATGTTGCTATGGCAATAGTAGATTTAGAAAATTCTATAAATGATAGTTCAGAAATGGTAAAGGTAGAATCAAATAAAATATATGAAAATTTTATAAAAAAGACCAATGTTCCAAATAAAGAAAAACAGAATTTAAGAAATAAATATGAACAAGGTTTTGAAAGTATAAGAACACCTATAGATGGAATTCAATTTTTTAAAGAACTAGAAGCTATTAATAAAAAATATGGAATAAAATTAGATCCAATAAATGGATATATTAATGAAATTAGAGTTAATATAAAATAAAAAAAGAGAAAAGAATTTATCTTTTCTTTTTTCCTCCACGAGCCATTTGAGCTTCGCAGACGTTACCTTTACCATCTACATAGTAAAGAAAACCTTTTTTTCTTTGAACTACATTTTTTACTAAAATTTTTCCCATTTATTTTCACCTCACATAATTTTTTTATTAATTATTACATTTAATCTGATTAGTTTATTTATAAATCTTTTTATATCGACGGTAAATTTAGATTTTCCGAAGAAAAGTTTAGAAATTTTATTTTATTAAAAGTTTTAAGTAATGCTTAAAATATCTAAGCTGTATTGCGCTTAAAAGCTTTAAGAATTGATTAAAGGTTTTGTTCTATCTCAAAAGAAATATCTTTTTTATTTTTCAAAGTCTACAATAATTTCTAAATCTTTAAATTCTAATTTTTTAGCTTCATCGTCGGAAAAATATAGATGATAAGCATTTAAATCTCCATCGTGATATAATAAAAAGAAGGTTTTGTTCTGATAATATAATCTTTCAGATAAATGTTCAAAAGCATCTTCTCCTCTTTCAAAATAAGATATAAGTGGAAGTTTTTCTTCGATAGAAGATCCATTATTTGCAACTACATAAACTTCAAGTTCTATAACTCTACAATCTTTTAAATCTTTAAATCTTGCATTTAATGTACTTTGGGTTATTGGAATATGCTCTTCTTTTAGCAATTTGGCTCTTTTTCCGAAGATAATCCTATATTCTTTATTGCATAACCAGGCATACGGATTAATTAAAAAACTATTATTATAATAAAATTTTTCTTCAAAAATACCATATTTCAATAAATTTTTTTTAATCTTTCTTTGTTTTTCTTCTAAAGTTTCCATATTTTTGCAGAATAAACTTAATATTTAAGCATAGTTGTCTAAAAACATATAAATTAAGGAGAATAAATAAATTTATAAATCGATTTTGCATTAATTTTATATGCCTACAAAAGAAAAATTGCTAAAAATAATGTGCAATTATTGTAATTGGTATATTAAAACCCTTGGAAATGCACCAGGTTATCCTACACTGATTATATTTGCTTTGGTTTTATTATTAGGTTCTAATTAAATTCTCGTCGATAATTACTTCATTTAATCGTTCTTATACGAACAGAAAGAGATATAAGTTTCTTTTATTTGAATAATTTATGAAAAAGGTGTTGATTATTCTCTTAGTATTATTAATAAGTTTTGTTTTAATTTGGGGTTGTACTAAACAACAAGTTAATTGCTGTAAATATGGTTTAGGTTGCCCTGAAAAAGAAATTGATAAAATAGTAAAAAACCAAGATATAAACTCTTGTAAAAATATAAAACCCGAAGCAATAGGAAATCCTTATTATGGTAATTACTGTGAAGCAGAGTGTATTTCCCACATAGCTTCTTTAAAAGAGGATCCAACTCTTTGTGAATTAATTCTAGTTAAAAATATATCTGAGGTAAAAGGATGGGAAAACCCTTGGGAAACTGGATCTATTAAAGATTATTGTTATAAAGAATTGGCTTTAAAATTAAATGATTCTTCTTTATGTAAAAAGGTTATAGCTTCTCCTCAAAAAGAAATGTGTTATACTCATTTAGGATTATCCCCAACAATAGAAATTAATAAAGAATAATTATCATATGTTCGTTTAAGCTTCGTTATATGGATAGTTTTATTAATTCTCTCGTATTCTGTCAAGTATGCCTAAGAGAACTGATGAATTTACAAAAAAGCTTGAAGAAGCCTTAGGTGATCCTGCTTTTGAAGTAATTATAGATTTTAAGAATAATCCTCACCATAAAGATGTTGTAAATTTCTTAAAAGAACTTGCTGAATATGAAAAAGCCGATAAAGATATTCATTTTGTAGTTAAATATCAACATAAACCAACATATGATTCTGCGTAAGATTTATTAATTCTTTAATTTTATTATAAATATGATATCCTGGCTAATTTTAGGTGTTTTAATATTAGTGGGTATAATAGCGATAAGTTTAATAGTTTATAGAAAGAGAAAAGGTCTAAAGCAAGAAACAGACTATAAAGCCTTCTTTATTTTAGGTATTTTTTGGATAATTGTGGGTATTATCCCAGGCAATTTATCCTTTTTAATAATGGGTATTGCTTTTATGGTAATTGGATTAGTTAATAAAAAGAAATGGAAGAAATACAAACCTTGGAATAAATTAAGCAAAGCAGAAAGGCAATATAGGAAAGTAGTGATGATTATTGTAGGTTTATTGATATTAAGTTGCTTAGTTCTAGTTATTTTGAATTTGTTAAAGTAGTTATGCTATTTCTTTAAGTTTCTTTTGTATCTGGGCTTTAATTTCTTGTCCATATTTGTCAGTATGCAACATTTTATGATGATTAGGACATAATCCTATTAAATTATTAGGATCTTTATTCTTATGATTTTCATCTAAGTGATGTAAGTCAACTACTTTATCAAAACCACAAACTAAACACTTTTTAGTTTTTTCTCTGTATAGTTCTAATGAAATTTCATGCCATTTGTTATAATTATATCTTTTAACATTATCATAATGATGTAATTTGATATGGCAAGTACCACAAAGGCCAAATGCTTTATGTTTTAATTTTCTTCCACAATTTTTACAAATGATTAGATTTGGGGCAAGAGTTTTTCTATAGCAATTAAAACACATCTTTTTTGCATGATGTTCTTTTTCCTTTCCACAAGATTTACATTTAACTAACATACTCTATTAATGATATTTATATATTAAAACTTTTAGAATCACTACGAAGTGTACGTATTTATTTTTTAAACGTAGCGTCTTATAATGAATATTATATGAACACTATGCTTCAGATGCCTTTAGAAGGGGTTATTTATGGTAAAAAGGTAGGTATTTCACAATAAATTTCCTATTTTCTTTCATTTTTTAAAACTTTTAATATAAAACCAAATACAATAAGGGATAGTATAAACTATTCCAAAAATAATAATGAATAATATTAAACAGAGGATTAAAAAAATAACATTCATTATATCCGGTAATCCAGCAGTTGCAACAAATTTCAGGGTGGGAGGAATATAAAAAATAATTCCATAAAAAGAGAGTAAAGCGGTTATGATACTATAAATAAATGTTCCTAAAGCAAACCATTTAGGAAAAAACATCTTTTCTTTCTTTTTAGGATTAATACTTCCTTTAATATAAAATATTACAAAGTATATTATAATAAATAAAAAAATGAAATCTAGGATAGGTTTGATTACTACAGCCCAAGAATTTGATTTATCTAAATATAAAAACCGAAATGCATAAGAAATGATACTTATTAAAGCAAAAATTAAAGTTATCCAAGCTAACCATTTAGGAACTTTTGGGAATTTAAATTTCTTCTTTGTAGTCATTTTAACAATAAAGTAACCTTCTTTTTAACCCTTTCTAAATTCAACTAACTTGCCTGCTTTAATTTCTATCTTATCTGCTTTACGTAAATTAGCTATCTGTTTCTCATCTAAAATAGAATAATGCTTAACACTATCAAGATAATCATGAATATACCATAAATCTTCTTTATCTGTTGCCCAGTTTTTATCATCAAATACTGAAAGATCTACTGGATTAGAAAAGCTTCTTAATGTTTTCTTGCCATTATCCATAAAATACTCATGGAAATAACTCATCACTAATTCTCTTATATCTCTATAAATTGGTTCTCTATATCTCAATACAGCATGATTTGTTTTTGTTATAGCCCCCCATTTGCCGTTTTTTTGAAATACGGCCAGTACATGTTCATAATCTTCTTTTGTCGTCTTTAAATCAACTAGTAAAGGTTTTTCACCTTGTATTCTTAATGCTAAAGCAGCTAATATTGCTCCTTCTATACAATGAGCTTTTTTTGTTTTAAGAACCATTCTCGGAGACATACATGTATCTCCTTGTTCTTCAAAGTTTATTTTAATTTTATTTAAAAAATTCTGAATCTTTTTAGGAGTATCTAGTTTCTTTAGAACTTTTAACTCTTTTTCATTTAAATTTAACATTTTAACTACCTTTTTTAAAAGATTTACTCATTTCTGCTCTTGCTAATCTAAATTCCATTAACTCTTTTTCTAAAGAGTCTGTTTTAAAACCTAATCTTTTAAGATCTTGTATGTGCCCTTTCATAGATATTATTAATTGTAATGCTTTTTCTAATTCTTGCTTTTTAAGTAAATACCTTGTTTCTTTAATTAAAGGGGCAAGGATTTCAGAAGTATTAGAAAAATATTCTGAATCTTCTTCAGAAAGGGGTTTTATATTTTTTCTTTCTATTTCTTCTTCTGAAAGAGTTCTATCTGGATAAGGATCAGAAGACATTAACAAAGTTAATCTTTCTAAAAAGGCATTTGCTTTTTTAATTAGTTTAGAGATATCCATAGTATACTAAGGAATAATGAGAAATATTTAATTGTTTCTAAAAGAATTATCCTGGATAGAGAGTTTGTATTGTTCGTTCAAGTGCTTTAGCGTCTTCTTCAGGACTTACTGGCTTAATTTTTGCTCTTTCTTCCATAATTTTATTTTTTTCTTGAGGAGTTAAAAAAGTTACTTTTGGTTCAACTGCCTCTAAAATTCTATGATATTCAATTAAATGTTCTAAAAATAAACGTGCTTCTTTTGAGGTTTTAAGATAAGAAGTCAGAGAAACATTAGATTGATACCAATGACATAATTTTAAGTATTCTCCTTGAAAAACTTCTTTATTTGATTCTTTTCTAACTCTTTCTAATAGTTTTGGCATATATTTATTTATAAAAGTTAATTGTTGTGAAAAATCTCCTTTTTTATTTAAGTATTGTTCTAAGGTAACCATAGTTTTAATGAAGAAGGATAAATATTTAATCCTTTCTTTTTAGAATTTAAACTCTCTTTTAAAAAGTTTTGTATCAGTGTGGTCATCAATCATAGTAAAAAAGTTTGCAAGCCACCCATTTGAATCTTTTACTTCTTTACCTTTTTCATCTAAAATAAACATTTCTTTTTTCATAAAAACTTCTAAAACCAACATAAATTTGTCAGGAAGTAATTCAAAGCCATATGATCCTTCTATTTTAGTAACTCTAAAAACTTTAGAAGTAATTCCGCTGCCATAATTTTCAGGTCTAACTTTTGAATAAATCTCATCTTTTCTTAATTCAGGTATCTCTTTTTCATATCCCATAAACTTAAGCATAGAATAAGTTTGTTTTTCATTTAATGCTTGCCAAGATTTTATTGTCATAAGAAAAATATAATGAGGATATATTTAAACATTATTATTTTTTATTTAATAAATTATAAACATAAACGTACATTCCACAAGACCAAGCAAAAGGATAATCTGCTTTAAAGAACATTTTCTTTACAGGTTTTTTATTAAAATATACTTCATAGACTTCTTTTTCTGCGTTAATAACTTCTGCGATTTGATTAAAGGTTTTAAGCGCTTCTTTTTTCCTTCCTAGTTTATTCAAAGCCAAAACATTAAAGCAGCCTATCCATAACCAAGAAAAACCATTGTGATATAATACTTTTCCTCTTAAAAAATTTAAAGGAGCTCTTCTCCATAATGGATAAATAGGATAAGAATTGGGCAAAGGAGTTTTATCTTTTAATCTATCTAAAATATAATTTTCTATCCTTTCTGCTTGATCTTTATTTGCAACCCCAAGTAAAATAGCCAAGGCATTTCCTGCAGTACAACAATAAAAATCTTTTTTAGTTGTCCAGGAACTATAAAAATTTCCTTTCCAGAATTTATTATTAATTTCTTCTCGTAATAAACGCGCTTTTTCCTTGTAATCTGCACAATCTAACTCTAAAAGGTGTGAAAGTACTACAAAAGCATTTAATGCGCCATAATGCAATACATTTGTGTATAAAACATGTCCTCGTTTTATCGTTGTATCTTCCCAATTTGCAAAAAATCCTTCTCTAATTAAATTATTTTTGTAATGTAAAAAATTCCAATCAATTATTTTCTTTATTTTTTGATAATTTCTTTGTAAATATTCCAAATCTTTTGTTTCTTGAATATAAGCAAGTAAAATAATTAAAAAAATTGAGTTTTGATCTAATGCTTTTGTTAAAAATAAGGAGGTTGAATATCTTATTCCTAATTCTTTTCTTTTTATTTTAATTCCTAAATATTTTAAACCGACATGATAACGATCTATTCTCCTAGGTATTTGCCCATTTTCATCTAAATTTGATAAAAATAAATTTAAATTTGTCCTTACGATATCAGAATCTCCTGCTTTTAATGCTCCCAATGATGCAAATAAAGAATCTCTTGCCCAATAATCATCAAATCTATGTAATCCTGCTACAATTCCAGAATCAGAATAACATTCTTTTAATCCTTTTAATGAAATATTGTAGGCTTCTTTTATTGAGTTTTTTTCCATTAAAATTTGAGAAATGAGTAGATATTTAAGATTTATTGCGCTTAAAAGTTTTAAGCGTTGCTTAAAGATTTTGTTATTCTATTTATTATACAAATATTTATATATTTTAATTACAAATTATAAGATATGGTAGAAACAAGGGAAGACTTAGTTAAAAAAGAACTAAGGGAAATAAGAGTAGCCATTATTAAGTATCAAAATGAAAAAAGAGATTATGAAAAACATTTTGGAAGCTTATCTGAAATAAAGGGTAAAAATAAAGGTATGTGGAAAGAATTCTCTTTAATTATCCCAGAAATACTTATAAAAATAGAAAAAGCCCTCAAATATAAAGATCGATTTAAAAATATCATTGAAGAGATGGATGCAAGAGAAAAGGATTTTTATTTAGTTGTATTTGGTGAATTAAAAAAATATAGAAGAAAATTAAATAGGGATTGGAATATTTTAAAAGAAGAGCAAATTTAAAGTTTTTCTTTTATTAAATAAACCTCTGAATCTGCTTTTTTTTCTAAGAAATAAACTCCTTTCCCTAAGCCAGGGTAAGTTGTTCCATTCATAGACTGTTGTATTATAAGGTTACGTTCTTTGATTAAAGAAGCTTCAACTTCTAAATGAGATTTACCAATGATAGCAATCAAATTTTTATTAAAATCTGTTAAATAAGAACAGATAAATTCTGCCATTTTATTTAAATAATCAAATTCTGGAATACCTTTAAATTGCTTTACTAAAGGTAAACAATTCTTTTGAGAGGTTATCTCTTTAAATTCTTTATAACTATCTTCTATTCCTTCCTTAGGATCTTCTAATGCAAGCATAAATGAATCTTTATTTAAATTATTTAGAATTAATTTTTGATTATCGCTCCATTTTTTATCTCCATGAAAATCTCCTATAAATGTTAATGGAGTAGATTGTATTTTTTCTATTAAATCACTAAAATTTACTCTTCTTATTTCCATTTTATGTCACAGATTAAGAAAGAGAGTAGATTTATAAATCTTTCTTATTGTCACCACTTAGGAGTACAACCTTTTCCAAACAAAAGATTTAAATTCTAAGGAGTTACCCAGTATAAAGCATGTTATCGTGGTTATTCAAAAAAGCAGGTGTTCAAGGTGATCAGGTTAAATTAGACACCAAATTGCATGAATCTTTTTCTAATATAAAAGTAGATATAAAAGAAATTGGAAACTGGATAAATCATTTTAAGCAAAAGCACGACGAGAATGATGAAAAACATGAGAGTCATGAGAAAAATATTATTAATTTATCGCGAAGAATTAGTGCTATTGAAGATACCCTAGAAAATTTAAGTGTTCAATCGTTCATGAACGTTCATGAACGCTCACCTAAAATAGGTTTAAACGAGGCAACTCCTTCGAATTCAGGTAGTCAACTGTTCATGAACGTTCAATCGTTCATGAACGTTCAAACTATCGAAAAATTGACTCCTGCACAGAAAAATATACTTGGTTTGTTAGTTTATGCAGGTGGTCCGCTAGGTTATGATGATATTTCAAAAAAGTTAGGGTTGAGTACAGTCACAGTTAGAAGACATATCAATGATATAAAAAAAGTTGGATTCAAATTAGAAGAAAAAAACAGTGCTAAAGGGAGAAAAAAATTATTTTATTTTGGTGAAAAAGAAAAAAGAGCCATATTAAAAGAAGCAAAGTGAGAGTTCTGATAGATCTAAAAGATTAATTAAAAGTTAAAAAAGAGATAAGATTTTTAATAAAAAAGTGAGTTTTTGTAGCAAAAATTTCATAGTTTTGGGTAGGTAAAAACCTCAAAATAATATGCTCTTTTATCAAAAGTGAGAGTTCATTCTCATTAAAAATATATTTAAAAAAGAAAGGGGTAAGAATATAAGAAAAAAAGGTTTGGAGGGATTAAGATTTAAAGAAAAGTGAGAGTTAAAGATCATAATTTAGGTATTTCTCCTACCAAAAAGAACAATAAAAGACAACAGGTTTAAAGGACATATGAAAAGTGAGAGTTCGTAATATATTAATTCTTTAAAATAAAGGAAAAAAGAGGGGATTTTTAATATAAAAAGAAAAGATATATAGTCATATATCCAAAAGTGAGAGTTAAATAAGTCCTTTTTAGAAAAATCCTATAAAAAATAAAGGAGTTTATAGTTTGAATTAAAAAGTAATTAGAAAAGTGAGGGTTCTTTTAATAAATTGTCAGGTAAGTAAAAGTGAGAGAAAAATATGTTTCATTTTTGTAGTGGTGTCTCAATGAAATATATATTTTCAAAAGTGATACATCAAAATGCATAAGAGTATATAAACAAAAACATATTCTAAAAAAGAAAGAGGTGGGCGTCGATGAAAAAAGAGATTAATATTCTTAATATTATGAAAAAAGAAAAGTGTGAATGGGAAGAAGCTTCTAATCGAGAAAAACAACGTAAAACTTTAAAAGAATTTTTTTCTATTTAAAATTAACCGATATAAGCGTTTTTCTTATCAGAATCTTGTTGTTTATCTGCTACCACAATAGGCAATCTAATATGTGGAGGCAAATTAACTTCTTGAGATAAAACTAATGCTTTTACATTGCATTTTGATAATGTAGCATTGAATAAAGTTTCCATTAATTTTGTATCTAATTTCTTTGTTTTTTTCCAAGCATCTACGACGGATTTTGCATCTTTTTCATCTTCGCCTGGCATATATAATAAATATCCTCCAAGAAGGATTTTACCAAATTTAGGATCATAATCTACAACGAATTCGAATGTAAATTTCAATGCAGTTTGATTAGAAATATTTAATTTTTCTTCAGCAACATTTGTTATTTTCAGATCTGATTTTATATTTAATTTGCCTTTCAATTCATCTGAAAGCCTTGCTGCGTCTATTTTTGTTATTGTAAAGTTTACGATTGGCATAGAATTTTTATATAATAAGTATATTTAAAGCTTATTGTTACATTTCCTGTACTGTTTCGATTCCAAGTAATGACAAACTTTCCTTAATAATATACATAAAAGCAAGCACTAAAGCAATTCTTTGTTCTTTATATTCTGACTTAATTACAGGACATTTATGGTAAAATTCATTAAAAGATTGAGCTAATTCTATAGAATAATTTGCTATTGTTGCAGGATTTAAATGGGTATAAGCTTGATTAACTATATCTGGAAAAGTTGATAATTTTTTTACTAATTCTATCTCAGATTCTTCTAGGTTTTTAATCTTGAATTTGGTTACTTTTTTAGTTTTTTCTAGAATACTATTTGCACGAGCATAACTATATTGTAAATAAGGTCCTGTATCTCCTTCGAAATCTAAGAATCTTTCTATATCGAAGATTATGCTATGTGTTCTTCTATTTTTTAAATCTCCAAAGAAGATTGCGCCTATAGCAACTTTTCTTGCTATTTCGTCTTTGTTTTTTAATTTTGGATTTTTCTTTAGTATTATTTTCTTAGCTAAATCGATGGTTTCTTGCAAAATATCTTCCATGAAAATAGTCTTTCCTTTTCTTGTAGCAAACCTCTTTCCTTCTTTATCTAAATATAAACCATGATCTACATGTATGCAATCCTTAATCCATTTGTATCCAAGCAATTCAAGAACCTTAAAGAATTGTTTAAAATGTAATTGTTGTTCTGAACCTACTTCATATAACATTTTTTCAAATTTATATTTTTTATAACGATCAATTGCAGCAGTAATATCTCTTGTAGCATATAAAGTTGTACCGTCTCTTTTCTGTATTAAACATACTCCAAGATTATATTTTTCAAGATTAACTACTAAAGCCTCTTCAGATTCTTCTAAAAGATTTTTATCTTTTAGCTCTTTTATAGTTGATTCCATCTTATTATTATAATAAGATTCTCCAGAATTTACGTCGAATTTTATACCTAAAAGCTTGTATATTTTATCAAATTCTTTTATACTTAGTTCTCTAAAGAATTTCCATAATTTTAATGCTTCTTTGTCCCCCGATTCTAATTTTTTAAACCAGGCTCTTGCTTCGTCTTCATATTCTTCAGAATTGGCTTTAACATACACTTCAAGTAAATGTTCTATGGGGTTTTTCTTTAATTTAGCTGCAGAACCCCATTTTTTATATCCAACAATTAACTTACCAAATTGAGTTCCCCAATCTCCTAAATAATTAATTTTAATGGTTTTAAATCCTAATTTTTTATGTATTTCTGATAAGGAATTACCTATAATTGTAGATCTTAAATGGCCTATTCCAAAGGGTTTTGCGATATTTGGAGAGGACAAATCTATAACGATTGTTTTATTTTTACCTAGATTAGAATTTCCATACTTCTCTTTTTCCTTTAATATTTGATTAACAACTTGTTCAGCCAATAATTCCTTGTTAATAAAGAAGTTTAGATAGCCTCCATTAACAGTTATTTTTTCTATAGCTTGGGTTGGTTTTATTTTTTTATGAAGATCTTGGGCTATTTCTATAGGGTTTTTCTTATATTCTCTAGCCAAAGGAAAGCAAGGAAAAGCATAATCTCCTAGTTCTTTTGAAGGAGGCATCTCTAATGTTGGATTTTTTACATGCTTTTCTAGAAGTTTTATTATCTCTTTTTGGAAGTCCATTTTATTGTTAGATTAAATTTAATTAATAAACCTTTTCTTTTAGTAGTTTTTTACATAATAAAACAAAGATAACTGGGTCTAATTTAATCCCTACATTTAACAAATTAGAAGCTAATTCCTTACCTATCTTCATCTCATCATCATGACAAGGCATATATTGGAATAGTTTATTTAAGGAATAGTCACAGATAAAACCCTCATTTAATTTAACAACACAAGGAGTTAGTTTTTCATCATAGACTTTTAGATTAGTCAAATCAACATAACATTTATCATTGAAATAAAACTTCTTAAAATAGAAATTATGGTTAAATAATTCCACTGCAATTATATCTTTTAGTATTTCCTTGAAAGGAGTTTTTCTTATATAATTCTCATTATCAACTACATTGAATCTTGTTTGTAAGGTGTGTTCATACATTCTAGAAGGAATATATATCTTACCTAAGTACTTAACAAACCTCTGTCTTGGAGCCATTTTTACTCTAGACCATTTGTTTTCTACCAAGTAAGCATATTCTTGGTTCTTGAGCTTTTTAACCCGAATATACATATGAATTTAATAGTGCCTAACTATAAAAAACTTGTTAAATAGCATTAGAAGCTTTATAAAAATAGTTTAATTTATTTTAATTTTTTAAAAATATTTTGTTTTCCTTCCCAAACCAATGCTTCTTTGAGAACTTGTTGTATTGTTTCTACTGGAATTATTTTAATTTGTTTCAAATTATCTTTTCTTAAAACAATATCTTTTTCATTACTACTTGGAATAATTATTCTTTTAACTCCTGCTTCTATTGCAGCAAGTACTTTGGCATTTATTCCACCTACAGCTAAAACTTCTCCCCTAATAGATAAAGATCCGGTCATGGCAGTATCTTGTCTAACAGGTATTTTCTTTAAAGCAGAAATGATTGAAGTTGCAACTGCGATTGAAGCAGAGTCTCCTTCTACTCCTTCTAAAGAAGTTCCTAAGAATTGGCAATAAATATCATATTTCTCTTTTATATCTTCTCCAAAGTATTTCATAACAATAGCTGAAACATTCTTAACTGCTTCTTTAGCAATTTCTCCTAATTTTCCTGTTGCTATGAAATCTGCTCTTTTTCCACCAGGAGTTACTTCTGATTCTATTGGAAGCATAATTCCGGACAAAGCACCACCAGAACCAATTACTGCTAAACCATTAACTCTACCCACAATTTTACCTGAAGTGATTATAACTTGATATTTCTTTTTTTGTTCTATGTATTTATCTGCCATTTGTTGTTCTAAAGTTCTTGCCACATTTTTTGCTTTTAAGATATGTTCTTTTTCTACTACCTTATCTCCTTGTCCTATAGCAATATCTCCTGCTGCTCTGACTAAACCTCCAAGTTCCCTTAACCTAACTGTTAAAGAATTAGAAGTTCCTGCCATTAATCTTGCTTCATAAATAATGTGATCAACTGCTTCTTTTGAAAAAGGAGGAATCTTGTCATCTTTTTTTACTTCTTGTGCAACAAATCTTGCTATTTTATTTTGATTTTCTAAAGTATCTGGCATATTCTCATTCATATAAACTTCATATCCATATCCCCTTATCCTAGATCTTAATGCTGGATGTAAATGTTTTATAGTTTCAAAATTACCTGCTGCCACTAAAATAAAATCTGCTGGTGCTGGTTCTGACCTTACCATTGAACCTGAAGATCTTTCAGATTGCCCAGTAATAGGATATTTTTTTTCTTGTAAAGCAGTTAATAATTCTTGTTGAGAGTGTTGATCTAAGTTAGCAATCTCATCTATAAACAAAACTCCCCCATTTGCTCTGTGAATAAAACCTGGAACTAAACGTTCATAAGAAGGCGTTCCTAAACCTCCTGATTGTAAAGGATCATGCAAACAATCTCCAAGTAAAGCACCTGCGTGAGCTCCAGTGGCATCAATAAAAGGTGCTTTTTGTTTTGTAGAATTATCTATTAACATCTTTGGAATCTTAAAATCTGATTTAGATAAACGTTTATTTAAATTTAAAATTAACATGGTGCCCAAAACAAAAACTACTCCTGTAATAAGAGAAGCAGCATAAATAACATCTGAAATCATTTTAGTTTTCCACATATAATAAGGAAATAAAGAAACTACAATTAATAAAATAAACACTAAAACATTTTTATTTTTCCCAGGCCCGAGACTTTGTATTTTTGCTCTTTGTATTAATTCTTTACCTTTTCCTTTTGGAAAAACTTTGATTATGGGTATATTTTCATCAGAAGCGTTATCAAAAGATAATACATCTACAAGCTTTTCTTTAGGCAATAATTCTGCTAAAGCTTGGCCTAACATTGATTTTCCAGTACCAGGTTCTCCAATTAATAAAACATTTCTTCTTTGACTTGATGCTTTTTTGATAATATCAAGACCTTGATCTTGACCTATTATCTGATCTGCTATCTTATCAGAAACTACAAGGTCTTTAGTTGTTTTAAAATTTAAGTGTATTTTTTTATTTTCCATTCTAAACAAATTTACCTAGGACAAATATTAAAGAATTTAAATTATATCTTCTTCAGCAATAACTACGAAGTCGCCAACTGCTATTACAGATGAAAAAGGTATTAACAAAGCCCCATTTTTATCTCTTTCTAGATTAAGGCCTTCACAATATCCTGTTGGATTTCTTAGAAGAATTTGTAATAGTTCTCCGGTTCTGGTCTCAAAAGAAAGGTTGGTAACTTCACCAAATCTTTTTCCTGTTTTACTAACAACAGTCTTTCCTATTAGCTGTCTTGAGTATAATTTTGAATCATTTATGTTTTCCATCATTGTAGATTACACCGAACTTTTATATAAAGATTTCTAATTTAGTAAGGCTATTTAAAGTTTATTATTTTTGAGTATTTAAGATAGTTTCTACTAAAGATAAAGGAATATATTTAATAAATTCAAAAACAACTGTTTGTTTGTAAACTATAATTTGGTTAGTCTTAAATCCCTTAATTACAGGTAAAATGCTTTGTTTTTCTAAAATATCTTTGTTTGTTGCTAAGAAAAGCATCGCTTTTAACTTTTCGTTAGAATTATATTCTGCTGGAAAGTATTGAATTGTTTGTTCTGGTAAGTTCTTTTGTGTTAAAAATTCTTTTAGGGGATCAGCTGATTTTAGTAAATTAAGTATCTCCTGCTTGTTTAGAGTTATGGTTTGTTCAGTTATAGTAAAACTAGAATCTAAGTTTTCTTCAATAAAAGATAGGTCAATTATAATTAATTTATAGTTTGAACCTAAGATTTCAGAATAACTTTTAGAATTATAAGAATCTATATTTGTAAGAATATTAGGAAGTTGTTCTGTATTTATGTTTTTCATATTAAAAGTGATACCTGTCAGATAAGCATTGTTGTCTTTTAACAGAATAATGTTGTCTTGTACGGGTAAATTCTTTTGCAAGTCTAAAAAGTCTATATAAACAAAAATCCCAAATATTGCTAACAAGATTGCTAACATAAAAATAAAGGAAATTGAGGCTAAGATTATTTTTTTAATTAATTTGAAAATTAAAATAGTTAGAATTAAAAATATTAAGATGAAAATCAGTAAATACATCATAAAACTTATTATTAAGCCATATATTTAAAGTTTTTGTATTTATTTTATAATTAGTTTACACTTATTTTACAATTATTTTAGGTTTATTTTATAATTATTTTTCTTTTAATTTAAAACTAGTTTAATTTTAATTTAGTTTACACTATATATAATATATCGTAAGATGTAAAACAATAATAATAATTTACATAATAAGATTTTTTTATTATGATGTAAAATAATTTAGAAATAAAAGGATTGTAAAACAAGAATTAAATGAACCTTTTAATAAAAAGAAAGGATTAAAAAGTTTACAAATAAATCAATCTTAATGAAAAATACTTTGATTGTTTTTGCAGGTCTACCTGGGACAGGTAAAACAACCTTATGTAAACTTATACAGAAAAAGGTAAACTGTAAGTTCTTTGATTCTGATCTTTATGCTAAAAAGAAAGGTTTTCATAAAATATTTATGGGAGCAAGGAACGAGAAAGAACAAAGGAAGTTAAGGGAAAAATTCTATGGAGACAAAGTAAACGAAATTAAGAGATTATTAAAAACTCATAAATTAGTTGTATTTGACGCAGTATTTGATAGAGAAAAATTAAGGAAAAAATTCTATAGTATGGTAGATAAAGTAAATGCAAGATTAATAATTATCAAAGTTATTGCACCAGAGAAAATAACCTTAAAAAGAATAAATGCAGATAAAAAACATTTTTCTAGGAGACCTGGAGAAAAGCCGGCTGGAAGGATACTATCTTACAAAATTATGAAAAAAGATTGGGAACCTATAAAAAGAAAGCATTTTATTGTAGATTCAACAAAAAACACAGATAAACAACTAACAAAAATATTAAACCAAATTATTAATTAGCATTTCTTATTTTTCTTATTGCATTGTATTGCTTGTCTTCAATTGTGTTATTACTACTTAAATTTGGTCTTACCATATTATCTAAGAATTCTTCACCATATTTTTCTTTGATTAAAGTAACAAAGATACCAATTATGTTTGGGTATTGCTGGTGGTTTAAATGGTAATAGATTTTATCTTTTCTAAAAGTAGATTGCCTTTCTTCAACAAGCCAAAGTTGTTTGTAGCTATCTACCCAATATCTTACTGGAGCAGTATAACTTCTTAAACATCTTGCTATATGTTGTATATAACTTTCTTTGTATTTATGTAAATACCAAAGAACTGCAACTGCTTTTTTAGAATTAATAACATTTTCAATGCAATCAATATTATGAATCATCCAACTACATTCTTCTTTTGATAATTGTGTTGAAAATGAACTTTGATCTTTAAGAATATTAATAAATTTAGATTTTATTTCATAGATAGGTTGTTGATGTCCTAGAACGCTTCTAAAAACCTGAATCAAATCAAGTTCCTGTGTTGTCATAATTTCATTCCCCTTTTTCTCCAAGAGTTTTTTTGAAGACGGAACTTATTTATAAACATTTTTGTTTTTTTCATGAAAAACCTATCCTTATATGAACTGTGTAATTCTTATACGAACTTTTTAATATAATTTCTGTAAAATCATCATATAGATTTTAGTTTCTATTTTGTATTATAATAATGTTTATATTGAAACAAAATAAAATAATATTTCTGCTGTGGAATGTATTATGGAGAATCTCTCTTTGAAAAAGGAATTAATAGAACTTTTTATTAAAAATAATTATTTGCCTAGTCCGGACTTGTTAAATGCAAAGAATATCGACGAGAGTTTCATGTTTGTATTACAAGAATTAAATTCAAAAAACAAAGACAAACCAGTGGTTTTTAATCAAGATTTATTTAAATTACTAACAGAAGAGAATAAAAAAGATTTATTAGTTAATTGGATGGAATTTGAAAAAGCAAAAGTTTCTAGTGAAAAGGGGCAAGATAAAAATATTTATGAAAGTTTTTTAAAAGTTTTAAAAGCAGAATTCTCTGATAAAATTCCAGATTTAACTGAAGAACCAAAAATAGAAAAAACAATAGAACCTGAAAAAGAGTTTGAAACCAATGTGCTTATTCTAAAAGGATATAAAGAAACAATTAAAAAAAGAGAATTAAAAGATTTTGTTTATTATTATAGGGCAAGATATGAGTCTTTAAAGAAAATTCTAATGAATCACATAGAATTACAAAATTCAGTTTCTATACAAAAATTAAAGAATCCTACAGAAAAAAAAGAGGTTTCTTTAATCGGGATCATATCTAGTAAACTTAAAAGCAAAAACAAAAATACTATTTTGCAACTAGAAGATACCACAGGAACAATAAATGTTTTAATAAACAAAAATAGAAAAGAGCTTAATGATTTAGCTGAAGATTTAGTTCTTGATGAAGTTATTGGTATAAAAGGAGTTCTTGATCAGAATATAATCTTTGTAAATGACCTTTTTTTACCCGATATACCTTTAGACTTAAAAATGAAAAAATGTGAAGACGAAGTTTATGCTGTTTTTATTGGAGATGTTCATTTGGGTTTAAAACAATTTTTAGAAGAAGATTTTGCAAGATTCATATCTTTTTTAAATAAAGAATATGGAAGTAAAGAACAAAAAGAATTTGCTTCTAAAATAAAATATTTATTTATAGTAGGAGATTTAGTGGAAGGAGTAGGTGTTTATCCTGGACAAGAACAAGATTTACAAATAAAAGACATTTACAAACAATACGAACATCTTGCTTCTTATTTAGTGAAAATACCTAAGGAAATAAAAATAATTGTTTGTGGAGGAAATCACGATGCATTAAGAATAGCAGAACCACAACCTATTTTTGATAAAAAATTAGCCAAATCTCTTTATGATATACCCAATATTACAATGGTTACCAATCCTTCTGTAATTAATATTCATGCTTCAGCAAATTTTTCAGGATTTGATATTTTAATGTACCATGGTTATAGTTTTCCTTTTTATGCAAACGAAGTCCAAAGCATAAGGAGTAATGGGGGACAAGAAAGAATAGATTTAATTATGAAATTTTTATTACAAAGAAGACATTTGGCTCCAACACACACTTCTAACTTATATATTCCAGATCCAACTCAAGATTCTTTAGTTATAGATAGAGTTCCTGATTTTTTTGTAACCGGACATTTACATAAAGTTTGCGTTACAAATTACAAAAATATTAGTTGCTTAAATTGCTCTTGCTGGGCATCTCAAACAGCAGATATGGAAAGAAGAGGGATTATCCCAGATCCCAGCAAGGCAATAGCAGTTAATTTGAAAACAAGGGAAGTAAAAATAATGAGTTTTGCAAAATGAGCGAAGAAAATATAAAAAAATACTTTGAAAATATAAATTTAGGTATTCAGGAAGCTTATAAAAAAGCAAACTTAGCCAGAGCTAAAGGTTATGATCCTGATTTAGAAGTAAGCATTCCTTTAACAAAAGATATGTCGGAGAGAGTAATTGGATTAGTTTCTGTTGTAGCTCCTCAAATAATAAATTCTGGGATTATAGAAAGAATAAAAGAACTTGAAAAAGAATATGGATTACAAGATTGGAGAGTTGCTTTTAGGGCAGCAGAAGAAGTAGCACAAGAAAAATTCTGCAAATTTAAAAATAAAATAGAAGCAATAGAAGTAGGATTAAGATTAGGGCTTGCTTATTTAACAAACGGGGTTGTTTCTTCACCTTTAGAAGGTTTTGTAAAATTAGAAGCTAAAAAAAGAAAAGATGGAAAAGAATATTTATGTTTATATTTTTCAGGACCAATAAGATCTGCAGGAACTACAGCAAGTTGCGCTTTTATTGGGTTGGCTGATTATGTAAGACTAAAATTAGGTTACGATGTTTATGATCCTACCCAAGAAGAAATTAAAAGAGCTTCTTCAGAAATACATTATTTTCATGATAGAATTACTAATTTACAATATTTGCCTTCAGAACAAGAAATAGAATTTTTAACAAAAAATTTACCAATTCAAATTGATGGAGATCCTTCAGAAGAAATTGAAGTACCAAATTATAAAGATCTAGAAAGAATTAAAGCAAACAAATTAAGAAGTGGTTATTGTTTGGTTATGGCAGAAGGTTTATCTCAAAAATTAGCTAAATTCTGGGGAAAGTTTTCTAAATGGAATAAAGAGTTTGGAATGGAACATTGGATATTTGCAGAACAATTTGTGGATTTACAAAAGAAAATAAAAGCAGGTAAAGCAGTAATTTCTAAAGATGGAAGTTTAGTAAAACCTGATTTTACTTATATTAAAGATTTAGTTGCAGGAAGACCTATACTCGGTTATCCTTTGAGAACAGGAACTTTTAGATTAAGATATGGAAGATCAAGAGTTTCTGGATTTTCTTCAGATGCAATATGTCCATCAACAATGGCGGTTTTAAAAAATTATATTGCAATTGGGACACAATTAAGAACTGAAAGGCCTGGTAAATCTACTACTTTAGCTTCTTGTGATTCTATAGAAGGACCGATTGTAAAATTAAAAGATGGTTCTGTAATATTTATAGAAAATGAAGAACATGCGAGACAAGTTTTAAGTGAGATAGAAGAAATTATTTTCTTAGGAGATATTTTAGTTAATTATGGAGATTTCTTAGATAGATCACATATGTTATTGCCTGCAGGATATTGTGAAGAGTGGTGGGCCTTAGAATTAGAAAAAGAATTAAAAGAAAAAGACAAAGAAAAATATACTAAACTTTTATCTAATCCTATAAAAGAAAAGATTTCTGCTCAAGAAGCCATAAATATTTCTAGAGATTACAAAATTCCTTTACATCCGAGATATACTTATCATTGGAAAGATATAAAAGTTGAACAATTACTAAGTTTATTAGATTGGTTAAAAACTGCAGTAATTAAAAAAGATAGAATAATTTTTCCTTTACAATACGATATTAAAAAAGATATTTCTGGCATAGATCCAAAAAGAGTTTTAGAAGTACTTGGAGTTCCCCACAAAGTTTCTGCTAAAGAGTATGTTGTTATAGAAAATGATTGGGCAGATGCTTTCAAAATAAGCCTAGGGTTTTATACAAAAGATTTTGATTATGATACAATTCATAAAAAGATAGAAAAGAGTAAAGAATTAGATAATTTAGAAATTATAAATAAGCTTTCAGAAGTAAAAATAAGAGACAAATCTGGTTATTTTATTGGTTCTAGAATGGGTCGTCCTGAAAAATCTAAAATGAGAAAAATGACAGGAAGTCCACATACTTTATTTCCTGTTGGAGAAGAAGGAGGAAGATTAAGATGTTTTCAAGCAGCTTTAGAATTAGGAAGAATTACAGGAGATTTTCCAAATTATTATTGTGATAAATGTCAAAAAGAAACAATATATCCAAATTGTGAAGTTTGTAATAATAAAACTAGAGAAATATGGGAATGTACTCTTTGTGGAAAATTAGATAAACAATGTATGAAAAAAGACCAAGAAGGAAATCCACATAAATGTTTTATGTACAAAACAAAACCAATTGATATAAAACACTATTTTGATAATGCTTTAGAAAAATTAAAATTAGCTGAAGCACCACAATTAATCAAAGGAGTTAGAGGGGCGTTAAATGAACAACGTATTCCAGAACATTTAATAAAAGGAATTTTAAGGGCTTTACATAATATCTATGTTAACAAAGATGGAACTACTAGATATGATATGACTGAAGCAACTATAACTCACTTCAAACCAAAAGAAATTGGAACTTCTATAGAAAAATTAAAAGAACTTGGATATGAAAAAGATGTTTATGGAAAAGATTTAGAAAACGAAGAACAAATACTTGAATTAAAATGCCAAGATGTTATCTTGCCTTCAAGTCCAGAATCTTTAGAAGAAGGGGCAGATATGATATTATATAGGGTTGCTAATTTTTTAGATGATTTACTTGTAAAACTTTATGGAGAAGAAAAATTCTATAATTTAAAATCTAAAAAAGATTTAGTTGGACATTTAGTTATTAGTTTAAGCCCACATACTGCAGCAGGAATTGTAGCAAGAATTATTGGATTTTCAAAGACTCAAGGATTCTATGCTCATCCTTTATTACATAGTGCAATGAGAAGAGATTGTGATGGGGATGAAGCAGGAGTTATGTTGATAATGGATGCTTTATTGAATTTTTCAAGAAAATTATTATCTAGTAAAAGAGGAGCAACACAAGACGAACCAATTATTTTATCTTCTATAATTGTTCCTGCAGAAGTTGATGATATGGTATTCAATATGGATACTGCTTTCAAATATCCTTTAGAATTTTATGAAGCAGCAACGAATTATACCAAACCTGCAGATTTTAAATTGATTGAGACATTTAGATCTAGATTAAATAAACCAGAACAATATGAGGGACTTGGTTTTACTCATGATACTTCGGATATTAATGCGGGAGTACATTGTTCTGTGTATAAAACAATTCCAAGCATGGAAGAAAAGGTTTTTGGACAAATGGAATTAGCAGAAAAAATAAGAGCTGTAGATGAAGTAGATGTAGCAAAATTAATAATTGATAGACATTTTATCAGAGACATTAAAGGTAATTTAAGAAAATTCTCACAACAAGAATTTAGGTGTGTTAATTGTAATGAAAAGTTTAGAAGACCTCCATTAAAAGGAACTTGTACAAAATGCAATGGAAAAATTATTTTTACAATATCTGAAGGATCTATAACAAAATATTTAGGTCCAAGTATGAGCTTAGCAGAGAAATATGAACTACCTCCATACTTAATTCAAGATTTAGAACTCACAAAACAGAGAATTGAAAGTATGTTTGGAAAAGAAAAGGAAAAACAAGAAGGACTTGGTAGATGGTTTGGTTAGAAATGTTTAAATTCTTTCACAAATATAAGGAGATTCTTGCTTACTGCCTGCATTTTTCATAATTTCATATGAAACGGCAATATTAAAAAGACTCCCTTCTAACATATGACATAAATATTTTGCATAAAATTTCTTTGGATATTCGGTTTTATCACTACTTTCATTATACTGCTTTTTCTCAGAAGCAAGTTCTTCATTTATAAATTCCTCATTATTTTTTCTTCCTCTTATTTTAATGATATCAAATATTTTCTTAGTTTTTTTATCATAATGTATGCTTGTAATAGAAAAAATACTTTCTCCTTTATAATCTTCTCTTAATATACCGAATGCAATATTTAATCCTTTTTCCCCACAACCCCCTTTAATTTCACCAAAATAATGACAGAAAATATCTCTTGAATAAGGTTTTCTAGGAAGCGAATTTATAGGTCTATATTTTTTTTCATCTTCTACTAATTCTTCTAAAGAAGTAAACTTTTGACCAAAACAATTTGTTTTATATTGTTTTTTCATTATAAACTAAAAAAGAATTGTTTATTTAAATATTTATTTAATAGAAAACCACAATTAAAATTCAAGAATATTCATAAAAAGGTTTAAATACCTACTTTTAATATAAAATTTATGATTAAATTAAAGAAAAAATCTTATTTAATTTTACTCTTAGTTTTTGTTTTATTAATAATAATTTTGGTTTTTATTGGGTTGAATATAACTAATTGGACCATAAAAAAAGAATTAATCGATAAATTAGATCAACAAACCCTTCCTTTAGAATATGGTATTCATTATTCTTCTGGCCAGGGTGGAAAATGGAATTCAAGCCATGAAAAATATCAATTTGAAGTAAATAACGAAAAAATTGAATTTTTTAATTCTATAAAATATGCTAGAGGTATGACTTATTATAATTGTTTTCAATCTATTGAAAAAGGAATAAGTGAATGTAAATGTCAAACTAATAAAGAAACTCTTATTAAAAACGGCACTGAAATACAAACCATTAAAATTATGAATGAGTGTGGGGATCATAAAGTTAATCTTAATGAAGTTTTAACAATATCTGAATTAACAAAAAAATTAAAAGAAGAAGTTTCTAATTGGAAAAAGATTGAGAAATTAGATAATTGTTTTAAAATTAACCCGAAAGAACCCCATTATGAATGTTTTAAACCAGAACCATATGAATATGAACTTTGTTTTGATGAAAATTTTATAATTCGTTATGTTAAATTAGATCCTTGTTCTGTTTGGAATACTCCTACTATTTGGAAAATTATGCCTTTGCCTATAGAAAAAATGTCAAAAGAAGATTTTTTTGATGAGAAGGAATATATGTTTGAGGAAGAATACATAAAATAATTAATTATATTAAAGATAAGTTTAAATACCTCTTTTTAATCTAAACTTTATGAATAAAAAATTGAAGGTACTTCTTTATAGCAATAATTTATGGATGTTAGCTGAAGGAATGTTAGGTCCTTTATTTGCAGTTTTTGCTCAGAACATTGGTGGAAGTGTTTTAGATATTTCTTGGGCATGGGCCATTTATTTAATGGTTACAGGATTTTTAGTTATTTTATTTGGAAAAATATCGGATCACAATAATTGGATTGGAAGAGAAAAAATAATGTTGATGGGTTATTTATTAAATGCAACTTTTGTAATATCTTATTTATTTGTTTCTAAACCTTGGCATTTATTTTTAGTACAAATTGGATTAGGAATGTCCGTAGCATTAACAATGCCTACTTGGAATGCCTTATTTGCTAAATTTGAAGACAAAAATAAAGAATGTTCTTCTTGGGGATTGGCAGGAGGAGAAGCAAGAATAACTAATGGAATAGCAATTTTAATTGGCGGATTAATTGTTACTTTTTTATCTTTTAAAGTTTTATTTGTTACAATGGGAATTATACAAATAATTAATTGTATTTACTTATCTAGAATTTTAAAGTATAAAAAATAAAATTACTGGAAGCAATAGACATCCCATCATATGATTTCTTCCTACACCTTTAAAGGCAGGCAACATTCCAACTAGAGTCGAAACTACTAAAACACAAAATCCAAAAACTCCAGATAATATAAAACACAAAATTATAATAAAAATTATTATTGCAATACAAGTTGCTTGGTAATTTATTTTTGTCATTAACATTGCTGCATATTTAGCAATCCCCATAGTTAGTAAAGTTGCAATAGCACCAACAACTAAAGCAACTCCAACAAACAAAATTAAATCATTTAAAGTTAATTCTTTTAATAATTTTTGAATTGCAACAATTGAACCAGATCTAGCTTTACTAATTGTGTAGAGACCTACAATTGATAAAAACATAACAATGGAATCTATAGAGCCTACCAAAATTAACCATTCTCTTTTTGACCATTCTTTTGAAAAACTTGAAGCAGTAATTGCTGCTTGTGAACCTCCTAGTCCAGGTAATAAACCACAAAGTAAACTAGCGACTAATCCAGAACCAATACATTTGAATAAACTTTTATTTGGTAAATCTTCTATTTTTATTTCTTGGGGAGGAATATTTATTTTATCTTTCAAACTAGTTAATAGTCCGCTTGTTCCAAATAATCCAGACAATAAAGGAAATAAAGGATCTTTTATATTTGAAGTTAAAACTAAAATACCCAATACTCCAGAAATTAAGAAAAAGGTTAATGCCCAAAATCTTTGTTTGTCTCTAAAGACTAAAAATATAGAAATTAGAATTAAAATATAAACAATAATATTTTCTATTAAAGAATAAGCTAAAGGAATAATTATAATTAATAAAGGCAAAACAAGAATAACTCCAATTAATCCAAGCAATCCACCAATCAAAGTTAATTTTACTGCTTCATAACCTCTACCTTCTAATAATAAAGCATGTCCTGGTAAAACCGATAATATTGTAGATTCTTCTGGGGCTCCAAGAAAGATTGCTGGAATGGCATTTGTAAATGTATGAACAATTGACATAGAAATAATAAAAACACTTATTACAATTGGGCTAGCAATTTCTAATAACATAGCAGAAAATGAAATTATTAAAACAGTAACTAAATTTATATGGACTCCTGGACAAATTCCAGTAAAAATGCCAAAACCCATTCCAATTAACATTGCAATAATTATTTCAATCATTTTAATTCAATCCTCTTTGCAATTATTTCTAATTGGTCTTGATATTCTGTAACGCTTCCAGAAACTTCTACAAAAGAATTTTTTCTTAAATCTAAAGGTTCTTTTTTAAAAATTAAAACAGTAATTTTATCCGAATTTTCTTTTATGTTTAAAATATACAATCCTTGCGTTTCTGTAATGCTTGTAATAGTACCGGAAATTCTTACTTTTTGGTCTAACATTTTAGAATTAATCTCTTTAATAGAATATTCGTCATATTTCAAGTCTTCACAATACAAAGATAGCATTAAAAGACATATTAGGCTAAGGCACAAGCAAATATTGAATAATTGGTCATTATCCATACAAAATAGGAACATTTATATTTTATATTTATTTGTAGTTTTTTATGGATAGGTTCGAATTGATAAAAAGGAATACTGTAGAGATTGTAGAAGAACAAGAATTAAAAGAATTATTAAAAAAGAAGAAAAATCCTTCTGGTTATGTTGGTCTTGCTTGTTCTGGGAGAGTTCATATAGGTTATTTTATTCCAATGACTAAAGTAGCAGATTTCCTTAATGCTGGATTTAAATTTAAAATATTACTTGCAGACATACATGCACATTTAGATGATCAAAAAACCCCTTTTCATTTATTAGATGCAAGAGTAAAATATTACAAAGAAGCTATTACAGGGATTTTAGAATCTCTTGGGGCAAATACTAAAAATTTAGAGTTCGTAAAAGGAAGCGATTTTGAATTATTGCCTGATTATATGTTAGACGTTTTAAAATTATCTGCATTAACAACTTTTGATAGATCTAAAAGGGCAGCATCTGAAGTCGTAAGATTTGGAGAAAATCCAAAATTATCTGGATTTATTTATCCTTTATTACAAGCTTTGGATGAACAATATCTAGATGTTGATGTTCAATATGGTGGAATAGATCAAAGAAAAATATTAATGTATGCTCGTGAATATCTACCCAAACTAGATTACAAACCAAGAATAGAAGTAATGACTCCTTTATTACCTAGTTTGACTGGAGAAGGAAAAATGTCTTCATCTAGTTCAAATAAAATAGATATTATTGATTCTGAACAAGAAGTTATAAGAAAAATGAATGGAGCTTTTTGTCCTGTTGGAATAGTAGAAAACAACGGAGTACTTGCTTTTGTAAGATATGTTATTTTCCCAACCAAAAACAAATTTATTATTAAAAGAGATAAGAAATTCGGTGGAGATGTGACTTACAAAAATTATGAAGATTTGGAAAAGGATTTCGTAGATAAAAAATTACATCCTCAAGATTTAAAAAATTCTTTGGCAGCAGAAATTAATTTGCTTCTTAACCCAATAAGAAAAATATTTGAGAAAAATAAAAAATTAATACAAGAAGCATATCCTTCTAATTAAAATGAATATAATTAAAATAGAAACTTCTCAAGGAAGTCTTGGTAAAAATATTGGTTGCGAGGAAGCACCTGGTTTAATAGTAAAAGAATTAAAATTAAGTGCAGATTCTGTTGATGTAATTAATAATAATTTAGAAGAAACTAATAATAATATATATGAAAAAGCTAAATCTGTTAAAGGAAATACAATTTTTATTGGAGGAGATCATTCTATGACTTATTCTACTTTCAAAGCTTTTGCAGAAGGAAAGAAAAATCCAGGATTAATTATATTTGATGCACATATAGATGGAGTTAACAATTTTAATCCTCCAACACATGAAGATTTTTTAAAAGTCCTAGTAGAAACTAAGATATTGAAATCAGAAAATATAATTTTAATAGGAACAAGGGCTTTTAATGAAATAGAAACAGCTTTCTTAAATAAATATAAAATTCAATATTACAAACCAGAGCAAATATTTACAAATATGGAAGATGTTTGTGATGTAATAATGGAAAAAGCAAGAGGCTTTTCTAATTTGTATATAAGTTTAGATATTGATGTTTTAGATCCTGCTTATGCTCCTGGAACAGGTTATCCTGAGATAAATGGACTTAATACCCAACAACTATTTTATTTCTTAAAAAGGTTAAAACTCTTAAAGAACTTGGAATGGTTTGATTTAGTTGAAATTAATCCAAAATTAGACTCAAGAAACATAACTATAAAAACCGGAGTAGAAATAATAAAATTGATGTTACAATGAGAGTTTTCATAGGAATTAAATTGCCTCAAGAAGTAAGAGATTATATTTTTGATTTAGAAAAAGAAATAAGTAAATTGCCTGCTAAAATAAAATTTGTACATAAAAAGAATTTACATGTAACTTTAAAGTTTATTGATGAAATAAGTGAAGATAAATTAAAAATAGTTAAAGATAGATTAAAAAAATTTAAATTTAAAAAATTTCCTTCTGCCTTAATGCAATTAGATTTCTTTCCCAATAAAAACAATATAAGAGTTTTATGGGCAGGAATAGATAATAAGAATCCCTTTTATGATATACAAAAACAAATAGATGATGACTTAAGAGACATATTAAACCCTGAAGAAAAATTCCATCCACATATAACTCTTGGAAGGATAAAATTCATTAAAAATCCAGAAGAATTTCAAGAAAAAATAACAAACGTAGTTATTAAGCCTTTAAAGTTTGAAATAAATCAATTCTGTTTGTTCGAAAGTACTCTTACTAAAGATGGTCCAGAATATAATGTTCTTGAAACTTATGATTTAGAATAGAAATCTATATTAATAAACAAAAATTATTATCTTTTTTAATGGACATCGAAAAATTAACTGAAGACTTATATGAACAGGTTTCTAAGGAACAAATTAATTTAGTTATAGTCCAAAATGCCGGAGATGTTAATAATTTAAAGGAATTTTACGATCAATTAAGAAAAAGATTTAAAGAAGATCCTTTTACTTGTTACGAGTATGTTCCAGATGAAAAAGGATTTATCAATGACATTAAAAAATGTGATGTAGATAGGGTATATTTGATTGCAGATTGGAATAAATACTTTAATCCTGCTACTTTAAACAAACTAAAAAAATCGGGAATAAGAGGAAAGATAATAGATTATACAAAAATTAAGAAAACAAAAAAAGCAGCCTAATCATACTTAGAATTAATAACCTTTAAAATTTCTTGGGCTTTTTTATCTCCAATTTTTTCTACTTTTAATAGATCTTCTTCATTGCAATTAAAGAAATTCTTTATAGAACCAAATTCTTTTAGAATATTTTTAGCTATTGTTGGTCCAATTCCTGGAAAGCATTCTACAATTAGTTCTTGTTGCTCTTTTAATGTTAAAGGCTTTCTTTTCCTTAACAACCCAATAGGTTTAATTCCTCTTTCTAATTGATTTAATAAAACTTCTATAACAGAAACAGTATCATTAATATTTCTAGTGTAAATTATAGGAATTTGATAAACTATTGCTATAGAAACCAACATGCCTCTTATGGCGTTTGGATGAAAGTTTCTCATTTCATAAATATTTTCTTCTCCTTCTATAATTAAAATAGGTATTTCAAAATTATCTTTTAAAGAAATTAATTGGTCTATCAATCGTTTATTCATTATGGAATTTAAGAAATCATTTTGGGTTTTTCTTTCAATACCAATATTTCCTATAATAAAATCAGCAGAAACTAGCTGTTTTTCTTCAAATTTTAATTTTCTTTTATGTAAAGCTTTTATTACATTTCTTTCCCTATTATCTGCTAAAAGTTTCATTTTAAAATTGATTTAATTTTAGCTGGTTTTTGTTTTTTAAAGCTAAATCTGTTTTAATATTCTGTAAAGCAAATTTCATTTTTTTCTCTTTGCTTTTTGAACTCCAATAAGAAGATTCATCTTTGGTGTCTTTAGTTATTAAATAAACAACTCTTCCAGGAAAAGTTCTTCCTACTCTTCCAGATCTTTGAATAGTTCTTATTTCACTTGCTACAGGTTCATAAAATACTGCTAAATTTGCTGTTGCAATATCTAATCCTTCTTCTGAGATTGAAGTTCCAATTAAAACATTATAAACTCCTTCAGAAAAGTCTTTTATTGTTTTCACTTGCTCTTTTTGACTAAGGCCTTCTTTTTGTCCTATCAACATTGTAGGTTTTAAATTTTCTTTCTTTAATAAATCATAAATTTCACTTACAGTATTTCTATAATTTGCAAAAACAATTATTCTTGATTCTGGTTTTTCTTTTAATTGTTGATTGACTAATTCTAATAATTTATGCATTTTTGGATGTTTGTCTTCTTTGAATTTAAAACTTAACTGCATTGCTTTTTGTATTTTTGGGCTTTCTAATATTTTTTTAGCTGCTTTTGTTTCTTCAAATTTTAATTTAGTCCAATAATCATTTAATTGTTTAATTCCTTGAGTTTCAATTAATTCTTGTGCATAACATATTTTTAATAACTGAGCAACTAAAGAAATTCCCCAAAAAGCACCTTTATTCCCTCTATTAATTGCTTTTCTTAAAGAAAATTGCAATGTCAACAAATCTCTTTTATTAAAATTATTTTTATTTATAGAAAATTTACTTTTTAATTCTGCCATTCTTTCTTGCTTATATTCTTTGATTAAATATTTTATATTAAGAAAATCTTTAGGTAAGTCTACTTTTATCCATTCAATTCCTTTTTCCTGCATATAAGGAGAAACATCTTCATCTAATTCTGTTCTAATTTCTATATCTTCTATGTAAAGATTTTTACAAATTTCATCTATTTTTTCTTTAGAACTTCCTGGAGAAGCAGTTAAAGCTAAAATTCTTGGAAAATCAGACTTTTTAATATAATTTTCTGCTAAAAAAGTATTAGCATATTTCATTCTTGATCTATGGGCTTCATCTATGCACAACAAAGAAACGTTTTTTAAAGAAATTCTTTCATTTTCTATATCTGATTTGATTGTTTGAGGTGTCGCAATTATTATTTTTGATTTATCAAATAAATCTGTTCTTGAGGAACCTTTTGTTGCCCCAGTATATAATTTAATTTCATCTTCTTTTAAGGAAGTATGTTCTAAAAAAGATTTTACGTGCTGTGAACACAAAGGTTTTGTAGGGGAGCAGACTATAATTTTAGAATCTGGATACTTTTTAATACGATTTTCAGCAAGTAAGATTGCAATGGCTGTTTTTCCTATTCCTGTAGGTATTACCACCAGCGTATTCTTTAATTTACAAGTTTCTAGAATGTTTTTTTGATAATCTCTTGGAATAAGGTCTTTTACTATCATTTTTACTATTAAATTTTCTAAGCTTATAAGGTTTTGTATATAAAAATATTTATAAATGCAAATAATCATTTAAAATCATGGTAAAAGCAGGTGAAGCAGAAAAATTAGCTTATCTAGCAGAAACTCATGAAAAAAGACTTGTTCATGAATTAGAGAAATTAAATATAAAATATAAGCTTGGAATTATAAATAAAGAAACTTATGAACACACTTTAACTCATTTATTAAGAGGAAGATCTGTTCAAGAATGGATGAGTTATTATGATAATTATAAAAGTCAATGCTTTAAAATAATAGAAGAAGAAAATCATGATAATTGGTTTAGAAATTTTATGTTAATTTTATTAGTATTAGCAATATTATTACCTTTGTCTTTTCAATATACTGGTTTTGCAGTATCTCAAGGTCAAGAAATTAATCTTTTTATTGGAAAAACTGTTTCTACAGGAGCTTATTTATCCATTGATGGAGTTGCACAAGCAATACCTATAAAACCAGAATTAATTAATGGAGAATATGTTTATAAGATAAACTATTTAAAGGTCCCAAGTTCTGCAAAACATATCGAAATAATAGATAATAGAAATCTAGTATTCGTTCAAAATTTGTAAAATGATATGGCTTTTAGGAATCTTGGATATTTTATCAGTAATTATATTAGTTTTACAAAAGTTTTTTCCATTCAAATGGGCAATTATTTTTCCAATATATATTATATTAAAATCAATAATTTTTATTAAAGATTTTTCAAGTATAGTTGATTTTATTGCAGCAATCTTTTTTATTTTAGCTATATTTGGACATTTTTATATTATAACTTGGATAGCTGCTCTTTGGATATTACAGAAAGGAGCCTTCTCTTTATTTAGTTAATTTTAATGTTTTAAGAATACTATTTTCTTCATTTTTTATTAAATTTAATAATCTTGAAGGTTTTCCTTCTGCTAAATATTCCATAAATCCTTGTGCTTTTACTCCATTCACATTTACTTCTATAGGTCCTTCCCAATAATTAAGAAAACCAAAATTCATTTCACATTCTTTTAACAAAGGTTTAGTTTTAATAACAAATTCATTAATTTTTATTTCCCATTCTAAATGGTATTTTAATTTTGTTTTTTTACTTACCCATTTTTTACCTAAAGGCTTGAACGTTACTGGTGCTTCTATTTGTTTATTATTTGGATATAAGATAGAAGCCATTTTCTTTCCTTTATAATCAAAACATACAATTTCTGTATTATTTGGTAATTGAATAGAAAACCATAGCCAGGCATCTTTCATAAATCCTTGTTCTGACCATTGTTTATCGTGCCAGATTTTTCCCTTTACAAATTCTTTTCCAATATAACCTTCTGCTTGTAAATTAGGATAAGAAAAATAATATGTAGATTTTGGTCCAAGTTCAATGAAACCTTTCCCTCCTTCTAATAAAGGAACTTTTTTGGATTTTGCTTGTAAATCAAAATAACTTGTTTTTATTCTTAATAAATCTTCATTTCTTGAAATTTCATAATTGTAAAAGTTTTTTCTTATTGGACTGAAATAATTTATGAATAAATCTTCTCTTTTGAAACTATCTTCAGAAACTATTACAAATGGAAGTACTTCTTTTTCTATTTTTCCTGTTGTTAAATTAAATAATAATGAATGTGAAAAATAAATGTTTTTTACTGGAATCTTTAAGAATTTTAAATTAACTTTGTCTTTATTTGCTTTGAATAAACAAGTCATAAAAGCATATTTACTTTTTCCTTCAAGAAATCCATTAAAATACCACCATTCTATTGCTTGATCATAATGAGGAAATTCATCTGCAGGCAATATCACTCTTTTTTCCATATTTGTTTTAATTAGTCTTAATATAAAAGCTTTCTCATGGAAATGTTTAAATAATGTTTTAATGGAGTTAATTCATGGGCTCGTAGCTCAGCTTGGTGGAGCAACTGTCTATGGTTGAAACTCTTAATCAGTTGGTCGAGGGTTCAAATCCCTCCGGGCCCGTTTTAATATAAATTAATTAGAAATAACCCAATTATTTAAAGAAAAGTCAAAAATATAAAAAATTTAAGAAATAAAATTATAATATTTCTTTTATTTTTTCTATTGATTCTGCAACTTTATTTCCGCTATCAGTTAATTTTATTGTTTTTATTCTACCTGCTTTTTCAAAACTAACCAATCTGGATTTTTCCATTTCTTGCAAAATTTTAACTGCATGGGAATATGTACAATCAACTTCTTTTGCTAATATTGAACCATATCTATTTTTTCCACCTTTTCTTAAGGCAATTAAAATCATTGCTGGTTTACGTCTGAAAAACACTTCAAATATTTCTCGTTTTTTGCTAGTCAAGTTTCTCCCCCCGAAATTTAATGATTATATTGTAACTTATATAATTTATAAATGTATATTGCAATTAATATTTAAAGGTTTGGGTATCTAAAATTGGTAACAAAAACTTTAAAAAGGAAGTTCCACTTTTTAAAGGTTGTGATTAAAACATGCTCGATGTAAAATTAATCAGAGAAAATCCTTCTCTAGTAAAAGATAGTTTGAAGAAAAGAGGAATGGATGTTAATCAGATAGATGAATTTCTAGAAATTGATGTTAACTGGAAAAGAATCAAGCAGGAAACAGAAGAATTAAGGGCAGAAAGAAACAAAACAAGCATAAAAATAAATGAAGCAAAGAAACAAGGCAAGAGCATAGAAGATTTGATTAAAAAGACTAGAGAAATACCTTTACAAATTCAAGAAAAAGAAAAAGAGCTTAATATTTTAGAAGCTAGAAGAGAAGAAATCCTAGAAAACTTACCAAATATAATTGATAAGAGCGTTCCTGTTGGAGATGCAACTAAAAATAAAGTTATTAATGTTTTTGGAAAGCCAAAGAAATTTAAATTTCCTGTTAAAGGTCATGAAGAATTATTATTGAATTTAGACTGCTTAAATATGGAAAAAGCAGCAAAAGTTGCAGGTGCAAGATTCTATTATTTGAAAAGAGACTTAGTAAAACTAAATTTTGCTATAATGAATTTTGCTTTGGATTTTTTAAATAAAAAAGGATTTATTTTAATGCAACCTCCTTACATGTTAAACAAGAATTCATTGAAAGGGGCATTGCCTTTGGCTGCTTTTGAAGAAACAATTTATAAAATTCAGGATGAAGATTTGTATTTAATTGGTACTGCAGAGCACGCATTAAATGCTTATAATTTTGATGAAGTTATAAATGCAAGTAGTTTACCAATGAGATTTGCAGGAGTTTCTCCATGCTTTAGAAAAGAAGCAGGATCTCATGGAAAAGATACAAAAGGAATATTTAGAGTTCATCAATTTGAAAAAATAGAACAATTTATATTTTGCAAACCAGAAAATGCCTGGAAAGAGTTTGATTTAATATTAAATAATTCAAAAGAACTTTTAAAACAGCTTGGAATACCTTTTAGATTTATTGTATTGGCTTCGGGAGATACAGGTCGTGTTCCAACTAAAACAATTGATTTTGAAGGATGGTTCCCAAGCCAAAAAGCTTACAGAGAATTAGGATCTTGTTCAAATTGTCTAGATTATCAAGCTAGAAGAAGCAACATTAAATATGAAGATAAGGGAATAAGAAATTTTGTTTATACATTAAATAATACTGCAATAGCAACAGAAAGAATGATTGCTTGCATTGTAGAAAATAATCAAGAAAAAGATGGTTCTATTACAATTCCAAAAGTTCTACAAAAATATATGGGAATTAAGAAAATAGTCCCTATTAAAAAAGAAATTAAAAAAATTGTTAAGAAAAAGAAAAAAAGATGAGCGAATCAGCAGAAGATTTAGATTATTTAACTGTAGATATTTTTTATAATGTAAAGACAGACAAATATAAAATTGAAGGAACGGTTAAATCAGAAAAAGTTCCAGATATTTTAGAAGCATTTTTAACTACCCAAATGGGTAAAGGTGAAGATACTAATAAACCAAAAAGACAAGAAAATTATCACATTACTATAGAATGGTATCCTATTGATGATAGGTTTGTAGTAAAAAGCGATACTGGAAATAAATCCTTAAGAGATGGAATTTTGTTATACCTATTTCAGAATTATAAACAGATAATAAAAAAATGAAGAAAGAAAAGATTATGGAATGGATTGCAACTGTTTTGAGTATTTTTGGAGCAATATTAAATGCTTTTTTAATTAAAGAGGGATTTTATATTTGGGGTGTTTCAAATCTTATTTGGGTTTTTGTAGGATTAAAACAGAAAATGTATGGAATGGCATTAACCTTTACAGTTTATTTTTTTATAAATATAATAGGACTAATTTATTGGTAAAATGAAAATTCTTGCAGCAGGCGACATACATGGAGATACTAAGCTAGTTGAAGAGCTAGCTAAGAAAGCAGTTAAAGAAAAAGTTGATTTAGTTGTTTTGTGTGGAGATTTGACTTATGCTGAAATGTCTACAGAAAATTTAATTGGTCCTTTTGTTAAGAAAAAATTAAAAGTTATTTTAATTCCAGGAAACCACGAAACCTTTGCTACAGCAGATTTTCTTGCAGAATTATACGACGTTACAAACTTGCATGGTTATTTTATTAAATGTAAAGATGTTGGATTATTTGGTTGTGGTGGAGCAAATATTGGTCTTAGTCAATTATCTGAATCTGAAATTTTTAATACTTTAAAAAAAGGTTATGAGGGAGTTAAAAATTTAAAGAAGAAAATTATGGTTACACATGTTCATCCTTCTGATAGTGTTATGGAGAAATTTACTAATATATTTCCTGGAAGCAAAGGAGTAAAAAAAGCAGTAGATATTTTCAAACCAGATTTATTATTATGCTCTCATGTTCATGAAGCAGAAGGTCTGGAAGAAAAATTAGGCAAGACAAAAGTAATTAACGTTGGAAGAAAAGGAAAAATAATTACAATTTAATCTTTTTTAGGTTTTTTGTTATAATTTCTTGGTCCTTGAGAAACCCATTTTCCATCTTTATCTTGATACCGCGTACCATTTCCTGCCCACAACACATTGATATCTTCTAAACTTTTTAATGGTAAAACTAAAATATATTTATCACAATCCATCGTACAAGAATTGTGTTTTTTCATTATTTCTTCTAGATCTTTTAATTCTATATCTACAAATCCACTACCATAATCAATTTTAATTAAGGCATCATTTTTAAAGGCAGAGATTTCTTTAAACATTTTATAATATTCTTTTACCCCGCCATGCTCCGGGGACCAATCACATTCTGGAAGGTGTACTAAAAATTTTAACCAAGTTTCTTTATCATTTTCTTCTAATTTTTTAATAAAATCTTTTAAATTTTTAGATAAATTAGTTTTAGATCCAAAATAACCATCTCCAACAGAATCTAATTTTTTGGTAATATCTTCTAAACTATTATAATCTCCTTTTTTAGTTAAATAATTATATAATTTTTCTAAGTATTGTTTATACAATTCGTTTCTATTCTGATCCCTAGCTATATGACTAAATGCGTCCATTTTATCACCATGAATGTGTTTTGCTTATAGATTTGATATCTTGATTCATAAAAGGTCTCATTGCTTTACCAATTCCTTTTATGATTTCCAATGTTTTTGAATTGTAATTTTTCATTTCTTTTTTAATTTTCATAACTTTATCGTAAGATATGGAATTTCTTGAATGCATACAATATCCAAATAAACCCCCGCCGCCAGGTCCTCTAACAAACTCATAAAGTTCGCAATTTACATGAGCATCTGAAGCTTGAAAACCACTATTTTCTATTTCAGGGTGTATCATAATCAGAAGATCTTTTTCTAATTTTGAAGGTAATTTTTTATTTACTTTTTTAAGTTCTTTTTTAAAATATTCTTCTAATTTAAAGGCATACTTGTTATCAAAATCATATCTTGATTCTTCTGGTGCAATTTTTCTAGCTTTTCCGCCTAAAAAAGAAATAGTTCCGTCAATAAATTCTGAAAGAACATATTTTTCTAAAGTAGGCATTATAGAATTTTCTTCTGTCATAGAAGAAACAATAATCGAATTAAATAATTTTCTTCTTTTATCTCTTTCATCCATTTCTTTTCTAAATTTACTTCTTCTCATAATATATTATAATTTTTTAGTATTTATTAATCTTTATTACTACTTACTTTTACGAATTTTAATTACACCATGAACTAGATAATTTTCCGTCTGGAAATAAAGTTAGTTTTTTCCCAGATTCATATAAAATCCTGCTATTTTCTCTCAATAATCTTATTCTACATTTAGGATCTTTATTTTTTTCTATCCAATACTCCATTTTATCTAATTCTTCTTTGTTTGGAGATAATTCTAAATCAACTTTGTCTTCTAAATTTCTAATTGGCCAGGCAGAAATATGATCAAATTCTATTTTTCTTAAATCTTTAACAAAAGAAATGAATTTTTCAGAAGTATCTATATTATTTTTGCTCAGAACTAAATTTGCTCTTGTTAATATGTTTTCATTATGAATTCTAGAAACAATTCTTTCTAAAGGAGGATATTTTTTAATATTATATAATTTAGCATTCTTTTTTTCATTAATATCGTGAACTGTTATATAAATAGTTTTTAATCCATAATCTTTCCATAAAGACAAATATTTCTTACAAAATTCTTTATTTTCTCCAATTCTAATTCCATTTGAATAAAGATTTATCCAAGTATAATTTATATTTTCTTTTTTTAAATTATAAACTAAATCTAAAGCTTTTGTAATTGCTAAAGGAGATAAAGTTGGTTCTCCGCTGCTAGTTATTGATAAAGATCTTGCTCCTTTACTATAACAATATTTAAGAGTTTTATAAATTAATTCTTTGTCTATGATTCCGTCTTTTTTTGGAGCATATTTTCTATGAACAACTCCGGCGCAATGTGCACAATGAGCATTACATTTGCCTTGACCTACAAATATACCTAAACTTTTTACTTCATACATAAAGCACCTTCCTTTATCCAGGAATATGCTACTGTTCCGTCTTGAAATACAACTAGTTGCCTTACAAAGTCTTTTTTTGGATCATGTTTTGTAACATAATTAGTATATCTTATAATATTTCCATGATAATCAAAAACTCCTCCACCCCAAACATGACCATGGCATAATTTTGCATTTTTATACAACCATCTTTTTATTCCAAATATATTTAATCTAGATGGAGTATATTCATTCCTTGTATTATCTGGATTTCCAACAGGCCAAGAAGTAATATTATGAATTCCTTTTTTTATAAGAGTTTTAACTGCTTGTTCATATTTTTTTGAATTATCAACTCCGTTTTTTCTCAATAATAATGTAGCTCTTACTCCTAACCCATGTTCTTCTATATTTTCAACAATATTTTCTAAATTAGGATAACTTTTTAATCCATAAACTTTAGCTTGTTCTTTTTCGTCTGCATCATGAATAGAAACAGCTATATTATTTAATCCAAGATTTTTCCAAGTATCTAGATATTGATTACAGAATTCTTTATCTCCTAAAAGAATACCGTTTGTGAATAAATTTACATTTGGGAAATAAGCTCCTTGTTTAGTACATTTATCATAAACTTCTAAAGCTCTTGTTAATGCTTTTGGATCACAGGTTGGTTCTCCGCTTGAAGTTAAAGATAAAGACCATCCACCATAACGAGCTGAAAGTTTTATTGCTGCTTCTAAATTTTTATAATAAAGTTTATTTTCTTTTGCATCGGGTCTTAAATATTTTCCAGCACAAAAACCACAATTTCCATTACAACTTCCATTTCCAGTTAAGGCAGATACACTGTAAATCTTTTCAATGCAAGCCATTTTCACCTCCTAACATTTCAAAATAAGATCTTTTTTCTATTGGATATTTTTCTAATCCTAGGAAGTTTATTGTTTTTGAGATATCTTGTTCTTGACCTTCAATTTCTACATAATTTCCTATTGTAAGAATATCTAAGGAGACAGTACACCTATTTATTTTATAATCTGCCCTTTGTTTTTCATAAGTTAATAATTTCTTTAAACCAATTACTTCAAATAAAAGTTTTATTACTTCATGATTATAAGGTAGTTCTATTTCGGTTTCTTCTCTTTTATTGAAATCACAAGGTTCATTTTTTCCTTTTATAGTTAATAAAATTCCGTTATCTAAAGTTCTATGCCTTATTATTTTATCTTCTAAACCAAAGAAAACATTCTCTTGCTTGTAAAATTTGGGTTTACCTAATTTTTTAATTAAATTTTCTTTTTCTTCTTCAGATATTTTTATTTTGGCTTCTATTTCTTTCATTTTATTTGCTCCAGAACATAATTTACTCTTTCTTCTATTGTTTTAAGAATAGGAATTCTTATTGGAGAATATCCGTGCTTTTCATATTGGTTCCATATTTTTTGGTGTAGAATTACTGCTTCATCTTTACTTTTTTCTATTCTTTCTCCATCAAATACAAAAGGTAGCAAATCTGGGATTAATATTTTATCATATTTACAAAGACTTGCATAATATTCAAATTCTTCAGGTATATTTCCAAATATTTTTTCAGCATAAGCTAAAGTGTCTATAGAACCTCTATCTAAAAATATAATTTTATTATTATCTAATCCTTCTTCCTGTTTAATTTGTCTTAATAATATTTCTTTTTCAAATTCAAAGTTTCCTATTGAAGAATCTGTATATCCTCTTTCCCTTATAATTTCTCTTGCTACTTCTCCCAATACAAAATGTCCTTTTTTCTTTAATTCATTAATTAATGTTGTTTTTCCAGAACACGAACCACCAGCTATCACACACTTCATACTATATAATGGACTTGTAATCTATATACTAATTTTTGTACAAAAGTTGTCCATAGTGTTGTATAAATAGAAACTCTTAAAAATAATAAAATATTCATAAATTATGCTTAGTTCAGAAGAAATTAAGAAAATAGAAGATTTTGTTTATTCTAAACCAAGATCTGTACAAGAAATAGCACAATTACTCAATAAAAATTGGAGAACTGCAGATAGATATATACAAGAAATAGAAAAGAATTATGGAACTATTACTACAAGGATATTTAGAAAAGATACAAGGGGAGCATTAAAAATAGTATATTGGGCTTCTGTAGAAAAGATAAGCAACTCTATTTTTCAAGAACAATTAGAACAAGAGGTAATGCAAGGCAAGGAAAAAGAAGATTTTTCTGCTTTTGATATATACCAACATGTTTCAACCAAAAATAAAAAATTATATTCAAAAAAAGCAATAAATGAGGATGATGCAGGAAATTTAGATAAATTTTTGGATATGCTAATGACAGCAAAAAAACAAGTTCTTTTCTTTTCTGGAAATCTTTCTTTTATACACACAAAAACAAAAACAAGAAGAATTTTTGATATTATAGAACAATTAGTTAAAAAAGGAATTCCAATCAAAGTTATTTGCAGAATAGATATTTCTGGAAGAGATAATGTTGAGGAATTGCTTTCTTTGAATTTTAAATATAAAAAACAACTAATTGAAATAAGAAACAGGAAACAACCACTAAGAGCAACTATAATAGATAATGAAATAATTGATATAAAAGAAATAGTAGAACCTACTGGAAAAGTTAAAGAAATAGATAAAAGATTATTTATATTTTATACTATCAGAGATAAGGAATGGGCAGAGTGGATGTCAAAAATATTTTGGAAAATGTTTTCTCAATCCATAGGAGCAGAAAAAAGACTGGAAGAACTTAATAAGTTTAGATAGTTTTATATATCTTTCATTTTTTTAAACAACCTTATGACAGAATTAATACTAGCAGAAAAGCCAGATGCAGCTTCAAAAATAGCAGAAGCTTTGTCAGATGGAAAACCAGAAAAACATATTTATAAAAAAGTTCCTTATTATGAAATTACTCACAAAAAGAAAAAAATATTTGTTTGTTCTGCAGTAGGTCATTTGTTTGGATTATATGAAAAAGACAAAAAAGCTTGGACTTATCCAGTATTTAGTTATGAATGGGTCCCAATATACAAATCTTCTAAATTCGCAGCATTTACAAAACCTTATCTTGATTTATTAAAAAAATTAGGAAAAGAAGCAGATACTTTTGTAAATATGTGTGATGTAGATACCGAAGGAGAAGTTATTTTTAAAAATGTTAATAGATTTATTTTTGAAAAAGATGATGCTAAAAGAGCTTATTTCTCAACTTTAACAAAACAAGATTTAGTAAAAGCATATGAAGAAGCAAAACCACATCTAGATTTTAATTTAGCAGAAGCAGGAGAAGCAAGACATTGTTTAGATTGGTTATATGGTATTAATTTATCAAGAGCATTAACACTTTCTATAAAAAATGCAACCAAATCTTTTAAAATTATGAGTTCTGGTAGAGTTCAAGGTCCTGCATTGTATTTATTATATCAAAGAGAACTAGAAATTAAAAAATTCAAGCCAGAACCTTATTGGGAAGTATCTCTTTGTGGTAAATTAAAAACTACTTTAATAGAAGCCTTCCATAAAAAAGGAATTTTCAAAAATAAGAAAGATGCAGAAGAAATAATTAAAAAAACTAAAGGAAAAGAAGCATTTATTTCAAGTATAACTAAAAGAGAAATTAAACAAGAACCATTATTACCTTTTGACTTGACAAGTTTACAATTAGAAGCGTATAAAACTCTTGGTTTAAGTCCAAAAACAACTTTAGAAATTGCCCAAAATCTTTATACAGGTTCTTATATTTCTTATCCTAGAACTTCTTCACAAAAATTACCAAAATCAATTGGTTATGAAGAAATTTTAAAGAATTTAAAGAAAAGATTTCCAACAGAAGTCAATTTCTTATTAGCTAAAAAAGAATTAAAACCTACAGAAGGTAAAAAAGATGATCCAGCACACCCAGCAATATTTCCAACAGGAGAATTGCCTGGAAAATTAGATCCAAGAGCTGAAAATGTATATGAATTGATTGTAAGAAGATTTTTTGTTTGTTTTGGAGATCCTGCTATAAGAGAATCAGTAACTTATGAAATAAATTGCAATGATGAATTATTTAGTTTATCTGGAACAACTACTAAAGTAAAAGGATGGCATGAATTATATGGAAAATTTGTTAAATTAAAAGAAGAAGAATTGCCTTTAGCTAAAGAAAAAGATGAAATTAAAACTCCTAAGACAAAAATCTATGATAAAGAAACTACCCCCCCTAATAGATACTCAGAAGCATCTTTAATTAAAGAATTAGAAAAAAGAAATCTAGGAACTAAGGCTACAAGAGCAGAAATTATCTCTACTTTATATGATAGAAATTATGCTAAAGAAAAATCCATTGAAGTTACTAATTTAGGAATGAAAACAGTAGAAACTCTTGAAAAATATTGTCCTGAAATATTAGATGAGAATTTAACAAGACAATTTGAAGAGGAAATGGAAGAAATTCGTGAAGGAAAGATAAAAAAAGAAAAAGTTCTTGATGGAGCTAAAAAAGCTTTAACTAAAATATTAGATCATTTCAAGGAAAATGAATTAAAAATTGGAAAATTACTTGCAGAAGCAAATATAGAAACAAGAATAGAAGAATCTACCTTAGGTCCTTGTCATGTATGTAAAAAAGGAAATTTAGAATTAAGAAAAGGTAAATTTGGTAATTTTGTTGCTTGTAATCAATATCCTGATTGTAAAACTACATTCTCTTTACCTTCTGGATTTATTAAACCAGCAAAACAAACTTGTGTTAAATGTGGATTCCCAATGGTTATGATAATTAAAAAAGCTAAAAGACCTCAGATAATGTGCATTAATCCTGAATGTGAAACAAGACAGGCAGACAAAGAAACAGAAAAGATAGTAAAAGATTATGAATCTGGAAAATTAAAAAAAGAATGTCCTAATTGTAAATCTCCATTAATAGTTAGAAAAGGATTTTATGGTTATTTCTTGGCTTGTCCAAAATATCCTAAATGCAAGCATGCAGAATCCTTAATTGTTAAAATAAAAGAAGACAAATAAATTTTATTAAATAAATGTTACTTCTTTGTAATAGTTACAAATAGTAAACTTTATAAACTTGTAGCCACCTTATTTTATGTTTAAAATGGTAATACATAAGGAAATTATTATTGAACTGGAAAGAGTATTAAAAAGAAAATACCCTGCGCTTAAAAAATTAGATATAGAAAATGATCCATTTGGGGGGTTATTTGGGATTTATCCAGGATTAACAGGCACCCAATATGAAGGAGAGATAAATCTTTCTCCTAAATTAAGTTTATATGATTTATTGACAAATACCGCTCATGAATTATTACATACAGAACAAAAACATAAAGAAAATGATTTAAAAATTTATTATAGATATACGGATGAAATAGGAGCTAAACTATTAGAAAATAACAGGATGCTACAAATCTTAAGGTATATAAGAAAAGAGGCTCCTGAGTTATATGAAAAAATAAATAGATCTTTCGGTTCTTTTAAAAAAGATTCAACTCTTTCTCAAAAAATAGGGATTATATTAAAGAGTAGATCTTGGATGACGAGTAGACCTTGTATTAATGATCATTTAAAAAATTATGGAAAAATAGGGGAACAAGGTTTATTGCCTGATGGAAAAAATAAGCTAAGTGATTTTATTATCTTTAAAATAAAAGAATGAAATTTTTAGAAGAACTTAAAAAATTGAATTTGCCTAAGGATAAATATGCTATTTTTGGTTCTGGTGTTTTAGCTGCTCATGGAATAAGAGAAAATAAAGATCTAGATATAATTGCTAAAAAAGATTTATTCAAAGAACTTAGTAAAAAATATGAATTAAATGAAAAAGGTGCTGTTAAAATTGGAGAAATTGAGATTTTTATCTATTGGCCACCATTTAAGGAATTAGATTCATTGATTGATGATGCAGAGATTATTAATGGAATAAGGTTTGTTAAATTAGATAAGGTTGTTGAATGGAAAAAATACAGAAATAATGAGAAAGACCAAAACGATATTAAATTAATAAATAAATTTATAAAGGGATAATTTTCTGCGAAGGTTTTAAATATTTTTTTATTGTAACTTATTTATGAGAGAGTTTCAATTTAAAGGATATTATTTATATTCAGGAAGGATTGGGGATTTAACTGGAAAACTAAATTTACATTCTAAAAACAATTTTAAAGGAATAATTACAGCTCATATGTCTGGATCCCCAGAACAACTAATTTTAGGAGAAATAGCAGTCGCAAAAGAAAAAACACATTTAGCCTTTTTTAAATTTCCACCCAATGAAGGTTTAGCAAATTTACTTTACGTTTTATCTAAAGAAGGAAATAAAACCTTTGAAGGAAAGTATACTGGTAGATGGAGTGCTTTACCCTATAAAATCCATATCCACAATGAAAAGATTGGATTAATCTTGGCTTCTGTAGATCCAAAAGTTATGGGTATAGGAGATTATGCAGAATTAACTCTTTCAACAAAATAATTAAATAGATTTATATATTTTTCTTATATAAGTAAATTAAGAGGTGTAAGGCCTCAGATTTAGTTCTGAGATATTTAAAAATGGTAAACTCTTATTTTGAAATTGAAGGCAAGGATAAAAGAGAAGAAGCTATTAAGAAATTAATTCTTGATAATATGTGTCAAAAAGAAGCAGCAGGTCTGCAAGAAAGAATTTTTAAGATTGTAGAATGTTTTGAAGGAAGAGATTTAGATGCTTTATCCGTTTTAATACATGCTGCTGAACAAGGAAAAACAGAAGAATTTCTAAAAGAATTAGAGTCTCACTACAAAGATAATTTACAATATATTCATCCAGAAGCTAGGAGAATGATTACAATCCCTGGAGCAGTGAGAGCAGAAAGATTTATTTTAGATCTTTATGAAAAATTAGGAGGTAAACCAAAATAAAAATGAACTACTCTAAAAAAATAAAATTAGCAACTGCAGTAAGTTATATTGCTTTAGGCATAGGTTGTTTTTCTGTTTATGGTTCAATTAAATATGCTCCAAAAAAACCAGAAAGTGTATTAAAAGTACAAAAATTAGAGGCAGAATTAAATGCTCCTATTAAATCTGTTAAATTAAATGATTTCAATTCTCTTGCAAATAGAGTAGAACAACTTAATGAGGAATTACAAACAACAAAAAATTCTCCAGTATATAAAGAACAATTAAAAGAATACGAAGATAAAAAAAATAAGAATGATATATTTTTTCCTTTGGCTATACTTGGTTTTGGTGGTGTGATGTTATCTGCGCTTTATAAAAACCTTTTAAAAATAAATAAAGAAGATTTAGAACGTATTTAAGAAATTAAAAAAGAAAATGAAAAATTTAAAAAACTGTGTTCAGAAAAGCTTAAAGAATTAGAATAGTTCTAAATAACTCTAATACCTTCTTTCACAATATCATAAACAACTTCTTTGTTAGAACTTTTAAAAATTAATTTCTTTGGTCCAGAAGGATTATATGGACTCATTTTTAATTCTATTAATTCATCTGCATATCTTGATTGTATCTCATGACCAACCATTTTTATTTCATTTGTTGCAGGATTTGCATAAACTTGGTTTAAAATTAAAATAGGAGTAATTTCTGATAGTCTTTTTATTGTATTTAACTGATTTATTAACATTCTATGGGCTAAATCTGGTTTTGAATTTGTTAAAGATCTATAATGATTATTTAGACTATCAAATACTATTAATCCAAAATTATTTTTCATATTGTTTAATTCATTAATTTTAATTTGCTGATCTTTGAAATTAGCAACTTTTAATACAAATAAATTATCTAAATTAATGTCTTTTCCTCCAATTTGTTTTAATCTATCTATGGATAATGTTCTTTCTGTATCAATATACATTACTTTTTTACCTAATTTTAATTTGTTAATAACTTGATGTATAGCAAAAGTAGTTTTACCAGAACCAGCAGGACCGTAAGCTATTGTAATACCTCTATCTTTTATTATTTCCATAAAATAAGTGTAATTAGTAAATTTAAATAGATTTTGATGGCATAATGTATAATATATCATCCCAAGTATTAACACGAAAAACTCTCTCATAATTTTCTGATTGTTTATTCCAAGGTTTATCCAATAATATTGAGATTATTCCTTCTTTAGAACAGTCCAAAGCATAATGTAAATTATCTTCTATGATAATGTTTACACCTAGTTTTTTACAAATTTCAGATTTTTTTACATTTCCATTATTTGCTGAAAAATCATTACTAAAATAAATTTCTGAAAAAGAGTTTGGATAATATTTATTAATCCATTTTTCTGTATGAGCACGAAGGTTATCCCATCTAGAAGTAACTATAATTAAATTGTGTTTATTTTTTAATATATTTATTGCTTGTTGTGCACCAGGAATAGGTTTTATGTCTTCAGAATAACCTTTTTTAAAAAAATCATCTACAATTTGTATGGCTTCCTGTTTAGTTCCACCCCAAACTTCCCAAAAGTCATAACAATGAAATTGATCTATTTTTAAATCTTTATGATTTAATTTATTATAATAAGTTAAGACAGGAAATAAAAATTCTCCAAGAACCTCGTCTAAATCTACAGCAATTTTCATATCTTTTACTCTTACTATAAATTTAAATAGATTCTGAAGCTAAAACATATAGGATGAAAGCATTATCTTTAAAACAACCTTGGGCTGAATTAATTTTACAAGGAAAGAAAACAATAGAACTTAGAAAATGGAAGACCAAGTTTAGAGGAAAGTTTTACATTCACGCTTCTGGAAGTATAGATGATAAATCAATGGAAAGGTATAATTTTAAAGATTTGCCAAAAAAATCACTAGTTGGAACAGCAGAACTTGTTGAGGTTATAACTTATACTAACAAAAAAGAATTTTTAAAAGATAAAAATAAACATTTGGCTTTAACAGATGAATGGGGAAAGTATGGTTTTGTATTAATTAATATAAAAAGAATAAAGCCTATTCCATATAAAGGACAACTTAATTTCTTTGAAGTAAAAGAGTAAACTTTCGCAAGATTTATATATAAGTTGTGTATACACAGAAGTGTATACCATGAAAGATATATTTGATTCAAAGGTTTTGTGTGAAAAGTGTAATACTTTAACTACAAAGAAAACTATGGTTAAAGATGGTTTTCAAATTAGAATTCTAGAATGTCCTAAATGTGGTAATATATTATTCCATCCTGTTGATGTAGAAAAATACAACGAATTCAATAGAATAAAGAAAAAGCAATTCAATGTTAAATTAAGAATGGTTGGTAATTCTTATACAGTATCTATTCCTAAAGAAATTATAGATTTTTTCAATGAGGAAGAAGAGCAAAAAGATCCTTTTGAACAAATTCATAAGAAAATGAAGGAAGATATGGAAAGAATGAATAGAATGGTTACCTTAGCGTTTAAAGAAGCAAATACTTTATCCTTGAATTTTGGTCCTGAAGGAAATTATGAAAGAACAATTGAAAAAGATGGAAACATTGTTACTGAAAAAGCAGAAACTAGAAAGCTACCAAATGGATTTATTACAAAAAAGATTAGATTAATAAAGTCAAACAAAAACAAAAAGGAACTTGAAAATGAGTGAAGTCAAATTAAAAGTTATGGAAGCACTGCAGGAAGAAGCATACAAAGGTATTGTTAGAATTGATGCTCAAACCATGAAAGATATTGGAGTTCATGTAGGTGATATTATAGAAATTGAATCAGGAAAGAAAACAGTGGGTATTGTTGATAGAGCTTATCCTACTGATGTTGGTCAATCTGTTATTAGAATGGATGGTATTATAAGAAAAAATGCAAAAACTTCTATTGGAGAATTTGTTACAATAAGAAAAGCAGATGTTAAAGAAGCAAAAAGCATTACAATCGCTCCTGCACAGCAAGGAATTATGGTTCAAGCAGATCCTGAAGTTTTCAAAAATGGATTACTTGGAAGAGCTGTTGTAAAAGGAGATCAAATTTCTCTTGGTGGTGGAGCTAGGAGAAGAAGAACATTTAGTGGAAGTCCTTTTGAAGATATTTTTGATGTGTTTGAATCTAATTTTGGAAATTTTGGAATGGGTGGATTAAAATTTGTTGTAATTAATACTGCTCCTAAAGATGGAGTTATAATTACTGAAAATACTCAGATAAAAGTTAATCCAAAAGCAATGGAAGTTGATGAAGAAACAAAAATTATTGATGTTACTTATGAAGATGTTGGTGGATTAGAAGAAGAAGTAAAAAAAGTTAGAGAAATGATAGAACTTCCTATGAGACATCCTGAATTATTTAAAGCTCTTGGTATTGATCCTCCAAAAGGAGTTTTATTACACGGTCCACCTGGAACAGGAAAAACATTATTAGCTAAAGCTGTTGCATCAGAAACAGAAGCAAATTTTATGTTGATTAATGGTCCTGAAATCATGAATAAATTTTATGGTGAATCTGAGAAAAAAGTAAGAGCTATTTTTGAAGAAGCAGAAAAAAGTGCACCTTCTATTATATTCATTGATGAAATTGATGCTATTGCTCCAAAAAGAGAAGAAGTTCAAGGTGAAGTTGAACGTAGAGTTGTTTCACAATTATTAACAATGATGGATGGATTAAAAGGTAGAGGTAATGTAGTTGTTATTGGAGCTACTAACAGACCAAATTCAATTGATCCTGCTTTAAGAAGACCTGGTAGATTTGATAGAGAAATACAAATTGGAATTCCAAATAAAATTGGAAGATTAAATATTTTAAAAATTCATACAAGAAACATGCCATTAACAGAAGATGTTAATTTAGAAAACTTGGCTGAAATTACTCATGGTTTTGTTGGTGCTGATGTAGAAAGTTTATGTAAAGAAGCTGCTATGAGTGTATTAAGAAATATATTACCTTCAATAAAATTAAAAGAAAAAGAAGCTTTACCAAAAGAAGTTCTTAATAAATTAAAAATTACTATGGATGATTTCAAAAATGCTTTAAAAATTGTTAGACCTAGTGCTATGCGTGAAGTACTTGTTGAAATTCCAAATGTACACTGGTTTGATATTGGTGGATTAGAAGAATTAAAACAAGAATTAAAAGAAGCAGTTGAATTGCCATTGAAAAATCCTAAAGCTTTTTCCAAATTAGGAATAAAAGCTACAAAAGGAGTTTTGATTTATGGTCCTCCTGGAACAGGAAAAACTTTACTTGCTAAAGCTGTTGCTAATGAATCTCAAGCTAATTTTATTTTAGTTAGAGGTCCTGAATTGTTAGATAAGTTTGTTGGAGAATCTGAAAAAGGTGTTAGAAAAATATTTGAAAAAGCAAGACAAGCTAGTCCTGCTATTGTATTTTTTGATGAAATAGATTCTATTGCACCAAGAAGAGGTTCACAAGGAACAGATGCAGGTGTGACAGAAAGAGTTGTTAATACTATTTTGACTGAAATGGATGGACTTGAAGAATTATCTGATATTGTTGTAATAGCTGCTACTAATAGACCTGATTTGATTGATCCTGCTTTACTTAGACCAGGAAGATTTGATAGAATTATATTTACAGGAATGCCTGATAAAGAATCAAGATTGCAGATATTAAAATTACATACTGCTAAAATGCCTTTGGCTAAAGATGTTAAACTTGATAAATTAGCAGAATTGACAGAAGGATTTATGGGAGCAGATATTGAAGGTCTTTGCAGAGAGGCTGGATTATTGACTTTAAGAATGGATCTTAAGGCTAATGAAATTGGCATGGAAATGTTTGAAAAAGCTCTTGAAAAAACCAAACCTTCTGTTTCAGAAGATGACTTGAAAAGGTATAAGGCAATTGAAGAGCAGTATTTGAAAAAAGCAAGAAGTGCTACTTTAGAGAATAGACAAGAGTATTTTGGATAAAATGAAAACGTTATTGGAACTAAAGAAAGAACTGCAAGATCTCCAAAACAAACATAAAGATATATCTGATAGAATAGAAACACAAAATAAGATTGATAAATTAAAGGAACAAATTATATTATTAGAATTAAAAAAGATTAAACCTGCAAAAAAAGTTAATAATCCTGTTTTGAAGGTTATTAAAACTATTTTTATAGGATTTGGTAAAACAGGAAAGTATATTTGGAATAATGGTTTGAAAGGAATGTTTGAACATTTAGGAAGAGCAGGGATTAAAATGCACAATCTTGATAATAAAAAAAAGAAATAAAATGAGCTTTAAACTATCCCCCAGTTCGTTATCTTTAATGGAAGATTGTCCTAGATGTTTTTGGCTTACACAACATAAAGTCTGGTCAAGACCTGCATCTATATTTCCTTCTTTACCTTCTGGAATGGATTCTATTTTAAAGAAACATTTTGATAAATTTATGGAAAAAGGAGAATTACCTCCTGAATTGAATAAATCTGAGTGTAAAGGTAGTTGTAGCTTGTTTAATGATCAGGAAAAACTAAGTATTTGGAGAAGCAATTTTAAAGGCATTTCTTTTACTGATAAAGAGGGAAATATATTACATGGGGCTATTGATAATATACTTGTTAAAGGAAAGAAATTGATTGTTTTGGATTATAAGACTAGAGGATTTCCATTAAAAGAAGATACTCATGAACATTATCAGAATCAACTGGATATTTATAATTTTTTACTTAGAAAAAATGGATATGAAACAGAAGATTATGGTTTTTTATTGTTTTATCATCCTAAAGAAGTTTTAGAAAATGGGGATGTTGTTTTTAATACTGATCTTAAGAAGATGAAAATTGATGTTGATAACGCTAAGAAAATATTTATTAAGGCTATTGAGTTGCTAAATAAGGATTGTCCTACTAAACATTGTGTTTGGTGCGAGGGGAAATAAGATGGAAAATTTGTTTTTAACAGATCAGGATGTTATAAAGATTTTTAAAGAACATTTAAAAATAGAAAGCAGGGTTATTCCAATAGAAGAATTATTTAAGATTAGAAATAAAAATAAAATAGATTTTAAACCTTATTACCAGAGAAATTATGTTTGGAATAATGAAAAAGCATCATATTTTATCGAAAGTTTATTAATTGGAACAGAAATTCCCCCACTCATTTTTTTCCATGGAAACAATAATAATATTGAGATTATTGATGGTAGGCAAAGATTTGAAACAATATATAATTTTTTAGAAGATAAATTAACATTAAATGAAAAGGGTTTAATTATACTTAAAAGTTTAGATAAAATAAAGTATTCTAAATTGGCCCCAGAATTATTAACTAGATTTTTAGAATCTAAGATTAGGGTAATTGATTTTAAATTAATTAATGAACCTAAATTGGATATAAAAAAAGAAGATTTAATTAAAAAAGAAATTTTCAGAAGGTATAATTCAGGAATAACTCCTTTGAGAAGGTCCGATGTAGATAAAGCCGTTTTCATAGACGATCCCATTACTAAAAAGCTAAAAGATAAATTTGTTGCAGATAAAGATTTTTATTTAAAAAATGTAGTGCTATTTTATCCCAAAAAAAGGGATTATAATAGTAAATCTACATTAGAAGAATTAATTTCTAAGATTAGATTATTACTCGTTCTTCATTTAATACCTACTAAATATTATTCTACATTAAAAAATAGAAAAGATATAATGAATATGCTTTATAATAAATATTCCGAAGAGCAAGAAGATTTAACCTCTTTTTTAAATGAATATGAAAAAAAGATATCCTATATTAATAATATTAAAAATAGTTTCAGTACAGATAATTATAACCAATTAATGTCAGAATGTCTTTTTTGGGTTTTTAATGTTATTGAAAATGAAGGGTACTCATTAAAAGACATTTTAGATGTACCTTTTATAGAAAGTATATCTAAGAGTTTAGAAAATAATTGTGATATTTATAGTGAAAAAAATTCACATTTTTTTAAAGAATTTAATCAAAGATATAGATTTACTTTAGAGATATTTGAAAAAAAATTAATGAAAGATTTTAAAATTTATTTAGACTTATATAATGCTAAAGAAGTGAGGGATAACATTGACTTATCCAAAACTGATGAAAAGGCAGGAATTTTAGAAAATTCATTTATTACAAAACCTGCTCCAATGGATATGACCATAGAATCTATAATTATTAAGATGGAAAGGAATAATTTTAAGGTTAGGCCTATCTATCAAAGAAGCGAAGTTATGAACATAAGCAAAGCTTCCTCTTTAATTGAAAGTATTTTATTGGATATAAAATTACCTCCTATATTTATTTATAAAAATAAAAATTCTGTTTCGGAAGTAGTTGATGGACAACAAAGAATTTTAGCTATTTTAGGTTTTATTGGAAAAAGTTATAAAGATGAAAATGGAAATATAGTTAAATCTAATAAAAATGATTTTAAATTAAAAAATTTAACCATTTTAAAAGAATTAAATGGTCTTAAATTTAGTCAACTAGAAGAAAAATATCAAAATAGGATATTAGATTTTAATTTATTCATTGTTGAAATTGATTCTTCAATTAATGAAAACTTTAATCCAATAGATTTATTTATAAGACTTAATTCTAAACCTTACCCTATTAAAGAAAATACTTTTGAAATGTGGAATTCATATGTGGATATAGAGATAATTAAAAAAATAAAGGAAAATACTAAAAAAATAGAAAATTGGTTTTATATTAAAAAACCCGAAAGTGATAAAAGGATGGAAAATGAAGAGTTGTATACCACCTTAGTTTATATAAATTATATGCAAGAGTATCAATCTGAGAAATTTTCTAAGATAGTTGATATTCATAAAAGGGATGATAGAATTAATTGTAGGATTTCTGATAAAAAGGATATTTCAAAGGTATTAAATTATTCTTCTATAGATGAAAATGAAAAAGAAAAATTTATTGCTTCTATAAAAAATATTGAAGCAATTATGTTAAAAATCAAGACTTTATTAATAAGATCAAATATAGAAGAAGGAAAATTAGATAATTATCTAGAAAGTGAATTGGATAAATTATTCTATTTAAAAGCTAGGAGAAGATTACAAAATTTTTATCTTTTATACCCATTGATTAAAAGTATTAATTTAGAAAGAGTTAGAGAAAAAAGAGAAGAACTTTTTAATGATATTCTTGAGACTTATAAAAGAACCTCGAACCTTAAAGAAAATGAGGATGAGGAAGTTTATTTTGAAAAAATATCTTTATTGGATGATAAATGGACGCGTGACAAAAGGAAAATAATATTAACTTTAGAAGAAAAGAAACAAATATTATTAAATCAAAAAAATTTCTGTCCACTTTGTAATTCAGTTCTTTTCCATGGGGAAGATATCGAAGTAGACCATATAATTCCCATTTCCATGGGGGGAAAAGATAAAATAGAGAATTTACAAATTACTCATAAGGATTGTAACAGGAAAAAAGGAACTAAAAACATTAAAAAATATTTATATGAACCCATTAATTTAGAGGATATTGAAGTATACTTATCTAAGCACGAAAATGAAAATTTAGAATTTAAATCTACTTTATCCTGGAATATTAAAGGTAAATTAAGAGATACTGAAATTGAAAATTCGGTATTAAAAACTATAGCTGCTTTTAATAACTTTGATGGGGGGGTATTACTAATAGGAATTGATGATAATAAGAATATATTGGGATTAGATTATGATTTTAAGGAAGGAAATTTAAAAGATGTAGACAAATTTGAGAATCATTTAAGGAATATTATCAAAGAAAGATTAATAGCAGAACAATGGTATATATCAAAAAACTTCAAAATTTCTTTTGAAAACATTGAAAATAAAATAGTTTGTATAATTAAAATTGATAAGGGCACAAAACCAATATATACTAAAGATAACAAATTTTTCATAAGAAACGGAAATAGAACTATTCAGTTAGAACTCAGCGAAATTGTACAATATGTAAAAAATAATTTTGAAGAGTGAGTTATTAACTCAAGATTGCCCAAAGAAAACCTGGGAATGGCGTGAAGGGAAATGAAAAAATTAAAAAAACCAATAAAATTAGAAGATTTATATTATAATACAAAAGGTCCAATTAAAACAATAACTTTTAACACTTTCAAAACAGTAACTTTTGGTAAACTAAAGAGCGCTATAACTGGAAAAGAAATAACTCTAAGAAAAAAGAAAAAATGAGAATTAAAATGATATCCCCTATTTATAGGCCTTATAACCTTTGTTTTTAAGCATAATAAACAATCATTAAGTTAAAAATAATAGACTTAATGAATTAACAACCTTTATATATAAGTTCTACATTTCTAATGAGTATGATATCTAACAAGAAGGATTGGTTAGAGAAAAGATATTACCTTTTATTAGAAGAATTTAAAGATAGAGAATTTGATAGAGAAGAAGTAATAAAGGTTTTAACTGAAAAAAGCCATGACTATAAAGACAGTGTACCTGTAATACTGACAGAATTAAAAAATGAGGGTTATCTTAATGTTAGATTAGACCCAAAAGATTCTAGAAAAAGGCTTTATACTTTAAAATCAAACAATGAAATAATAAAAGAAAAATTAAATTTAAATAAAGAAGTCTTAACAAGACAAGATATTGATAGAATATTAAAAAAAGCAGCCGATTTAATTAGAACAAGGGTGGATTATAAATTTATACTTATATTACTTTTTTTAAAAAGAATTTCTGATAAATGGGAAGAAGAATTTGAACATGTATTAAAAGATATAGAAAAAGAGGGTTTATCTGGAGATGCAGCAATTAATGAAGCTAAACGTACAGAATATCATAAATTTGATTTACCTGAAGAATACTTATGGGATAATTTAAGGAAAGAGGTTGAAAAACTTCCTGAAAAATTTTCTGAAGCATTGAAAAATATTGCTGAAAGAAATCCCGAATTGCGAGATGCTTTAGAAAATACTGATTTTATTCAATTTACATCAAATAATGAAAATGCTGAATTATTAAGACAGCTTGTTGAATTATTTTCAGAAAAGAAATTACATCATGTATCTCCCGATATATTAGGGGATGCCTATGAATGGATTTTGAGATATTTTGCACCAGATAAAGCCAAAGAAGGAGAGGTATATACTCCCAGAGAAGTTATTCAACTTATTGTTGAAATCTTAAAACCTTTGGCAAAGGAAAGTGTTTATGATCCGACCTGCGGAAGTTCTGGAATGTTGATTTCTTCATATAAGTATGTTGAAGAAAAACAAGGAAAAGAAGGAGCAAGAAAATTATTTTTATTTGGACAAGAGTATAATCCTAAGACTTTGGCTTTAGGAAGAATGAATATGTATATTCATGATATTAGAGACTTTAATCTACAAGGTGGTGATACTTTGATATATCCAAGATTAAAGCAAGGTGATGAACTACAAAAATTTAACATTGTAATCGCAAATCCCCCCTGGAATCAAGATGGTTATGATGAATCAAGACTAAAGCAAGGAGAATTTTGGAAAACCCGTTTTAAATACGGTTTTGTTCCAGGACAATCAGCAGACTGGGCATGGATTCAGCATATGTTAGCTTCTTCTAAAGATGATACTGGGAGAATTGGGGTTGTCATGGATAATGGTTGTTTATTCAGAAGTGGAAAAGAAAAAGCGATTAGGCAAAGAGTAATTGAAGAAGATTTAATAGAAGCAGTCCTTCTTTTGCCAGAAAAATTATTCTATAACACGGGAGCTCCTGGAGCAATCATTATTTTAAGGAAAAATAAACCTAAAGAAAGAAAAGGGAAGATTCTTTTCATCAATGCTTCAAATGAATATGAAAAACATCCTGATGTTAGAAAGCTGAATACTCTTACAAAAGAGAATATGAAGAACATAGTTCATGCCTATGACAAGTTTGAATATAAGGAAGGATTCTCAAGGGTGGTTGATAAAAAAGAGCTTAAAGAAAATGATTTTAACTTGAATGTTTCATTATATATATATCCAGAAGAGGAACATGAAAATATTGATGTTCATAAAGAATGGTCTGAACTGAAAACATTAGAAAAAGAGAGAGGCGAATTAGACAAGAAGATTGAATTATTCTTGAAGGAGATAAAGTAAGATGGAAGTAAAACGAGCTTTCCAAATTTTAGTTTATGGTATAGTCTTAATTGCCCTAATTGGAACTCTTATTGGGCTTTCCACCAAGGTAGTAGATAATATTATTAATCTATTTATTTCAGCAGGTTTGGGTTTAGTTTTTGCTGCAATTTCTGGAAAAGTTATTGAATTATTCTCAGATGATACTCTGAAAGAAATATTTTGGACAGTTGAATTTGAACTGTGGGGCTATGAGATTGAAATACCAATTTCCTTGTTTACTATATTCACAATAATAATTAGATTATGGTGGTTTGGATAAAATGGCTAAAAACAAAAACAGAAAAACTTTAAGAAAACCATTATTGAACCCCGAGTATTATAAGGAATTAGAATCTGATGAAATTTATTCAGATAATACAAGATTGGGAAAAGTTTTTGGAGCAAAAAATAAGTTAAATAATCAAAAGTTTATTAGGGCAATTTCCGAGTCAAAAAGACCTTATGGATGGAGAAAAAACTATGGGTTTGATTTATTTGATTCATTACATTTAGACAAGCTTATAAATTCCTTGAAAAAAATTGCAAGAAAATTTGGATGGAAATTTAAAGATGTTGAAGAAGACTTTTCAAAGCTAAAAGAGGGTATAAGGCAACAACAAGAAATAATCTCAAATTTAAGTAAAGCAAATAAGGATGCAAAAGTTAATTATGAAATATTACTTAAAAAATATAAGGAACAGGAAGAAAAGGAGATTATAAGCAGGGCTAGCGAATTTAATACAGCAATAGAAAATTTAAGAAGCAAAATCCTGGAAGTAGAAAGTAGGCGTATAGCAGAAAGCGAACTACAAGAATTTTTATATAAAAACAGTTGGATGTTGGGAACAGAATATATTAGCTCAGAGCCTCAAAAGATGAGGGGTGCAAGGAGTAGATTTGATTTTTATCTGGAAAGATTTAACAAAACTAATGATGTTGTTGAAATTAAATTATTATCTGACAAGATAATAAATCAAGATGAGAGCATAAGTGCAAAAGTAATTCAAGCAGTAGATCAATTAATTGACTATTTAGAAAAAACAATTAGCGTTGCACATAGTACAACGGAATCTGAAGAAGAAGGAATAAAAGAATTAAGACCGAGAGGAATTTTGATAATAGGAAAGGACAATTCTTTAGAAGCGAAAAAAAAGTTAAATAAATGGAATTATCAATTTGTCCATATTCATATTTATACTTACCAAGATATTTTAGAAAAAGCAGAAGCATTAATGAAACATATTGAAAAGAGAAAACATAAAAATGAAACAACAAACTAAAATCCCTGAAAATTGGAAATTGAAAGAAATAAAAGAAATCTTTAGTGTTGAGACCGGAACAACGCCCCCAACCAAAGAAAAGATTTACTGGGAAAATGCTACAATAAACTGGGCAACTCCTGCTGATCTTGGAAAACTAAATGGAAATATACATTTTCAAGAGAGTGAAAGGAAGATTTCTAAAACTGCATTGAATGACATAAATTTAACATTGATGCCCAAGAATACTATTATTGTTTCGACAAGAGCCCCAGTGGGATATGCAGTTGTCATAAAAAAAGAGAGTACATTTAACCAGGGATGCAAGGGTCTCATTCCTAAAAAAGAAAATGATGCTGATCCATATTTCTATTGTTATTATTTAATAAATAAAAAGTATGAATTACAAAATCGAGCTGGGCAAAGCACATTTAAGGAGCTGTCTAAAGATATGTTTGAAAGTTTTGAGGTATTACATCCTCCATTTGAAGAACAAAAAGCAATTTCTAAGATTTTTTCAGAAGTTGATTTAGAATTAGATAGTATAGAGAGAGAGAGACAAGCAACAGAGCGACTCAAGAGGGGTATTATGGTAAGGTTGCTCGAAGGGAAAAAATGGAAGGTTGTTAAATTGGGAGAGATAGTAGAATTTGCGAAGGGCAAAAAACCCCAACTAATGATTGATGAACAAAAAGAAGATTATCTGCCTTATTTGTCTACGGACTATTTAAGAGAAAACTTAGGAACTAAATATGTTTCCCCTTCAGAAGATGTGGTCTTAGTTAAAAATGGAGAAATAATACTATTGTGGGACGGCTCAAATGCCGGAGAATTTTTTGAAGGAAAAGAAGGAGTTTTATCAACCACAATGGTTAAATTTGATCTTAAAACGGACATTCATCAAAAATATCTTTTATATCTGTTAAAGTCTAAACAATTTTATCTACAAGGACAAACAAATGGAACAGGGATACCTCATGTTGATAGAAAAGTTTTGATGAATTTAGATATTTCTTTGCCTCTAATTGAAGAACAAAAACATATCGCTGAAATATTAAACACCCTAGATCAAAAACTTGAGCTTGAACTAAAAAGAAAAGATAAACTTGAAAGAATCAAGAAAGGTTTAATGAATGATCTCCTAGCTGGAAATAAAAGAGTCAATATTGAAAAGGTCTTGAAAATTGGGGGCGGAAAATGACTTTTGATGATGAAACAAAACAGAGAATCTTTCAACAGGCTATTGATATTTTTGTAATCCCTGAAATAGAAAGGAGAAAAAAGATAAATAAATTACCTTCAGATTTTAAATTAGATAAAATCCAAATTATATTTTCTTCCAAGAGTGGAAGAAATTATGTAAGACTAAATAAGGAAGTTGATGTAATTATTAAATGCAAGGTAAATAAGCCTATCAAAAAAGGGGATATAGTTTATGAGAACGATATAGATCAAATTGAGTCAGTTGAACTAACAAAAGGAGATTTAAATTATGGGCATATTACTTTATTAGCTTTTAAGGGGAATTGGATAGTTTCATTTAATTTTATTTATAATAAAGAAGAAATTAAGAAGCATATTGAAGCATCTAAAGAGTTCTATGAAAGTGCAAAAGATAATTTAGAAAAGAAAAGATTAAGACCTTTTTTTGAGAATGCTTTTGCTTGTGCTGAATTATTTACTAAAAGTGTATTATTATCTTTGCCAAATAAAAAGTTCTTTGAAGGAAAAGACCATCGAAAAAAAAAGGAGTTTCTTAAAAATTGGGCAAATTTAGGAAATGTTAAAATTGAGTTTAGCACGACCTTGTCTAAACTATACTCTCTGAGAAGTTCAGCGAGGTATCTTTCTTCTGATAACTACAAAAAAGAAAATGCTAAAGGAATACTTTCAATATTAGATGAGATGATTAAATCTTCGGAGGACCTAACAAAATGACACAACAAAATGAAAAGAAACTGGTAGAGAATTATATGATTGATAAGTTTGTTAATCAGAATAAATGGACTTACATTCCTGGAGGCAAACTTGAAAGAGAAAGCAATGAAGAGCCTCTTTTAATTAAGAATCTTGTTTCTGCTATAAAGAAGATAAATGATACTAATTTATCTGAAGAAGATATTCAAGAAGTTTTGAAACAACTTAGATTAAGAGGCGTTGGGGTTGATGATTCTAAAAAGATTTTAGGATTCTTTAAGTTTGGAGTTTCAGTAAAACTCTCTAAGACTAAAGAGCTTGTTAGAGTCAAGTTATTTGATTATGATCATGTTGATAACAACGAGTTTATTGTAACTAATCAAATTCATTATGAATCTTCAGCTGGGGAAATTATTCCAGACATTGTTTTGTATGTTAATGGTATACCTTTAGTTATAATCGAATGTAAAGATATGACTTCTTCGTCTACAAGTTGGAAAGATGCTTATAATGATATTGTTGGAATTTATAGAAATAAGGTTAGAGAACCCTTCAAGTATTTTCAAATTGGAGTTGCAGCAGAACAAAAAGTAAAATATTTTCCAATAGTTTCGTGGGCTGAGGATATTAAAGTTTGTGAGTGGAGAGATGAAAATAGAATAGAATTAGGAACAGATAGTTCTATGACTGGAATATTTGAGATGCTAACTAAAGAAGGCTTATTAAATCTTATTAGAGATTTCATTTTTGTAAGAGAAGAGGGGGGAGAGAAAACAAAAGTAATTACAAGATATATGCAATATAGGGCAGTTAATAAAATCGTGGATAGGGTTAAAACCAACATAGAAGGAAAAGAAAAAAAGAACAAAGGTTTAGTTTGGCATTGGCAAGGATCAGGAAAAACATTGACAATGGCTTTTGCAGCGCACAAATTGTATTATCTTAAAGAATTAGAAAATCCAACCCTCTTTTTTATTTTAGATAGAACCGAACTTGAAGAACAGATGTATAATGAATTAAATGCTTTAGAGATGCCAAAAGTAGAGTCTATAGGATCAATTCAAGAATTAAAAAGAATATTAGAATATGATGAAGGAAAAGGTAAAAGAGGATTATTTACAATACTTATCCATAAGTTTAGACCTGGAGACTTTGAAGATTTAAGAAAAGAATTAGAAAATAAGGATGTAGATAAACAAACCTTTTTGACAAGAAAAAATGTTATCGCTTTTATTGATGAAAGTCATAGATCTCAATATGGTCTACTTGCTTCTCAGATGAAAGCACTTTTAAAAAATGCTTTCTTTTTTGCATTTACTGGAACACCAATAAACAAAAAAGATAATAAAAATACATATCTTGAATTTGCTTATCCCCCCACCGAATTATATCTTGATAAATATTTTATTAAAGATGCCATTAGTGATGGATTTACTTTAAAAATAGCTTATCAACCAAGACTTGAAAAAGAAGTTCATCTAAAAACAGACCAACTTACAATTTTGTTAGAAGCTGAAGATGTAGAACTACCAGATGAAAAAAGAAAAGAATTTCAAGAAAGAGTAAAGAAAAATATTACAATACAAAAAGCTTATTATAAAAATAGGGAAAGAATAAAGAGGATTAGCGAAGATATAACAAAACACTTCAAAGAAAATCTCGATGGAAGATTTAAAGCGATGATAGTTGCAGTTGATAGAGAAGCTTGCGTTCATTATAAAGAAGAATTAGACAAATTATTGCCGGGATATTCAGAAATTGTAATGACTTTTACCTCTGATGAGAGATCTAAAGATATTCAAGAATATCTGAATAAACTTCATGAAAGATTCCCAAATAAAGAACTTTCTGAAATAATGAAAGAAATTACTGGAAAATTCAAAGAAGAAGAGAATCCAAAAATACTAATTGTTACAGATATGTTACTTACTGGTTTTGATGCTCCTATTTTGCAAACAATGTATTTAGATAAACCCCTAAGAGAACATAGGTTATTACAAGCAATAGCAAGAACTAATCGTCCATTTAAAAATGTTAAAGAAGCAGGTTTAATTGTAGATTATTTAGGAATATTAAAAGAATTTAAGAAAGCTTTTGAAATTTATACAAAAGAGGATATCAAAGGAGCTCTTTATGATCTGAATGAAATTAAGAAAGAGTTTGAAGATTTACTTAAAGAAACTTTAGATTTATTTAAAGATTATCCTGAAAGAAAATTGGATAGCAGGGTATATTTATTGGAAATAGTGAGAAGTTTATTAGCTGATTCTCTTAAATTAAGGAAATTTATAGATAATATTAAAGAGTTAAGAAAAAAGTTTGAACTTCTTGGATCAGATGAATCCAAAGTAATTTATTATAAAGAATTGATTTGGCTTGAGGCAATATATGAAACCTATAAAAAAGAAGTATATCAAGAGACAGAAGATGAAACTGATACTTATTTAAGAAAATATTTTGCTAAAACAATTAGATTTATTCACAAAAGCACAGAAATTGAGAATCTTAAAGAAAACTTACCTGTTATAGATTTTGATGAGAATTATATTAAAAAATTAGAAGAAAAATATAAAACTAAAGAAGAAAGAGCCGCAAACATTGTATTTACATTAAATAGGTATATACTTGTGGATAGAGATGACAAAAAACTTTATGAAACTTTAATTGATAAAGTACAAAGATTATTTGATTCTTGGAGAACTAAAACAAAAGATTTTGAAACAATTTATAAGGAAGGAATAAAAATCATTCAAGAAAGAAATAAACTTCTTCAAAGGAAGAAAGATCTTAAATTAAGTAATTTTGAATTTTCATCATTAATCCTTTTAGAAAAAAAGATAGGGGAAGAAAAAGTTCTTATAGAAGATATTAAAGAATTAGCAAAAGAGCTTTTCAGTGAGAAATATATATTCACAAATTGGACATCTCAAATTTTTACTAAAAAAGAAATTCAAAAAGTAATAAGGAAGTTATTACTAGGTTATATTAAAAAATATAATCTATCTATAGAAGATGTTAATGAGCTAAGCTTAAAAATATTTGAAAACTTGAAACAATATGAAAAAAGAGGTTAAAATATTTAATTCAAGCATACAATATTGTATAGATTATCGTAGTGTGAAATATCCTAGATTAGAATTTAGAACAGGAATGTTAAATATCATACTTCCCTATGATTATGAAAATGAGCATAATCTATTAAATATACATAAAAATTGGATAATAAAAAAACAGAGAGCTATTAATTTTGCATTAAATAAATCAAAGGACAAACAATTAATAAATAGAAATTTAAATAACTTAAAAAAGATTGTTTTAGATTATTATAACAAAAATTCCAATAATTTTAAAGCTAAAAAAATACAATTTAGACATATGAAATCAAAATGGGGGAGTTGTAGTTCAGATAAAGTTTTGACCTTTAATTCACTTTTAAGATTTTTACCTCTAAATCTTATTCAATATGTTGTTTATCATGAAATGTTACATCTCAAAGAAAAAAAACACAATAAAACCTTTTGGAATATCATTTCTAAAAAGTTTACGAATTATCCATTAAAAGAAAAAGATTTATTTATATATTGGTTTTTAATACAAAAAAATTATAATTTAAATTTTTCTTTAAAACTATAATAATTATCCTTTCCCAAAATAATATGATCTAATAAAGGTATATTTAAAATTTCTCCTACTTCTTTTATTTTAACTGTAGTAAATATGTCTCCTTCACTAGGATTACAATCTCCAGAAGGATGATTATGGACTAAAATAATAGATTTAGCACTTTCTCTAATAGCTTCCTTAAAAATTTCTCTTGGATGTGCTAAAGAACTATCCAAAGTACCAATACTAACAACAGTTCTTTTAATAATCTTATTTTTAACATCTAAATACAAACAAATAAAATATTCTTTTTTCTCATTTCCATATTCATCAACTAATAAATCATAAACATCCTTAGCACAACTAATACTATTTTTAAAACCTTCACGTTTTAATTTATTATATCTTTTAAAAAGTTCAATTAAGCTTAAAACCTTTAAAACTTTAACTTTATCACCTTTAAACTCTCTTAAAAGTTCATTAAAACCAAGATCTTCAAGTTTATTCAAGTTATATTTCTTTAATAGTCTATTACTCATCTCTAAAGCACTTTCTCTATAACTTCCTTCCCAAAAGAGAATAGATAATAACTCTGCTTCATCTAAATTTTTAGCTCCTTTTCTAATTAATTTAGAATCGGGTCTATTAAACGAAGGAAGATCAAAGATTCTCATATAAAAAACATAACTAAAACCTAATTATAAGCATTATTAGAAAGGAATATATAGAAAGTTTTATATAATAAGTAGTAATACAAGTCTTGTATCCCAGCTAGTGAGTTCGTCTGGTTAAAGTCCAGGGGGGCAATCTAGGTCCCGACTTGAAAAAGTCCACGGATACATTATTTTTTAATAAGATATTTTTCTATGTCTTCTAAACTAATTTTAACATATCCTTTCACAATATTTTTTGTATCTCTTCTCATTATATAAGCATATTTGTCTGCATTAGAACCTTCAGGTAATTTGACATAATTAATTAAAATATTTAATCCTAATTTATCTTTTAAAAATGATTTTAGGTTAGAAGTAATATCTTTTTCGTGACCTTGAAAATCTCTGCATATTTCTAATTTAATTTCTTCTTTTTTATTGAAAATATTAATTTCTTTAAAAATATAATAAATAATTATACAATATAATCTTACTCTGAAAAATGCCTTTCCTTGTTTAGAAAGGTTATATCTGTATTTACCTTCTCCTTTTCTAGAATTTAAAATTTCTATTAATTCTTTAGTAAATTTAAAACCTCTTATCAAATTATTTTTATCTGCTACAACAATAGAATAATTACTATTTAAAATATCCTCACCACTTACATCTATTTCGAATATCATTAAACTGTATATAGGAATATAACTATAAAAATTTAATCTTTTGTGAGACTTTTCCTAAAAGTTCCAAACGCTAACAAACTCCATCTTAATTAAAACTATTCAAATTATACTTAAAAACCAACCTATTAGCCAATTCCAAAGCACTTTCCTGCATAGAACCTCTTCCAAAAATAATAGCTAATAATTCAGCACTATCCAAAGAACTTGCTCCATTTTTCTCTAATTTATAGCCAGGACGATTAAACCAAGGTAATTCTTTAATGTGCATAAAAAACTCAATAAAAACCTAATTATAAGCATTATTAAAAAAGAATATACATTATTGTAACATTTAAGTTCCATATATAATAAAAAGCATCCAAAAAGGGTTTAAATGGGTGACTACAAAATATGCAAAATGTAGACACCTGAGGAAAAATTTGTTAAAAATGTAGACACCCATAAAGTGTACGTCTACAGAAAGATTTATATAGTATTGTGCCCGTACATTATCTATGGTATATACAGAAATTAAAAATAGAAATGGAAATCAGTACTTTTACAGAGTATTATCTATAAGAAATAAAGATAAAATTTCTAAAAAAAGAATATATCTAGGTAAAAATCTAAACAAAGAAGAATTATTAACAAAAGAGTTACAAATTAACCAAGAATTTAATTTAATAAAGAAAGATATTACTATAGAAAAATTAAAACCAAAAATAATAAAAATATTAAAAAAATATAAGGTAGTAAAAGCAGGAATCTTTGGTAGTTATGCTAGGGGAGAACAAAAAAGAAATAGCGATATTGATATAGCTGTTAAAATACAAGATAAAAAAATGAGTTTGATTGGTTTTGTCAATTTAAAATTAAAATTAGAAGGAGTTATTAAAAAGAAAGTAGATTTAGTAGAATATTCTGCTATTAAACCTTTAATAAAAGATAATATTTTAAAAGAGGAGGTTAGAATACTATGAAAAGAGATATGAATTTATTTATAGATGATATCTTAAAAAGTATAAAAAATATAGAAGAATTTACAAAAGGATTAACCAAAGAAAAATTTTCTAAAGATAATTTAAGGCAGAGTGCAACCATAAGAGAATTAGAGATCATAGGAGAAGCATCCAAAAATATTTCTCCATCAATAAAAGAAAAATATTCAAATACACCTTGGAAAGATATAGCTGGATTTAGAGATATACTAAGTCACGCTTATTTTGGTGTAAATATAGATAGAGTATGGCGTATAATTAAAGAAGATTTACCTTTATTAGAAAAACAAATTAATAAAATAAAAGAAGAATTAAATTAGTTTTTGAGACACTTTTCCTAAAAGTTCCAAACGCTAACAAACTCACTTTGTAACAACAACAGGTTTTTCATCAACGATTATAGTATGTTCTGTCTGAGCAACCAAACCTTTTGACCTTTCAACCAATATATTATACTGCTGTATTATTCCTTCTCTTTCTAAATTATTCAAAGCCAAAGTTAATTTTAATATATTAAATTTTTTACTCAAATCTCTTTTAGAAAAAGGTAATGTCTTATACTTTTCTTTAATATACTTTAAAACTTCTCTAGAACCAGAATCTCTAATAGGTTTATCAGGATCTTCAAGAGAATAAACTTCAGAATTTTTCCCATCCATAACAATTCCATCTCCATATGTTGTAAAAGGTTCACAAGCAAAGACCATTCCTTTTTCAAGAACAGTTTGATTGTTATTATCATAATTAGGAATGTTAATTCCTGTATGTATCTCATAAACACCAACACCATGACCAGCAAGATTCCTAATAGGGCTTAAATTATATTTTTTAATTGTAGTTTCAATAACTTTACCTATTTCACAGACTTTTGTTCCAGGAGTAAATAACTTAATAGCATTATCAAGAGCTTCTTCAGAGGCTTTAATCAAGTCTTTATTTTTAGTACTATTAACTTCTACAGTGCAGGCAGTATCTGTAACACAACCATTTACCTGTGCTCCAAGATCAATCTTGACAATATCTCCTTTTTTCAAGGTTCTTTCATCTTTTATTTTAGGAGAATCATGAGCTGCAATGAAATTAATAGAAACATCACAAGGAAAAGACAATTCTCCACCAAGACTTCTTATTTTAGCTTCAATTTTTTCAGCAATTTCTAAAACAGAAGCATTTTCTTTAATCAAACTTCTACCATATTCTCTTGCTTGTGAAGCAATTTTTCCTGCTTTTATGAAATCTTGATTCATATAATAAAAACCGTGAAAGAATTAATAAAACTATCGCATAAAAGGATTATGGGGTGACCACAAAATAGGAAGGTTTATAAATGTGGTCACCTTATATAATATATGTTCATAGAAAAAAGAAAAGATGGAAAGAAAGTAAAATATTATCTTGTTTATTCTTATAGACAAAAATCTCAAGTTAATAAAATTAGAAAGTATTTGGGGTTTAACCTTTCACATGAAGAATTACAAAAGAAAAAAGCTGTGGAAGAAAAACAGATAGAAAAAGAATTAGAAAAATTAAATACAAAAGTATTCAACTTTTCCTTATCAAAAAAACAATTAAGACAACTAAACGAATATGATAAACAAATAAAGATTCATCATTTGAATTACAAACAATGGGAGAAATTTACAGAAGAATTTACTTATAACACAAATGCAATAGAAGGATCTTTAGTTTCCTTAAATGAAGTTCCTGAAATTTTGTATAAACCAAAAGCAGAAGATAGTGAAGAAATTGAAACCAAAGGTGTGGCAAAGGCAGTAGAATTTATAAGAACCACTAAAGAAGATTTATCCTTAGAATTATTAAAAAAATTACATAAATTATGCTTTGAAGGATCAAAATCTTTTGCTGGAGAATTTAGAAATGTAGAAGTAGTTATTCAAAATGGAAGAGGAGAAATAATTCATGCAGGAGTTCCTGTTAAAAAACTTAAAAATGCCTTAAATGATTTAGTTAGTTGGTATAAACAAAATAAAAATAAATTTAAACCTCTTGTTTTGGCAGCAATAATTCATAATCAATTTGAACATATACACCCCTTCCAAGATGGGAATGGTAGAGTTGGAAGATTGTTGTTAAATTTTATATTATTAAAAAACAAATATCCTCCAATAAATATCTCTTTTGAAGATAGAAGGGAATATTACCTTACTTTAGAACAATATTCAAAACATAGAAGTTTAAGAGAAACAATGTCTTTTTTAATTAAACAATACAATAAAACTTTAAAACAGGTGTCCACAAAACCTAAAAAATAAGAAAAAGTGGTCACCTCGAATCTTACCCTCTACATTTATTTTTTTAATTGTAGTGGGTAAAACTCTCTAGAATAAAGATATCATCTAATTCTATTAGTTTTTTCACTTTTTGATCTTTTATATTTAATTTATATAATTTATTCTTGCCTAATTTTCTATTAAAGACAATTATTTTATTTTTAATTAAATCATTCCAAATTTTACGAAGTTTTATTTTTCTTACGTTTACATTTTTAGATATATCTATAATTGAAAAATCTATTTCTCTTTCTGTCAACAAGTAATCCAATACTCTATTTACTGGATAGTTTCCCATAAAATCAATAAATATTGATGGCATTTTTCCTCCTTAATCTTTATAAAATTTCTTTCTAGGACCTACTTTAAGAACAATAAGTCTTTTCTCTTTAAAGTCAACATCTATTTCTGCTCTATATTTTCCAATCTTCAGCTTAAATCCCCTAATTTCAATTAAAGGTTCTAAATATCTAAAAGGCTCTTCTTTGCAATCTTGTATTTTATTCCAGATTCTTTCTTTTATTTGTCTATCTAACTTATTCAGTTCTTCTAAAGCCCTCTTTTCAAATATTACAGTATACATTTAGATACCTAAAATTTTCTTTGCTTCGTCTTCAGTATAGAATTCTCCTTTTTTCACTCTTTCTCTGGCTTCTTTTATCTCTTGTATTGTTTTTTGACTTAATTTTGGTTGTTTTTCACAAGTTTTTATGATATAAACTATCTTTCTAATTACTTCGTCATAACTTTCGTTTTTGTATTCTCTAAATCTGTCTAATTCTACTTTTGTTCCTTGATCTAGTTTGATTGTAGTTTGCATATACTTAGGTATACCAAGGTATATTTAAATCTTTCTATTAAGGGGTGTCCACAAAACATAAAAAATAAGAAAAAGTGGTCATCTCGAATCTTACCCTTTACATTTAGTTTTTTAATTTGTAAAGGGTAAACATTAATTTATTTTATTTGAAATCTTGTAAAGTAGATTGTTCTTGTATTAATATTTGTTCCTTTTTCACTCCAAATACTTCAAATATCTTTTCTACACAAGGAAGAACTTGGTTATTTATATAATAATCTGTATCATATTCTTTTTCTCTGCATTCAGATGGTATTTTAGATCTGTCTCTTATCATTCCTTTTCCTTCTGTAACAATAAACCAGATAGGGCTTCCAATTGATATTTTCTTTCCTTGTTCCTGCATTTTTCTTGCAACAGCAACATGAGGACCTATTTGTTCATAATCTTCTAGATTTTTCTTTAATTGTGTTTGAATTATTAACTCTTTTAATAAAACTTCTTTGTCTTTTATTTTTTTAAGTATATTTTTTGTATATTCTAGTGCTTCTGTAGGATTTCCTTTTTCTAATATCAAAGTTAGAACTTGTTTTTGTGTTTCTCTTGCTATTTTACTCCAATCTCTTCTAACAGTTTCAAATCCAGTTAATTTAATATTTCCACATTCATCAATCAAAGCATATTTTTTCTTTGCACCCTGCATTGTTGTTTTTTTAGAGACAAAAATTCCTAAGGGATAAAAATCATCAAACTCAAGCTCCATTAAACTAGGTAATTCTCTATTAATTTCTTCTACAACAGCAAAAGCTTCATCTTTGGTTTTGTTTTGTAGTTCTACTGCAACAGAATCTGTATCAGAATATAAAACATTAAATCCTTCTTTCTTAAATTTAGTTATTGTTTCTTTTATATATTCTCTTGCCCAAGCAGTAATAGAAGAAGCACACTCTCTGCAATACCATCTTGCTCCGAAAAATCCCATATAACCATAACAGGAATTTGCTACTGTCTTTAATGCATAAGATCTTGCTTCTAGCACTGGGTTTGTCTCTTGTCTTATTAGTTCTTTTACTCTATTTCTTCTTAAAATCAAATCTTTAATAACAGATGGAATAAAAGCTTCTTTTTTATTGCTAAAGAAATAAGTTTTCATTGTTCCTTGTTCATTTATTTCAGGAGATTCATAACCTTCTGATTTATTTAACATAGAAGGACAGACATTTTTAGAAACAATTATACTAGGATATAAACTCATGAAGTCAAATACAATTATATTTTTATAAAATCCAGGAACAGGTTCCATTACAGAAGCCCCTTGATAAGTGTACATTCTTCTATCATGAATATCTGCATGTCCTGGTTGATTTGGAATTAATTCATTTAAATCAAGAGCACATTTAATTAAATAATTTTCAACAAGTTTACCGTAGGACATTCTGCAGATATCAAATAGAGGTAATCCAATTAATTTTACTAATTCTTGTAAGTTAGGTAAGATTTTTTTATAAACATCATAAGTTAATTTAGAATCATGCAAATTATATTCACAAATTTGTTTTATATCTTCTAAATCTTCCTTAGACCACATATCATCTAGTTTGTCCATTCCAATATCTAATTTTTTATCTTTCAATAATTCATAAGCAACATTATTCAAGCTGTAAGAATCAAATTTTAAAGAACCTGCCATTATTTTCTTGATAAACTGCATAATATCTAGATGAATAATACCTTTTATTTTTGCAGCAGGATACATCCCACGAGAAATTTTAACTTGTGTTCCATCTAAACCCATATCTAAAGGAATTCCTAAGTCTCTTGCTCTTTGTACTAAGAAAGGAAAATCAAATCCATCAGAATTATAACCGATTATGCAGTCTGGCTTGTATTCATTTAAAATTTCCTTGAATCTCTCTAATAAATCAGCTTCACTATTTACAAATTCTATATCTTCATGCTGATTGAATTTTTTCCAGGTAATAACTTTCTTAAAATTATCTCCATAACATGATAAAGAAATAATTTCAGAGTCTTCTGTATTAAAGGAATAAACTTCTATATCAAATGCAAGGGCTTTTAGATTAACAATTTCATCTTGAGCTACTTCAGAAACTTTTCCTTCAACAATTACTCCAAATTCATTCTGTTTTAAATCGCCTTCAACTTCACAAAGAGTTAAAGGAGTTATTTTTCTATCTCTTAAATATTTTTTATAGAATTTTATATCATATTCTAATAATTTAGTAATTCCTAATTCCTTTAACATATCTTTTATTACAGGCAAGGCATCAGAACTATTAACAGAAACTTTAATTGTTTTTATAGGATTGTCTAAATATAATTTATCTTCAATTTCTGCTTTGATAACATAACTATCTTCATGTTTAATTGCTTCAATTTTAGCTTTTAGTTTGTTAAAATCCTCTTTTTCATTAGGTACTGCATAGAAATATGGCTTTAGAGAATGATCTAGTACGATTATTTTCCTATTATCTTCTGTTTTTCCAAATATCCTTATCCCAGATTTATAGTCTATATCTAAAGGATAGAACCTTATCTTAGCCATCTATAAAAGGGCATAAAAAGGCTTATTAAGCTTGTTAAAATTAGGTCTTATATAATGATGTAACTTTAAAGTAGTAAAGATAGAAAGGTTTATAAATATAAAACCCTTCTTAAATTATGCCACATTTAACACCAGAACAAATTCGTGAAAAGAAAATAAAACAATATTTAGTTAAAAATTACTATCAAGATTTACCACAAAATTCAGAAGTTCAAAGAAAATTAGTTTCATTTTTCTATCCAAGATTATATGCTCAAGGAAAAGGAAACAAAGTTCCTACTCAAAATGCATGTAGAGAAAGAGTTTTTCAAGTAGCAAGAAAAATATGGAAAGAAGTTAAAATTGCTGATTTTTCTGATTTTAGTTTAGATGAAAAATTACTTTTAGATACTGAAGCAAAATCAATAATGGATCAAAATACTGATCTTGGAGAAACTGTAGGAAAATATATGGAATTAAACTGGAGAAATGAAGAATTTATAACTGCTTTCAAGAAAGTAATTCATAATCCTAATTATTTTGGTTATAGACCTGGAGAATAATCAAAACTTATATAAATTTGATTTCTTTATTTTATTAATGGGAGTTAAGCTCGGAGATTTAGTTTTAAAGCAAGATATTACTTTTGAAGAATTAAAAGGAAAAGTAATTGCTATAGATGCTTCTAATGTTATTTATCAATTCTTATCTTCTATTAGACAACAAGATGGAACACCTTTGATGGATTCCAAAGGCAATGTAACTTCACATTTAGTTGGATTATTTTCAAGAACTTGCAATTTAATGGAAAAAGGATTAAAGATTTGTTATGTTTTTGATGGAAAACCTCCTTTACTAAAATTAAATACAAATACATTAAGAGCTGCAAGAAAAGAATTAGCTCAGGAAAAATATGAAAAAGCAAAAGCAGAAGATAATATTGAAGAAATGTCCAAATATTCTAAACAAAATATAAAAGTAAATGCAAAAATAATTGAAGAAGCTAAAGAATTAGTGACTTATTTGGGTTTGCCTGTTATTCAAGCTCCAAGCGAAGCAGAAGCACAAGCATCTTTCATGTGTGAGCAAGGAGATGTTTATGGAGTAGGTTCACAAGATTTTGATTCTTTACTTTTTAATGCTCCAAGATTAATACAAAATTTAACTTTATCTAATAAAAGAAGATTGCCTTCTGGTTCTTTTATTTGGATTAAGCCTCAAGTTATTAATTTAAAAGAAAATTTAAAACATTTAGAAATAAATCAAGATCAATTGATTATTATGTGTATTTTATGTGGAACAGATTACAATCCTGGTGGTGTAAAAGGTATTGGTCCTAAGACTGCATTAAAATTAGTTCAACAACACAAAGATTTTGATGAAATATTTAAAGAAGTGAAAGCAGATTTTAACTGGAAAGAGATTTATGCTACGTTCAAGTCAATGCCTATAATGAAAAATTATCAATTAAAATGGAATGATATTGATGAATATAAATTAAAAAAATTATTAATTGATGAGCATGAGTTTTCAGAAGAAAGAATTAATAATACTTTAGATAAATTAAAACACGTTAAGAAAGAAAAAGAACAGAAAGATTTAGATAAATGGTTTAAGTAGGATTATTTCTTAACTGATACTTTTGCGAGAGTTTCATTTGCTATTCTCTGCAAATTATTAGCCCCAAACTTTTGTTCCATTTGATTTCTGTCTCCTAAGTTTTGTTGTTTAAGAAAACCGATAAAATAAGAATAATTTCTAAATTGATTAGGTATCCTTCCAGTTTTACATTCTGTTATAAATTTATTTGCTGCCAATTCTAATTCTCTTATATCTGCTTTTGCTCCAACTTCTTTTTTCTTTTTGCTTTCTTTTATTTTAGTTTCTGCTTTAACTTCAGCTCCTTGAACTCTTTCTAATATTTGTTTAAGGGTTTTTTGAATTGCCCCTATTTGATCTATTTTTTGAAGCATGATTTCTAAATCTTCAATTTCTTTTTTTGTAATTGCTAAATCTTGATTTACATTTACATTATTTCCATCTCCTATTACTTGTACTACATTTTTACAACCAGATATAGCTCCCCTAAGATCATCTGCAGTTCCGTTTCCAGCAGTAATCTTATTTAATAATGCAATTATTGCAGTAAATTGACCATCTAAGTTCTTTTTTAAAGTTCTAAATTTCTGATTTGTATTTCCATTAATTTTTACAATAGAATTATTTAATGCAGTAATTATTTTGGTCATATCTGCAGGTTGAAGATTTGATAAAAAGGTAAGTATATTTCCTACATCTTTTTTTAATGGATCTAATTCTTTTTGTATATCTTGCATATCTGGTTTACTTTTAAGTTCTTTTTCTACACGGTCTATAGAATCTTTTGCCGCATTAACATTTGTTCTAATACTTGATAATTCGCTAATAACATTATTCATTTTTGGGCTTAAGTCATTTATTTTATCAGTTAATTTTTTTATTTCTGTTTCAAATATATTTACAAAATTGGTAAATGCAGTTCCGAATTTTTTACAGTTTTCAGATATCGAATTAAGTATAGTTTTATTTTCATTTCCTATATCTATACCTTGTTGTACCATTCCTTGTAATCCGCCCAAAGAATTTATAATCCTTGCAAAATAGCCTTCCCAATTTGTTAAAAAATTAGAAAGATTTTCTAATGTTTCTTGCATATCTGTAACCATACCTCTTACATCTTCTATTACAGTTCTTACTCCGCCCACATCTGATCTTAATTCATTAAATCTTCTATCTATTCCTGTTTCTAAATTATCCATTCTATTTATTATTGGACCTAAATCAACATTTCCATTTCCGCCATCTCCACCACCATCATCTCCGTCTCCACCATCGCTTCCACCATCATGACCTCCATCTCTTCCAGAGGTAATTCCACTCATTGTTTTCCAAATATTATAAAACATTAATATTAAAGCTAACAAAGCAAATAAAGAATTAACTATAGCTAAAATTCCTTCGTTTCCAAATACAATAGAAACTGCTCCAAAACTGTATAATAAAGCAAGATAACCAACAAATTTACCAAAATGACTTACTCTTGATTTTCCTTTAAAAATTGTTAATATTAAAGCGGCTACAATAAATCCAAAGAACACAGTTACATTTTGGAAAATCATTTCTACAAAAGCATCTGGCATTCCTATCGCACTAATTAATCCTATAAGCACCGCAATTATTCCTGCTTTTTTAGAAGATCCTTCTTGACCTTTAAGCATAGGAGTTTGTTTTAAAGCATCATAAAGTATAATTGCAGCTAAAATTGATAAAAATATTTTTCCATACATTGGACTTTGTTGTAATAAAGAAATTAATTTTTCTGTGATTCCTTTTACAAGACCAAAAGCTAAACCTAAGACATCTCCAATCATATTAACCATATTATCTGTCATACCTGTAAAAGCAGCATTTACCATAGGAATAAAAATTAAGATATTAAGAAATACAATAAGCCTCTTTTTAAGCATACTAAACATGATTAAATATCCCAATAAAAGTATTTAAATATTTCTGTATGTAATATAAACTATGAAATCACCAAAATTGCCTCATTCTTATGATATTATAGGAGATATACTGATATTTGAAGTAAAAGAGAAATTAAATTCAAAACAAGAAAAACAAATAGCAGAAGCATTGTTAAAACAAAATAAAAATGTTAAAGTTGTAGCAAAACGTTCTAGTATTCATGAAGGAAAGTATAGATTAAGAAAGATTAAGATTCTTTCTGGAGAAAAAAGAAAAGAAACTTTACATAAAGAATCTGGTTTGAATTTTAAATTAGATGTTGAAAAATGTTATTTCTCTGAAAGATCTTCTAATGAAAGATTAAGAATAGCTAATTTAGTTAAAAAAGATGAAATGGTTTTAGTTATGTTTTCAGGTGTAGCTCCTTTTCCTTTAGTAATTTCAAAATATTCAAAAGCAAAAGAAATTTACGGAATTGAATTAAATCCTTTAGCTCATAAATATGCTTTAGATAATGTAAGAATAAATAAAAGAATTAATATTTCCTTATATAAAGGAGACGTTAAAAAAGTATTACCTAATTTAAAAATAAAATTTGATAGGATTATAATGCCTTTACCAAGAACTGCAGAAAAATATCTAGATTTGGCTTTGAAATATCTAAAACCCAAAGGAACAATCCATTTATATAAATTTGAACACGAAAATAATTTCAATGATTTAATTAAAAAATATTCTAAATTTAAAGTTAATCTAGTAAAAGCAGGGGTTTTTGGACCTGGAATTTTTAGGGTTTGTTTAGATTTAAAGAAGAAATAGACAGATTTATTAGAAAGCCTTATAAAGTATATTCTACAGTATATATTTGGGGAATGATTGAGTGAACACCCGTTGAGGAAACTATGAAAGAGTGGAAGTAGCTGCTGACCCCAAAAATTTATATATAATATAATTTTATAATATAAAATGAAAAAGAGGAAATATTCTAATTCAGATAAAATAACTGAAAAACTGAAAAGATTATCAAAACCAAAACATCATGAAGTGGAATTTGATCAGGATGAACTGGATATAATAGAAAAAAGATTAAGAGTAGGATTACATGATAAACCTTTAACAAAGAATTTTTATAAAAATATCATAAAAGGAATCTCAGGAGCTTTTATTTCTTTAATAGTTTTTTATATCTTTTTTAATAAACTAGAGTTATATATAAATTTTAATATAGTTAAAATATTTGTTTTATTAATTACTTCATTTTTAATTTGTAATGCTTTAATTTATTTGAAAAGGGACATTTACGTGCATGTTAAATTTTTAATATTTCCCAAAAAAGCAATTATCATTTACCTTAGTTCATTATTCTTTTTAGTTTTAGCAGGTTTAATTATAGAGAAAAATTTTATTCTGGTTTTAAAACAAACTGCATTAGTTTCAATACTTGCTTCAGTATTCTCAGGAATATTTAATTTTATAATACAAGAAGAATAATTACAATCCTAAATCTATTAATTCTTGTCTTTTTTGTTTTATAGCAGAAGGTGAATCTCCTCCATGCCAGGAAAATTTAGGTCTTACTTGAATTGGATAAACTCTTTCTGAATTATCATCTAAAATTAATGCACAACCTTTCATCCTAGGTAAATCATTCAAATATCTTAAAATATCTGCAGATAAATAAGTCTGCATAATTTCATTTAGAGCAGAAATATCTTTTTTAGCAGTAATTCTATGGCTAACTACAATATCTGATTGAGTTATAACATCTGTATGAATTTCTCCTGGTTGTTGTGTTGCCATTATCATGGAAATTCCAGGTTGTCTTCCTTCTCTTAATAATTGAACTAAAGCATCTGTTGCAGGAGTAACTCTATCTTTTGGTAAATATTCATGCATTTCATCGAATAACATCCAAACCAAAGGCATTTCTTCTTTTTGTTCTTGATCAAGTTCATTGAAACCAAAATAAGAATATCCTTTTTTAATGTCTTCAAATTCTTCTAATTTTCTTGAAACCATTCTTTCCAAAAATAGTTTTTTACATATTAAACTTGTAACTAAACATTTTATATTCCAATTTTGGTACATACTAATATCAATAATACTAACTTTGCCCCTATCTACAATATCTTTAATTAAAGTTGCTTGTTTACTAAAAATACCATAAGATTTTGCTGAAGTAAATAAATTTTCTGCTGCATCTTTTTCTCTTTTTTCAGATTTGAAATCATTTCTTACTTCAAAAATTATATCATCTAAATCGTAGTTCATTCCTTTTGTTTTTTGTAGTTTATTTATTACTCTATCAACCAAAATTCCAACAGGATTTATTAATTTTATTTCAAAAATAGAACACCAATCAAAAGAAGTTAATTCAGAAGCTTTTATTGTAAAGGGTTTATCTACTGGAAAACTTTCTGATTTTAATTTTTTATAATAACCTTCTGGAACAAAAACTTTTAATTTTTCTATTGAAGCAGGTTTTAAATCCCATTCCTTTAGTAAACCTTCTTGTCTTTCATTTGGATATTTCATTGTCCAAAAAATACCCATTGTATCAAACATTACTACTGAAATATTATTTGCAATATTTTCTGGAAGATTACAAATTTCTTCTGCTATTACAGATAAAGAATAAGATTTTCCTCCACCTCTCTTTCCGCAAACTAAAACAACGTGCGGTTTTACTACATCTAGAAGAACTTTATTAGATAAAGAAGTGGTTGCACCCATTTTAACATATAATTTACCCAAGAAAATAGTTCCTTCAAGACCATACTTCTTTTTTTCAGATTCACTTCTACCTATTACAATTTCGTACATTTTACCTCTTTTTCTACTAAACCTTTAGATAAATAGGTTTAAATATTTTTTTATATTACTAATAATATGGGGTTGGTTAAAACAGAAAGGCAAATCATTAATTCTGTAGATTTAAAATATAAAATAATAATGAATTGTTATGATCTAGAAGAAGGTTCTATTTTAGATTTAGGTTTATTTAGTTTTAATTTAAATGGTTCAAAAATTAATTTTGAATTACCATTAGATGAAGATTTGGCTGCTTTTGTTGGGAAAAATATAAAACTTAGTGGATATTATGATTCTTTAATTTGTAAATTATCTAATAAAAAAGTTCTTTCTAAATTGTTTGGTTGTATTCATCATTTAGAGGATTCATATAATCTAGAAATAGTAGATTTTTGTCCAGATTGTTATAAAGGTCTAAAAAATTTAGAAATAGAAAATATACATTTCGATTTATCTAATTTTAGGCAGACAAATATTCTTGGTTTAGTCTATGTTAATTAATTACATTTTAGATAATATTGCTATTCTTTTTTCTAAAGGAGGATGAGTACTCATTAAATTGTCTAGATTTTTTTTTAAAGGATCTGAAATAAACAAACTTGAAACTACCTTGTTTGTTTTCATTGGCTTGTCTCCTTTTATTTTTTCTAAAGCTCCGATTAAACCTGTAGGGGATCTAGTAAATTTAACAGCAGAAGCATCTGCAGAATATTCTCTTTTTCTTGAAATTGCTAATTGTGTTAGTTGAACAAATATTGGTGCTAAAATAGCAAGCAAAATTCCAATTATTAAAAAAATAGCATTATTATTTTTATTATCGCTATTTGAACTATTAAACCATAAACTTCTTAAAAACATTTGAGAAATAATTGCAATCATTCCTACTAAAACTGCAGTAAGAGTCATAAATCTTATATCATAATTTGCTACGTGACTTAATTCATGTGCTAGAACTCCTTCAAGTTCTTGTTTATTTAATTTATTTAAAGCACCAGTTGTTACACATATAACTGCGTGTTTTGGATCTCTACCGGTTGCAAAGGCATTTATTTGTTCATTTTGCATAACATATAATTTAGGCATTGGTAGTCCAGAGGCTAAAGTTAAACCTTCAACAGAATTGTAAAATTGTCTAAATTGTTCTCTTGGAGCTTCTTTTGCATTTACACTTGCTAAAGCAATCTTATCAGAATTATAATAACTAATTAATATGTAAGAAAGTGAAATTATTATAGAAAATATCATTACAATGAATATTGAACCTTGACCCCAGACTTGCCCTATCACATAACCTAATAATAAAAATACTAAAAATATAATTGTAATTAATATAACAGAATTTCTTTTATTCTTTGCAATCTGGTCATAAAAACTTATTCTTTCCATTTTGAGAATTAAAATTGAACTTTAGGAACTGCTTTTTCTGCAGTGGTTATTTGTAAAAATTGTTTTTTACTTTTACCAAATATACTTGCAAATAATTTTCCTGGGAATACTTCTACTGAATTATTATAACTTAAAATATTATCATTGTAATATTGTCTTGAATAAGCAACTTTATCTTCAATTGAACTTAATTCTTCTTGTAATTGTAAGAAATTTGTATTAGCTTTTAAATCTGGATAATTTTCTGCTAAAGCAAATATTGTTTTTAATGCTCCTTGTAATTTATCTCCTGCTTTAACTTTTGAACTAATATCTTTTGCTGACAGTAATGCTTTTCTTGATTCTGTAACCTTTTCTATCATTGCTTTTTCATGCTTTACATAACCTTTAACAATGTTAACTAAATTAGGAACTAAATCTGCTCTTTTCTTTAATTGAACATCAATCTGAGCCAAAGAATTATCAATTCTGTTACTTAAAAGAACAAACCTATTATAATAACTTATAAACATGATTACAATTATTACTGCTACTATTATTAATGCCCAAATTAAGATTGACATATTTAGATTATAGATAAGTTACTTATAAAGTTTACTGTAAGAATCTCATATAAGGCATTTCTTTGATAGTTCTTTTAATGGATAAGTGTAAGTCTTTAGAAATTTCTATAGCTTTATCTTTATTTTCTTTATTACTCATATTAAATCTCCAAATATTCAGGAATCTTTCAGGTCTTTTGTATTTAATAAATCCAGTATTTGGTTCTTTCTTAGAAATTGCAATTCCAGCAGTTAATAATTCATTAATATAAACTAAAAATCTCCAATGTTGCCATCTCATGATTCTTCCCATGAATACATCTGCTTTGGATAAGGTATCATAAGCTTTTGCTAAATCTTCTTTGTTTCTGTATTCTAAAGCAATGTTTTCATCTAACCAAGATTTTAATTCTTCATAATCTAAATTATAATTTTCTAATAAATTTAAAGCTGTATGAGGATCTTTAGTTTTTAGAATTAATTGAATCATACTAAAAATAGTTTCTTCACGTTCTCTTGGACTATCTCTTAATAATTCTAAATCTTCATTTTTTATGATTTTATTTCCAGATAATAATTCTAAATCTATTAAAGAAGCACGAATATCATTATTATTTATTGCCGTAATTTCAGTTAATGTTTTTTCATCAACTTTTATTCCTTCTATTAAACATATTTTTTTAAGAACTTTACAGATAACAGAACCAACCTTTTTTATTTCAATCATTTTTGATTTTTGTCTAATTAAAGTAAATTTTTTATCCCAAGGATCATTTGCAGTCATAATTATTGGATAATTTGTTTTTTGCATTAAAGCTAGTAAAGCAGGAACTCCTCCATAATCTTCTCTTCCAGAGATTCCATCAACTTCATCTATAAGAATTATTTTTCCTTTCTTGAATAAACTTCTTTGATTAAGAGCTTCTCCAACAATTGTATTTATTTGTTCTTTATTTCTAAAATCAGAAGCATTTAATTCTATTAATTCATAATTTAAATCATCAGCCAAACATTGAACTAAAGTTGTTTTTCCTGTTCCTGTTGCTCCATATAATAAAATTGGTTTTTTTCTTAAGAAATCAACTACTTCTCTTACTTCTTTTTCATAACCCTCAATTTCTTTCAAGGATTTTGGTTTGTATTTATCTGTGAAGTTCATTTTTCTCCATTTCAATCATTTTTATTACCAATAAATTTGGGTTTGGTTCAAAAATAACTTTTGATCCTCTAGACTTTTTAATTTCTTTAAGATAAGAAGGGATTAATTTATTAGTTATACCTCCACTCTTTTCTAAAACTCCTATATTTCTCCCAAAAGTATAAGCTTCATTAAATTCCCCCATTGTCCCAACTTGTCCTCCTAAAACTATTACAAAATTGCTTTCATATACCATAACTAAACTTCTAACTTGTAAACTTAATAATTTATCATCTTTGTAATTTTCTGGCATAAATTGATATTCTGTTCCTTTATACTCTTTAAAATTAAAATCTTTAATATGGGATTCTAAATTAATGGCTGGAGAATAAACAATAATTTTTCCATTTACTTCTTCTGCTCCACAAGCGGCTTCATGAGGAAGTCCACCACATCCACCAGTAAGCAAAATACATTTATTTTTAGCAATCTCTTTACCTATTTCTTTAGCATAAATATTAATACTGGGATCTAATTTTCCTTCTCCTGAACCACATATTGCTATTTTCATTTTAGTTTGTTTAATATCTCTTTTACAACTCTTTTTTTATTTTTTATATATATCCTACACCCACCAATTACACTATGGCCTCCACCACCATATTTTTTAAGTATTTCTCCTATGTTGGAATGGTTTTTGTTAGGATAAAATTTGTTAAATATTAATAATATTCCCAATTTATCTCCTCTTTTGGTTATAATCATCATATATTTACAATCTAAATATTTTGTATAAATATAAAATGGGTTAAATATTCTTTCTTTGTCAGAAGAATCTATAATTAAAGTTTTTTTATTAATTCTCCCATACTTTTTTATAAATTCTAAAGATTTTTTATCTATTTTTTTAACTCTATCTATAAATTTTTTTATGTCTTTGTTTTTTAACAAATCTTTAATAGGTTTTTGTTCTTTAAAATGGGTAAACATGGTTTTTAGGTAAAGTTGCCTTTCTTTTTCATTATTAAAAGGACTAAGAAAACCAATTCTATCTAATAAATAAATAAAATTGTAAGTTTTTATATCTTTTAACGAATAATCTCCTGAATCTGCTTTATCAGTTTGTACAACTAATTCTTCATAGTATTTTGGAAACTTTTTATTATAATAATCGTAAATTACCCTTGCACAACTTTTTTCTAGAGCAAATTTTCCTTTAAACTTTTGATTAGTCTTATGGCTTATATGATGATCAAACCAAAGAAATGTTCCTTTTTCATAAGGTAAATCTGAAATAATAGTATTTTTATTTGCTTTAAAACTTTTATTTGAATCTTGAAAGTGTATGTTATTGGTTTTAAACTTTAAACTTAATAGAACTGCGCTTACTACTCCATCCAAATCATCGTGACTGATTAATTTCATTTACCATAAAGAGCAAATTGACTTAATAATGCTTCTAATTGAACATATTCATCTGAACCTTCTACTAATCTGAATTCAATCTCTCCACATTTTTCAACCATTTTCAATTTATTTTCGTCTTTTATATTTAAATTCCAAATCTCTCTTTGAATTTGTTTTATTATATCTAGTCCAGATAGTCCATGTTTTAACATAACTTCTAATAATTTTTCTCTTGCTCCAATGAAATTTCCAGAAGTAGCTACTTCAACAATTTCTTTAACTTCCTTAGGATGTGCTGCTGCAACAATATCATAAATTAAATTTTCAGTGATTTCTTTTGAAATAGAAGCACAACTTTGTAATATGTTTGTTAATCTTCTTACATCTCCAGAAGAAACTTCAATAATCAAATCAATTGTCTTGTCATTTATTTTTATTCCTTCAGTTTTAACAACGTTTTCTACAATTTGTTTAAGTTCTTCTTTGTTTAAAGGTTTAAATCTAAAAATAGCACATCTTGATTGTATTGGTTCAATAATTTTTGAAGAATAGTTAGCTAGTAAACAAAATCTACAAGAATTTGAGTAAACTTCCATTGTTCTTCTTAATGCCTGTTGTGCTTCTTTTGTTAAAGAATCAGCTTCATCTAAAATACAAATCTTAGGAATATCAGAAAAGGCTTTTGTTCTTGCAAAGTTTTTAACTTCATTTCTTATAACATCAATTCCTCTTGCATCAGAAGCATTTAATTCAAGAACACTTTCTCTCCAATTTTCTCCAAATAATTCTTTAGCAACTATTAATATTAAAGAAGTTTTACCAACACCTGCAGGACCTGCGTATAACTGGTGAGGTAAGTTTTTATTTTCTACCATAGACCTTATTTTATCAACTATATGCTTTTGACCTATAAAGTCTTTAAATGACTTAGGTCTAAATTTTTCTGCCCAAACCTGATTCATTTTCTTTTACAAGAATTTAGGGTTTATATATTTTTATATGATAAAAGAGTAATTATCAAAACTTATAAGAAGGTTTATATAGAAGATTATTAATAAAATTTAAATATTTATGGGGGTTGGAGAATGAGTTTCGAACATACATATAATATTTTTAATAAAAATTCTAGACTTCTTTGTTGTGGGTGCGATCTAAGTCATTTGAAAGAAATTTTGTCAGAACAAGAATACAAAAAGGCGTGTGAGCTTAAGATAGATGAAAGTATGAGGGTTGATAGTTTGAAAGTAGATAGACAAGGAATTCATCCCTGGACTGGAGAATATTACACTATAGAGCACAAGCTTTTTGCAGAAGGATAAGAGATTTAATAAGTCATTCACTAAAAATAGAGGTATTTATTAATAATAACCTTTTTAAATAAATCTTCTTAATCTATTAGTATGTATAGCTTCACTGAAATAGAACCTAGAATAAGAGCTTATTGGAGAAAGATTAATCTTTTACAATTACTTAACAAACAAAATAAAGGTAAAAAGCCTTATTTTTTACTAGATGGACCTCCTTACGCTAATGATATTCCTCATGTAGGTCATATAAGAAATACTGTTTACAAAGATCTTAATATAAGATTGGCATTTTCAAAAGGTTTTGATGTATTATTCCAGCCAGGATTTGATACTCACGGATTGCCTGTTGAAAACAAAGTAGAAAAAAAATTAAATATTACTTCTAAAAAAGATATAGAAAAATTAGGAATTAAAACCTTTACAAGTTTTTGCAAAGCTTCTGCAACAGATAATAAAAATATTTGGTTGGATGTTTATGACAAACTTGGTTCTTGGTATTCTTGGAAAGATCCTTATTTAACTTATGATAATACTTATATCGAATCAGGATGGTGGGCTTTCAAACAAATCTGGGATAAGAAATTAGTTTATGAAGGAAAAAAACCAGTATTTTGGTGTCCTAAATGTGAAACTGCTTTAGCAGGATATGAAGTTACAGATTCTTATGCTATGATGAAAGATCCTTATATCTTAATTAAATTTAAAATTAAAAAAACAGAAAATGATTTTTTACTTGTATTTACCACCACACCTTGGACTTTAGTTGCTAATACTGCAATCGCTGCAAAAGACGAGGCAGATTATGTTAAAGTTGAAACATTAAAAGGAAATTTAATTTTAGCTAAAGAAAGATTAAATGTTTTAGAAGATAATAGTATCGGATATAAAATTTTGGAAGAATTCAAGGGAAAAGATCTTGAAGGTATGGAATATGAATCAATTTTAGATGTTCCACAACAACATGAATTAGCTAAAAATAAAAAATCTCACAAAGTTTACATGTCAATTCCAATTTTAAAGGAAAGAGTTTCTGCTAAAATGAGAACAAAGAAAGGCACTACAGGAAATGATGTTTTTGAAGATTTTGTAACAACCACGGATGGAACAGGACTAGTACATGTTGCTCCAGGACATGGTAAAACTGATAATGAACTTGGAAAACATTATGGATTACCTGAAGTTTCTCCTTTAGATGATTCTTGTAGATTTACAAAACAAGCAGGAGAATTTGTAGGAACATTTGTTAAAGATGCAGATAAAAATATTCTTGAAGTTCTAGAGAAAACAGGAAATTTACTTTATAGTACAAGAGTTGAACACAAATATCCTTTATGTTGGAGATGTAAATCACCATTAATATTTAGAATGAGTAATCAATGGTTTATAAAAATTGATCCAATTAAGAAAAAAATGCTTTCTGAAGATGCTAAAGTACAATGGTATCCTGAATTTGCAAGAGAGAAATTTGAAAATTGGATATTAAATGCAGAAGATTGGAATATTTCAAGACAAAGATATTGGGGAATTCCAATGCCAATATGGAAATGTTCTTGTGGAACTACAAAAGTCATTAGTTCTTTAAAAGAATTGCAAGAAAATGCAACAACTAAATTTTCAAAGGATATTGATTTACATACTGTTTTAGATATTAAATTAAAATGTAAAAAATGCAAGAAAGAAATGCAGAAAATCAATGATATCTTCGATGTTTGGTATGATTCTGGAATTGCACCATGGGCTTCTCTACATGCTCCATTTGAAAATAAAAAATTATTTGATAGTCATTATCCTGTAAGCAGAATTAATGAATCTCAAGATCAAGTAAGAGGGTGGTTCTATTCGTTAATGTTCTGCGGAGTTGCTACTTTTAACAAAGCTCCTTATCAAGAAGTTTCAATGCCTGGTTGGGTATTAGATCCTAAAGGAGAAAAGATGTCTAAGTCTCTTGGTAATGTTATTTGGGCTAAAGAAGCTCTTGAAGAACTTGGTGCAGATGGAATAAGATTCTATTATTTATGGGATACTGCTCCTTATGAAACTCAAATGTTTAACAAAGAAACAATTAAGAAAGAAGTCTGGAAAATTTTCAATATCTTACAAAATATACAAACTTATTTGTTAACTATGGATAAAGTTAACAAAGCGACAATTAAAAATGTAGAAGATAAATGGATGTTATCAAAATTAAATAGTTTAATTAAAAATTATTCAGAAAATCTAGATAAATTTGAATACAGAACCGCAGCAAGAGACATAGAAGATTTTATTTTAAATACCTTAAGCAGAGGGTATATTCAAATGATAAGAGATAGAGTAGATGCTAATGACAAAGCAGTTTCTTTTGTTTTGTATTCTACTTTAATGAATTTATTAATATTGCTTAGTCCTGTAACTCCACATTTGACAGAAGATTTATATTTACAATTAAAAGAAAAACATAAATTAAAAGAAGAATCTATTCAATTATTCAAATGGCCAAAGTTTGATAAAAAATTAATTGATGGAAAATTAGAACAAGATTTTAATTTAGTAAAAGAAATTTTATCTATAATATCTTCTGAAAGAGAAAAAGTTGGATATGGAATAAGATGGCCATTAGCTAGTGTAACAATTTCTTGTGAAAAAGATTTGAAGAAATTTGAAGACATAATAAAAAAACAAGGTAACTTTAAAAAAGTTGAATGGAAAAAAGGAAATTTAAAAGTTGAAATTGATTCTGTAATGAGTCTAGCTTTAGAACAAGAAGGATTTTCAAGAGAACTAGTAAGATTAACACAAGACTTTAGAAAGAAATTAGGATTAAAAAAACAAGATAAAATAAATATTCACATTACTACAGATTATGATTTAGAAAAATTCAAAAAAGAGATAAAAGAAAAGGTAAATGCAGACAAATTTGAGCTAAATAACAAAGAACCTAAGAATTTCAAGGAATCCATAGAGAAACTGGTTAAAAACAAGAAATTCAAGGTTTTCAAGATTTAGGCCTTAGAAAGATTTTTAAATCAATTGATTAAATATAAATGAGAGGTGTTCAGGACCTCAGCTGTTTCTGAGAAACATTTATGGTAAGGAATATCTTATTATCAAAAGATAAAGTTTTTTATCTAGTCGAAGGTAACTCTCACGTTGTAGTCTGGAAACAAAGTGGAGATGTAGTCATAGAAACTCCAGAAATGAGTTTACGTGGTGGGATAGAATCTAAGGCAATTAAGGGATTCGCTTTGGATGAATTAACAAATGAGTTATCTATACAACTTTTACGGCCTGGAAAGTCTAGTAAAATCAATATAGGTATAGTTGAGAATTACAATAAATCTTTAGAATGGGTAAATTCTGTTAATAAATTATATGAACTTTAAGGCCGAGACCTTTATAAATAGCTTTAAATATTTTTCTATATATTTAAATAGGTATATTAAAAGGGTGAGGTGTTACATAAAATGGCAAAGATTAGTAAAAAGGATCTAAAAATTCAAAATATTGTTGCTTCTACTTGGCTAGGTCAAGATATTCCATTAATCAAATTAGCAGAAACATTACCTAATACAGAATATAATCCTGAACAATTTCCAGGTTTGGTTATGAGAATAAAAGAGCCAAAAACTTCTGCTTTAATTTTCAGTTCTGGTAAAGTTGTATGTACTGGTGCTAAATCAATGGCTAAAGTTAAAGAGTCTGTTAATCAAATTATAAAAAACATAGCAAGAATAAATATTAGAATTAAAATAAAACCAAAAATAAAAGTTCAAAATATGGTTGCTTCTGGTACTATCAATATGGATTTAAATTTAAACAAATTAACTATGAAATTAGATAATACAGAATATGAACCAGAACAATTTCCAGGTTTAGTTTACAAATTAGCAGGAACAAGAGCAACTTTCTTATTATTTAGTAATGGAAAGATTGTTTGTACAGGAACTACTTCAGAAGCTAAACTAAAAGAAGCTGTTTTAAAATTAATAGTTGTTTTGAAGAAAATTAGATAATTCTTTACTTTTTCTTATAAATTACCTGTAAACTACAAATAGCTTAGAAATATTTATATAATCAAAATACATATTAGTCTAGTTCTGGTTTACAAAATGAAAATAGATGCTCCCAAACAAATAGCCTTATTCAAAGAATTACTTGAATCTACTTATAAAAAAGAATTGCATAAAACAGTACAAGAAGGTAAAGATTCTATAACTCTTGATTTCAAAGATTTAGCAGCTTTTGATTTAGACTTATCAGAACAATTAATCGAAGAACCAGAAGAATCACTTAAAGCAGCAGAATTTGCTATAGAACAATTTGATTTACCTAAATCTAAAAAATTAATAGTAAGATTCAAGAATTTACCAGAATCACAAAAAGTTTTTATAAGAAATATTAGAAGTGCACACTTAAATAAATTTTTAGTTGTAGATGGAATAGTGCGTCAAGCTTCAGATGTAAGACCTCAAGTTACAAATGCAAGATTTGAATGTCCTTCTTGTGGAAATATAATTTCAATTTTGCAATTAGAGCAAGCTTTTAGAGAACCTTCAAGATGTTCCTGCGGACGTCGTGGAAAGTTTAGATTATTAAGTAAAGATTTAGTTGATGCTCAAAGATTAGTTATAGAAGAAATTCCAGAAGCTTTAGAAGGAGGAGAACAACCAAAAAGAATTTCTGTTTTTTTAAAATCTGATTTAGTAGAACCAAAAATGGAGAAAAAAACAACTCCAGGTTCTAAAATAAGAGTTAATGGGATAGTAAGAGAAGTACCTCTACCATTAAAGACAGGAACTAATTCTACAAGATATGATATTTCTTTAGATACAAATCATATAGAATCGTTGCAAGAGACTTATGAAGAAGTTATAATTAATGAAGAAGATGAAAAAGAAATTATTAAATTATCAAATGATCCAAAAATATTAAGCAAATTAATTAGCACTGTTGCTCCTTCAATTTATGGTTATGAAGAAGTAAAAACTGCTTTAATTTTACAATTATTTGGTGGAGTAAGAAAACAAAGAAAAGATGGAACAAAAACAAGAGGAGATATACACGTTTTATTGGTTGGAGAACCTGGAATTGGAAAATCAGAATTATTAAAATTTATTTCTACTATTGCTCCAAAAGGAAGATATATTTCAGGAAAAGGTGCAACTTCTGCAGGTCTTACAGCAACTGTCGTTAAAGATGAATTTTTAAGGGGATGGGCTTTAGAAGCAGGAGCATTAGTTTTAGCTAATAATGGTTTATGTTGTCTTGATGAATTAGATAAAATGGGTAAAGAAGATTCTGTAGCAATGCACGAAGCATTAGAACAACAAACAATTACAATCGCTAAAGCAAATATCCAAGCTACTTTAAGAGCACAAACTACAGTATTAGCTGCAGCAAATCCAAAATTAGGAAGATTTGATCCTTACCAACCAATTGCTTCTCAAATTGAATTACCTTCAACTTTAATTAACAGATTTGATTTAATTTTCCCAATAAAAGATACCCCTTCTAAAGAAAAAGATGAAAAAATTGCTTCACACATGTTAGATTTACAAAAATCTCCTGAATTATTAAAATATGAAATTCCTTTGGATTTATTAAGAAAATATATTGCTTATGCAAGACAGAGAATAAATCCTAAATTAAGTGAAGCTGCTTTAAATGAATTAAAAAATTTCTATGTTGGATTAAGAAATTCTGGAGTAGGACCTGAAACTGCTCAAAGACCAATTCCAATTACTGCAAGACAACTAGAAGCTTTAGTAAGATTAGCAGAAGGTGCAGCAAAATTAAAATTATCAAAAACAGTAACTAAAGAAGATGCGAAAATGGCAATTAACATTTTAAAATATTGTTTAATGGCTGTTGGATTTGATTATGAAACACAAACCTTTGATATTGACAAAATGAGCACTGGAATAACAAGTTCACAAAGATCAAGAATATCTATACTTACAGATATAATAAACCAATTAACTGCAAAAGGTATGAAATCAATACCTTTGAATGATTTGATGGGAGAAGCAGTTGCTAGAGGTATTACAGAAGATAAGGTAGAAGAAGCATTAGATAGATTAAGAAGAGATGGTCAAATTTTCGAACCAAAACGTGGATTTATTCAAAAAATTTAATATATATTTTTTAGAATAGAAATCTTTTATAAGTATTAAACTTTTTAATTTTTATGGCAGATTTCATAAGGCAAGTGGCATATAAAGTATGGATAAGAGATTTAGTAAATTGCCCTTATTACCTTGGAGAATTAGAATCTAGTTATAGCTTAATTAATAATAAAAGAGTTTCAAGAGCACATGTTGTAGCAACAGTAATACAAAAATTTGAATCTGAAAACAAAGAATATTTAACAGTAACTATAGATGATGGGTCTGGAGATATTAGATTAAAAACTTGGAAAGAGGATATAAAATTAATTTCTAATTTAGAAGTAGGAGATTTAATTTTAGTAATAGGTAAAGTAAAAAAATACAATGATGAAGTTTATTTGGTTCCAGAAATAGTTAAAAAAGTAGATCCTAATTATGAAATAGTACATAAAGCAGAATTATTAAGTTTGTATAAAGACTTTAAAACTCCTGAAAAAGCACCAGAACAAGAGGTTTTGGGTATAGTAGAAGAAAAGATAATTGATGAGTAAAGCTTTAAATACCATCTTTATTTCTAAGATTTATGGAAGATTATGAAAAGTTATTGGATAGTGCATTAAAAGATATGCCTGCATCTAGCGTAAATGTGACTAGAACAGAAATTCCAAAAGCTACAGGAAGAGTAGAAGGAAATAAAACTATAATTACAAATTTCAATCAATTAGTTAAATTCTTTAACAGAGATCCTCAACATTTTTTAAAATTCTTATTAAGAGAATTAGCTTCTCCTGGAAAATTAGAAGAAAATAGATTAATCATAGGAAGAAAATTAAATCCTACTTTTATCAATCAAAAAGTTGCAGAATATGCAGAAATTTATGTTTTATGTCCAGAATGCAAGAAACCAGATACAAAATTGATAGAAGAGAATGGAAAATTGTATTTAAAATGTACTGCTTGTGGTGCAAGAAACATAGTTAAAGAAAAAGTATGAAAACCTTTTATCTAAAAGTTCATGAATCTGTAAAAGGAAGAATAGTTTCTATTTGTGATAAAGATATTTTAGGAAAAGTTTTTGAAGAAAATGAAGTAGAACTAAATGTTTCAGAAAAATTTTATAAAGGAAATTTAGTTGATGAAGAAGAAATTATTAAAATTATAAAAAATGAAAGAAATATTAATTTGGTTGGAGAAAATACAATAAAAATTGCTGAGAAATTAGATTTAGCTGAAAATATTAAAACAATAAAAAATATACCTTATATGGAGATATTTGAAGTTTAAAATGGAAAATTTAGTTTATACAAAAGAACAGAGATGTGAAGCAATAGTGCAATTGAGACCTTATAATAAAGAACTCATAAATTTTGTTAAAAATCAAATAGCAAAGAAGCCAGGAGTTTTTATTTCAAAAGAAGTTCCTTTAAAAGAGGGAATAGATTTTCATATAACTTCTCATAATATAATAAGAAATCTTGGAACTCAATTAAAAAAACAATTTAAAGGCGAAGTAAAACTATCTAAAAAATTAGTAACTTTTGATAGGGCTGGAGGAAAAAGAATCCATAGGGTTACTTTGTTGTTTAGGCTAAAAGAGTAAATTTTAAAAGCTACAAAATTCTAGATAAATTATGAAAAGAGGGTTATTAATTTTATTTTTAATATTACTAACAATTAATGTAAATGCAGCTATAAAAACAGATGCTTCTATAATTTCATTTAGTAATGAGAATGGAAATATAATAAAATTAGATAAATCAGGTGGAACTTATAATTATACTCTATTAAAAACAACTGCATTTGGTGATTGGGTTGATTCTGTTATTGTTGATACAGATGGAGATGGAAATAACGAAATTGCTGGATTAAGAGATATAGGAAAAATGGATATTTACTTATTTGAATATAAAGATAATGAAGTAGTTGAAAAGTTAAGTCCTTTAGATATTTCTAATTTTCCTTCCGAAATGAATTGGATAGGTATGGCTACAGCAGATACAGATAATAATAAAAAAGATGAATTAATTTTAGGAACAAGTAAATTAGGAAGATTTTATTCAATATCTTATCAAGGAAATTCTTTTTATACAACGGTTATGGGAGAAACAAGATTAAAAGTTTGGGATGCTTTTGATGTAGGGGATATAGACGGAGATAAAATACAAGAATTAGTATTAATAAGGCAAGCAGATTTAGGAAATTCTCTTTATTTATATAAAATAAAAGATAATAAATTAGGAGAAGAATTAAATTATGGCAATTTTGGAAAAGTTTCTTTTATTTCTTTAAAAATTGTGGATATAGATGACGATGGTATTAATGAAATAATTTCTTTGGATAAAAATGGACAATTCTATAGTTCAAAGATAAAAAATGGAGAATATTCTCAAACCATCCTTACAAATACTGGATTTTCTGATTGGATAGATATGGATTATGGAGATGTAGATCAAGATTCAAAAAATGAATTAGTAGCTCTAGCAAGACAAGAAAATCCTTTTTATATTTTTAAATATAATTCAAACACAAATAGTTTGGTTTTTTCTTTATTAAAAGATTATACTCATTATTTAAAATGGAATTCAATATCTGTTGGAAAATTCACTCCAAGTATAAAACAAGAAATAGTTGCTCCAGAACCAAAAATAGAAGAAATCAATGAAACAATTCAACAACCAGAACCAAAAATAGAAGAACCTATACCTGAAATAAAACCAGAAGTAAAAGAATCAAGTCATTCGGTTTTGTATATCTTATTAATTATTATTGCATTATTTTTATTTTTAATAATTTTAATATTTTTAACAACAAAATATGAATTTCAATCCTTTAAAAATATATTTAAGAGAAAAGAACAAAAACAAGATTTTAAAAAAATAGAACAAAAAGAAGAAATACAAGAAGATATATGGCCAGAAACCAGAAAATCTAAAGATTTAAGAGATATGAAAGAATTCATCAAGGCCAAAAAATCAAATAAATAGGTTTATAAATTATTCTTAATTTATTCAATCATGGTAGAAGAACAACAGCCAGAAGTAAGAGTAAGAATTCCTAGGGGTAAAGAAGTTTTAGGTATTTTAGAACAGAGACTTGGAGCTTCTAGAACTAGAATAAGATGTTTAGATGGTAAAACAAGAATATGTAGAATTCCTGGGAGATTAAAGAGATATTTATGGGTTAAAGAAGGAGATATTGTATTAATAGAACCATGGGAAGATACTCCTGATAAAGGAGATATTATTTTCAAATATAATAGAAATCAAGTTGAAGTTTTAAAGAAAAAAGGATTCTTGAAAGAAGTAGAAGAATTCCAAGAATTTTAAAATGGAATTTATACAAGAAATTAAAGTGCCTGCAGAAAGAATAGCTGTTCTTATAGGGAAAAAAGGATCTACAAAAAGAAAATTATGTAAGGAATTAAATATAAGAATAATTATTGATACAGAAGAACAGTTAGTTACTTTAAAAGGAGAAGATAATTTAAATCTATTAGTTGGAAAACAAGTTGTTCAAGCAATTGCTCGTGGTTTTAATCCAGAAGTTGCACTTTCTTTATTAGACGATGAAAATTCTTGTGAAATTATTGATATTACAGATTTTTCTGGAAATTCAAAACAAAAATTATTTAGATTAAGAGCAAGAGTTATAGGTAGAGAAGGGAAAGCAAGAGAAAATATAGAGCAACTTACACACACCCATATATCTATATTTGGAAAAACAGTAACAATTATAGGAAATCTTGACGATGTTCTTAAAGCAAAGCATGCAATTGAGACTTTATTAAGAGGAAGTAAGCATGCAACAGTATATTCTTGGTTAGAGAAGCAAGAAAAAAGTTTATAAATAGATAATCAGGCATAAAAAAAGATGAGTGAGAAAACAAAAGCCCATGAAATGGCTGAAAAACAAAAAGAGATATCAATTTCAGAGTTTTTTACAAAGAATAGACATCTTTTAGGATTTGATAATCCAACAAGAGCATTATTAATGGCTGTAAAAGAAGCAGTAGATAATTCTTTAGATGCTTGTGATGAAGCTACGATATTACCTGAATTAAATATAGAAATTAAGAAATTATCTGAAGAGAGATTTATAGTTATAGTAGAAGATAATGGTCCTGGAATTTTAAAAGCTAACTTACCTAATGTTTTTGGTAAATTATTATACGGAAGCAAGTTCCATAGATACAGGCAATCAAGAGGACAACAAGGTATTGGTATTTCTGCCGTAGTTTTATATTCGCAGTTAACAACAGGAAAACCAATTAAAGTTATATCAAGAATTTCTGAAAAAAGGCCTGCGATGTACTATGAATTACATATTGATACTGCAAAGAATGAACCTAAGATTTTAAAAGAAAATGAAATAGAATGGAAAAAAGCTCATGGAACTAAAATAGAGATAGAATTAGAAGGAAGATATCTAAAAGGAAAGCAATCTGTTGATGAATATATTAAACAAGTTGCTATTGTTAATCCTCACGCTCAAATAACTTATATTGATCCTGATAAAGAAAAAATAAATTTTTCAAGAGCAACAGATAAATTACCAAAATTAGCAGAAGAAATAAAACCACATCCTCATGGATTAGAGTTAGGAACTTTAATGTCTATGTTGACTATTACAAAAGCAAGATCTGTTTCAGGATTTTTTACAGGAGATTTTTCAAGAGTTGGTCCTACAACTGCAAAGGAAATTTGTGACAAAGCTAAAGTTAAGGCAGATATTTCTCCAAAAACAGTAACTAGGGATCAAGCTGAGGCTTTATTAAAAGCAATCAAAGAAACAAAAATATCAGCACCATCAGCAGATTCTTTAAGTCCTATCGGCGCAGAATTATTAGAAAAAAGTTTAAGAAAAGAATTTAATGCAGAATATTTTGTAACAACAACAAGACCTGCAGAAGTTTACAGAGGTTTTCCATTTATAATAGAAGCAGCAATTGCATTTGGTGGAGATCTGCCTAAAGAAGAACAAGTTAAATTATTAAGATTTGCAAATAGAGTTCCATTATTATATCAACAAGGAGCTTGTTCTGTAACAGAATCATTTACAGATACTAACTGGAAGCCTTATGGTTTAGAACAAAAAGGAGCTAATTTTCCATTTGGTCCTGCAGTAGTTATAGTTCATATTTCATCTGTATGGGTTCCTTTTACTTCAGAAGCAAAAGAAGCAGTTGCTCATTATCCTGAAATCATTAAAGAAATAAAATTGGCATTGCAAGAATGCGGAAGAAAACTTGGAATTTATATAAGGAAACACGTAAGAGCAAATGAACAGAGAGATAAAGTTGATTTATTTGAAAAGTATATTCCAGAATTAGCAAATTCATTATATAATTTATCCGGAGAATCTAAAACTAAATTAGAAGAAAATTTAAGAAAAATATTAAAGAAAAATATGAAAGATATACTTGGAGAAATAGAAGATGGCGGAGAAAAAGATAAAAGCTGATAAAGCATTAAAGGATTTTGGAGACGAGATTGTCACTCAAGTAAATAAAGGCAAGAATCCAGAATTAGTTTTTACTTTAAGAGGTTTATCTAATATTGTCTTTGATCAAAAAGCAAGATCTTTAAGATTAGGAGATAAAACCGCATCAAGAGCATTTTTTAATGTAGCACATACAAAAAAATTCTTACAAACTGTTGAAGTAGCCTCTATTTCTAAAGATTTAATAAAAGAAGATAAACACGCTAGCTTAAGAGACGCATTTTACCAAATTAAAAGAACTCTTCCAGGAACAAAAATAAATATTGTTGATGAACAGACAGAATCCGATAAAGCAATAGAAGATTTAGAAGTTATTACTGGGGTTTCAAGAGAACAATTACATTTCAATGCAAATAAAAATGGTTCTATTGCAGGAAAAGTTGTTATTTTGGATAAAGGAGATACAATTGATTGGTCTAAATTAGGTTCAGGAGGATGGAGTATTCCTTCAAATGTAGAAGATATAACTTTTAAAAAAGTAAATGCAAAATATATTCTTTACATGGAAAAAGCAGCAGTATGGGAAAGATTGCACGAAGATAAATATTGGGACAAACAAAATTGTATAATTATTTCTTCACAAGGTCAAACAACAAGAGGAATAAGAAGATTATTACAAAGATTATCAGAAGAACATAAATTACCAATTTATATTTTAACAGATTATGATCCTTGGGGATTTTACATTTATTCAGTTATAAAATATGGTTCAATTGCTCTAGCTCATTTAGGTGCTAGCATGACAATACCAAATGTTAAATTTTTAGGAATAACTGCACAAGATATTGAAAAATATGGTCTTCAAAAACACTTAATTAAATTAAATGAAAATGATATTTCAAGAATAAAACAAATAATGGATTATGAGTGGTTTAAAGATAATAAAGTATGGCAATCTCAATTCAAAGAAATGAAAAAACTTGGTTCTAAGGCAGAAATTCAAGCTTTAAGTTCTAGAGGAATAAGTTTTATTTCTGATAAATATCTGCCTGAAAAGATAAAGAATAAAGACTTTATTGATTAAATTTAAAGATATTTAAACTAGAATCTCCTTGATTTACTACCCATACTTCTTTTGTTTTATCATTGTAGGATATTCCAACAGGGTGATAAGAAGATTTTACTTTTTCAATAACTTTCCATTGTTTTGTATCTACTAAAGCAACTTGATTATTACTAAAAGAATCTGCAAAAATATAATCAAAATTTTTATCAGCACTTATACTTCTTACTTGTCCGCCAATATATAATTCTTTTAATTTATTATTTTTTATATCTAATCTTCTTAGATAACCATCTCCATGAAAACTTATGTATAAAAATTGATTATCTGGACTAATTAAAAGATGTCTCGGATTAGTACCTATTCTTTCTAAAGTATTTAAATTTTTAATATTATATGGATCAAAACAAGTTAAAGAATTCCCAGAAAAATTAGCTACAAATCCTAATTTTGAATCAGAAGTGTAAGCAATTCCTCTTGGAACAGAACCTACTTTAATAGAACCATAATTTTTTCCAGTTTCAGAATCAATTACTGAAATAGAAGCTGAATGCCAATTAGCAACACATACTCTTTCTTGATTAGGGGTTGCTCTTAATATTTTTGGAGTCATTTCGGTTTTAATAAAAGGAATTTCTAAATTTTTTATATTTTTATTTAATTTATCTTCTATAGAAACTTTTTTAATTCTATTTTGATATTTTAATTCTAATGGATTATGATTTGTATCTTGAACAGTTATTCCAAAGGCATTGTGTAAAGATGTCCATAATCTTTTTCCATTATGCGTAAACAAGTTTCTACTGGTTTTTCTTCAAAAGAGTTATAGTTTCCTCTTGTTTTATTTGTAAATGTTCTTTGATATTTAATTATAGTTTCAAGGGAATAATCTTTTGTATTAAATACATAAATAGAACCATCTTCCAAATTATTTATATAGGCTTTAGTTTTTTCTGGATTGAATTCAACTGATTTAGGAGAAGAATTTGTATTAATCCTTTTAACTAATGTTAAATTTACATTTTCATAACCTTTCATTTTATGTGGAATTGTTGAAAGTAGGGCTAGTTCCAGGAATTGTCTTCTATTTACCATACGAAAGGGGTAAAAATAGAATTTATATACCTTTTTATTTAAATCGCTTTGGATATAGAAATGTTTTTAAATGAAGTATAAGTCTTTTAAGTCATGCCTCAGTAGCTCAGCAGGTAGAGCTCTTGACTGTTAATCAAGAGGTCGAAGGTTCGAGTCCTTCCTGAGGCGCTTTTCTTTTTATTTAAAATATATTCTACAAAATATATATTCTAACAAATTGCAACTTGCAAAGTGTGCGCGCCAGATTTATAAAGTAAATTTACTTAAATGAGAAGATGAGGTTTGATTTATCTAAAGTTTCTTATAGTAAAAAAGATTTAAAAGAAAATGTAAAAATTCCTAAAAAATTGGATAAAGATTTGGCTTATTTTTTAGGTATACATTATGGAGACGGAACTTTAGGATTTTATAAAAGGTATTACTATTACATTGGTTATAGTGGTCATCTTAACGACGAATATATTTTTTATACACTTTATTTTAAAAGATTATTTAAAAAATTATTTAATAAGAATTTAAGAATCTTTGAAGATTTAAGAGAAAATAAAGAGAGCATAAAATTAAATACTCAATCTAAAGCTATTTTTACTTTTTTAAATAAGGTTATTGGAGTAAAATATGGGCCTAAAATAAATGTAAAAGTTCCAAAGGTTTTGAAAAATTCGAGATATTTAAGTTATTTTATAAGAGGAATTGCTGATACAGATTTTTCTATAAGTTTTAAAAATAAAGATTCATATAAACATTCTTATCCAGTTATAAGTTTTTGTACAAAAGATAAACTTTTAGTTAAAGAATTAAATATTTTATTAAAAAAATTTGGTTTTAATACTTTTGTTTTATATGATTATCCAAAAAAGAGATACAAAAAAGTTTATATTTCTAATTTATTACAAATTAATGGGAAAGAGCAATTACAAAAATGGATGGACTTAATAGGATTTAATTCTCCAAAACATCTTACTAAATATGAAATATGGAAAAAATATGGTTTTTGCCCACCACATACCACTTTAAATGAAAGAATTAAAATTTTAAAAGAAGGAATAAATAATTCTTAAATCTGCGCTTTTAATAAATATTCTCTTATAGCTTTAGCTTTTTTATTTCCTATAGATTTGATAGCAGCTAATTCTTCTTCTTGGGCAGAAATCAATTCTTTTAAACTTGGGAAAGTTTCCATTAATATTTTTATGTTTTCTTCTGTTAATATAGGAATATTTTTCAATATTCTATACCCTTTAGGTATTAATGTATCTTCTTTTTTTCTATTATCTAAGAATATTTTAAAAATGTTTTCTTTAACTACAATTTCATCACGTTTTAAGTCTTTTAATTCTTCAATTATTTTATCAAAATTAAAATAATCATGATAATCTGCCATAATTGCTGCTAATTCTGCATGAACATAAGTTATAATTTCTTTTAATTGTAATTCTGTTAATTCTCCTTCATCACCTAATTCACTTAAATAAACAGAGATTATATCTGCAACAGAATCCATTATTTTTTCTCTTTGGAATATAGAAGCAAGGTCTTCTAATGTAACCATTTCTAATAATTCAAAAGTATCAAACTTTTTTATTAAAACTTTAAATAATTCTCTGTGTTTTTCAATAATTCTTAGTGCTTCTCCAGTCTTTGTGAATATTTTACCTAAATTATTTAATTTTAATTTACCGCTTCCATGATATATCATTGCAGTTCCTGTTTTTGCAGAAATAGCAAGAACCATTGTATCTAATTGTTTTGCAGTTCTTTCTGCTGCTTGATGTCTTGTACCTGTTTCCGTGCTAGGAATTTTTATACTTGGATTTAATAAGACATTAGCACTAATAATTTTTTGTAATTTATGATCTACCAATATTGCTCCGTCTAATTTTGCTAATTCTGCAAGTCTTTCTTCAGAAAAATCTTCATTAATTTTAAAACCACCAACACTTATTTTTTTAATACCCTTATCTTTAACAAAAACAACTAAAACTCCACGATTAGCATTAGTTATTTTTTCTATTGCATTTCTTATAGCACTACCATAACTAAAATGAGTAAATATTTCTTTTTTTTCCATTTTTATTTAAAATTTTACGGTGGTTGTTAACTGCCCCTTCTTTTAAATCTTTCTCTTTTTATGATGAGAAGGCCTTTCAAAGAAGACAATTATTTTTACTACATGTTGATATAATTTTACAAAGAAAGATTCTTCTTTTTTTACTACTTTCTTTTCTTCTTTTTCTATAAATTTAATATCTTTTTTAAATTCTTTTTTTGTATCTTTATCTGTTAAATGTAAAAATCTTGGAGCCCTTGCGAAAGGTCTTAAAAATCTTGCAAATCTTTCTGTTCTTGATAATTTTCCTGCTGCTTCTGCTTCTTTAATTAATTTAGCTGTACCTTCTTCTATTATTATAACTTCTTTACCTATCTCTGTTCCAGCATGAACTACTTTTTGTGCAGGAGTAAAATACTCACTTACTACAGTAATTAATTCTCCAATTCCTTCTAAAGCTCTAAAAACTAAGAAAAATGGGAATATTGCTAGTATATCTAACCAATATTTTTTTAGGAATTTTGGAATATTCCTTACTCTGAACCATTTAAAAGTTAAATCTATAACAAATAAACCTATTATACCCCAATCTGCTATTGTTACAAAAGTTAAATAAGGATGTATTTGTTCTTTATAGAATAATTCTCCAATGATTAAACCTATTAAAACAATTAAAGAAATAGGGATTAATTTATCTACCCAATGTTCTAATTTATGTAGCCACCTCTGCATAAGATAGTTAAAATTTAATATTATTTAAACTTTATCAATTCAAAAACCTTATAAATTATCTTTTAACTTTATAATTCAATGAGCCCGTGGCGCAGCCTGGTAGCGCACTACTCTGATAAGGTAGGGGTCCGGAGTTCAAATCTCCGCGGGCTCACTTTATTATTAAACGACCATAAATATATTTATAAACCTAAAAGTCTATATTTTTATAGCCTTTGAGAATCATTTTTCTCATAAATTAAAAGGAGGGAAATATATGGCAAAACTAACAGCTTGGTTAGTAACTATAATTGGTTTATGGTTATTATTAGCACAACTAAATGTGTTACCTGCTTCTTTACTTGCTTTGCAAGGTTGGATTATAGCAATTGTAGTAACCGTTATAGGTGTAGCTAAACTTATAAGAAATTATAAGTTAATGAAATAAGAAAATGGCAAAAGAAATAGGGATGTGCAAACATTCTAAACCAATGATTGTAGTTGGTGGACTAATTTTAATAGCAATTGGTCTTTGGGCTTGGATTAAACAACCAACCATAGTACAATTATTTGCTGTTTTAATAATTTTGATGGGACTACACAAATTAATGTGGGCATCAAAATGTTGTAAATAAATTTATTTTTTTCTTTTTTTATTTACTAATTTTCCATAGAAATTGGAAATATTGCTTAAAACTCTCTGCAATTCTTTGATTTTTAATCATAAATACGAAAGGTTTTTCTTCCCATAAGAAAATATAAACATAATCCTCAAAAATATCTATAGCTGAAGGACTGATATAACCTTTAGGCATATATTTTACTTCAGTATACTTTTCTTTTTCTCTATCTTTTCCTAAATTATCTTTAACAGCGCTATCTAATAATATTTTTAATTTTTGTTTTTTCTGTGCACTTTTAAGATTCATATTCTTTAAAAATAATCTCAATGATTCTTCTTTGTATAATTGCTCTGAAAAACCTATGATGAAAATTTCTTCGTTATTTGGGCAATCTTCTATTATTCTTCTAAATGCAGTCTTAAAACCTTCAAAATCTTCATAAACTGCAGTAGTTGTTCCTGATTTTTTTAAATTTTTTAAATTGGCTAATTCTGGAATTAAAGATTGTATTTTCTTTTTACGTTCTTCTTCTTTTTCTATGAATATTTTTGGATCAGAAGCCTGGAAATGCTTTCCGTCTTTTTGAATATTGTAAGAAACTAAACCTTTAGAGATTAATGAGTTTAAAGATTCATAAACTCTAGAATTAGAAATACCTGTTTCTTTTATAATTAAACCAGTAGTAGTTTCTCCATTTTTTAATAAAAATAAATAGATTGAAATTTCATTTTTAGTTAATCCGAGCTCTTCTAAAACCTTTATTTCCATGGTTTTTCTATAAGTTTTATTCTTATAAATGTTTCTCCTCTTTGGGAGAAATAAGATATAAATATACTTTAATTGTTATTACTTTTAAGTTGTTATAAAACAACTAAACAAGGAGGAAAATAAAATGGAAAAAATATTCGAGGTTCAAGATGAATTTGAAAGAAAAAGAAAACAAGAAGATGAAAGGCACGATAATACCGTAAATTTCAGTAAAGAAATAATAGAAAAAATGTCTAAATTGTTTGAAGAATATAATAAGGGATTAAGAAAAGATTGTTATATAACTCGTACAGATTATGCAGATCCATTAAGGGGTTTTTTTGATATCAGACATCTAAATGCAAAATCTTATCTTCTTGAAAAATATGAGGAATTTAAAAAAGGTATAAAGGATAGTGCTGAGACTAATTATAATGAACTAATATACCAACTTTTAGAAACTTCTCGTAAGACCTTTGGTACTAAGAATCATCTTATTAGTGATTCTGAAAATAATAATTATATAAATGAAAGAATAAATGACATAACTAAAAATTATCCTTTATATATTTATATAAAAATGAAATCTAAAAAGTTTGAAAATCAGGATAGGTTTAAAAAGCAGGATATAAGAATTATGAATAAGGAAGAATTTGAAAATTGTTTTAATTCTGTAAAAGAGGATAAATATTTGCCAGACAATTACTTTAATGATATAAACTTATGGGATAATGAATTAAAAAATACTCCTTACAATGGTTCTGTATATCCAGAAAAACAAAAGTATGAGAAAAAAGAATTAACAGAAAAAGAGTGGGATGAATATAAGGAAAACCATTTGAATCCAAATCCTATATTAGAAAAACCAACTTGTTTAAAAGGATTAATAAACAAATTAATAAACTACTCTGGAAAAAAAGAATAATTCTTTTTTTATTTAATTTTAGCACCAGTTTCTATATCTTTATCAACTGTTAAAAGAACTATTTTTCCTTTGAATTCTGCAGCCAATAACATACCTTCACTTTCTACTCCCCTTAATACTGCAGGTTCTAAGTTTCTAACCATTATAATTTTCTTTCCAATTAATTCATCTTCGGTATAAGCTTGTCTTATTCCTGCTACAATTTGAACATCGTGTTCTCCTTTGCCTAAACTTACATCAAGAATATATAATTTGTCTGCGTTAGGATGATTTTTTACTGCTTTTATCTGAGCAACTCTTAAATCTACTTTTCCAAATTCATCTATAGTTATTTTATCCCCACAATGTTCTGCTTTTTTTATTCCTTCTACCATTTTGTTTCAGTTAACTCGTGTTTTTCTACTTTATGTCCGTCTTTTCCAAAAGTAATATTTCCTTTTATATGTTTCCCTTTTAAAACTAAAGGTAGCCAATACTGATCATCATCCCAAGATTTATGATAAGGAAATTTATCAAATTCAAACCATTCATATCCCATTTCGTCTGATTCTTTTGGAAGTCCTTCCCAATTATATAAAAAATATACATGAACTACTTGATCCCATCCTTTTTCTGGAAGATGAGGAAAATAAAAGTTTAATTCTGCTACTTTTTTAAGATGTTCTGGTTTTGCTTTAAGTGAAATTTCTTCAAAAAGTTCTCTTACGGCAGCTTGTTCTATGGTTTCTCCTTTTTCTACTTTGCCACCAAAACCATTAATTTTTCCTTCTCCAAAACCTTTCTTTTTCATCCCAACTAACATTTTATTATCTTTGATTGGATAAACAAGTGTTGCAGTTTTCATATTTTTTTAAACAAGGTTTCTCCTTTTTTTATACCTTTTGATTTTGCATTACCCCATTTCAAGTCAAAACTATCTCTTAATTTAAATCCAAGCTGTTCATTTATTTTTTCTGCAGTTTCTGGCATAAAAGAATAAATTAATTGAGAAATTATTCTTAATGATTCTGCTAAATTAAATAAAACTTTTTCAAGTTCATCTTCTTTTTGATTTTTAGCTAAATTCCAAGGTTCTTTTTCATTTACGTATTTATTACATTGATCTACAAAGTAAAATATCTCTGCCAAAGCTTCGTGTAATTTATAATTTAATATCAAGGAATCAATTTTTTTAAAATCTAATTTTGAACTTAATTCTTTGTCTTCTTTTGCTTTAGGGATTTTAGAATCATAATATTTTTCACACATAGAAACAACTCTATTTAGTAAATTACCCAGAGAATCTGCTAATTCTGTATTTGTTCTTGTTATTAATGCTTTTTCTGAAAAATCTCCATCTTCTCCGAATGGAACATTTCTCATTAAGAAGTATCTTATTGGATCTACACCATATTTCTTAGTTAATTCTATTGGATCTATTACATTTCCAAGAGATTTTGAAATTTTTTGTCCATCTATTGTAATGTATCCATGAACATAAACTTGTTTTGGCATTTTTATCTTAGCAGACATTAAAATTGCTGGCCAAATAACCGTATGGAACCAATTAATTCCCTTTCCTATCATATGACAATCTGCTGGCCAATATTTTTTGAATTTTAATCCATCTGGATATCCTAAAGCAGAAATATAGTTTACGAGTGCATCACACCAAACATAAATTTTATAATCTTTATCAAATGGAACAGAAATTCCCCAAGATAAACCTTTTCTTGTAACACATAAATCTTTTAATCCATCAGATTTTATCCTTGAAATTATTTCATTCCTTTTTTCTTCAGGTAAAATAAAAGTATTACTAGAAACTAATTTTAAAATTTCATTTTCATATTTACTTAATTTAAAGAAATAATTCTCTTCACTTATCATTTCAGGAATAATATTGTGTTCGGGACATTTTCCATCTACTAAATCCCTTTCTGTTTTGAAGGCTTCACATCCAGGGCAGTATTGTCCTTCATAATTTCCTTTGTAAATATCTCCTGCATCATACAATTTTTTGAATATTAATTGAGAAACTTTGATATGTTTACTATCTGTTGTTCTAATAAAATGATCATTACTCAAATTTAATACTTTACATAAATTAAAAAACAAATCTGCATTTTGATCAACAAACTTTTTTGTTTCTATTCCAGCTAATTTTGCAGCTTGAGCATTTTTTTGTGCATTTTCATCAGTTCCTGTTAAAAAGAAAACATCTTCTCCTTTAAGTCTGTGCCATCTTGCTAAAACATCTGCTGCTACTTTTTCATATGCATGTCCGAGATGAGGAGCTGCATTTACATAATCTATAGCTGTTGTTATGTAATATTTTGGCATAGTTTATTTACCGAATTGATTTATTTAAAACTTTTGAATGCTCCCACCGAGATTCGCACTCGGGTCGCCGGCGCGAGAGGCCGAAATCCTTGACTGCTAGACTATGGGAGCGTAGCCCTACCTGGATTCGAACCAGGGTCACAAGATCCAGAGTCTCGTATCCTTAGCCACTAGACTATAGGGCTTTATTAGATAAAACTTAGTTAAGATTTATAAACCTTGATATTTAGAATTAATTATGAGAGAATTTATATTAATATCCAATCATGGACAAACCTCAGGAAATTTTAATGATTTAATGCAAGCAGGACGTTTAGACATAGTTATACATTCTATAATTAATGCTTTTTTTGTTTCAAATAACATGCGTGAAGATACAATTTTTCATTTAATTCTTAATGGACCACCAGATCCACCAAGACATATTGAATTTATTTATGATTCTGAAATGCCTATATCTAAAAAAGATGTAGGTAATTTATTAAAAAGTGTTTTATGGAAGTATAAACAAGGTAAAAAAATAAAAGCTTTTCCAGGAATCTTTGTAGAGAAAAAATCTTTTCAAGCTTTAATAAAAGAATTAGTTGAATCAGGTAAGAAAAACTTTTATTTATTGGATAAAAGAGGAAAAGATATTTCTAATATGGAATTAAAAGAAAATCCAATATTTATTTTAGGAGATCATGAAGGAATTCCTAAAAATAACAAAACTTTTATAAAAAGGTATACTAAGGAAGTATTTAGTTTAGGAAGAACAAACTATTTTACTTCACAATGTGTTACAATCTTAAATTATTTGGTAGACAAAAATGGAAATAATTAACTCTAATGATATAAAAAAATATATAGAAATTTGTACAAGTATAGCTAAACTTTCTAAATGTAAGAAATCTAAACGAGGGGTAATAATAGTAGATTTTTATGGAAATTTAATATCTCAAGCAAATAATCTCCCCGTTGGTGTAGATATTTGTGATCCTTGTTTAAGAACCAATTTAGAAGGAGGAACTCATTTAGAATTGTGTAGGGCAATACATGCTGAGGATTATGCAATACAATCAGCATTAAGAAATAATCCTTCTAAAATAAAAAATTCTACATTATATCATGTTAAATTAGATAAAGGGGGAGAGGTTAGTAAGTTTCCAGGAGATCCTTCTTGTACTTCGTGTAGTAGGATAATTTTATTAAATGAAATAAAAGATGTATTTTTGTGTGGGAGATTAGAATCTTATTTATATAATTCAAATGAATTTAATAATTTATCTTACCAATTTCATTTAGGTAAGATGGGAAAACTTTAAAAATGAATAATTGGCTTATAGTAATGCTTGGAATAACTGCAGTTGGAGTAATCTACTGGGTTTTAATAGGACAAGGAAAATATAATAAAATGATTCAAGGTGAAAAATGAATTTCATAAAAGAAATATTTGAAAATAAAGGAAGCGAATTAGCTCATGAACAATTTAAAAGATTTGGAAAAGGTAATTATACTGATAGAGCTTTAATAAATTTAAAAAAATCTAAAAAATTATCTGTAAAAACAAGTTTTGAGTTTTCAAACTTCTTATGTTACTTAATTGCTAAAGAAGCTTCTTCAAAAATTAATATTTCTGGAGCAATAGTTGCTTTTAGAGACTTTGGAAAAGAATTAGATTTACAAAATGAATATTCTAAGAGGGGAAAAGTTTATAGAGCAGACATTACCGAACAAGAAATTACAAAAGAAAAATTATCGGAAATCATAGAAAAATTCAAGTTTGATTTTTTATTATTAAAATTAAGAGCAGATAATTGCAATTTGTCTTGTAAAGATTCTTTACCTAAACCAGGAGGTACATTAAAAGATAATTTTTGTTCTGCTTCATTTGAAAATGTAGATATTACAAAAGAATTTGCTTTTGATGTTAAAGAGGATTTTAGTAATTTGATAATAAAACATATTTATGAAATTACAGATTTAATAATTCCTAAAGAGACTGAAGATGATTTTGCTAAAGCAAGATTATTAGCTAAAAGAAAAGGAAAAATAATTAGAATTCTAAATTTAGATGGAAAAGAAATAAAAAAAGAATTTAACTTACTGGTTTAAATCCAATTTGCTTCTTTTAATTTATCGGTTCTAAAAAAAGTTTTATTATGACCATATTTTTTAACTGCAGCCCAAAAGAATTTTTCAAATTCTGCTTCTGTTAAAGTTCCAAGATTTTTATCTCTTTGTATAACTGCTTGTTTTTGTAGTTTTTTATTTAAATTAATTATTAAATCTGTAGGTATAGCAAAATGTGACATTTGTAAAGGAATAATATTCTTTTCTTTGTTCCAAAAATGATCACATAAGGCTAGATAAGCTGCTATTTCATGAGTATCAAATGTTATATAAGAAGTATCTTCTCTTGAACTTTCATATTTATATGCTACATTTGTAAATAGTTTATCTCCGCAGTTATGGCCTTCTGTCCTTAGCGAATAAGCAATTGCATATTTATTTTCATTATCTACTGTTGGAACTGAAATAAACTTGAATAGATGTCTATCTTTTTTTGGTGTTCTTGAAGGAACAGAAACTATAACTGAAGCACCTTCTTTTGATGCCCTCTTTGCACTATACTCTTGTATGTCAATTGGTGTATTATTTGTACAGTAGGTAAATAGTTTTGCTCCTTTAACACAATTTACTAAAGAAACTTTTCTCTTTAATTGTTCTCTTTCTTTTAAAGGAGAAAAGATATAACCTGAATAATTAGAATCTGTTAAATTGTTGAAAGCTTCTTCTCTGAAATGAACTGGAGGTTGCTTTAATCTTATATGTTCTGCTATTGTTTGAGGCATTTTTAATCTTAATTCGGTAGAATGTCTTAGATACTTTTTTGAGTTTTCAAAAGGATTTAGTTCTGTGGTTATAACTAATGCTTCATTTTCTTTTATATTTTCAATTAAATATAATAGATTTCTATCTGCTTCAATCAGGGTTTTTCCTTTAATTATCTGATCTGCAGTGGGTCTTGAAAAATATGCTTCTTTATTCATAATTTAAGTTAGTTTAGCTTATTTATATATGTTTCTACTTATAAGTAATTAAAATAGAAAGGTTTATATAGCTATTTTATAGCTTTTAAACTATATATTGGAGTATACAGAATGTCAAGTTTGCAACTAAACCAAAGTCTGAAATCTTTATTAAAGAAAAAGCTAGAAGAAACGGTACTCAGGTCCCTAGATTTCCTTGAAAAAGGAGATGTTGATTCCAAAATAGTACAATATCGTGAAATAGCTAGACAAAATGGATTTGAGGATATTCTTGGACTTTTAGATACGATTGCTTCTGAAGTAGGTTGGTCTCAAATAGAGAATAATTTAACTCCAAGAAAAAACTTAACTTTAGAAACAAAATTAGGGGATTTTTTATGTTCTGAATTAAATTTAAATTTAATAGAAGATGGATTGAAATATCTAAAAAGAGAATTAGTTATAGACTCTGGAAGGTTAGACCTATATTGTTTAGATCCTAAAGAAAAACCGGTAGTTATTGAATTAAAAATTACTGGAAATTATTTATCTAAAGATGTTTATTACCAATTAAAAAAATATCTTAGTGATGAAAGTTTAAAAGAGGCTAGATTAATTTTTGTTGCTCCAAAAATAAAGGCAGATTTATTTAATACAATTTCAAAAGAATTTGGAACAGAAAGAGTTTCTTGGGTGAGAGTAAATCAAGATGAAGAAGGATATCATTTTATTAAAGTTAATAAATATAATTTAGACAAGACAAAAAAACATGATTGGAATAAAAAACAAGTAGATCCTCAATTAGAAAGGGTTCATGTAGTTGATAGAAAAAAACAGAAAAAGATTCAAATTAAAACAAAAGAAGAATTAGCCCCTATACAAATACAAGAACCAGCTAAACTTATTCCACAAGAAGATTTTGATTCTTATCCTCTATATTACCAATTAATGTTAAAGATTAGCCCAGAACTTAAAAATAAAGAAAGGTATTTAGGACCAATAATTGTTACAGATAATCAATATTACTTTCTTAATAAATTTATCTCCACACCTACTTTAACTTCTTACTTACAAAAGTTTGAAGAGTGTTTAGGTCCAAATACAGTTCATTTAACTTTAGAAGAGGTCTTGAGTAAATTACCAAATTCCCAAGAAGTTCTTAATAAACTTAAGCTTAAACTTAAAAATAAACAAAAAAGAATTATCTCTTCTCATCAATGTCGGGATTTATTTGTAGATTATATGTTAAATATAGAAGATATCATTTTTGATTTTTTTGAATCTTTTAAAGACAAATCTGCCGTAAAAAATGAAGAAGATTTTAATAGTTTTTTTGAGATTTTCTCCCAATCCTTTGTAAATATTTCAGAAGAATTAGAATCTCTAAGAAAAATAGATAAATTAAAAAAATTTTGTACTTATGAAATTGATATATATAAAAATTTACATTCTATAATAGGCAACAAAGAATCAAAAGACGCTCTTATTGTTTCAGAATTTTTATATTCCCATACTCCAGAAAAATTATTAAAAGAATGGGTCTTTTTAAAAATAAATAGGGTTGAAAAACTTTTAGAAATAGATAAAGAGATAGCTTTTACATATTTGTCATTTAATCCAAATTTAGATATGCGCCAAAAAATTTTAAGTTCAGATCTTTTAGAGGATATTCAACTTTCGCGTAAAGAAATTTTTAAAGAACTTTATAATTTTATAAAAAAAGATAACGCACTTTACGAAAGTATAATGAGTAAATTAAAAGTGCAAGATTCAGATTATTTTAAGGGAGGAGGTGTTATTACTAAAGGAAGTTTTGATTCCGTAAAAAATATTCCTGTTGTAGAGATGTCTCCAACCAAGGATTTATTTAATTATTTAACTAAAAAATGTAATGGCGGATTAAATGATAATACTAAAAAAAGATTAGAACATTTTGCACAAGAAACTTGTTTACTATTAGATAAAACTAAAACAAATGAATTACGCGAGTCTTTTGATAAATCTCATATTTGTAAAAATATGAAAAGAAAAGAGTATCAATTAGAAAACGAATGGTTCTACTCTTTTTTTGATGATGTTCAATTCGAATTTATCAATAAAGGAGTAATTCCTACTAATAAGCAACTAGATATCCTTTATGAGGGTGTACTAAAAGAACAAACAACTAAAAATTATCATAAAAAAATAGAAAAGGCGAATTAAAATGGTAGGACATCAAAAACTTTCAAAAGAAGAAAAAAAAGATTTAGTAGATTTAGTTAAAAATCAAATATATTTTTATTTATGTGGAGAAGTTGAAAGATTATTTACAAATGTAGAATTAGGTAAAATATATGGAGTTTGTGGAGATACTATTCGTAACCATTTAAAATTAAGTTTAATAGAGGAAGAAAGAGACTATAGGACATTTGAAATTTGTAATAATATATTTATAACAAAATGTTCTCATAACCCAGAATTTCAAAAAAAACATGAAGAGAGAAGCAGAAATTTTATGAATTTTATGAATCAAGATATTAAATTTCAAGAAAAAAGAATAGGAATGTTGATAAAACGTCATCAAGACCCAGAATACAAAGAAGAGAATAGGAAAAGATTTAGAGAAACGATGATAAAACGTCATCAAGACCCAGAATACAAAGAAGAGAATAGGAAAAGAATGATAAAACTTCTTCAAGATCCAAATTTTATAGAAAGGTGTATAGAAGGTTCAATTAAATCTAGAAAAAAATTTTATTTTGTTGAAAACAGATTTTATACTCAATCACAACAAGAAGGAGCAGTTGCATTATTAATAGAAGATTATATTATTGGAAAAAATAAAATAAATGAGGGAGTTAATTTTCAAGTAAGAGATAAAGGAATCAATAATGGAGGAATAGATTTTTTATTAGAAGATTTTCTTGAATGGCACCCAACTATTTTATCTAAGAAGAGTAAAGAAGAAAATAGAAATGATATTCCTTCAGAAGAATATAAATCTTACTTAAGAGTATTAGCCTCCCTTATAAATGAAGATAAAAAAGAATTCAAAGAAGATTACAAAAAAGTTTTAGCAATAAATTATAGAAATAAAAGACAAGAAGCAGTAGATAATTCAGAATACAAGGGGTTAGAAGTAAAATTGGCAACAAATATTCAAGAATTTTATGACTTTATCTCAAAACAAAAATTAATAGAACAACTTCCTTCTTTTGACGAGTTTAAAAGAGAATTCAATGAAAAAGTAAAATATGTTAAAACTTTTAAAGTTGAAAAAAATCAAGAAACAAAGGCAGCTTAAAATGTCAGGAAAACCAAAACTTTCTCAAAAAGAACAAAAAGATTTAGTAGATTTAGTTAAAATACAGGTTTTTTTAAGTGCTTGTGGAGAAATGCAAGGGCCGTTGAATAATCTTGAAATTGCTGAAATATTTGACATTTGTTATGATACAGCAGTTGATACTATTAAAAAAAATTCTCTAGACTTATATCTTTATAGAAAATTTCAAATTAAAAGCAATGCGGTAGAAAAAAATTGGAGAGATGGATGTTATGATACTCCAGAATATCGTAAAACACTTAGTGATAATAAAAAAAGGCATTGGAAAGAAAAAAGACAAGATATACTCAATTCATTAAATTCTCCAGAGAATATATTGAGAGCAAGTAAACATATGAAAGCCTATTGGGAAAATAATAGGGATACATTGATTCAAATATTGAATACTCCGGATAGTATAGAAAGGAATAGAAACAATAAAAAAAGGCATTGGAAAGAAAAAAGACAAGATATACTCAATTCATTAAATACTTTAAAGAGTAAAATGAAGAAAAGTGAAAGCATCAAAAAGATATGGGAAGAAGGAAAAATGGAAACTCCCAAAGCAAAAGAAGCATGGAAGAGATCGGGGCAATTGAATGGTGCTAAAAATTCAGAAAAAAATACAATATATGAATTTAAAGGAATAAAATATCATTCTATGGAAGAAGCAGCTATTGCTAATCTATTTGAAAAATATATTCCTAATTATAAAATAGAAAAAGGAAAAACTTGGCAAGTCAATGGTTCTATTTCAAAAAGTATAGATTTTTTAGTAAATAACGAATTTGTTGAATATCACCCAATATTATTGTTTTTCGGAAAAGCTAGAGGAGATTTCAAAACATTTGAAGAATATCAAAAATATAAACAAGAATTAGAACAAAAACAAGATAAAAAAGAATATCAAAACCAAATTAAATTTTTATTAGCTTTAAGATATGTTCAATCTAGATTAGAAGCAATAACAGAAAGTGATTACAAAGGAACTCTATTAATATTTTGTTCATCTGCAGAAGAAGTTTATAATCAAGTAATTAAAAAACATTCTAATGTTTCTAAAGAACAATATTTACAAGAATTTAAACAATTAAAAAAAGAAGTTAAAGAATTAAATAAAGGTTTAAAAAAAGCAGCTTATACTTCTTCAACTAAAGATCTAAAAGTTCCTTTAACAGAAGCAGTTATAGAATTATAAGTTGGTGCTGATGGTCCTTTTGCATGTGATGGTTTGTAAACTAGGAAATCTATTATAATTTCAGAATTAATAACTCCTTTATCATTTACACATGGAATTTCAAAGGTTTTTTCTTCTGTTCCTCTAAATCCATTTTCAACAGTGTCAATATAAACTCCTTTACATCCATTTATTCCTACATTTGGTAAAGTTATTTTAGATACTGCTGCAACAGGTAACATATCTGCAGTTATTTCTCCATCTCCAATTGGAATTGTTGTACTTAATGCAGGTTTTAGTTTTATAATAACCTTATCTGAATCTGCTTGGTAAGATATACATTTAAATTCGCTTTTAATAGAACATTCTTCTCTTATTGCAAATTCATCTTTATCACATATCTTATTTGCATTTTGATCTAAACAGCAAGCATTTGCTACATAAGAATAATGTTCTCCACAACCTACAACATTACCGGTTATTTCAGAACAGCCAGATATTAAAAATAGTAAAGATACTAATACAATTAGTAACCCAATTTCCCCCCTTGTTTTCATAATTATGTCAACAATGAAAAACTATATAAACCTTATCAATACTTTAAAATTACCTTTACTTCACAAACAGTAATAAAAATAATTAGTCGCTAATTCTAGAAAGGCTTATAAATGCCCGTAAAACTAAAATTTAATAAAAGAAAATGCCTAAAGGACATAGACCAAAACACGGAAGTTGGCAATTTTATCCTAGAAAGAGGGCTAAAAGAATCTATCCTAGAGTAAGATCTTGGGCTAAAAAACCAGAAGTAAAAATACTTGGTTTTGCAGGATATAAAGTAGGAATGACTCATTGTATTGTACAAGATATTAAACCTACTTCAATAACAAAAAATACAGAAATAGCGTGGCCAACAACTATTATTGAATGTCCACCTTTAAACGTTTTCTCTTTAAGATTTTATAAAAAAGCAGGTTATGGTTCTATAATTATTAAAGATGTTATTGCTGATAAATTTGATAAAGAATTAAAAAGAAAAATAAATATTCCTAAGAAAAAAGACATAAAACAAGAATTTCCAACTAATTTTGACGATGTAAGAATTTTAGTTCATGCTAATCCTAAATTAACAACTATTGGAAAGAAAAAACCAGAAGTTATAGAATTAGCTTTATCTGGAAACAAAGATGAAAAATTAAATTTCGCTAAAAATTTATTGGGAAAAGAAATAAAATTATCAGATATATTCAAGCAAGGAGAATTTGTTGATATTCATGCAGTTACAACAGGAAAAGGGTTCCAAGGTCCTGTAAAAAGATTCGGAGTTAATTTAAAATCACATAAATCAGAAAAGAAAAGAAGATCTGCAGGAAATATGGGTCCTTCTATTCCAAGAAAAGTTCATTGGAAAGTTCCTCAACACGGACAATTAGGATTTTTCTCAAGAACACAATATAATAATTTAATTGTAGCAATAAATCCTGATAAGCCAGAAAATATGACTAAAGAAGGGTTTAGAAGTTATGGTATTGTAAAAAATGATTTTGCATTAGTAAGAGGTTCTATACCTGGTCCTAAAAAAAGATTTATTCAAATTACTCATGCTATAAGGAAATCAAAACCAGATACTCAATTTGAGGTTAAATTTATTAAAAAATGAAAGCAGATGTATATAGTTTAGATGGAAAGAAAACAAAATCAGTAGATTTACCTGAACAATTTGATGAAGAAGTAAGAACAGATTTAATAAAAAGAGCATTTTTTGCTTTAATTTCTCATAATAGACAACGTCATGGTACTTTATATGAAGCAGGTACAAGAAATTCTGCTAAATTATCAAGAAGAAGACATGATTATAAAGGGGCTTATGGTATGGGAATGTCAAGAGCTCCAAGAAAAACAATGTGGAGACGTGGAACTCAATTTGGTTGGGTTGGTGCATTTGCTCCTTATGCCGTTGGTGGAAGAAAAGCTCATCCTCCAAAAGCAGAAAAAATATTCGATGAAAAAATAAATAAAAAAGAAAGAAGAAAAGCAATAAGATCTGCTTTGGCAGGTTCAAAACCTTATATAATTGAAAATAAATTTGAAGATTTACAAAAAACAAAAGAAGTTTATAATGTTTTTAAGAATTTAAAATTAGAAAATGAATTAGAAAGATGTGAAGAAAGAAAAACTAGGGCAGGAAAAGGAAAATTAAGAGGAAGAAGGTATATAACAAAAAAAGGTCCTTTGATTGTTGTTGCAAATGAAAATTGTAAATTATTAAAATCAGCATTGAATTTACCGGGTTTAGATATAACTTTTGTAAGAAATTTAAATGTGGAATTACTTGCTCCTGGAGCAAATCCTGGAAGATTAACTTTATACACTGAAAATGCCGTTGATGAATTAAAAGCAAATAAATTATTCACAAATAATACTATTCCAGTAAAAGAAATTCCTAAAGAAATTAAAAAAGAAGTAAAACCAATTAAAAAAGTTGAAAAGAAAGTAGAAAAGAAGAAGGTTACTAAGAAATGAGAATATTAAAATATCCTTTAACAACAGAAAAAGCTGTAAGATTGATAGAATCTGAAAATAAATTACTATTCGCAGTAGAATTCAAAGCTACAAAACCAGAAATAAAAAAAGCTATAGAAGAAATGTTTAAAGTAAAAGTTGTAAAAGTAAATACTTACATAACTCTTGAAGGAGAAAAGAGAGCATATATCAAATTATCTCCAGAAACTCCTGTAATGGATGTTATAACAAAATTGGGATTAATGTAAAATGGGAAAGAATTTAATTCAGCAAAGACGGGGAAGAGGAACCTTAAGGTTTAAAGCACCTAGTTTTAACTATATTGGAAAAGTAAAATATAGAAAATTTGATGATAAGGAACAAGAAGTTGTAAAAGGAAAAATTATGGATATAGTAAATTGCGCAGGACATTCAGCACCTTTATTAAAAGTTCAATTTGATACTAAAGAAAATTGTTTATTTATTGCTCCAGAAGGCGTAGCGGTTAATGATGCAATTGAATCAGGTACTAAAGCACAACCAATAAATGGAAATATTTTACCTTTAAAGAATATTCCTGAAGGAAGTTTTATTTATAATCTTGAATTAATGCCTGGAGATGGTGGAAAATTAATAAGAACAGCAGGTTCTTCAGCAAGATTAGTTTCAAAATTAGAATCTGGAGAAACCATAGTAAAATTACCTTCAAAGAAAAATTTAACTTTAAGTGGAGATTGCAGAGCAACTATCGGTGTTATTGCTGGTGGTGGAAGAAAAGAAAAACCATTTGTTAAAGCAGCAAATAAACGTTTTGCATTCAGAGCTAAAAATAGATTTTATCCTACTGTTTCAGGAGTTTCCATGAATCCAATTAATCATCCATTTGGTTGTGGTCGTGGAAGACATAAGGGTAGAAAAACTATTCCAAGAAAAGGAGCACCACCTGGAGCAAAAGTTGGATTAATAAGAGCAAAGAGAACAGGACATCAAAGATAAAATGGCAAAGAAATTTACATACAAAGGGAAAACTATAGAAGACATGCAGAAAATGTCAATATCTGAACTAGCAAAGATTTTTCCAGCTAGAGCAAGAAGATCTTTAACAAGAGGATTTAATGATCAAGAAAAATTATTATTATTAAAAGTAAAAAAATTCAAAGAAGGAAGAACAAAAAAACCAGTTAAAACACAAGTAAGGGACATGATTGTTATACCTGAAATGGTAGGGATAATGATTCACATTTATAATGGTAAGGAATATATTCCTACATTAATTATTGAAGATATGGTAGGGCATTATCTTGGAGAATTTGCTGCTACAAGAAAGAAAGTTGCACATTCAGCACCAGGTATTGGAGCTACAAGATCAAGTGCTTCAGCATCGGTTAAATAAATGAAAAATGGAAGCTAAACTAAATGTACAAGGATTAAGGATTTCAACTAAACAAAGTATTGAAGTTTGTAAAGCAATTAGAGATCAAGACTTAGATAAAGCTAAAAAAATATTGCAAGATTCAATAGATTTGAAAAAACCAATTCCATTTAAGACATTTAATAGAGATATGGGACACAAAAAAGGAATGGCTGCAGGAAGATTTGCAGTAAATACTTGTACTGAAATGTTAAATTTATTAAATAGCGTAGAAAAAAATGCAGAAAATAAAGGATTAACTGGAAATTTATTCATAGCAAAAGCAGTTGCTAATTTTGGTCCTACAAGTTGGCATTTTGGTAGAAAAAGAAGAAGACAAATGAAATCAACTCATATTGAATTAATACTTAAAGAAAAAGAAAAAATTGAGAAAAAAACAGAAGAAAAGAAAGAAGTAAAAAAGGAAACTAAAAAATGATTGAAAGACAAATATTATCTGAAAAAATGAGAAAGCAACAAATAGAAGAATTTATTTTCCAATATTTGAATAGAGCTAGTTATTCTCATACAGAAATTCAAAAAACTCCTTTAGGAGAAAAAATAATTATTTATACATCAAGACCTGGATTGGTTGTTGGAAGAAAAGGTTCAAATATTCAAGATTTAACAAAATTATTAAAAAAGAATTTTAATTTAGAAAATCCTCAAATAGAAGTTGCAGAAATAGATAATCCAAGTTTAAATGCATTATCTGTCGCAAAAAGAATAGTATCGTCATTCGAAAAATTCGGACCAAAAAGATTCAAATCAATTGGTTACAAAGTTTTAGAAGATATAATTAATGCAGGCGCTCTTGGAGCAGAAATAGTTATTTCTGGAAGAGGTCTTCCTAGTGTAAGGGCAAAATCTTGGAGATTTAAAGCAGGTTATTTGAAAAAATCTGGAGATGTTTCAATGAACAAAGTAAACAAAGCTTATGCTGTTGCTTTGTTAAGATCTGGAGCAATTGGTGTAAAAATTTCAATATTAAAACCAGATGTCCAATTACCTGATAAAGTTACTTTAAAAGAACAACCTATAGAAGTTGAAGTAGTTAAAAAAGGAATAAAAGATATTGAAAAAGAAATTAAAGAAAATGTTCAAATCGTTAAAAAATTTGAAAAAGAAATAAAAGAAGAAGAAATTGAAGAAAAAGAAATTGAAAATGAATTAAAAGAAGTTGAAAAAGAACTTGAGAACGTTGAGAAAAAAGTAAAGAAAGAAGTTAAAAAGAAAGATAAAAAATGAAAACAAAAGAACTTAGAAAATTAGATGAAAAAACTATGAAAGTTAGATTAGAAGAAATAGAAAAAGAATTAATGAAACTTAATGCTCAAGTAGCTACTGGTACAAGTCCAGAAAATCCAGGTAAAATAAAATCATTAAGAAAAACTATTGCAAAAATATTAACTTTATTAAAAGAAAAAAAATTGAAGGAGGTTAAGAGTAAGTGAGCGAGATTTGTGACAAGTGTGGTTTACCAAAAGATCTTTGCGTATGCGAAGTTTTGGCTAAAGAAAAACAAAAGATAAAAATCAAAACTGTCGAAAGAAGCTACGGTAAAAAAATGACAATCGTTGAAGGATTAAATAAAAATGATGTAAATATAAAAGAACTAGCTACAAAACTAAAATCAAGTTTAGCTTGTGGTGGAACTTTGAAAGATGGAATAATTGAATTACAAGGAAATCATAAAGAAAAAGTAAAACAATGGTTAGTCAAATTTGGTTTTAACGCAGATACAATCGAGGTACAATAAGTTGAAAGGAGAATTAATCGGACAAGATATAAAAATCACAAAGGCAAAAAACAAATCGTTAATTAATATCGAAGGTAAAATAATTGATGAGACAAAAAATACAATTTTGCTTTCAACAAAAAAAGGAGATAAAAAAATAATAAAAGACCAAATCGAATTTGATCTTTTTACAGAAAACAAAGTCATGAAAATTGACGGAAAGTCAATTGTTTCAAGACCTGAAGACAGGATAAAGAAAAGGACAAAATAAAATGGCAAAAAAATCAATAGGAATTGATGTACAAGCACCAAAAGAAAAGTGCAATGATGTAAATTGTGCTTTCCATGGAACAATTAGTCTAAGGGGAAGACTATTTACTGGTAAAGTTATTAAGAAAAACGTTAACAAAACCATTACAGTAGAATGGCCTAGAGTATTTTTCCTTAAAAAATATGATAGATACGAAAAGAAAAGAACTAGAATAAAAGCTCATAATCCTGATTGTATAAATGCAGATATAGGGGATATTGTAAAAATAGCTGAATGTAGACCTATAGCTAAAGCAAAAAATTTCATAGTTATTGAAAAATCAAAGGATGAAAAATGAAAGCATTAAAAGCAAACGTAACAAATGCATTCCAGAAGGAAACAAGGATTCCAACTTGTGATAATTCTGGAGCTAAAGAACTTAGAATAATTTCCTTTTATAATAGAAACACTAGTAAAGGAAGAGTTCCAACTGGTGGAGTAGGAGATTTAATTCAGGCTTCGGTATCTAAGGGAAATCCTGAAATGAGAAAACAGGTTGTATACGCAGTTATTGTAAGACAAAAAAAAGAATATAGAAGGCCTAATGGAGAACGTGTTAAATTTGAAGATAATGCAGCTGTTGTATTAAAAGATGAAAAAGGAAATCCAAAAGGTACCATGTTTAAAGGACCAATTGCTAAGGAGGCAGCAGATAGATGGCCACCAATATCAAAAATGGCTAGTATTATATTATAAAAATGAAACAAGACTTTTCAAAATCATGGAAATCTAGTAAACAGCCTAGAAAGCAGAGAAAATATAGATACAATGCTCCTCTACATATTAAAGGAAAATTCTTGAATGTTCATTTATCAAAAGATTTAAAGAAAAAATATAATAAAAGATCTATCAGAATTAGAAAAGGAGATACTGTTAAGGTGATGAAAGGACAATTTAAAAAAGTTACCGGAAAAATTGTTAGCGTAAACTTAGGAAAATGTAAAGTTACAATAGAAAATGTTCAACATATAAGGAGAGATGGAACAAAATCTTACTATCCAATATATCCATCAAATCTAATAATTACTAATTTAAATTTAGATGATAAAAAGAGAAAAATAAAGTTAGAACAAAATATGAAGAAGGAGAAATAAAATGCATCTCAAAAGAATACCCTCACCAAAAAATTGGCCAATATCTAGAAAAGAAAACCAATGGACAGCAAGACCTTTGCCTGGTCCGCATGGTTTACATAAATGTATAACTGTTAATATTATACTAAAAGAACTTTTGAAGATAGCAAGTACTACAAAAGAAGTTAAAAAAATATTACAAGATGGAAAGCTATTTATTAATAAAATAAAAAGAAATGAATATAAATTCCCTGTAGGAATTATGGATATAATTGAAGTTCCTGATTTAAAAATACAGAATATAATTCTTTATAATCAAAATGGAGATTTTATTTTAAAAGAAATAAAAGAAACAAAAACAAAATTATGTAAAGTTACTGGAAAAACCATTGTTAAAAATAAAAAAATACAACTTCATTTACACGACGGAAGAAATATACTTCTTGATAAGAATGCTTATAGTGTTGGAGATACAGTAATATTTGATTTAGAAAAAGGAGATATTAAAGATAATCTAAAATTAGAAAAAGGTTCTGTAATTTATTTAACAGATGGTTCTTATATTGGAAACGTGGGTAAAGTTGAAAAGATAGAACCTGGAACTTTTGATAAAAAATCAAAAATTATTTTTACAATTGGAACAAAAAAATATGAAACATTAAAAGATTACGCTTTTGTAATAGGAAAAGAAAAACCAGTAATTGATGTATAAAATGAAAGACAATATAATGAGAAATATAAGGATAGAGAAAATAACTCTAAATATTGGAGTTGGAGAACCAGGAGAAAAGTTAGAGAAAGCTATAAAATTACTTAATTATATTGCTAAAGCTAAACCTATTCAAACAAAAACACAAAAAAGAATTCCAGATTGGGGATTGAGACCTAACTTAGAAGTAGCTTGTAAGGTAACTGTAAGAGGAAAAAAAGCTGTAGAATTATTAAGGAATTTATTAAAAGCTGTTGATAATAAAGTTTTAGAAAGGAAATTTGATAAAGAAGGAAATTTTGGTTTTGGAATTTCAGAATATATTGATATTCCTGGTGTTGATTATAAACCTGAAATTGGTATGTCTGGATTAGAAGTTTCAGTTACTTTAATTAGAGCAGGATTTAGAGTTAAAAAAAGAAGAATTCAATCAAGAAAAGTACCTGCAAGTCATAGAATCACAAAAGAAGAAGCAATTAAATTTATGGAAAAAGAATTTGGTTTAGTAACTGGAGGAGAAAAATGAGTTATAGTAGCTATGATAAAGCATTAAAACAATTATCAGGAAAACCTGCTAAACATAAGAAGTTCATTAAACATAATGCTCCTAAAACAAGAAAATATGGAAAAGCAGTTAGAAAGTGTAAAAGGTGTGGAAGAATTGGAGCACATAATAAAAAATATGGTTTAGATTTTTGTAGACAATGTTTCAGGGAGGTAGCTTTATCAATAGGCTTTAAAAAATATAGATAAAATGGCAAATAACGATACTTTGGCAAATGTATTTTCACATATGTTGAATTGTGAAAAAGGTGGAAAAGCAACATGTAAAACTAGACCTGTATCAAAAGTAATGAAGTTGGTTTTACAAATATTAAAAGATCATAATTATATTGGAGATTTTAAAGTAGTAAATGAGGCGCGTGGAGGAGAATTAGAAATAAATTTGATAGGACAGATTAATAATTGTAAGGTTATAAAACCAAGATTTTCAGTTAATTTAGCAGAATATGAAAAATTTGAAAAAAGATTTTTACCTGCTAAAGATTTTGGTATTTTAATTATGTCTACTTCACAAGGTTTGATGACAAATAAACAAGCTAAAGAGAAAGGTATTGGGGGAAAATTAATAGCATATTGTTACTAAAATGAAACAAAAAACTGAAAAGAAACATGTAAGGATAAAATTACCTAATATAGTAATACCTGAAGGAGTTTCTGTAGATATATCTAACTTTTTAGTAAAAGTGAATGGTCCAAAAGGAAGTTCAGAGAGAGAATTTATAAATCCTAGATTAAAAATGGAAAAACAAGAAAATAAAATTTCAATTAAACCTATTGGTAAAAAAGTAAATAAAAAAGATAAAATGCATCTTAATAGTACTGCTGCTCACATAAAAAATATGTTATTTGGGGTTAAAGAAGGGTATGAATGTCAAGTAAAAATTTGTTCAGGACATTTTCCAATTACTACGATAATTGAAGGAAGAGATATTGTAATTAAAAACTTTTTAGGAGAAAAAGTTCCAAGAAGAGTAAAATTATTTGATAATATTAATGTAAAATTAACCGGGGATATAATAACTTTAACTGGAAATAATAAAGAAAGATTAGGATTGATGGGAGCAACATTAGAAAAGTTAACTAATGTTGGTAAGAGAGATAAAACACGTTTCCAAGATGGTTGTTTCATAATTAAGAAACCAGGTGAACAATGAGTAGAGTAAAATTTACAAGAACAGATGAAAATATGAAAGGTTTTACTAGTTGGAGAAAGCCTCGTGGAATGCATAATAAAATTAGAAGACACAGAAGAGGACACTCAAATATACCTTCAATAGGTTTTGGAAATTCAAATATGTTAAAATTCAAAGTTAAAAATTTAACTCCTATATTGGTGAGTAGCTTGAAAGATTTGGAGAAAGTTACAAAAGAAAATATTATTGTTATAAGTTCAAACTTGGGTTTAAAGAAAAAAGTAGAACTATTAAATAAAATAAAAGAAAAAAAGTTGAATATATTAAATTTAAAAAACGTTGATAAATTTATAGAAGATGTTAAAAAAGAATTTGAAGCTAGAAAAAAGATTAAAGAAGAAAAAATAACTCAAAAGAAAAAGAAAAAAGAAGAACTTGAGAAAAAAGCTAAGGAAAAATCTGAAACCGAAGTAAAAGAAAAAGAAGAAACAAAGAAAAAAGCTCAAGAATCAGAATTAAAAGATATGGTAAAGAAGGGAATGTAAAATGAAATTAGGACCAAAGAAAAAATTAGCTATAAGAATGCTTGGAGCAGGTAGAAAGAGAGTTAAATTTAATGAGGAAAAACTTTCTGAAATAAAAGAAGCTATAACAAGAAGAGATATTCATGCTTTGGTTAAACAAGGAGTTATAATTAAAGAACAAAAAGATGGTCATTCAAGATCAGGTGCGAGGAAAATTATTCTTCAAAGAAGAAAAGGAAGACGTCAAGGAAAAGGTTCAAGACAAGGATTTAAAACTGCAAGATTAACAAGAAAACACGATTGGATTTCAAGAATAAGAGCACAAAGAAAATTCCTTCAAGAATTAAAACAAAAGAAAATAGTAAGTACTCATAATTATAGAATCTTAAGAAATAAAGCTAAGGGAGGATTCTTTAGAAGCGTAAGACACATAAAATTATTTATGAACGAATATAATTTAGTTAACAAGAAGAAAAATGAAAAAACAGAAAAGATTTAAGGAATACAAGAGAAAATCTGAAAGAAGAACAGATTATAGAACTAGATTAAGATTACTTAGCTCTGGAAAGACAAGATTAGTTATAAGAAAAACCCTTAATAATATAATTGTCCAATTTGTTGATTATTCTCCAAAAGGAGATAAAGTTTTAGTTTCATGTAATAGCTGTGAATTAAAAAAATTAGGATGGAAATCAAATACTGGAAATATTCCTGCAGCTTATTTGACTGGATTATTGGCAGGAGCTGAAGCAAAAAAGAAAAACATTAAAAAAGCAATATTGGATATTGGTTTATTTAGAGCAGGAGAAAGAATATACGCAGCTTTAAAAGGCGTTGCTGATTCAAAAATAGAAATTCCACATTCAAATGAAATCTATCCAAGCGAAGACAGAATACAAGGTAAACATATTATAAGTTACTCTCAAAATACAAAAGAGAAATTACAGTTTTCAAAAAACAAACCAGATAAATTAAAAGAGGAATTTGAAGACTTAAAAAATAAAATAATGAAGATGTAAAATGGAAAAAATAACAAGAAAAGCAGCAAGAGAAAAACATCCTGGAGAGGATGTTGCTAAAGTAGATGGAATGCAGAAAGAATTAGCTGTAGAAGAAAAAGCAGTTCTAGAAGAAAAGGCAATTATAGAAGTTTTAAAAGAAGTAACTGATGTAGCCGCAGAAGAACGTGGAATAAAAATAGTTGAAAAAGAATGGAAACCAAAAACAGAGATGGGTAGAAAAGTTGCTTCTGGAGAAATAACTAACATTGATGAAATACTAAATAGTCCACAACCTTTCTTAGAATCAGAAATAGCAGATAGATTAATTCCAAATTTAACTCACGTTTTAATTTGTATAGGTCAATCCAAAGGTAAATTCGGTGGTGGAAAAAGAAGTATTTGGAAACAAACTCAGAAAAAAACTAAAGAAGGAAACAAACCTAAATTCTCAACTCTTGTAGTTGTTGGAAATCATAATGGTTATGTTGGAATAGGATTAGGAAAAGCAAAAGAAACTGTTCCAGCAAGAGAAAAAGCAATCAAAAACGCAAAATTAAATATAATTAAAATAAAATTTGGTTGTGGTTCTTGGGCTTGTGGATGCGGAGAAAATCATACAATTCCATTCGCTGTTTCTGGTGGATGTGGATCAGTAAGAGTAACATTTAAACCTGCTCCAAAAGGAACTGGATTAATTGTAGAAAAAGAATTAAGAAATTTATTAGAAATGGCAGGAATTAAAGATGTATATTCCAAGACTTTTGGAACAACAAATACTAAATTAAATTTATTAAAAGCTGGATTTGAAGCTTTGAAACAATTAAATAAAATGAAAGTGCAGAAATAAAATGTCAAGAATAGCAATAATTCAAGTGAGAGGACCAATTGGCCTAAAAAAACCAGTAAAGGATACTTTAACTATGTTAAATTTACATAGAAAGAATTCTTGTGTTATTATAAAAACAAATCCTTCAAATGTTGGAATGTTAACTATCGTAAAAGATTATATTACTTGGGGAGAACTTGATAAAGAGACATTAAAAGAATTATTACAAAAAAGAGGAAGAGTAGTTGGAGATAAATTATTAACAGAAGATTACTTAAAAGAAAAATTAAAATTAAGTTTTGATGATTTTATAGAAGAATTTATGAAATTAAAAAAAGAATTAAGAGATGTTCCTGGTTTAAAAAAATATTTTAGATTAACTCCTCCAAGAAAAGGTTTTGAACGTGGTGGAATTAAAATTCCTTTCAGTATGGGCGGAGCTTTAGGTTATAGAGGAAATAAAATAAATGATTTAATTAAAAGGATGTTATAAAATGGTAGTTAGAAAAAGAAAAAAAGATACAAGATTCAGAGGAACTAGAACATGTACTTGGGGTGGCAAACACAGACATAGAGGATCTGGTAATCGTGGAGGAGTTGGTAAAGCTGGAACTGGAAAAAGAGCTGCTCATAAAAAAATTGCTATTTTAAAATATGAAGGTAAGGATTATTATGGTAAACATGGTTTTAGTTCAATTAAAATAAAAAGATCTCAACAAAAATTGGAATCTATTAATATTGAAGACATTGAAAAGAATTTAGAAAAGTTTGCAAAGAAAGAAGGTTCTATTTATGTTATTGATTTAAATGAATTTGGTTATGAAAAACTGCTTGGTTCTGGAAAAGTAAAAAACAAATTAAAAATTATTTGTAATGCTTGTTCAGAAAAAGCAAAAGAAAAAATAGAAGCAATGGGTGGTGAAGTAATTGTCCCTAATAGAAACGTTTCTAGCGAATCTGCCTGAAGTAAAAGGACCATTAGAAAAAAGATTAGCTTTTAAAGAAAAGTTAAAGTGGACTTTAATAGTTCTAGTTTCATTTTTTGTTTTGTCTGTTATTCCTTTATTTGGTCTTGGTAAAAATTCATTAGCTCAATTTCAACAATTATCAATAATTTTAGGAGCACAATTTGGTTCTATAATGTCTTTAGGTATTGGACCAATTGTTACTGCATCAATCGTATTACAATTATTGAATGGTTCTGGATTAATGAAATTTGATACTCATACAAAAGAAGGAAGACTAAAATTTCAAGGATTCCAAAAATTATTATCAATATTTTTTATAATTTTTGAAGGTTCAATTTATGTTTTTATGGGAGGTTTAGCTCCAGCAGATGGATTAGCTCCTGGAACTCATCTTTTAATGCAATTTATTTTGATTGGGCAATTAATTCTTGGTGGATTAATGGTATTATATATGGATGAAATTATGCAAAAATGGGGATTTGGTTCAGGTATTTCATTATTCATAGCAGCTAATGTTTCAATGGAAGTTTTCATTAGAGCTTTCTCACCTTTAACAACAACAGGAACTTGGGCATTTGGTTCAGGTCAATCTCCTGTAGGGGCAATTTGGGTTTTCTTCCTTTCATTATCTGGAGGAGATCCTACTGGAGCAATTTTAGCATTATCAACAATGCTTGCTACAATAGCAGTATTTTTTATGTCGGTTTATTTCCAAGCAATTAAAATTGAAATACCTTTAAGTTTTGGAAGAGTTAGAGGTTATGGAATAAGATGGCCATTAAATTTCTTATATACAAGCAATATTCCAGTTATTTTAACTGCGGCATTAATGGCAAATATTCAACTGATTGCAAGATTCTTTGAAAATTGGGGACATCCGATATTAGGAACTTTTTCTGGAAACATGCCTGCTTCTGGTTTGGTATCTTGGATATATAGTCCAGATATTTTAAGAACTATTTTGACAGGAGCATTTACTCCAAGTAGTTTATTACATGCTTTCGTTTATTTAATATTTATGGTTATAGGATCAATAATTTTTGCATTATTTTGGATGCAAACTGCTGGAATGGATGCAGAATCTCAAGCAAAAAATATTATGGCATCAGGTTTACAAATTCCTGGATTTAGAAGAGATCCAAGAGTTTTAGAATCAATATTAAAAAGATATATTCTTCCTTTAACAATAATGGGTGCAATTACAATTGGTGTTGTTGCATCTGCTGCAGATTTATCTGGTGCTTTAGGTAGAGGTACTGGAATATTATTAACAGTTATGATTGTTTATAGAATGTACGAAGATATTGCAAAACAACATATGATGGACATGTATCCTGCATTAAGGAAGATGATTGCAAAATAAAATGGCTTCTTCAATGAGTGGTTGGTTTGGTAGTATATTTAATCCAATTTTGAATCCAATTTTTGGACCTTTGTTAAAATTACATCCTTTTTTTGCTATTTTAATAATTACTTTAATTGTAACTTTAATTTCTATAGTTGCTTATAAAAAATTAACAGACCAAGCATTATTAAAATCTATTAGAGAAGAAATGAAAGAACTTAGAAAAAAGATGGATGAATCTAAAAATGATTCTAAAAAATTAATGGAATTACAAAAAATTTCTATGGCTAAAAGCATGATACAAATGAAACAAACAATGAAACCCATGTTGATTACTATGATTCCAATTTTGATAATATTTGGTTGGTTTTCAACTCATTTAGCTTATAATCCGATAACTCCAGACCAACAATTTTCAGTAAATTTAACTCTGAAAGAAAATTTAGGTAATGTAACAATAATTCTTCCAGAAAATATAGAAAGTTTGGATTCAAATACTAAAACTGTAGAAAATAAAAAGGCAGGTTTTTTGTTAAAGGCCAAACAAGAAGGGAAATATTCATTAACTTTTGATTATAATAATAAGACTTATACTAAAGATATCTTAATTTCAAATAATAAAGAATATATTACTCCTGTAGAAGTTGTAAATCAAGATATTAAGACAATTATGGTAAGTAATGCTCCTATAAAGATATTTGGTTTAGGGTGGTTATGGGTATATATTATTATGGCAGTTATATTAAACAGCTTATTTAGAAAGCTTTTTAAGGTTTATTAAATCAAAAAATTTAGAAAAAAATGGTAACATTTAAACAACCAAGGAAGAGAGCAAGATCTAGAAAATTAAGAAAGGTTTATGTAAAATTGCCTGGAAACAAAGTAACTTTACATTATAGAAAAAGAAAACCTTCTCATGCAAAATGTGCTAATTGTAAAAAACCTTTGAAAGGAACTTTACGTGAATTACCTTCTGTAATGAAAAATTTACCTAAAACTTATAAAAAACCATCAAGACCTTATGGTGGGTATTTATGTTCAAACTGTACAAGAGAATTAATAAAAGCAAAATTTAGGAGATAAAAATGGTATTATTTGATATTGGAAGAGCTTGTGTGAAACTTGCAGGAAGAGAAGCAGGAAAAATAGCTGTAATAGTAGATTTTGATAAAAAAAATAAGAATTTTGTTTTAATTGATGGAAGCGTAAAAAGAAAGTTATGTAATACAAAACATTTAGAACCTCTAGATATTTTATTGAAAATAAAAAAAGGTGCTTCTAGTTCAGATGTTCATGCAGCAATGAAAAAAGAAAAGCTTGAAGTTATTGCTAAGAAAGGCAAAGAAAAGAAAAAAGCTGAAAGACCAAGAAGATTAAAAATTATTAAAAATAAAAATAAACCTGTAAAAGAAGCTCCTAAAAAAGTTGAAAAGAAAAAAGAAAAAAAGAAAAAATGAATGTTAAATCTATAAAAGAGTTACAACAAGCTGCCGAAAATTTACAAGAACAATCAAGAGAAATTGTTATATATTTAGAAGCTATAGACTATTCCAAATCTGAGAGAGATATAATAAATCCTGAATCAAAAATTTTATCTTTAAAAAAGAAAATTAAAGAATTAAAAGGAATAATTGGAAAAATAGAATCTTTATTATAAAATGAGCGACCAAGAACAAATTCTACAACAAAAGTATATAGAATTACAGATGCTTGACCAACAAATAAAACAAGTTCAGCAACAACATTCTATTTTACAACAACAAGTTGAAGAATTAATGAGATTAGACATAGATTTAGATGATTTAACTAAAGTTAAAGAAAATTCTAAAGCTTTTTTTCCTTTGAGTGCAGGAGTTTTTGTTGAAGGTTCTATAAATAATACTAAAGAATTACTAATTAATGTTGGGGCCGATGTTTCTGTTAAGAAAACAATACCCGAAGCTAAGTCTTTAATTCAAGAACAAATTAAAGAACTTCAAGAAGCTTTAATGAATATTGATAACAATTTAAAATTTGCAGATTTAAAAGCACATGAATTACAAGAAGAAATAATACAATTAGATTGTAAAATGCATCATAATCACAAAGATGGGCATAAACATTAATTATAAAAAGATTTAAATACATAAATATTTTAATATTTTTATGGTAAAAGAGGTAAAGACTTTATTAACTATATTGCTTTTTGCAGTATTAGGATTATTTTTATTTGATATATTATCTAGTTTTAATTCTAATAATAATGTAAGAGTACTTGAAGGAGCAATATGTCCTTATACTACTTGTCCTACTACATCTTGGTCTACATGTTCTGGAGGAAAGCAATATTGTACTGTTACAGGATGTTCATCTTTAACTAGAGCTTGTACAACAAGTACAACAGTAACTGAAAAAGTGACTTGTAACTTTTTAGGTGCAGTTAATGCAAAAATATGTAAAGGTACCGATGCTTCTAATATACAATTGGCTAAATGTACTATTCCTAGTAAAACAAGCTGCAGTACTTCTATTTCAGGTAGAAAAGGAGCTGCTATAACTTGGAAAGTAGATCAGTATACATATACTAATGCTAAAGGTCAAAAATATTCTGAAACTTGTGTCCCTTCAACTAGTAAATATTTGGATGGATCTGCTAAAATTATATCTTTTGCTTGTAAAAATGTTTTATTAAGTGGGACTGGAACAGGAACTTCTGGGGTATGTCCAACGTATATTTGTAGTAGAACTTGTCCTGCAGATTCAACTCATAATTGTCCTTATTGTTGTTAAATAATCAATTTTTTATAATAATCTATTTAAACCTATAAAATTTCTATAAGAGCTATGCAACTAGATTATAAGAAAATAAGAGAATATTATTCTAGAAAAGATGTAAAAGATGAATTATTAAAAATAGCACAAAATAGGGAAGTGCAAGCTTGGTTTTCTGATGTGAGAGGTAAAAGACCAGATACAATTAATTTTCCTGGAGATGTAGATGATTTAATTAAAAAAGGAATGACTTCTTTTCATATTTCAGAAGAAAGGTGGCATGATCCTTTACAATTAAAACCTGGAATGAATAAAAGAGAATTAGATGAAAATAGGAGCGGTTGGGATTTATTATTGGATATAGATTGTAAAGATGTAGAAATATCAAGAATTACTGCAGAATTATTATTAGAAGCATTAATATTTCATGATGTAAAAGATATTTCATTAAAATTTTCAGGTAATCACGGATTTCATATAGGAATTCCTTACGAATCTTTTCCTGAACAATTAAATGGAAAACAAACAAGACTATTATTTCCAGAATTAGTAAGGATAGTTGCAAATTATTTGAAAGAAATGATAAAACCTTTTTTAACTGAAAGAATTTTAAAAATATATTCTTTAGACAAACTTTCTTTGAAATTTACTAAACATATGAAAGATTTAGTTAAAGATGGAAAATTTGATCCTTATTCTGTTGTAGATATTGATTCTGTTTTAATTTCTTCAAGACATATGTTTCGTGCTCCATATTCTATAAATGAAAAATCTAATTTAGTTAGCATTCCTTTAAATCCAAATAAAGAATCATTAAGGATTTTTAAATTAGAAGATGCAAAAATAGAAAATGTAAAAGTAAAATTAAGATTTTTAGATATAGAAAATGTTACAAAAGAAAGTGCAAGAAATTTATTGTTACAATCTTATGATTGGAATGTAAAAAACCAGAAATCTGATATAAAAATAATTGAAACTAAAAAATATGAAACCTCTACAGATGAGATTTTGGAAGAAGATTTTCCTCCCTGTATTAAATTGTTATTAAAAGGATTAAAAGAAGATGGAAGAAAAAGAGCAGTTTTTATTTTAATTAATTTTTTAAGACATTGTAATTGGCCTTTGGACAAAATTGAAAAAACTTTGAATGAATGGAACAAAAAAAATTATGAACCTTTGAGAGAAGGATATGCTAAATCTCAATTAGAATGGTCTAAAAAACAATCTAATATTGTTTTACCTGCTAATTGTGATAATCCTGCTTATTACAAAAGTATGGCAATTTGTGTACCTGATGGATTATGTAAAATGATAAAAAATCCAGTAAATTATGCTATAAGAAAGTCAAGAATGAGAAAAGATACTAAAAAGAATAAAAAATAAACATTTATATAGTAAAATGTCTCTAATTTAATATATTAATATTAAAATTTAAAAGGAGGTGAAAAATTTTGGAAAGAAATACTATAATCTTATCGATTGTTTTAGTATTGGCAGCACTTTTTATTATAGGTGCTAGTTATACTGGAAAAGCAGTGGCAGTTCCATTTGATTCTGATGGAAACGGAATTTTAGAAATTCCAGATTTAAGTGAATCAACTAGTCTTCTTGGGCAGGTTTATAATACTAACGTACAATTTATTTTAGTTAATACTTGTTCAGAAAAAAGAAGTCTAAACTTTTGTAATTCAGTAGATATAAATAGCGATAATTATATCACTATTGCTGAAGCGCAATATGCTTATGACTATATTAAAAGTAAGATATCTGGAATTACTTTGTATGATTCTGATGGAAATGGAATATTAGAAATTCCTGATTTATCTGCAGCAAATAATCTTCTTGGACAAGTTTCTAATACTTATACAAAATCTATTTCAATAGAGGATTGTATTGGGTATGGATTTAGTTCAGACTTTTGTAATTCTGTAGATACAAATAAGGACGCTTTAATAACTTATGAAGAAGTTTATGCAGCCGTTTCAGGAATTAAAGGGTTGTTAGGTGCAACAAATATAGAAACATTAGAAGAAATAAGAGCAAATTCTTGTAATGCAGATAATACTTGTGAAACCAATAGTTTAAAAGTTACTAGTTTGGCTAAACCAAATGGCGGTAATGCATATGTTTGCGTAAATGCACAAGGACAACTTTACAGAAGCAATAGGCCATGTAGATTAATTTAATTTATTTCTTTTTTTATTTTTTTTAAATTTTCTTCAGTTTTATCTCTTTTATATTCTTTTACAATATTTATGAAATTATTTCTATCAATTTTAATTCCTTTTTTATTTAAAATATCAATTAAAGGATGAGACATAATAAATTGACAGAACTGAGTTACATTTTTTGGATTATTTGTTAAATAACTTCTTTCAAAGTCTATTAAAACAGGTTTTTTATCAATAATAATGTGTTTTACTGGATGATGCATTTCTAATTTATTTATTTTTAACTTATCTAAAATAAAACATTGTTCTAAACTATTATTTAAAAGTTTAATTATGTCTTTTTTATTTTTATCTTTAAAAGAATCCAAAATAAATTTTCCTTTTACGAATTCATATATCATAAATTTTTTTCTAGAAATTATTAATCTTGGTCCAATTTTATATTTATTAATTATTTTAAGAAATTTTGCTTCATTTAAAATTCTATCTTTAGCGCTTATTCCTGGTTTTTCAGTTTTAATTGCAATTTTTTTATTTCTAAAAATTCCAGTATATATTATAGATCTCTTTCCTTGAGCTAAATATTCAACGTTTTTGACTTTTAATGCCTTTATTTCTTTTAAAATCATATAAATGCTAATAGAAAGTTTTTTAAATATATTACTATTAAACTATTTCAGAGGTGCTTTGATGAGTTTACCAAGATTAACGTGTTTAATGGCTTGTTTATTAATTATATCTAGTTTTATGTGTTTAGCAGAGGATGCAGCTGAAACTGATACTGCTGTAGAAACTGCTGCAGATTATACTACGGCAAACACATGGTTATTAAATTCTATGAGAAATGCTTCTTGGAATAAACCTATACCTGAGTTAACTTTTTCATTATTGGCTATAAATAATCTTGGTGAATATAATTCTGATGTTAAAGAAGGTCTTTTAAAATTATTGAATAAAAGTTCGGAAAGAGGGTGTTTCCCAAAAACTTCTTGTAAAGTTAAAGATACTGCTTTAGCTTTGTTAGTACTAGGTAAAACTGGTCAAGATATAAATAAAACTGTAACTTGGCTTAAAAATATGGAAATAGCTTCTGGTGCAACAGCTGGAAGTTGGTATATTCAATTTAATCCGACTGTTGATGGAACTTGTCAAATTACTTGTGAAGGTTCTACAACTCCAAAATCTGTAGATGTTGGTCCAACAAAACCTTGGATAAATGCAGATACTTTATGTGGTCCTATTGGAAATAAAAAATTCAAAAAATATGATATAGATTGTGTAAATGTTGGAGATCAAGCAATGCATGTTACTGTAATATATCGTATTGCTAGACAAGGATTTACAGAAGATTATTTATTACATGATGAGCAAACACAAAAAACTACTTTAACAATAGAAAATGCTTGCTTTGCAACAGGTTCTGGTGTTGGAACTTGTGATTATGAAAGTACTTTATATGCTACTTGGGCTTTAAAATCAATTGCTGGAGAAGAAATCCATACATTACCTTATCTAGAAGAAAATAAAAATGCAAATGCTTTACATAGATCTTTATTATATTTGGTAAGGCCTGATAGCAAATATTATTCTAGTTGGTTAAAAGAACATCAAAAATCTTCTGGTTCTTGGTTAGATGATGTATATGTTACTTCAATTGGAGCAATATCAATGATACAATCTACTGATGATGCAGATTCTTATCTTAATGCTACAAGATGGTTGACTTTGAAATATAATGAGAAAAAACATAATTGGAATGATAAAGTTTTAGATACTGCTTCTGCATTGATTGCCTTATCAGGTGGATTTAAAGATAATTCTATTGGTGTTGAAGATGGAGAAATTGATAATGGAGAAATAGGTGCAGAAAATGTTACTGTTGCAATAGAACTTATTTGTAATGATGGTTTAGATGATGATAATGATACTTTTGTTGATTGCAATGATAATGATTGTACAAATGATAATTCTTGTTTATGTATTGGTTCATCGGTAGAATGTAGTCCTAATATTGCTTGTCCAAGTGGACAATCTTGCGATTATAGAACTTGTACTTGTGGAACAACCACAATTATAGAACCAACATCAGGACAATGTTCTTTAAATGCTGGAAACGAATGTGAAATAAATAGTCATTGTGATATAGGTTATGAGTGTAGTTCTGCTTGTATTTGTGAACCTGTATATGAAGATACTGATGAATGTGATTGTACAATAGATGATGATTGTGATGAGGGTTATGAATGTGTTGGTGGTTGTACTTGTACTAGTATAGAAGAAGAAACTGAAGAAGGTAGTATGTTGCCTTGGATAATTATTATAATTGTTGCTGTAATTTTATTATTGATTTTAGTTTATTATTATTTAAATTATGTAAAAAAAGGAAAAACTTTCAAAGATTTTAAAGAAGATTTAGGTTCTAAATTTGGAAAAAAATCAAAAAAACCAAGTTTTGAAGAATATTTAACAACAAGGCCAAGACCTAGTGCAGAGTTAATAAGGCCAAGACAAATGCCTACAAGGCAATTACCTGCTTTCCCTACACAAAACGTACCTAAAAAATCTGCTAGAGAAAAGAAAGTAGATGATGAATTAGAAAAATCTTTGGCAGAAGCAAAAAAATTATTGGGCAAGTAATAATGAAAAAATTTATTATTCTGGTATTATTTGTATTAATATTACCTTTAGTAAATTCTGCTATCAATATAGAAAGAAATTCTTATTCTATCTCTGAAACAGTTTTAATTAAATTACAATTTGAAAATGCACCTTCTTCAACTATAAGTGTTTCTGATTTAAGCTTATATGATCAGGAAAATAGAAAAATTGCAACTCCTTTTTATTTAGTAAAATTTACTCCAAATTTGTATTATGTTTATTTTAAGATTCCAAATACATTTAATGCCATATCTTATACATTTAAATTAAAAGAATATACTTATTTAGAAAACGGACTTTTAAAATCATCTACAGAATCAATAAGTTTTAGCTTAAAATCAAGGGAAGAACCAGTGATTTCTATTGAACCTGCAGCAGTAATCTTAAATTTAGATAGTTCAAATAAATTTTACTTAAATATAAAAAACAATGGAGAAAATTCTACTAATATCTCCCTTAAATTTACTGAAGGAAATGGAACTTTAAATTATAACAATTTTATCTTAAACCCGAGTTTATCTAAATCGGTAATGGTTTCTTTTTTAGAAGCAGGGACTAAAATATTAAATGTAAAATATAATAATAAAGAGTATAATATTCCAATAATAACCACAAAAAAATATATAACGCCTATTAATAAAACTATTACAAATAAAACAAATATAACTATTATAGAAAATAAGCCTATAATAATAAATCTCCCTGAAAATATTACTCAAGAAAAAACTCCAGAAAACGCAATACAATTTATAGATCCAATAAGTAAAATAAATTTTAGTTTGACTAAAGAAGAAACAAAAAAAGGAGAATTAAGATTTAAGAATATATTTACGAGAAATATTACAAATGTTAGATTTTATGTAACAGGAAATTTACAAGGCATAGTAAAATTAAATATTTCTAATTTTGATGTTGTTTCTCCTGGAGAAATTGAAAAGCAATATGTTTGGATAAATGAAGATAAATCTTTATATAGGAATTATGAAGGAGCGATAATATTAGAATATGAAACTAAAAAATTAGAGATACCTGTTTATATTTATTTTTATAAACAACCAGAAGGAATTGTAAATGAAACAACACCTAAACAAAATGAAAGTCTTTTTACAGAAGAACCAGAAACAACTTATATTGAACCACAACCACAAACAGGAAGAACTTTAGCTCTTTTAGGAATATTTTTTGTTGTAGTAATATCTTTTATAATTTATTATAAAGCAAGAAAGGCAAAAAAACAGAAAAAATCTTTATTTCTTTTCTTCTAATTGTTTTTTAAGCATAATATTTTCTGCTTGTAAATTCTTTAAGAACATAGTAAAATTATGTAATCTTGCTAATAAATCATTAATCATATTTTCTATTGGTTTTACTTCTCCATCAAGTTTTAATGGTTCTATAATTTCTACAGATGAAGGCATATAATTAAAGCAGAAATTTGTTAATACTTCCATATCATTTAATTGTAATTCAAGATCAGCAAAAGTACTCCATAGTGTTTCTTGAACTTTTTTTACTTCTGCTACGTCTTTTGTTATAACTTTTATTCCTTTTTCTTTTTCTAAGTTTCCCATTACTTCATTCATTACTTTTTTTATGTGTTCCTCTGGGAAACCTGCTATTTCAATTATTGCTTTGATTTTTGTTTTCATTTTTTCTCGCAAGCAAAAATATTACTAATAATATTAATACCAAACATAGGAAATATACTGCTAATTTTCCGGCTTTAAAGTCAGAAGATTCATATATTATACTTCCAGTAATTTTCTCTGGATTACTATTTATATTACTTTCTGTTTGGGTTTGAGTATATTCTTCTGTTTCTTGTTTAGCTGTTAAATCCTGTTTTAAGGTGTTATTAACCATATTTGTAACTATATTACATTTTTCAGAGTTTTCAATTTCTATCTCTTTATTTTCTTTTAATTCAAGTCCTTCTACAAAAATATAGTATTTTCCTGGTTCATATTTGTTTTTACAATTAGATTTTATTTGTGTTGTAAAATTAAAGGTATAATTCATATATTTTGTACGTGCATGCTCAGAAATTTTATTAGTTATTAGTGTTTTATTGTCTTTTCCCACATAAAAATAAATTGCATATTTTGCAATAGAACCACGATAAACATTAACTTCTACAGAAATATTTTCTCCAAATCCTATTTTTTCAGGATATTTTGTTATTTCTATTTTAGACTTTTGTTCTAAATTAGTTGTATCTACTTTTTCCTCTTCTTCTTCAGTAATATTTGAATCTTCTTCTGGTTCTTCTTTTGGAATTTCTTTTACAGAATTTTCATAACCAGGAGTTCCGTTTATCATTAATGATTTATAATAGTTATTTTCAAAAAATTCTAAAGAATAACCTTCATCTATTTTAAAAATTTGCATAGAAGCAATTTCCTTTTTTTCTGAATCATATAAAGTTACTTTATCATCTTCACTTAATCCATTTCCTATAGAAGCTCCTGCAGAATATAAGGCAATATTTTCTGGAATGTTTAAAATATAATCAGATTCTACAATTAATGCGTAATTTGAATCAATATCATTTAATCTTTTTAAATTATCTTCAGAATCTCCATCTGTGATAGTCCAATTTGTTAAGTTAATTGTTTCTGTAGAGTAAATTTCAACAAATTCCTTGTAATTATCAGGACCTTTTGGATTATACATAACTTCATTTATCCTTAATTCAGCAAGAACTACATTAGAGAGAAGTATTAAAAATAAACTAATTCCAAATACCAGAGATTTTTGCATTACATTTATAACATTTATTTGCCTTTATATTATTTTTTATGATATGATATCTATTTCTTTCTATTAATAATGAATTACATTTTGAGCAATAGGTATTTTCTTTATTGGTTTCTAAGTTTCCAATATAAATATACTTTAATCCTTGTTTTTTTGCTATTTCATAAGCGTTTTCAAGTGTTTCTTCTGGAGTTGTAGGTTTATTTAATAATTTATACATTGGAAAGAATCTTGAAAAGTGAATTGGAATGTTTTTATCTAGATTTTTAACCCATTTACATAATTTTTCAATATTTTTTGAAGAATCATTTAATTTAGGAATAATTAAATTTGTAATTTCAATCCAAACTTTATTTTTATGTAATATTTTTAGGGTATTTAGCACTGGTTCTAGCTTTCCTGAGCATATTTTCTTATAAAATTCATTATTTATAGATTTTAAGTCAATATTTGCTGCATCAATGTATTTGCATAATTTTTTTAATGGTTTTTCATTAATATATCCATTACTTACTAAAACATTTTTTATTTTTTCTTTCTTTGCTAGTTTACAAATATCTAACATATATTCAAACATTGTTGTTGGTTCAGAATAAGTATAAGCAATTATTTTACATCTAGATTTTTTAACTTTATCAATTATCTCTTCTGGAGAAACAAATTGTGTTGGAATGTCTTCTGGACTTGCTTGGCTTATATCAAAGTTTTGGCAGTTTAAACATTTGAAAGTACAACCTGCTGTTCCAATAGAAAAAGCTTTTTCTCCAGGCATAAAATGAAAGAAGGGTTTTTTCTCAATAGGATCAATATTCATTGCAACAGGTTTACCATAAGACAAAGAGATTAATTTTCCAGAAATATTCTTTCTAGCAAGACATATTCCTAATTTGTTTTCTTTTATAACACAAAAATTAGGGCATAATTGACATTGAACTATTTTATTCTTTAATTTTTTATAGAATAGAGTTTCTTTCATTTATTCCAAAATCTTCTTATTAATTCTTTCATGCCTCTTGGCCACTTTCTTCCTTCTTCTTTGAATTGTTTTTTAATATTATTACCTAATTTCATAATAGAATCTCTTGTAACCGTTTTTATATCCCATCCAAATGCTTCAGAGGTTATTACATCAGAAGCTCCAACAATTTTGGTATGAACACTATATTTTTTCTTTCCACCTTTTTCATGAACTTTGATATTTAATAACAAATCCATAACATTACCAGACAACATTCTATGAATCCTTTCATATTCAGTTTCAGCAATGTTTTTTAGAATAGTCTGTTCTTGTAAATTTAATTCTTTTAATCCAGAATACCTTATAATATTCTTAATTCCTCTTTGTGTTAAATCTACCATCTTACTTTTTGATTAAATCCTTGAAATTTAAACCTTTCTCTTTTAATTCTTCTAAGGAAATTGCATAATAATTTGATTTAGTTTTGTTTAATTTGTCAGGATGTATAAAAAACCAACCAATATTATCAAATCTTATTCCTAACCAAGCTTCTGCACCAAATTTCTTAGAAAATTGTTTTAATTCTTTTATTTCCTGTTCTTTAAAATATTTACTTGTATTTTTAAGAGATTTACACTCTATTGCTAGAATTCTTCCATCTCTTCCAGCTATTAAATCTGGATTTGGTAAACCTATAGATCCCGAACCTGCAGAACGAACTACATGAAAAGATTCATCAAATAACATATGAAGAAGTTCACGCTCAGCTCTACTCCCCTTTTGTTTAGACATAATTTATAAAAATTATAGAACTATTTATACCTTTTGATTAATAAAAAGATTTAAATATCTACCTTCTAAATTATTAATATGCAAAAGAGGGCAATAAATTTATTCTTAATAGTTTTAGTTTGTTTTAGTATTCTAACAATATTTAATTTAACAGGTAATGATAATACAAGAACTTTAGAGGCCTCTATTTGGGGGAGATTGAATCCTACTTGTACAAAACCCGGGGGGTATAACATAGAAGTTCAAAATAAAATTGATGCAACTCAAAATGGAAGACAAATATTTACTCCTACTACAGGTTGGGATTATTGTAAATATGGAGATAATACTAATATTTTAATTGAATGGTATTGTCAGGGTACTCAATATAAATCAGTTCCAATAGATTGTTCTCAAGCAGGTAAAAAATGTATTAGTGGAAAGTGTATTACTGAATCAATTTCTGGTAATTCTGAATATAGCAAAACTTCAACAAGCGGTTCATTTAATTATGTTTGTCCAAAACCTTGTCCTTATTCAAATGAAATATTTTTAGCTAAATTCCAAGGATTAGAAAATGGATTTAATGAATTATATAAATTAACTGGGATAACTCCAGTAAACAGTTTAACTCCTATATATTACCTTTCTAATGGAGATGGAGATATTTGTATTAAATATGGGGATTTAAAGATAAAGACGGCATATAGTGCCACTAAAAATAATAAAGGGATATTATGTTTGTATGATTATGAACATGGAATAGAATACTTAAATAATTATAACTATAATCCTTTTGATGTACAAAATGCCGTAAAATTACGAAATCAAATGTTAGCAATACACGAAATGGGACACGTGTTATTTTTTACTAGAACAACAGTTCATTTTAATGTAGCTGAGTCATTTGTTGTAGCTCAATCATTTAGAACAGTAGGTTATAAAGTAGACCCGACACTTAGTAATAGTCAGGTAATAATACCCTTAACTCCTTGTGATTCATCTTTAGCTTATCTTAATGATATGATAGTAGACAGATTAGCTTATTTGTTATGTAGAGATTATGGATTGCGTTGGGACCAATTTGATGATATATACAAAAAAGTAGATGACAAATACAAATCTACTGGAATCCCTGTTGATGATAATCAATTTAAACTCATTGTTGATCAAGTACTTGGAAAAGATACAACTGGGGCATTTACGCAAAGTGGAATAAATATAGTTACTACTATACCTGCATGTTCATATACAACAACTACCTGCCAATCTTGGTCAACTTGTACAAATAATCTACAACGTTGTACTGTAACTAACTGTAATGGTTTAGTTAGAAGTTGTAGAAGTACTACTTCTCGAACCAGAACTAATTAATTTTAAATAATATTTTTAATTATATAGATATTAAAGAAAATCTTCTAATAAAAATAAAAAAAGAATAAAAAATAAATAATTGGTTTATAAATCGTAAGGCATTACGGTCTTTCTTTTATTAGCTTGTGCTCTTTCTACTGCATCAGCTAACACTTTTTCAACTTTCTTGCTTAATGCTTCTCCTAATTCTCCAGAAACATTCATGCCTTTACAGTAATCTTTTAATTTTGCTCTAACAACAAGTAATTCTGACATCTTTTCTAACCTCCCTATTATGTTTTTTGCCTTTAAAAGGCTTAATTTACTGTTTAAATGATTTTTAGTATTTATAAAGCTTTTGCAATTAAAATTCTTAAGAAACCTTTTTAAGTAAGTTCATTCTTTTTCTGGTTTCATTTGTGGAAATAAAATTACTTCTTTTATTGATGGAGAGTTTGTAACTAACATAACTAATCTATCAATACCTAAACCTAATCCTCCTGCAGGAGGCATACCATATTCTAATGCTTCTACAAAATCTTCATCCATAGGTTGAGCTTCTTCATCACCTTTTTTAATAAGTTTTTGTTGTTCTTCAAGTCTTTCTCTTTGATCTTCAGGATCATTTAATTCATCATAAGCTTTTGTTATTTCTGCTCCGTTTACTAAAAGTTGGAAAATATTTACTTTTCTTTCATCTTTTTGATTTCTTTTTGCAAGAGGGATCATTTCAACAGGATAATCTATTAAAAAAGTAGGTTGTATAATTTTTGGTCTGCATATTCTCTTGTATAACTCATCAAGAAGGGCTCCATAATGTTTTACTTTAGTTATATCAACTTCTTTTAATTTCTTTTTTCTTATTTCATTACTTAAAGTTTCAAAATCTCTAAATTTATCAATGTCGATATCGGATTCTTTTAAAATTAAATCTCTAAATTTAATTCTTTTAAAAGGGGCTTTGAAATTTAATTTTGTTCCTTGATAATCAATTTCAAGTTTTCCATTTGTTTGCATTAATATTTTAGATAGCATGTCTTCTGTTAATTTCATAAGATATTCATAGTCTGCATAAGCTTCATATAATTCTATAGAAGTAAATTCTGGATTATGAAAAGAATCTATACTTTCATTTCTAAAATTTTTGCTTACTTCATAAACTTTTTCGAAACCTCCGACTAATAATCTTTTTAAATGTAATTCTGGAGAAATTCTTAAGTATAAATCTGAATTTAATTCATTATGAAAAGTGGTAAATGGTTTTGCTGCTGCTCCCCCATACACTGTTTGTAAAATTGGAGTTTCTACCTCTAAAAATCCTTTTTCGTCTAAAAATTGTCTTATACATTTTATTATTTTGCTTCTTATTATGAAAGTTTCTTTTACTTTTGGATTTGCTATTAAATCTATATATCTTTTTCTGTATCTTATTTCTGTATCCTGTAATCCGTGCCATTTTTCAGGCAAAATTCTTAAAGATTTTGTTAATAATTCATATTTTTTTACCCAAATGGAAATTTCTCCCATTTTAGTTCTAAAAATAGTTCCTTCTATTCCAATAATATCTCCAATATCAATTAATCTCTTAAAAATAGAATATTCTTTTTCTCCAATATTATCTTCTTTTATATAAAATTGTATTCTTCCAGTAGAATCTTGTAAATTACCAAAAGCAGCCTTACCCATAGGTCTTAAAGAAACTATTCTTCCAGCAATTTTTACTTTTTTATTTGTTTTTTCTTCTTCTTTTAATTTAGAATTTTCTTTTATAATTTTTTCTGAATAAGAATCTATTGAAAATTTATGGGGATAAGGATCTATATTTAATTTTCTTAATTCATTTACTTTGTCTTTTTTTATTTGAATTAGGTCTTCTCCCATAGAATTAGCAAATTAATTTAGTTTAAATAGTTTTTTAATATATAATTCTAAAACTTCTGAATTCTCCTCTATACATTTCGTCTTTAATATCCATTTTAGTAACTTTAGCACTAATTGGTCCCTTTCTACACAACTCTATTAAGTGTTTTATTTTATCAGTATTTCCTTCTAAAACGGCTTCAACTTTATTATTTAAGTTTCTAACATATCCTGTTAAACCTAAAGCAGTTGCATGGTTTTTCATAAAATATCTAAAGAAAACTCCTTGTACAGAACCTTCTATAGTAATCTTTACCCTGCTCATAAATAAAATGTTATTTAACATGTTTTTATTCAAGACTATCGTCTTTTTTATAAGTATCTATTTTCATAAAAACTTTGTTTGTTTCTATAACTAATCCTTTACTTTTCTTTAAAATGTCTTCAGAAGTCATTTTAGCCTTTCCAAGGCATATTAATTCATTTTTTAAGCTTAAAACTGCAATTAAATCGTTTTCTTTTATATCTGATTCTAATTTAGAAATTCCTGGAACATTCAGATTTGCTCCATGACATAAACTATCTATTGCAGAATCAAAAACCCATATTTTTGGTAAAAAGGAAAGTGTAAATTCAACAGGTTTTATTATTTTTTTTAATAAAGAATCATTTTTGTTTTCTTTAAATTCTGTGTAAGCATCTTGTATATCTTGTAGAGAATACCATTCATTTTCATTAAAAGGTCCTGCTTTTGTTCTTACTAATTCTACCATATGTGCATTTGTTTTTAGAATTTTACCCCAATCAACAATTAATTTTCTAATATAAGTTCCTCCTTCGCAACCCACTTTGAATAAAACATCCTGGTCTTTTATTTCTAAAATTTCTAAATAATAAATTTCTCTTTGTCTTAATTGCCTTTTTACTGCAGATCTTACAGGAGGCAATTGATTTATTTTTCCAACAGTCTTTTCTACAGAAACTTTTATTTCTTTTTCAGGAATATCTTTATGCAAGTGCATTAATGCAACATATTCTTTTCCACCTTTTAATAAAATTTGTAATATTCTTGTTGCATCATTTAAAGCAATTGGTAAAACTCCAGAAACTCCTGGATCTAAAGTTCCTCCATGTCCTGCTTTTTTTGTATTTAAAATTCTTTTAAGATAATCTACTGTTTGATGGCTTGTTGGTCCTGAAGGTTTGTTTAAACAAATAACTCCTTTATCAAACAATTCTTGAATAGTCCTATTTTCAGGAGAACTTCCATATTTATCAGAAGTTTTAGCTTCTTTCTTAATTAGAATAGTTCTTTTAATTTCTTCAAAAGGCAATTTATTCATTTTATTTTGGATAAGGTAATATTTTTTTTAGTAAGCCTTTTTTGTAAGATATATAAAGAGAAATTGTTCCAATAATACACATTATTAAAAAATAATTTCCTATAAAATTATTTATCTTTGAAATGATACATAATAAAGGGCCTTTTGATTTAACAACTATAATACTGCACTTTTCTCTAATCTTTTCAATTTCTCCAGAACCACTTCCCAAATCTTTTAATATAATAAAATAAGTATCTTCATTAAATTTATAATTATATCCTTCATAAATCTTTATTACTTTTTCATTTATAGATAAATCGGCTTCATTCCCAAAGTGTAACCAACTAAGTTTCATATTAGAACAAGAGAGATTATACCCCTCAAAATTTTCAATAGTGTTTATATGGCTTATAAGTATTGTTTTTTGATAGTCTCCAATACCTATTGATAATATTCCTAAAGAAAAATTAAAAATACCTAAAAAAACTAAAGGCAAACATAAACTAACTAGTATAGCATTAAATTCAAAATACAATTTGCGTTCAGATTCTAACTTAGTATTATCAACCATCGTATTAAATAATATAATTAGTTTATAAAAGTTATTATAACTATTTTAAAATTAATGACTTGTTTTACTAAATGATTTACTTTGTTTCTCGTGTTTAATCATTCTTTTTTGTGATTTATTAACAATTTTTTCTTTTTTTAATCTCTCTTCCATTTGTTTTGTTTTTAATTCTTCTTTTTTCTCAGGACTAGGAGCAAGATTTTCTTTACCTGCAGGTTCATTCTTTAATAATTTCTCTTCTTTTTTACCTTCTACATCTTTATCATTTAGAGCTTTTTCAATTTTAGTTTCTTTAGCTTCTTCTTTTTTCTTAGGGAAATCATAATCTTGTAATTCTACCAAAGCATAAGTTCCTTCTCTTCTTGTTTTAATTTTTATTTTTGAAGGAGGATTTGTACATCCTTTTTCCCATAAAAAATGATTTAGATTAGCACAGATTTTAACTTCTTCTACTTTCATATGTCTTATAATGAATTTTCTTACTTCAGAAATTGCTCTTTTTGTTCTTTTAAAAATTGGCACTTTTAAACATTCTCTTCTAAGAGGTATAACATAATTTCTTTCTAAGTCTGCCATTTTATACTTTTAATTTAGTTCTTCTCCAGGATCTTTTAATTTCAGTATGTCTTGAAGGATGTACTCTACGACCTTTTCCATATTTCTTTGGAATAGTCCAGAATGGAGCCCACTTTGTTTGAGCTAATCTTTTTCCTAATCTTAATTTTTGTATTAATCTTTTTACCATTTTACTTTGCTAATTTATCCAAGAAAGATTTTCCTTTTGGAGTAATTATTCTTCCTTTATGAACTCCTTTTTCAACTTGTTTTGAGAATCCTGCTTTGTCTAATTGCTGTAATATTTTTCTTATAACATTTCCAGAACCAGTATATGCTTTTTCTGGTTTAAATCCTCTATGTTTTCTATGACCATATTTTTTTCTTAATTTAGAAACACCTATTGGACCTTGAGCGATATATAATTTTCTTAATAATGAAGCTGTTCTATGATACCACCAATCTTTTTTTGCAGGAGGTCTTTGCTTTCCAGCACAAGTTTTAACAAAAGGAGCCCAGATTGGAGCTTTAATTTCTGGAATATTTTTTAGCTCTTCTGCTGTTTTCTCTATTAACTTATTTGTATCTTTATTGTAGATTGACATATTAATTTAGAAAGATATAACCCCTTTAAAAAGGTTTTTATTTGTTTAAAATGATGATATTGCCTCTTCCTTTTTTAATCTTTTTTATAAGGCCTTTATCCTCTAATTCTACTATCATTAAGCTTACTTTAGCTTCAGATAGTCCTATCCTTTCCCTAATATCCTTTTGAGTAGTTCTTCCACCTTCTTTTTTAATGATTTCAATTACTTTTTCAAGATCGTCCTTTACTCCTTCAATTTTTAGTTCTACTTTTCTAGGTTTTTTAAATCTCTTATAAATTATTGTTATTAAAATTAGGATTAATACAAAAGGAATTATATAATAAAGATAATTTGTAGATTTAGTTTCTTTTTCTTCGAATTCAGGTATTAAAAATAAGTCTATTGTATAAGTTCCTTCTTGAGTTATTGTAATATCTTCGGTAGTTATTATGGATTTATCTTGAGTATATGCTTTTATAACATAATTTCCAATAGGAATACTTTCAAAAGAGTAATCTCCTGTTTTTGCAACATATTTTTGTTCAGGAATAGTGTTAATTTCAAGAATTACATTACTAACTTTGTCTAAGGTTAAATCATAAACGCTACCTTGTATCGTTGCTGTAATTGCATTAACAGAAATTAAATTAATTAAGAATAGACTAAATAAAACAAAAACCCTACCGATATTTTTCATAAATTTTTGTAAGTTTAAAGCTTTATATAATTTTCTTTAATAAAAAGAAGCTTGAAATGAGCTCTAAATAGTGTTAAGAAGTCTCGTAAAGCTTTAAATTTTTTGAAAAGAAAGTTTCTTTATATATAAGGTTATTAATCTAATATTAATAAAAATTTTGATGGAGGCAATAAATGAAAAAGATATTTAGTATTTTTGTAACACTTTTGTTAGTCTTGATTACATTAAGCACAGTTTTAGCTGAAGATACAAATGAAATTGTAACAGAAGCTTCTACTATAACAGAAACTGAAAATCTAACACCTAGCGAAACAACTGAATTGACTGATTCAATAGATGATGCTACTACAAATGAAACAGAAGAAGTAGGAGCAACACCAGATCAAAAAGTTGCTTATGGTTGGAAAAGATTTGCAGAAAAGTTAAGCTTATTGATGACAAGAGGTAAAGAAAAGCAAGCAGAAAAGAAATTACAATTTGCTCAAAGAAGATTATCAGAAATGAAAGAAATGGCAAAGAAAGGAGATTTGAAATCTTTGGCTAAAGCTGAAGGATTCCATGCTCAACTTGTCCAAGAACTTTCTGAATTAAAAGAGCAATTTGCTAAAGAAAATGTAACAAAAGCTGAAAGATTAGAATATAATTTGCAAAAGCATATTACTGTTCTTGATATAATTCAGCAAAAACTGCAAGCTAAAAATGTTACAGCTCCGGGTATTGAGAAAACTTTGACTAGGCTTAAAGCAGCAGAAGAAAAATATAACAACATGAGCGAAGTTAAGCAAGAAAGAATCGCTAAAGAAGTTTCTAGATTAAATAAAGAAGAGAAAAGAGATAGAAACCAAAAAAGAATAGCAAATGAAACTGTTGTTGGAGAACAAGTGACTGCTGAGGTTGAGAATCAAGAACAAAATTCTGGTGAAGACACAGAAATACAAGAACAAAATCAGCAACAAACCCAAGCAGGGCAACAATAAATTTACTTTTTTTCTTTTTATTTTTTATATCGAAAGATTTTTAAATAGAGTATCTATTACATAGTGATAAAAATGGCAGAACAAGACAATAATAATAAAAGTAACAGTATACTTTATTCTTCAGAGAACCCTATCATTGATATTCTTAAACAATTATCTGAGGTTGGAACTAATAGAGAAAAATTAGCGGTTTTAGAAGATAGACTTACAACCTATCCTGTAGAAGATAAAATTGGAAGAGAAAGATTAGAAACCTATAAAATGGATTTGGTATCTGATATAGAACAAGCAGAAGTTGAGGATAATATAAAAAAACTTAAACGTATAAGAAAAAAATCGGCTGAAAGTTATAATTTTCAACATGTTCATCCTTCAATTATTAATTCTTATGAAGAATATAGGAAGGCACATACTTTTTCTATGCAGGGAGATAGTTTAGATCAATTACCTATAGAAGAAGCTGATAACTTATTACATTTTTTTATGATAAATGATAATAAATTTTTTGAATCTGTAATTGAAAAGTATGTTGGGGCTGTTTCTGAAGATATAAAGTCAGTTAAATTATTAAAAAAAATATCTGAACAATCTTTAACAGACGCTTTAGCTACAAAAGAAATTTTTGAAGTTTTATCCTTTAAAGAATTAACTCCGGATATGTTTCCTTGGCCAAATGGAGAGCAATTTAAAAAATTAAATGAAGAAAATTTAGAGAGATTAAGGGGGCTAATTAAAAAAGGATTAGAAGTGTCTTCACATTATTTATACTTATTAAATAATTTAAATGAAAAAAAAGCTATAGAAAAAATAAAAGAAAATGATTCTCAAAAAATAACTTCTTTACCTCAATCTATCGTATTTGATCAACATAAAAGATTTTATGAAGGTATAAATAGAGTAAATAATTTTTGTTTAGACCTTTTAAGTGGAAAAGAAGATAGTACATCTAATTCAAATTTAGAGAGAATTTTAAAGTTAGAAAATTTTATAGATGTTTGTGAACCTTATCTTAATCTTTTATTAAAACAAGAAAAATATGGGGATGCTACTCTTATAGGGGCAATTTCTTTTTATAAACAAAATAATGTAGTTAAATTAATAGAAGAAACTAAATCTAAAATTAGAGAAGCAACAACCCACATACAAATAAATAAAATAAAACAAATTTATACTCCCTATTATGATAAAAATTCAAGGCCCTATCTGTCTTTTTTAATAGAAAAATACCAATCTAAATATTTAAAAATATTGGGTGAAGTAAAGATAGATTATTCTAAATTAGATCCTATTATAGACCAAGTTTCTTTTAAACTTTTATACGCTTTCCATATGGGAGATAAAAAACTTTATGACGAAGTAGAAGATATTGTACATAGTACTCCAATACCAGGAAAACTAAAAATAAATGGAAATGATATAACTTTTAATTTTTTATTTTTGGATTTAATAAGAGGATTTAAACCTTCTTCCAAATAATTCCTTTTTTAGTATCTTCAAGAACAAAACCCTTTTCTTTTAATTTATTTCTAATTTCATCAGCCTTTTTCCAGTCTTTTTCTTTTCTATATTTTTCTCTTTTATCCATTAATTCTTTAATCTCTTTTGGAATAGCTTCTTTTTTAGAAATTAAATTTAAACCAAGAACTTGATCAAATTCATTTAATGTTTCTAAGATTTCTTTTACTTCTTTTTTACTTGGGTCTAATTTGTTTACTTCATTAATAAAACTAAATATAGAACCAAGTGCATTAGCAATATTTAAATCATCATCTAATGATTCTTCAAATTCTTTTTTAACATTTTTTATCAAGCTAGAAACTTTTTTACTATCTTTATCTGATTTTACAAAATTTAACCTATTTATAAATTCATTAAGTCTTTTTAGCGAGTTTCTAGCAGAATCAAGTCCTTCAAATGTAAAATTAAATGGAATTCTATAATGTGTGCTTAATAAAGAATATCTTATTTCTCTTCCAGAATACCCTTTTGCAAGAACATCTCTTAATGTATAAAAATTACCTAAAGATTTGGACATTTTTTTACCATCAACTAAAATAAATTCATTATGCAACCAATAATTTACAAATTTCTTTCTAGTTGCACATTCTGATTGAGCAATTTCATTTTCGTGATGAGGAAATATTAAATCAATTCCACCTGTATGAATATCAAAGGTTTCTCCAAGATATTTCATAGCCATTGCAGAACATTCTATATGCCATCCAGGTCTTCCTTTACCAATTTCAGTTTCCCAAAAAACATCTCCATCTAATTTATCATAGAATTTCCATAAACAAAAATCTTGAACATTTTCTTTATCATATTCATCTTTTTTAACACGTTCAGACGCTCCTGCTTCTAAATCATCAAACTTTAAATGAGCTAATTTTCCATATTCTTTATCTTTAGAAATTTTAAAATAAATTCCGTCATCTGTTTTGTAAGCATAACCTTTATTTAATAATTTTTTAATTATAGAAACCATTTCTTTGATATGTTCTGTAGCTCTTGGATATTTGAAAGATTCTTTAATATTTAAAGTTTTAATGTCTTCAAAGAATGCTTTTTCATATTTAGAAGTAAATTGTTTCAAAGATAATTTTTCTTTTTGTGAATCTCTTATGGTTTTATCATCAACATCTGTTACATTAGTAATATGTTTAATTTTATATCCTTTATATTCTAAATATCTATGTAATAAATCTGCAAATACAAAAGCTCTAAAATTACCTATATGTCCATAATTATAAACAGTTAATCCACAAGAATATATTCCAACGTTTTTATTTTTAATTGGTTTAAATTCCTCTTTTTTTCTTGTTAAGGTATTGAATAGTTTTATCATAAGAAAATGAAAGAAATTTAATTTAAAAAGTTATTTATTCTATTGTTACTGTTAAAGTTTGACTATAATACATGTTAGATTGACTTTTTGCATAAGTTTCTAAAGAGTACATATATGTTTCTCCAGGTATTGCATTTTTAGGTACTTTAACATTAACTACAATTGTTGCATAAGCTCCTGCTTCTATTGGTTGAGATACTGTAGGAACTTCTATCCATTTTGGATCGCTTTTTCCATCTGCAGATTTAACTTTTAGATAAAATTCATCGTCCCTACCGAGAATATTTTTAATACCTACATACATTCTTTGAGAAGTTTTTGGTTGCATTACTGTATTTGAACCAAGAATGTACATTTTTGTTGTTCCAGTTGTCATATACGCTCTTATTTGTTCATCTGCACTTTCAAAAGTTTGTTTTGTAATATCATTTATTTTATCAAACATTCCTCTTATAAACATTAATCCTAAACTTAACAAAGTAACTCCAAGAATAATAACTATTATGGTAGTCATAGAAAGTTCAATCGCACCCTTTTTTGATTTCATATAAATTAAGAGTTTAAAATTATATTTAAAGGTTTCTATAACTTCAAAATTAAAAAAATAAGTGAGGAGAGGGGGATTTGAACCCCCGACATCTACGGCTTCAGCGTAGTGCTCTCCCGGGCTGAGCTACCTCCCCATTGTAAGTTTAAAATTAAATACAATATATTTAAATATTTCTAATTGGAGATAATTAATATGCCAAGTCAAAATTATGATTTTAAAGCTTCAGAAAAGAAGTGGAAGGAATATTGGGAAAAGAATAAGGTTTACAAATTTGATATAAATTCAAAAAAACCCATTTATTCTATTGATACCCCTCCTCCATATATTTCTGGAAAAATGCATATAGGTCATGCTTTTTCATATTCACAACAAGATTTTATAGCAAGATACCAAAGAATGTCTGGAAAAAATGTATTTTACCCTTTTGGTACAGATGATAATGGATTACCTACAGAAAGATTTGTAGAAAAAATGAATAATGTTAAAAGTATAAATATGGATAGGGCAACATTTATAGAACTTTGTTTAAAAACACTCAAGGAAACTACTTTTGGATTTATACAAGATTGGAAAGATATTGCAATGAGCGCAGATTTTAATATATATTATTCTACTATAGATAAACCTACTCAAAAAGTTTCTCAAAAATCTTTTATTGATTTATTTAAACAAGGAGATATTTATGTTCAAGAATTTCCAACTTTGTGGTGTGTAGATTGTAGAACTACAGTTGCACAAGCAGAATTGGAAGATAAACATTTAGAAAGTTTATTTTCTACATTGAAATTTAAAGCAAATGGAAAAGATTTGTTGATAGCAACAACAAGACCAGAATTATTACCTGCCTGTGTTGCAGTATTTGTAAATCCTACTGATGATAGATATAAAAATTTAGTTGGTAAGAAAGCAAAAGTTCCTTTATTTAATTTTGAAGTTCCTATAATTGCAGATGAATCAGCTTCTATAGAAAAAGGAACAGGAGTATTGATGGTTTGTTCTTATGGAGATAAATATGATGCACAAGCAATTACAAAACATAAACTTTCACCTAAAATAATTTTCAATCAAGATGGGACTTTAAACTTCGGAAATTATAAAGGACTTAAAATAAGAGAAGCAAGAAAACAAATTCTTGAAGATTTAAAAAATGCAAATTTAATTACTGAACAAAAACCAATAAGTCATATTGTTAATGTACATGATAGATGTGGAACTGAAATTGAATTATTGCCTACAAAACAATGGTTCATAAAAATATTGGATAAAAAGAAAAAATTAATAGAACAAGGTAAGAAAATAAATTGGTATCCTGAATTTATGTTTAAAAGATATGAAAATTGGGTTCAAGGATTAGAATGGGATTGGTCTATTTCAAGAGATAGACATTTTGGTATTCCTATTCCAGTTTGGGAATGTGAAAAATGTAAAGAAATTATTTTGCCTTTAGAAAAAGAATTACCTATAGATCCTTTACAAACAAAAAAGAAATGTCCTAAATGTAAACAAGATGCAAAAGGTGAGGAAAAAGTTTTAGATACTTGGGCAACATCTTCTTTATCTCCACAAATAGCTTCTTCTTTAGTTAATAATAAAGTAAAAATTCCATTTTCTTTAAGACCACAAGCTCATGATATAATTAGAACTTGGGCATTTTATACAATAACAAAATCGTTTTTACATGAAAAAGAAATTCCTTGGAAAGATATTACTATTTCAGGGTATGTTACAATGGGTGGAGAAAAAATGTCTAAATCTAAAGGCAATATTATTGATCCTAGGCAGGTTTTAGATAAATATGGAACAGATGCTTTAAGATTCTGGGCAGCAGGTTCTAAATTAGGAGAAGATTTAGACTATCAAGAAAAAGATTTAGTTACAGGACAGAAATTAATAACAAAATTATGGAATGCTTCCAAATTCGTTGAAATGCATTTACAAGATTACAAAGAAAAAGAAAATAAAAAGTTAGAAAAGTTTGATGAATGGTTATTAATAAAATTAAATAATTTAATTAAAGAATGTACAGAAGAATTTGAAAGTTATTCTTATTCAAAACCAAAACAAAAGTTAGAAAATTTCTTTTGGCATATATTTTGTGATAATTATTTAGAAATCGTTAAAGATAGATTATATAATCCAGATAAAAGAGGAAAAGAATCTAGATTATCTGCACAATATACTTTACATAAAACTTTGATTTGTTTATTGAAGATGTTAAGTCCAATAACTCCTTTTATTACAGAAGAAATTTATCAAGAAACTTTAAAGAAAAAAGAAAGCATACATTTAACTTCTTGGCCAGAGTATGATAAGAAGAATGATAAAAAATTGGAAGAACAAGGAGATTTGGTTTTGGAAATAATTAATGAAGTAAGACAATTCAAAACAAAAAATAATAAATCTATGAAAGAGCCAGTTATTATTACAATAGAAAAGAAAAATGAAAAAGTTATAAAAGAATTTTATGATGATTTGAAAGCTGTTACAAGTGCAAAAGATATTAAATTCGGAGATAAATTAAAAATAGAATTTTAGAAAAGTTTATATATATCTATTTTATTTTAACATTATGAAAAAGAGTAATTTGTTGATTTTATTTGTTTTAATTTTTTCTTTGGCTTTTATGTCTGCTTGTACTGTTCAATTATCTGGTAAAAATTTACCTAAAATTAATCCTAGTTGTTGTGTTGTTACAGATGTTAATAATGGAGGTATTTTAGGTTGCGTTCAAGGTTTTAATTTAAAAAATAGTCAATCAGAATGTTATAATAAATTTTTTTCTTTAGGTAATACACAATGGGCTTCTGATTACTGTGATAAATTACCTCAATGTCAAGATACTACTTACAGTTGTATGGGTTATGATTACTCCTCAAATATAACTTACCAGTTGGTTAATATGGAGGGAAGATGTGTAGATAATACTAATTCATATCTATGTTCAAATGGAACAATTTCTTTAATTTCGACTAACGGATGCGTAACTCCTCAAGGATGTTTAGATTCAGATGATGGAATAAATATTTATGTGAAAGCAAAAGGAGGACTCTTGATAAATGGAACTTGGGGTTATAATGAAGAAATGTGTTACGATTCAAATTTTGGTATTTATAATGATGCTCCAGAAGGATGTACAGATTATACAACTGGTCATGGAAATGGTTTATGTGTACTAGAGATGTTTTGTGATGCCCTTAATCAACAACAAACTAGAATTTACAAATGTCCAAATGGTTGTTCAAATGGGGCATGTTTGTCCGTAACTAATGAAACATGTACAGATACCGATGGAGGAATTGATTATTTAAATTTTGGAGTTATTTCTAATAATACTATGGTTGGAACATTTTCAGATAGTTGTATTAGTTCTTTAGATGGGGACGGTAGTAATGTATATGAAGGAGATAGAATTGTAGAATATTTTTGTGGTAATGGCGGAGAATGGTCTTTTAGTTTGGTTACTTGTGAATATGGTTGTAGAAATGGAACATGCGTAAAACAATATGATCCCTCTTTACAAAAGTATTATGTAAATCCTAGCTCTAATTTATGTACTGATACAGATAGCTCAATTAATTATTATGGTTACTTTACTAAAGGAAATATTACTCATTATAATCCTTATAATAAAGTTAATGAATCCTTTGGAGATGGTTGTATGAATGATCCAATTGAGCAGAAGAATGTTTATGAAGGGGATTATTTAGGAGAAGCTAATTGTAGGGGAAGTTTTTATGATAATTTCATTAATTATAGTGCATTAAGTGTAGATATTTTCAAATGTCCAAATGGATGTGTAAATGGAGCATGTTTTTTAACCAATTCTAAAGTAATATCTTGTGATAGATTAATTTATCATCCAGAACAGAATGATAATGAACCGACAATTTTAGATAGAATTAATTTCTGTAAAAATAATGGTTTATATTATGCAGGAATTATGTTAGAAGGAGATCAATTCCATTGGTATGGGAATTGTTTAGATGATCCAAACAATGGGTGGGGTTATATAACTGATTTAAGAATTTGTAATTATAAATCTTGTGTAGATTCAGATAATGGAATAAATTATAGTATAAAAGGAGTTGTACAAGGATATGCAAATAGTCCTTCGATACCTTTTAATCTTACTGATACTTGTTTACTTGAAGATGGCTCAAATGTATTAGCTGGTCCAAATATTGTGGAAGGTATTTGCGAAGATGGTTTCTGGGCATTTGGAAATATTTATACTTGTCCAAATGGATGTTATGATGGAGTTTGTATTACTCAATGCCAGTATACTTTAACTAACTGTCCTTCTTGGTCATTATGTTCTTCATCGGGCGGTCAATATTGTGCTGCAACAGGATGTAATGTTTTATTGATGAGAAGATGTTCTCCAAGCACATGTCCACAACAGTATACAGAAACAACTTGTCCTTCATGGACAGCTTGTGATCAAACTGGATATAAATATTGTGCAGTCGTAGGATGTTCTTCTTTAAGTAAAAAGTGTTAATTTATTTTTATTTATTTGAATGATATTTAATATAAAACTTTATTCGTTTTGTACAACTTTTATAATAATTATTAAACAATTAACTTTAAATAATATTCTCAATTTTAATTACTATGAATATCAAAGAAAGATACAAACTAAAAAAAACCTTAAAAGAATTAGAAGGAATTAGGGGAAGACATACAGAATTGGTTTCTGTTTATGTTCCTGCAGGTTATGAATTAGTTAAAATTTTAAATCATTTATTCCAAGAGCAAGGAACTGCTTCTAATATTAAAGATAAAACAACAAGAATGCATGTTATAGATTCTATTGAAAGAATGATACAACATTTAAGATTATTTAAAAGAACTCCAATAAATGGATTAGCTGTTTTTGCAGGTAATGCTTCTGAAAAAGAAAATAAAGTCGATATTAAAGTTTGGTCTATAGAACCTCCTGAACCAATTAATATGCGAGTATATAGGTGTGATCAAACTTTTTTATTAGAACCTTTAATAGATATGATTAATATTAAAGAAACATTTGGTTTAATAGTTCTTGATAAAAGAGAAGCCAATGTTGGATTATTAAGAGGAACAAATATTAAAAATTTAGTTACAATGACTTCAGGTGTTCCTGGAAAAGTAAAAACTGGAGGTTTCTCACAGCAAAGATACTCAAGATTAAGAGATGAGGCAGCTCACGAATTTTATAAAAGAGTTGCAGAATTTGCAAATAAAGAATTTTTTAACAAGCCAGACTTAAAAGGAGTATTGATTGGAGGACCAGGAACAACTAAGCAAGAATTTGTAGATGGAAATTATTTATTAACTGAAATAAGAAAAAAAATAATTGCGGTAAAAGATTTATCTTATACTGGAGAATCTGGTTTGCATGATTTAGTAGAAAGAAGTCACGAAGTTCTTGCAGAAGAAGAAATAACTGTGGAAAAAGAAATTATGCAAAAGTTTTTTGAAAAATTAGCAAGAGAAGAAGAAAAAACAACTTATGGATTAGTTGAAACTAAAAAAGCATTAGCTTTAGGTGCCGTAGATACTTTACTCTTATCTGAAAATTTACCTGATAAACAGATAGAAGAACTTGAAGAAGAAGCAGAAAAATATAAAACAGAAGTAAAGATGATTTCTACTGAATCAAGAGAAGGAGTACAATTAAAAGACATTGGTGGAGTAGCAGCTATACTCAGATATCCTATAAAATAAAAACAAAAAGTTTAAATATTCATTAAATTTAATATTTATCATGGATAACAGAGACAAAGTGGTGATTGGTTCTGCGATATTAGTTGTTTTAGCAGTATTAATTGTTTTAAATAATACTGTAAATTATAATACTGGTCAAGCTATGAGAGCAGGTAATTGTTATGATACAGATAGTGGAGATAATAAATATGCAAGAGGAACCCTTTCAGGCCATATATACCCTTCACAAGAACAAATTAATGAAAGGGACTATTGTGTATATTATGAAGATGATCCAGGAAAAAAAGATGTTTTAAAAGAATATTATTGTTTAAAAGATGTTTCTGAAAATTGTTTAGATAATGATCCAGATACAGATTGCGATAAATCTGCATATTCATCTAAATTTTTGATTTGTGAATATGGTTGCAAGAACGGAGCTTGCGAGAGATAATTTTATTTTAATTTAAAAATGAAACTATTTGAAGGTTTTACAAGAAAATTAGTAATAGTTTTTGTAATATTGTCTTTATATCTTTTATTTTTTTCAACAGGAATTTTTGATATGGTTACAGGATATAATCTTAAAGTAGCACATTGTGAAGATACAGATAAAGGTTCTATTTATGTAAAAGGAACTATTTCTGGGCAGACAGATATTAATGCGGCTATTGAACCAAAAACAGATTATTGTTCTTTAGAAGATAAAGAAATTTTAAAAGAATTTCAATGTGATCTTTTAACACCAAATAATTGGAGATCTTTTCCAATAAATTGTACTAATTATGGTATGAGATGTGTAGATGGTGCTTGTATAAATTAGAAATATTTATAAGTACCTTTCTTTATATTAAATTATGGATACAAAAGACAAAACTATAATCGGATTAGTAGTTTTGCTCGTTTTAGCAGTACTTTTGGCATCTGGTATTTTAACTACAGGAAAAGCTATCAAAGTTTCTTGTGAAGATACAGATGGCGATAGTATTTATTTGCAAGGAGCTGTAAGTGGAACTGATTCTGGAGGAAGTGCTTTTGGACCTTATGCGGATTTTTGTTCTGTAGAAGATTCAAATATTTTAGTTGAATACACTTGTGATCAATTCCAAGCAGGTGGGTATAAGAGAGAAACTAAATCTTGCGGAAAAGGCTGCGAAAACGGAGCATGTAAACAATAAATTAAAATTTTTTTATTTTTCTTTTTTTAATTTAATTTAGAAACATTTAAATATAGCTTATTCTTAATTAAATTATGGATACAAAAGACAAAACTATAATCGGATTAGTAGTTTTGCTCGTTTTAGCAGTACTTTTGGCATCTGGTATTTTAACTACAGGAAAAGTAACTAACGCATTTTCTTGTTCAGATACAGATGTTGGAAGTAGATTTATACAAGGAACAATAACAGGATCTGTAGGTGGAAATTCTTTTGAACTTACAGATTACTGTAATGCGGATGGAACTTTAAAAGAATATTCCTGTGGTATTAATAGATGGTATTATGGGGATACAGACGAAGAAGGTCAACCTGCATTGATTTGTCCAAATGGCTGCGAAAACGGAGCATGCCTACAATAAATTAAAATTTTTATTTTTTATTTTTTTTAATTTATATAGAAATATTTATAAATAATTAGATATTTAAATAAATATGAAAATGAAGAAAAAAGAGGATGTTAGAGATTATATTATTTTAGTTTTAATCATTTCTGTTTGCGCATTTTTTATATTGGGTTTTATAAATTTTACAACAGGAAATGTTCTTTTAAAAAGAAGTTGTAATGATACAGATGGAGGATATAATCCTTTTGTAAAAGGTACAGTGACCGCAGTAAGCAAAGGACGTTATGCTTTTGAAGAAAAAACAGATTATTGTGTATATATGCAAGTTGGACCAAATGAAGAAAATAAATATCCTGCAGTAAAAGAATATTTCTGTGGCTCAGATCCAGAAAGTACCAAATCTCAAGATTTTACTTATAGCCAATATAATGATAAATTAGTTATTTGTAATAATGGTTGTAAAGACGGAGCCTGCATAGAATAAAATGGCAAAAAAATTCAACAAAGAAATTTTATTATCGGCTTTATTATTAATAACTTTAGTTCTTTTATTAGTTTTTGGAGTAACTCAATTTACTACAACAAGTAATGTTCTTGTTGGTTGCGATAAATCTTGTGAAGATAATGATCAAGGAAGTATTAATTTAAAAGGAACTGTTTCAGTAAGAGGAGATGATTGTAATTTGCGTGAAAGAACAGATTATTGTATAGATGAATATAGATTAAAAGAATATAATTGTGATTCTACCAATTCTTTAAATTTCCAAACAATGATAGTTTATTGTGAAGAAAAATGTTTTAATGGTGTTTGTTTAACTGAAAAACAGACTTTAGAATACCAAGGTTTAGAGTAATATAGTTAGTTTTTTATACTTATTTCTAATAAAAAACCTATGGAAAATAGGAATAAAATAGAATCTGTATTATTTATATTAGGAAGACCTTTATCTGTACAGGAAATAGCTGGGTTAACAGGTATAGGTTCTCATGGATTAATTGCTCAAAAATTACTTGAATTAAAAGATGAATATACTAAAAGACAAGGACCTTTAGAATTAGTAAATGAAACAGAAAAATGGAAGCTTTGTTTAAAAAAAGAATATTTATATCTAAGTGAAAAATTGTTATCGGATTCTGAATTAGATTTTCCTACACAAGAAACTTTGGCAGTAGTTGCATATAAACAACCTGTTTTACAAGCAGAAATTATAAAAATAAGGGGAAATAAAGCATACGATCATATTCATTTCTTAAAAGAAAATAATTTTATTACTTCAGAAAAATCAGGGAGAACAAGATTATTAAAATTAACTCAAAAATTCTTTGATTATTTTGATGTAGTAGATAATAATCTAAAATTAAAAAATGAATAAAATATATAAAATACTTTTGTTGGTTTTATTTTTGTTTGTATTTTTATTTAGATTGAACTTTTCTTTATCTTCTCCAGAAAATTCTTTTTCAGATGATACTTCTTATTTTAATTTGAGACAAGCAGATTATGTTAAAGAAAATTTAAAACCAATGACTTACGATGAATTAAGTTATTCAGGTAAGCCAGTAAATAATTCACCTTTATTTTCGTATTTTTTGGCAGGAATTTCATTTATTCCTTGGGGCAGTAAAATAATTTTACAATTTTTTATGTCCTTATTAGTAATTCTTGCCTATTTAATATCAAAACAAATAATCAATGATGAAAGATCTGCATTAATTTCTGCATTCATTGCAGGGTTTGTGCCTTTAGCAATTAGAGAAACTTTAAACAAGATTTCGGTTTATTGTATTGTTTTTCCTTTAGTATTTTTTATGCTTTATTGCATTTTAAATATTGATAAAAAAGTATATTTTGGTTTATTTTTATTATCTTCATTTATACTAACATTATTGAGTCCAATTTCTATTTTAATATCCTCTTTCTTTATAATTTATTTCATCTTTTCTTATGCAGAAGATTCTGAATTAAACAAAAAAGAAATAATTTTAATATTATCTTTTTTAATAATAACCTTTATAACAAATTTATTAATCTATAAAAATTCTTTATTAAATTATGGAATAAGCGTATTATGGAACAACCTTCCTAGTTCATTATCTGTGGCTTCTTTTAAACAAATAAATATTTTTTCTATAATGTATCATTTAGGTTACATTCCTTTAATATTCGGATTTATAACTATTTATAAAGGAATTACAAAATATAAAAAGAAAGCAATATTTTTAGTATCTTCTTTATTAATAACAAATTTAATTTTACTTTCATTAAAAATGATTAATTTTTATACTGCTTTAGTTTTTATTGGCTTATCCGCTTCAATACTATCTTCATTGACCATTTATAACTTTTTTAAATATTTGCAATTAACAAAAGTAGCACATTGGAATAAATTACTTTTAAGTGCTTTTGTAATTTTATTAATATTATTTTCAGTTTATCCTTCATTTACTATGGCAAAAAATACTGCTAGTCAAGTTCCTAGTAATATGGAAATAGAATCATTAGAATGGATAAAACAAGATTCTAAAGATTTAAATGAGGTGGTTATTGGAACGATTTATGAAGGTAATTTAATTAATTATTTTTCCGGAAAGAAAAACTTTTTTGATACAAATTTTTTGTTAGCTCCAAATCCAGAGAAAAGATTAGTTGACACAAATATTTTATTTAGTTCTAATTCAGAAGAAAGAATAATCTCAAAAATGAAAGAGAATAATATAAAATACATTTTTTTATCAGATAAGACTAAAAAACTATATCAAGTAGACAATAAGAAGTTTGATACAGGCTGTTTTGAAAAGAACTTATTAGTTTATAAGTTGGTTTGTTAATATTCAGGGGGTTAAAATGTTTGAAATATATATATGGATATTGTGTTTCATTTCACTATATGTATCTATCTTTTGGTTAATTATAGTTGGTTTAGGGGAGCCAAAAGAACCGCAGCCATTAAAAGAAATTCCTAAAGTTACTGTAGTTGTTCCTGCATATAATGAAGAAAAAAATATAGCAAAAACCTTAGATTCTATACTTAATTTAGATTATCCTAAAGATAAATTAAAAATAATTGTAGCAGATGATGCTTCTACAGATAATACTCCTTTAATTATAAAAGAATATTGTAAAAAACATAAAAATATTAAATTAATTCAAAATAAAATTAATAGTGGAAATGCAGCAGGAACATTGAATGCATCCTTACAACAAATTGATACTGAATTCTTTGCAAGAGTTGATTCTGATTCTTTTGTAGATAAAAATTCTTTAAAATTAATTATAAATCATTTTTCAGATCCAGAAATTGGTGCTATAATTAGTTCGGTTTTGATAAATAATGATATAAATTATTTAGGTAGAATACAAAGATTAGAATATATTTTATCGAGTTTTGTTAGAAAATTAATTTCTAGAATTGGAGCATTACATATGACACATGGAGTTATGACTGTTTATAGGACAAACTTAATTAAAAAATTAGGAGGTTTTGATAAAAATAATTTAACAGAAGATTTAGAAGTTGCATTGAAATTGAGATACAATAAATATAATGTAATTATAGAACCAAGAAGCATTAATTATACTAATGGTCCTTTAAATCTAAAAGCCTTTTGGAAGCAAAGAGTTAGATGGTTTAGGGGTTTTATTACAAATAATTGGAAATATAAAAAGATGTTTTTCAATAAAAATTATGGTTTAATTGGGTTGTTTCAATTACCTTTAAATGTTACAACTATGCTAATGGTTTTGTTTTCATTTATTTTATTTGCTTATCAATTTTTAAGATATGTATATACTACTTTAATAAAAATAATTACTTTGGGTTTTGGAATGTTTGATTTTATAATAGAATGGCCTTCTGTAAAAGATTTTATTTTAAGTTTAGATATAAGGATTTGGTTCCCTGTAATTGCAAGTTTTATATTTGGTTTTTATATCTATATTTATGCCCATAAATACTTTAATCAGAAGTGGAAATTCCATTTCATTACACTTATATATTTATTGTTATACCCTATGTTAAGGAGCCTACAGTGGATGAATGCCTTTGTTTTAGAGGCTTTTGGGGCTAAGAGGAAATGGTAAAATGCCAAAGATAAGAAAAGATATTTTTATAACAGCACTAGTAATTACTTTAGCTATATTTCTATTAGGATTTTATACTGCAAAAATTTGGGATGATTTAAGAACGAGTGATGTTGCTTATAATTTAAACCAAAATAATTTAGATATAATCAGCATATTTGTTGAACAACAATTCTTAGAATCTTTAGATATAGGGGATTGTGTTTTAATGAAAGAAAGACTTTCTTCAAGTTCTGGAAATTTATATGATTTAGGACAGAGGTTAATGGAATATGATGATAAAAATTTATTAAAAGAAAAAGAATATGACTCATTAAGAGAACAATATTTTTTACTTGAAATAAGAGCTTATTCTCTTTTCATAGATTATAATAAAAAATGTGATAATAAACAAAATATTATTTTATATTTTTATGATTTAGAAGATGATAATTCAGTAAAGCAAGGATATGTTTTAGACAATTTAGCAAATAGACAAGATATTAATATTAAGATATTTTCTATAGATAGACAATTTGATGAGCCAACTTTGAATTTAGTAAAGAATTATTATAATATAACAAAAGCACCAACAATAATAGTAAACAATAAAGATAAAAAAGAAGGTTTTACAAGCGTTGGAGAAGTATTTGCTCTTGTAAAAAATGAATAATTGTGCAGTTTGTAATAAAAAGGAATGTGAAACAAGAGAAGCTATTTTTGAAGGAGTTTTAATTAAAGCTTGTGCTAATTGTATTGCTCTTGGAAAAGCCGTTGAGATAAAACCAAAAGAAATTGAAGAAAAAGTTATGGAATTACAAAAACAAGAAGAAAACGAAATGATCGTTCCTGATTTCTCTTCAAGAATTAAAAATGCTAGATTAAAATTAAATTGGACAGAAGAAGATTTAGCTAATAAAATGTATGATAGAATTATTACCGTTAGAAATTTAGAATCTAATAAAATGGTTCCTACTTTTAGAATGGCTAAGAATTTAGAAAGATTGTTAAGTATAAAATTGATAGATACTTTTAAGGCATATTATGTTAATCCTGTAACTAATAAACCGAGCCTAAATTTGAAAGATGGAACTCTTAAAATAGGGGATTTGTTAAATATAAAAGAGAAGCGAAAGGTTTAAAAAAGAACTATATACTAAATTATCTATATTTAAAGAAAAATGGAACTTAATATTTTAGAAGAAACCAAAACAAAATTGAAATTTGAAATCAAGGGAGAAAATCATACTCTTTGTAATGCTTTAAGAAAGGAATTAACTAAAAATGCAGATATAGCAGGTTATAAAGTAGAACATCCTTTGACTAGCAGTCCTGTTTTTATAGTAGAAAGCAAAGATCCTAAAAAATCATTAACAAATACTGTTTCTTCACTTAAGAAAATAGTAGATGAATTAAGAAAAGAATCTAAAAGATTATAAATTTGAAATTCTTTAGTTTTGCATGAATAAATTAAAAGCTAAGAAATTATTATTTTTAGCTAGAAAATCCATAGAAACTTATTTTATTGGGAAAAAAGTTGATGAAAAAGAATTAAATCCATTCAAAGAGAAAAAAGGTGTTTTTGTTACTTTATATTCTAAAGGAAAATTAAAAGGGTGCATCGGTTTTATTGAACCTCATGATATTCTTGGTAAGAGTGTTGCAGAAGCTGCAAGATTTGCTGCTTTTTCTGATAATCGATTTGAATCTTTAAAACAAGGAGAAAAGTTCTCTATAGAAATTTCAATATTAACTAAACCTAAATTGATTAAAGTAAAAAATCCAGAAGAATATTTGAAAAAAATTAAACTTGGAAAAGATGGATTAATTATAGAATATTTGAGTAGAAAAGGATTATTATTACCTCAAGTTCCAATTGAGCATAAAATGAATTTAGTTCAGTTTTTAGACTCATTATGTTACAAAGCAGGACTATCAGAAAACTTTTGGAAGGACAAATTTGTAAAAATATACAAATTTCAAGCAGAAATCATAAAAGAGCATAAAGAATAAATTTTATATACAGCTTATTGTTATTAAATATAAGAAGAGGTGGTACATATTAAAAAAGATAGAGAATTGAGTGTTTTTATATTTGCAATATTTGTATTCTCATTCTTGGTTTTTATGTTAATGAAACCTTCTATTACTGGGAACGTGGTAGCAATTCCTGAGATGATAGATATTAATACCGGAAGTTCTTTATCTGATATAAATAATGTTTCTCTTAGTTTTAATGCAGGAGAGTCTTTTTCTTGTGATCATATATTGGTATTAAATATAAGTGATTCTTCAGACCAACAAATTTATTCCGATGATGTTACTTTAGCAGTTTTTGTTTCTGCTGCAAAACCTACTAGTAGTTGTACTGGTGATCCAAGTACATACACTCCTGGTGGAACAAGTCAAATTTTAAATTCTAGTATTTCTATTTTTTCTGGTTTAACTTCTATTAATTTTAATACTGCAGGAACATATACTATTAGTTTGAATTTATCTGATGCAATCGGATTACAAAAAAATTTTGGTGAATCTAGTTTTACAGTTTCTGCTCCAGTTGTTTCTAATCCTCCAGAAATAACAGATGTTTCTTTTACTAACTTAACTGGTTCAAGTAAATTTAGAGTAAATGGTTATGTAAATTGTTCTTCTATTGTTAAAGATGATAGTAGTACTATTAATGTTAAATATATTTTGTGGAATAAAACAAGTTTTTCTAATCAATTTAAAACAGGAGATATTTCTTGTTCTGGGGATTCTTGGGTAAGTGGAAAATCTTGTAATGTTTCTGTACAAATAACCGAAAGTCATATTGGAGATTGGATATGTACTATTAGTGCTAATGATACTGTTGGAGGAACTTATGCAAATTCAAGTGTTATAGAAATGTTAAATTCTCCTCCTATATTAAAAGATACTTTTGATAATGATTCTTGGAGGAAAAATACCAATGAAAGTTTAGATTTGGATGACTATTTTTCAGATCCAGATGGACAAACATTAATTTATAATTTTACAGGAAATAATTCTGTTTCTATTTTTATAGATTCTGATAAAGAAGTAAAATTCGTTCCAAAAAAAGATTGGGTAGGAACTAATAATATAAGATTTAGTGCTAATGATAGTTTAGGATTGTACGTTGTCGGTAATTTATTTTTAATAAATGTTACAAATTCTACTTCATCTTGTTCTGAAACTTGGAATTGTACAAATTGGACTTCTTGTGTTAACAATGTTAGAACAAGAACTTGTGTTGATGAGGAAAATTGTGGAACTTTAACAGGAAGACCTGCAATTAATGAATCTTGTACTACTTCTACTTGTGGAATAAACGATGGATGTTCTATATCTTGCGTTGGAGGAGATTCAGATTGTTCTTGCTCTTTAGAAAATGGTTATGTTTGTGGAATTAATCAAACTTGTAGTAGTTCTACTTTATTACATTCAGGATCAGGAATCTGCTGTTCTATTCCTTGTACTTCTACTGTTTTAGCAGGAACAACTACAAATGTTAATTTAGGTACTAATAACAATCTTGAAAATAAATCAAATAAGGTACTTATTGGAGTAAGTTTAATTTCTGGAATAGTTTTCATTATGATTTTAGTAATTGTAATTTATACTTATGTACAAAGAAAAAGAGCAGTTGTTGAAGAATCAAGTCCGATAGTTCAACCAAAAGAAGTTGCTCCTCAAACTTTTGTAAAAGAAATAAAACAAGAACCTACAATAAAAGTAAGGCCTGTTAATGTTGAAAAAATGAAAGAATATATTCAAAAATCTTTAAATGCAAAAGTTCCTTTGAAGAATATAAAAGAGGGATTAGAAAGAGCAGGATGGCCACAATCTGATATTGAAAGAGAATTAAGTTTAGCAAGATTATCAAACTATATTCAAGTTAAAATAAATCAAGGTATTCCAAAAGAACAAATTATAAGTTCTCTAAGAATAAAAGGGTGGAAAGAGGAACAAATTAAGGAAGCTTTGAAAGAAACTAGAATAAAACCTTTATTTTGAAAATAAAAAGATTTAAATATATAAATTTTAATCTTATTTGTATGAAAAAGAGTTTGATTGTACTTTCTTTATTATTAATATTAGTAACTCCAATTGTATTTGCTTTTTCAATAAATGATTTTTTATCAAATTTATTTGGAACTAATTCAGATAATACAAGAACTTTAGAAGCGGTTACTTATTCTTGCATAAAATCAGATGGTTCTAGTTCTAGTTATTGGAATTATAATGTAAAAGGTACCATTAGTAAAATTACAGTAACTAGTTCTTCGTTTGGTTCTAGTACTACAACTCAAGCAATAGGTTCTGATTATTGTCTTAAAGATATTGGGCAAGATACTACAGGTACTCTTTTAGGAGAACATTATTGTGCAAATTCATACACTTTTCAAATTGGTGCTGTAGATTGTTCTGATTATGGTAAAGTATGTAGTGATGGAAAATGTGTTACATCTTCAACTTCTCCTAGTGGAGGAGGAAGTACAATAACTCCAGTTACTTTATCTTCAACTATTACAACTTCTTGTGTTGGAACTAAATCAAAAGCAACTATATCTTTTAGTAGTGGAAGTGCTCCTAGTAATGGAAAATATAGTATTGATCTTTTTAAAGGAGAAATAAGTAATGCAGATCCTTCTACATCAACATATTATGCTGTAGAAGTAACAGATGATACATCAAAAGCAACCGAAACTTTTACACTTAATGAATTTAATATAAAAGTAATAGGTCCTGGAGATGTAGCTGGAAATGTACAACCATTATCTCCAAGTTATGCTTTAGAATCTGGACAAAAATATGTTGTTTGGGTATGGAATGGAGCTTTGTCAAATAAAGTAGCATTTACTGCTAAGGACTGTAGTGGAAGTGGAACAACTTCGGCAGAAGCATTTACTGTTACTGAAGATGATTGTGTTAATGCCCCTATTAACGGAGATAGTAATATTGTAAATGGTGTAGTTAGCAGAATAGGAGAATGTGGTTCTGATGGAAAAACTTTAAAATTTTGTTATAATAAAAAATTATATACAGAAACTTGTGCATATGGATGTGAGTTAAAATCATATGGGGCTTTTTGTAAAACTAAAATACCTATGTATACTACAAATACTTGCTCTTATCTTGCTAGTGACACAGGATACACAAATAGTCAATGTGTAACTTCTCCTACTCAAGAATGTGCTGTGGTAGGTTATGATGTTAATCTTGGAAGTGCTGCTGATTGTACTAAATTAGATAAAAAATGTTGTGCAAATACATCTTCAACTTCTCCTAGTGGAGGAGGAAGTACAATAACTCCAGTTACTTTATCTTCAACTATTACAACTTCTTGTGTTGGAACTAAATCAAAAGCAACTATATCTTTTAGTAGTGGAAGTGCTCCTAGTAATGGAAAATATAGTATTGATCTTTTTAAAGGAGAAATAAGTAATGCAGATCCTTCTACATCAACATATTATGCTGTAGAAGTAACAGATGATACATCAAAAGCAACCGAAACTTTTACACTTAATGAATTTAATATAAAAGTAATAGGTCCTGGAGATGTAGCTGGAAATGTACAACCATTATCTCCAAGTTATGCTTTAGAATCTGGACAAAAATATGTTGTTTGGGTATGGAATGGAGCTTTGTCAAATAAAGTAGCATTTACTGCTAAGGACTGTAGTGGAAGTGGA
>JBAZJB010000002.1:0-3735 GCA_041651575.1 Candidatus Nanoarchaeia archaeon
TCTCTTAATTTATGTTAGGGGGATGTTCCGAAACAGTAGTCTAGTTTTAGCCTGGCGTTATAATTTAATTATGTCCAGTTGTCTATTTCCTGTTCCAGAATATCCCTCCAACAATTTTCAAATTTCTACTTTGGTCCTTCTGAACTTTTCGGATCTGTGCTCTTCGCTTAATTTAATAATTTACTTTCGTTCCAGTAAACTATCAGTGAGACAGAAATTCGTGTTTGCTTGAGTGTGTATTATATACAACGTTATTGTGTCAAGTGGCTGAATTTGTGTCCCAGTGATAATTTACTTTTAATGTGCTTTTTAATTACATTTCTATTATACCATATCATTCTATATTTGTAAATATTTACAGATCAGTAAAATATGTTTTAATAATAGAATAATATTTTGAGACTCTGTTATGTTTATTATGCGCAAAGAACTAATGTTCCGAAATATATTGCGATAGTTCCAACTACTGCTGTTATGATTGTTAAGATTTTTTCGTTTCTTATTTTTCGTCTTTTTGAATTTGTCATTTTATTTTTTATTTCGAGTCCCAGAATATTATTCCATTATTTTTATTGAGTAGATGTTTTAGAACTTGATGTATGAATTAAACATTGTTCTACTTTTCGATTTCTGAAATGAATTTTTCCATTTCTTTTTCTAGATTTTTTAATGAATAAAACTCATCGTCATATTTTTCTTCTGATATACATATATCTGCTTTACTTTCTTTAACTCCGTATTTTTCGATGAAGTGCATCATAATATCTAGTGCTTTGTTTAACTGAGGATAGATTTTTTTATCTATCTTATTCATTAAACGAGAAAGAAAACTAAAGTGTGCTTCTGCATAATGATTCCATTTCCATTGTGAGAACCCACCGTTGCCTACTTGATAGTTTAGATTACCAAGTGCGATTGCTACTCTCTGTATAAAGTTAAGATGGTCAAAGAATTCTTCTGTGTCCCAATCTTTATTTATCTGCCAGAGAATATATGCTTCGTTCATTATCTGTTGATGTAATGATTCTTTTTCTTCTGCCATATTATTTTTTTTATTTTAATAATATGTTTAATCATTATCAAGTTCCAGAATATCTACTCAATTATTTATTTATCAATCTACTTTCTTACTCCCTACGAGTGGTCGAAAGAACCTATCCTTTACATTTTTAATATACCATATGCTTCCATATTTGTAAATAGGCAGCCTGTTCTCAATCCGAGCAAAACGCGCGGTTCTAGAAATGAAGGTATTAACTATCAGTTGAGTAGTAAAACACTCTCTAATAGCGTTATATACTGAACGCTACTATACGTATTTAAACACTGTATGAGTGCGCTGTTTATTTCAATGATATGATAATCATTGTCTTTGTCTATCAGCGTTATACGTATTTACTATTTACATTTGTGGGGAATATGTTTTAATATCTTATCAACCTCTATTTACTTTATCTACTATTATATCGTAATGAGATATACATTTACAAATACATAGTTTATGTTATGAGTTAACTCGTTTACACGAGCATAGTTTATTTTATAGTAAACAACTGTTTACATATCTATATTTTATTCTATACTGAGATATGTATTTTATATTTCAGACAGATTAAAATCGATCTATTTACTTATTGTATGTTTTATATCGTAATATATTTAATCTCTCTGGAAATAATACAACATATCTTTAACCCTTTGTAAACACTATTTACTTTTATTAAAAATGTTTTATAAAAAAACAATCACAATTATGCCCTCTATGGACCGTTTCTACATGACGATGAAAAAATGCCAAAATGAACATATAGTAATATATGGTATAGTATCAAAAAGGTTTTCAAACACTAAAAAAGATGATATGATTAATTTATTAGAAGAAATCTAACATACTTTTTTATACTATGTCTATATTAACATCATTCGCTGGTTTATTTAGAGGGAGAACTGCTGGAAAGAAAACAGTAAATAAAAATTATGATGAAAAGAAAGGATTGTCCCTGAGAGCGATGATGGAAGAACTTGGTGTTAGAACAGATTCGACGATTGGTACTTACAATGAAGAAGAAAACCCTGACAAACTTACGGTTAGTGATTATATCAATATGCAAGACAATGATGGAACAGTCAGAGCGATTACTCGTTTAGTTGCAATGCCTATTCAAGCTTCTCCCATCAAAATAATGCCGGGAAAAGGAGACAAAGGAGAAAGAGACTTCATTGAAACGGTGTTTATGAACACACAAAAAGAAGGAGGAATGTCTACGCCCCTCCCTTTTGTTATTGCAGATATGACTAGAGCAATCTTTGAAGGGTTCAGACTCTACGAAAAAGTCCCCCAAATAATTGGGGAAGGGAAATACAAAGGAAAGATAGGTTGGAGAAAGCTAGCTCCAAGAGATTCAAAAACTCTAGATCTTCGATCTGATATGCACGGTGGTTTCTTGGGAGCACATCAGACTGCAAACTTTGGTTTCAATATTGTTGATGTGAACATCCCTGCAGAAAAATGCATTTTATTTACTTTCCAGAAAGAAAGACATCCGTTCTATGGAGAGTCTCTATTAAAGACAGCTTATTATCATTACGATAAAAAACACAAATTGTATTACCTTGCTCACAAGAAAGCTGAAATCGATGCAGTGGGATTGAAAATATTAAAATTAAACAAACCATTCAGTGAAGAAGAAGTAGTGAAGGCTGAAGAAGCCGCCGATTCAATCGGCGCCAATTCAAGAGTGACTCTTCCCCAAGGATTTGAATTAGATATCGACAGATCACCTACGGGATACGATGTTTTGAAGTTAATAGAACATCATGATTCACAAATCGCTCTTTCAACATTGACACAAGCGATGCAAATGGGAGCTGGCAGTACTTACAAATACCCTTATGGAAAAGGATACGAAACTCAATCTGAATTTATTCTCCAGATGATTGATTCTGTAAAAAAATCGATGGAAGATACTTTAAACGAATGGGCAATCGCTCCATTGATCGATTGGAATTTCAATTCAAACAGTTATCCAAAAATCAAATTAATGCCTTTGAAAGGAAAAACACAAGATTATTTGATAAATATGTTCAGCACATTAATGAAGAAAGATCCTTCATTCATTCCTCAAACATTTACAAATAAATTAGTGAATGAAGTTGCAGAAGCTTTAGGTTTAGAAATAAAAATCGATGAAAAGAAAGATGCGATCAGTGCTTTTGAATCGGGTAAAAAGAAAATATACGATAAAGAAAAATTAAAAGCTGCAAAAACACCCGATGCGATTAAAAAGAAAATAAAAGAAAAAGCGGTTAAACTTCAAGACGATCTTTATTTTTATGAAAAATTCGAAGCAATGGGTCGAAGCTTTGCAATTCATGAAATAGAAAAATCAAAAATAAAATAAATGACATTTGCTTGTCGAAAATCAAAACTTCAAGAATATGGTTGCCAAGTATGTGTAAAGCCAAAATGGAAAAGCAAACATGAGTGGATATGTTTTGATATGTGTTTAGCAAAAGAATTATTTTATCTTTGGGATTTAGGAATCGTTACGACAGGATGTTGTTGTGGAAGACATGAAGGAGAAAATGGAGATCACAGTTATATCGAAGTTGAAGAAAGATTTATTCCTGAAATGAAAAAACTTGGATATAAAACTCGATACAATTCTTTTCGAACTAAAGATGAAGAACAAGACAGCTTCATACCAAAAACATTCTATTCTATAGAAGAATACA
>JBAZJB010000003.1:0-3673 GCA_041651575.1 Candidatus Nanoarchaeia archaeon
GGTCTGGATACCGTAGTCGTTATAGGCGTTTGTGGTGACGGATCTACCTGTTAAGGTGGCGAAGTCCGCCTCATCGAATGTCATCACCTTGGCGTCGGCTACGAGTGCATGACCCTTACCTGAGAGACTCCTTACTTCGCTAGAGGTAAGTGTGCCGTAGATGTCGAAGGTGGACGAGGTCTGGCTCCATACGCTCGTTACCGCCCAATCCGAACCTATGAAGTTCTGGCTGAAGCCCTGGGCGATCTGACCTGTCACGATACCGTACTTATTATAGGTGTTATCGGTGTAGGATTTACCTATCACCGCCTTGTCCTCTCCGAGTGACTCGCCGTAGGTCTCGCCCTTGGTCTGGATACCGTAGTCGTTATAGGCGTTCGCCGTGACGGACCTTCCGGTAAGGGTGGCGAAGTCGGCCTCATCGAATGTCATCACCTTGGCGTCGGCTACGAGTGCATGACCCTTACCTGAGAGAGATCTCACTTCGCTTGAGGTAAGCGTGCCGTAGATATCGAAGGTGGAGGCCGTCTGGCTCCAGACGCTCGTTACCGCCCAGTCGCTCCCTATAAAGTTCTGGCTGAAGCCCTGGGCGAGCTGACCCGTTACGACACCGTAGTCGTTATACGCATTATTTATATAGGACTTGCCTACCACCACATCATCGCTCCCATAGGACTCGCCCCGCGTCTCACCCTCTATCTGGACACCATAGCTATCGAATCCGTTTTCGGTCCTGGAATATCCGGTAGCGGCAGAGAAATCTGTCTTGGCAAATCCCATCGTCTTGACATCTGCTATAAGCGCATGGCCTTTACCGGAGTAGGACTCGACGACTGAACCTGTAAGCGTGCCATAAACGTCGAATGTCGCCTCCGTCTGCTGCCATATACTCGTCACCGCCCAGTCGCTACCGATCACATTCTGCGAATACCCCTTCGACTCCTGGCCGTTCATCGTTCCGTATTCATTGAAGCTCGATACAGAATAATATCTCCCGATGACATTCGCTTCTCCGTTAAGATTGCTGCCCAGCGTTGTCGACTCGCGTATAACTCCGTATTCATCGATCTGTTTGATACCAGCATTATATGACTCCGTTGTCTGATCGCTTGTCGTCGTATAAACTCCCGACACGCCGCCGGCGTTACGGGTCTCCCCGTTAGTCGTGACATTTATGGTAGTCCCAAACTCATCATATATAGAATCGGTCGTGTATGTCCCTGTGATTATCTGCGCGGGTAGTCCATAATACTGGTAAGAAGTCCCGCTGGTGTGAGAATCTGTCTGTATCTGGTAGTCATTATAATTCGTTACCGTTGTGGATCTTCCTATTATAATGGCCGGGTTTTGCCGCAGATACTGGATCCCTTCCGTTAATGTATTTTCGATAACGTAATCGTAGACCGCATCATAATTATATGTGGTTGTGCTTATCAGGAGGGAATTGTTATGCTCCGGATCGGGCAGGTTCTTGATGTCATACGTGTATATCTTGTCTATCCTGTCATCGTCGTAATATGTGTAATTCAACCTCTGCACCTTTACATCTTCTGCAGGCGTTTCAATATGGAAATACTGGTAGGCATAATCGACCTTCTCTTCTCCCTTATACCCTATATAGAACGATTCCGTCTTAAGCGCGCCGTTATACCCATAAGTCAGGCTCTTCGTCATCGCATCGTCGGGCTTGGTGTTCGGATCGTCTGCCGCAAGATACGTTGCACCGTACTTATAATAAGTAGTATCCACAACGTGATGGAGCGTGTTATAGGAGCATGTATAATTGGCGAACTCGTCTCCCCTTATAGATCCCGCTTTCGAGTAATAGAACGTTTCCGACTTTATATTGTCATTTGTCTGGTCGACCACCGCTTCTCCGATATAGGTGATGCTCCTTTCCATGCATTCGGTATCGAACTGCACCTGGCTTGCCCGTATGTCACCCTGGTATTTATACACGATCGTCTCTTTTATGTTCGGAGTGCCTATCAGGTAGTTATAAGTGTAATCCGATATCTCTTCTCCAGCTACCGTAAGAGCATCGAACCAATAAAATGTTTCGGTCTTCTTTTGCGCTCCGCTGATTATGCCGTCCTCGCCTGTCTTTATGAAACCGGCTTCGTATTCATTTCTATCTATGGCGTCGTCTAGATAGGTGACTACGACTTTCTTCCTTGATACGACAGTGGAATCCTGAGCCCTCTTAAGATCATTTTCATAAAAATATATCGTCGTCTCGCGCCTGGATTGCCCATCGTAAGTATACGTATATGTATAGTCGGCAACCTCGTCTCCCGGATTCGTATAATTCCCGGCTTCCGAACGGAACGCGAAGACCGTCTCCGATTTCTTTATGGCATCATCCTTTATCCCGTCTCCGGCAATATTCCCGCTGCCGTCGTCCGGTATGGCGGTGCCGTCCGTATACAGCCCGTTGTCGTCACTCGTATCAGCACTGGGCGTCCCTGCGGGATAACTTGTTGCATCATACGGATCTGTGCCCTGGGCTTCTTCCTCCAGGTCACCGAAACCGTCTGCGTCATAATCGAGCACCGAGCTTCTCGAGTCGCCTCTGTAGGTGAAGGATCTCGTCTTCCTTGAGTCCCTGACGGAGTTGGCGGGATCGGCGCTTACATAGCCGGCTCTTACATCGCCCGGCAACCCGTCCGGATTTTCGTAATAATACATCGTCGTGTCGCGTATGGTCGTGCCGTCCTGGTAATAGGTCAGCGTATAATCAGCGATAGACTGCGGTATCTGCCCCGCCTTCTTATCGATAACGTAAAACGTCTGCGACTTAAGCTTCGCGCCGTCTTTCAGTTCATATCTATATACCAGCGATGCGGGGAATATCGCGGGATCTGTCGGATCGGTACCCAATAATATCTCTATGAGATCGGGATATGTGTCGCTATCGGTATCTACGCTCATGATGGCATCGACAAATTGCTCCGTTGTCGTTATACCCGTCATGTCGATGGCGCTCAGGAGATTGAATAGATCGAGGTTATCTCCGGATATAACACTTATTAACGCATCCCGCGTGGCGCCGGCAGGCACGTTTGATAATATGAGATCTACCAGGGCAGCCGCACCCTCTCCATTTGCAATTTTCTTCAGCGCATTCAGGACATCGCTGTCCGTTAAAACTCCGGAATTTATCAGATCGATGATATTTGCCTTAAAACCGTCGAGAGTAGTGGAAGTGTCGGTCAAGGCATTGAGCAGGCCTACAGCGGTTGTATAAGTATCTATGGTTGCGGCCAATGCCACCAGCTTATCTTTCAGTTCCGTAAGCGCCGGGCCGCCTATAAGGAGAAGCAGCATATTCAAAAGGTCTTCCGCGTCTTCAAAGCTGCTCAGGTCCAGGGTCAATAACATACCTATCAAAGCGTTGACGGCGGCATTATCACCTGACTCCGCCTTTATCAAAAGCAGCATCAGCTCCTCTGCGCTATCTACGCTGCCGGCATCTATAGAAAACAGAACCAGCAATAACGCCTCCTGGGCATCGGTGAGCCCGAGCATATCCACCAATGCATTGAAGAACTCTTCGGCCGTCATGCCTGCCGTAACTGTGACGCTGTTTATGAGGGCGAGTAGCTCCTCGTCACCTGCGGCGAGTGCCAGTAGTTCTGCCTTAAGCTCGTCTGCCGAGGCGTAATCCGATATC
>JBAZJB010000004.1:0-3276 GCA_041651575.1 Candidatus Nanoarchaeia archaeon
TAACATTGTTCCTATTGAAGAATGAATCAGCGAGTTATTTATTAGTTGCAAGTTTAATCCCCAATGGGGAGAAAGCGTAGTGAAAACAAGCCTTAAAAGGGCGTTTAGCAACTAGTTATAGGCCCGAAGCTGGGTGAGCTACCCATGAGCAGGGTGAGTCTTGATGAAAATCAAGAGGAGGCCCGAACCCGTTAGCTGTGCAAAACTATGGGATGACTTGTGGGTGGGAGCAAAAAACTAATCGAACCCAGTGATAGCTGGTTCTCCCCGAAATAGCTCTAGGGCTAGCCTGTTTATGGCAACTAGTGGTAGAGCACTGAATGGATCAGGATGAGGCAACTCTACCTGACCCAACCAAACTCCGAATGCTAGTATTGTCTTAATAAGCAGAGTCAGACAGTGGGGGCTAAGCTCCACGCGTCAAAAGGGAAACAGCCCAGATCTCTATCTAAGGTCCCAAAATTTGAGTTAAGTGTAATGAAGGTGGTGAGATGACTTAAACAACCAGGAGGTTGGCTTAGAAGCAGCCATCCTTTAAAGAAAGCGTAACAGCTCACTAGTCAAGTTATTTCGCGCCGAAAATTCATGGGGCTAAACTCAATACCGAAGATGAGGACAAGTATGAAATTCGTTTTGTACTTGTGGTAGGGGAGCGTTCTCTACGCACTGAAGCTGAATTGTAAGATTTGGTGGAGTGTAGAGAAGTGAGAATGTTGATATAAGTAGTAGAAAGTTCGGTGAGAATCCGAACCACCGTAAATCCAAGGTTTCCTGGGCACTGATTGTCAACCCAGGGTTAGGCGGTCCTAAGTCTTTGGCTGAAAAGCTATGATAATGGACAGACGGTTAATATTCCGTCCCTAATGTTAGCGTCTGATGGAATGACGCTTTGTCAAATCTCGATCGTATTTTGGCTATATGCGTTTAAATGATGAGTGGGTCTTCCAGGCAAATCCGGAAGATGTAAAACTTGTCATGAATAAGATCCTCGCAAGGGGAGATTCGAGAAGAGGTGAAGCCAAGAAAAGTTCCTAGGGTTAAGTTAACATTATCCGTACCGTAAACCGACACAGGTGGATGAGGAGAATATCCTAAGGTGGACGAGAGAATCTTCGTTAAGGAACTCGGCAAAAAAGTGTTCGTAACTTAGGGATAAGAACTCCCTGATAATTTGAGATTATATCAAAAGATTGTTAGGGCGCAGCGAACGTTTGTTTGGCGACTGTTTAACAAAAACATAGGTCCCTGCTCAAACCGTAAGGTGAGGTATAGGGGCTGATGCCTGGCCAGTGTCAGAGCGTTAAAAGGAGATGTGAAACGGCGTAAGCCGCGTAGCGTTGAATTGAAGCCCTGATGAACGCCGGCGATAACTATAATCGTCCTAAGGTAGCGAAGTCCCTTGTCGGGTAAGTTCCGACCTGCATGAATGGCTTAACGACCAAACAACTGTCTCAACGAAGAACTCGACGAAATTGCGATGGGCGTGAAGATGCGCTCTATTAACGGTTAGACGAAAAGACCCCGTGAAGCTTTACTATAACTTGGCATTGAATTAGAAATATACCTGTTCAGCGTAGGCAGGAGGTCGCCGCAAGGCGACCGCCAATGAGACACTGCCCTTGTATCTTTTTAGTTCTAATCCCTCTAAACCAGGGAGACATTGTCTGGTGGGTAGTTTAACTGGGGCGGTTGCCTCCTAAAATGTAACGGAGGCGTTTATAAGGTCAGCTTAGACCGGATGGAAATCGGTCTGAATGTGTAAAGGCAAAAGCTGGCTTGACGGCAAGACCTACAAGTCGCGCCGAGAGGAAACTCGAACTTAGTGATCCGACGCTTGCTCATAGGAGCGGCGAAGCTCAACGGATAAAAGCTACTCTGGGGATAACAGGCTAGTCTCGCCCGAGCGTCCATAGCGACGGCGTGGATCGGCACCTCGATGTCGGCTCATCTCATCCTGGGGCTGAAGAAGGTCCCAATGGTTCGGCTGTTCGCCGATTAAAGAGATACGCGAGCTGGGTTCAGAACGTCGTAAGACAGTAAAATTAGACCGTTGCTGTCTATAAATCTAACTATATGCTGGAAAACCTGGTCAAGTTTAGAAGACTTGACAATCTCCTACTACTTATTATAATTTAGATATAATTTATAATAAGTGAAAATGTATGAGACTATCAGATTATCAGCAGGGAAGATTAAAGAAGAAGAATATTGATCCGTGGTATATTACCGGTTTTGTTGAAGGAGAGGGCACATTTCATATAGCACTCTCTCAAGATCCAAGAATGAAATTCGGTTGGAAAATTATTCCGGAATTTCATATTAACCAGTCATATCTTCGGAAAAATATACTTGAAGAAATTAGAAAATATTTTAATTGCGGATATATCCAAGCAAATCATGCGCGCAATGAAAAAGACACCACATTTGTTTATGTGGTGCGGCGCAGAGAAGATTTGGATAAAAAAATTATTCCTTTTTTTGAGGAATATCCGCTGCGCTCCAAAAAGCACAAAAATATTCTAATTTTCAAAAAAGTAATTCGTTTATTGAACGAAAATCAGCACAGTGATTACGCGGGTATTAGAAAAATAATAAAACTCGCTTTTCACATGAATGAGAATGGCAAATACAGAAGATTTAAACGAGAAGATATTCTTAATTCTTTAAAACCCTCAGAGACTATACGTTAGACTCCGATTAAATCGGAGAAGATATAGTCCGAACTGCATGGTGACATGCAGAGCGCAATAGAAATATTTGCGCCATACAAATTGTGTATGTAACAAAATTGTCGGTCTCCTATCTACCGTTAATGTTCGAAACTTGCGGAGGCTCTTCTCTAGTACGAGAGGACCGAGAAGAACGAACCTCTGGTGTACCAGTTGTCCTGCCAAGGGCACTGCTGGGTAGCTATGTTCGGTACGGATAAATGCTGAAAGCATATAAGCATGAAACCGTCTCTTAAATTAGGTTTCGTAGCCGCAAGGCAATAGACTCCCGGAAGATTACCGGGTTGATAGGCTCTCGGTGTAAGTCTAGTAATAGATTTAGCTAAAGAGTACTAATCAGTCGAATTTCTAATTCACCACTTAGTTCACAAAAGTAAGTGTTGTGCATTATTTAATTTTTGTTTTCGATAAAATATAATTCTCGGTGTCTCTACCGGATAGGCAACACCTGTTCCCATTTCGAACACAGAAGTTAAGCTATCCAGGGCCGATGGTAGTCCTTCGGGGCGAGAGTAGGTCGATGCCGAGTTTAAAAATAGATTCCCTT